>NZ_CBDAHM010000006.1:0-321525 GCF_965195605.1 Leclercia sp. M-A074-M | reverse complement strand
GTGGGGNCTCCCCNNATGCGAGAGTAGGGAACTGCCAGGCATCAATTAAAGCCGAAAGCCCATCCTCACGGATGGGCTTTTTGCGTTGGGCGTTAAAAAAGCCGGGCGGCGGCTTCGCCTTACCCGGCCTACGGGTCACCCTGTCGATTGTTCAGCAATATCGTGCACTGCCATGTGCATTTCCCGATGACTTAACAGCCATCTAGCGATCGTGTGGTCTATATCGATCGTTACGCAGAGTGCGGTTTTAACGACGGTTAGACGCGAGAAAGGCCAGGGGAGGGGGAACTGCTTTGAAGAGGTTAAGCCTTCCACAACGCCTGTGTGCCACAAATAAGACGTCAGAATGGTTCAACGCTGCTGACGTACTGATAGATGCCCGGAAGCGTTGACAGTAAAGCTGGAAGAGAAAGGGCCGTTGTTAAATTCTGTTTTGCCAAAAGCAAAAACCCGCCTTTTGGGCGGGTTCTTTAAATAGTGGTGCCCGGACCCGGACTAACGCCGGAGGCGTTGAACAGCGTGCTTGCCGCGCTGGCCCCGAAGGGGTGAGCCGCTTGCGGCGAATAATCGAACATCGTTCGATGAAGAGTCCGGCTCTCAGAAAGCAAAAACCCGCCTTTTGGGCGGGTTCTTTAAATAGTGGTGCCCGGACTCGGAATCGAACCAAGGACACGGGGATTTTCAATCCCCTGCTCTACCGACTGAGCTATCCGGGCAACGGGGCGCATTAAACCCGATCTGCCCTCTGTCGTCAACGAAATTTGTTGGTTTCGCTACTGACCGCACACTCTGTCGCCACTTTGCTGCATTATCAGGCAAAAAACGCTGTCCACAGGGCAGAGAGCGGCATGGCGATTGCCAGCGCAGGCAGCATATTCACCACTGCAAACATCTTGATACCGCAGATCCGCAGCCCCGTCGCCAGCAGCAGCAGGCCGCCCACGGCGGTAAAGTCAGCCATCATCGCCGGAGTGGTTAGCGGTAGCAGCAGCGTGGCGCAGGTTGCAAGCACGAGCTGGATAAGCAGCATGGGCACAGAGATCGCGGCGACGGCAATCCCCAGCGTGGTTGCAAAGATTGTGGCGGTAAAGAAATCGAGAAAGGCTTTGGCGATGAGGATACTGGGATCGCCGGTCATCCCTTCCTGCATTGAGCCAAATATCCCCGTGCCGCTGGCGCAGAAGAGAATAATGATGGCGACGTAGTTCTGGATAAATGCGTCGTGGCCACCGCCTTTCTGTTTACCCCGTGAGAGTAAATTTTTCGCTTTGCCGACGGCGCTATTAATACCCTTTTCCAGATAACAAAACTCGCCAATCAGCGCCCCAAGCAGGGTCGCCAGCACCATTACCGGCAGGTTGGCGCATTTGATGACCAGCAAAATGCCAATGCCTAACGACGCCAGACCGAAGATTGAGGGCATGGAGGAGCGGATACGCTCCGGTAATCGCTGGCTGAGCATGGCACCCAGTACACCACCGAGCAGCACGGCTCCGGCATTAATAAATGGTCCAATAACCACTATGAACTCCTGTTATTTACTCATTGATATTGCATTATTATTACTCTTTTCAGTGAGTAACCGCCAAAAGTAATGCTATTTTTTGCATAATGATTCCTCCTTGCGCCTCCTGGCGAAAGGTGACATTATTGCGCGAATTTTCTCCTCTCAGATACGGGGCCGCCCATGAACAGACTTTCTCTCGCTGTACGAATGGCTGGCCGCATCCACACCGCTTATTCTAAGCTCACCATGCGGTGAGGGTAACGCAGGCTCACTGCAGGACAGCAGTAAAACCAGACGCGCTCTGTTTTTACTGATGTCTGGCGGTCGGAGCTGAACTCCGGTCAGACACATTCGTTGGGCAGGGGGACTCCCTGTCCGGGGGTTTTTCTCGCCTTGCACGGGTATTTGCGCTTATGAAATCAATGAAAATTGCCGTCAGCCGTGAGCTGGCCTCCGCCTTATCCACGCACCGGGAAGTGGTGACGCTGGATAACACCGATTTTACGGATGTGGCGGCAGTCGTCATTACCGTCGCTGAAAGCCACAGCGGCATCCTCGCATTACTGAAACGCACCGGTTTTCATTTACCTGTTTATCTGTTCTCACCAGAGCCGGTAGACGCGCCTGCGGGTGTCGATGCGGTAATCGACGGTAAGGCACAGGAGTGGCTTGAGCTGGAAGCGGCGGCCTGTCGCTATGAAGCGAATCTGTTGCCGCCGTTTTTCGACACCCTTAGTCAGTATGTAGCAATGGATAACAGCACCTTTGCCTGTCCTGGGCACCAGCATGGCGCATTCTTTAAGAAGCATCCCGCCGGCCGCCAGTTTTTCGATTTCTTTGGCGAGAACCTCTTTCGTGCCGATATGTGCAACGCCGACGTCAAGCTCGGCGATCTGCTGATCCATGAAGGGTCTGCCAAACATGCGCAAAAGTTTGCGGCGAAAGTATTCAATGCCGACAAAACCTATTTCGTTCTTAATGGCACCTCAGCCGCCAACAAGGTGGTGACTAACGCGCTGCTGACCCGTGGCGATCTGGTGCTGTTTGACCGCAATAACCATAAGTCCAACCATCATGGGGCGCTGATCCAGGCGGGTGCCACGCCGGTTTACCTCGAAGCGGCGCGCAACCCCTTTGGCTTTATTGGCGGCATCGACGATCGCTGTTTTGACGAGGCGTACCTGCGGGAGTTGATCCGTGATGTTGCTCCGGAGAAAGCTCTGGAAGCCCGTCCGTTCCGCCTGGCGGTGATCCAGCTCGGCACCTATGACGGCACCATCTATAACGCCCGTCAGGTGATCGATAAAATCGGCCAGCTGTGCGACTACATCCTCTTCGACTCGGCGTGGGTAGGCTACGAGCAGTTTATCCCGATGATGGCCGACAGCTCGCCGCTGCTGCTGGAGCTAAACGAGAACGATCCGGGGATCTTTGTCACTCAGTCGGTGCACAAACAGCAGGCCGGGTTCTCCCAGACCTCGCAGATCCACAAAAAGGATAACCATATCCGCGGTCAGGCGCGTTTCTGCCCGCATAAGCGCCTGAATAATGCCTTTATGCTGCATGCGTCCACCAGCCCGTTCTATCCGCTGTTTGCGGCCCTTGACGTGAACGCCAAAATCCACGAAGGGGAGAGCGGGCGTCGGCTGTGGGCCGAATGCGTTGAGATGGGCATCGAAGCGCGCAAGGCGATTATCGCCAACTGTAAAATGATTAAGCCGTTTATCCCGCCGGTGGTGGCCGGGCGTCCGTGGCAGGATCATCCTACCCATGCGATTGCCAGCGAGCTGCGTTTCTTCAGCTTTGAACCGGGGGCGAAATGGCACGGCTTTGAGGGGTATGCCGAAGAGCAGTACTTTGTCGACCCGTGCAAGCTGCTGCTGACCACGCCGGGCATCGATGCTGAAAGCGGGGAGTACACCGACTTTGGCATCCCGGCGACCATTCTGGCGCACTACTTGCGCGAGAAAGGCATTGTCCCGGAGAAGTGCGATCTCAACTCCATTCTCTTCCTGCTGACCCCGGCGGAGAGCGCCGAGAAGATGGCGCAACTGGTGGCGATGCTGGGCCAGTTTGAGCAGCACATTGAAGATGACACCCCGCTGGCGGATGTCCTGCCGACCATCTGGAACAAATATCCGGTCCGCTACCGCGACTACACGCTGCGTCAGCTTTGCCAGGAGATGCACGATCTGTATGTCAGCTTTGACGTGAAGGATCTGCAAAAGGCGATGTTCCGCAAAGAGAGCCTGCCCACCGTGGCGATGAATCCGCAGGATGCTAACCAGGCCTTTATTCGCGGTGACGTCGAGCTGGTGCGCATCAGCGAAGCCGAAGGGCGTATCGCGGCGGAAGGGGCGTTGCCATACCCGCCAGGGGTGCTGTGTGTGGTGCCGGGCGAACTGTGGGGTGGAGCGGTGCAGCGTTACTTCCTGGCGCTGGAAGAGGGCGTCAACCTGTTACCCGGTTTTTCTCCGGAACTGCAGGGCGTTTACAGCGAAAAGGATGCGGACGGGATCAAGCGTTTGTACGGGTATGTTCTGAAGTAAAAAAAATCCCCCTCCGCAGGGAGGGGGATTTCACAGATTAATGTGCGACGGTCTGCACACCTGTTGGGGTACGAACATGTTTGTACTTGAACAGCACCATGAACGCGAAGGCCAGTACCAGCGAGTAGCCTGCAAAGATCAGCCATACCGGCTGCCAGTCGGTAATACCGTTGGTGGTATACATCTCCACAACCTTACCGCTCACCACGCCGCCGAGAATACAGCCGAAGCCGTTGGTCATCATCAGGAACATGCCCTGGGCGCTGGCGCGAATTTCCGGACGTACCTCTTTCTCCACAAAGACGGAACCGGAGATGTTGAAGAAGTCGAACGCACAGCCGTAGACAATCATCGACAGCACCAGCAGCACGGTACCGAAGGCTGACGGGTCGCCGTAGGCGAACAGACCAAAGCGCAGCATCCACGCGAAGATACTGATCATCATGACGTTCTTGATGCCGTAGCGGCTCAGGAAGAACGGGATGGTCAGAATGAACAGCGTTTCGGAGATCTGCGAAATGGACATCATCACCGAGGCATGTTCAACGATAAAGCTCCCGGAGAACAT
This sequence comes from Leclercia sp. M-A074-M, assembly GCF_965195605.1. Classification (NCBI taxonomy): domain Bacteria; kingdom Pseudomonadati; phylum Pseudomonadota; class Gammaproteobacteria; order Enterobacterales; family Enterobacteriaceae; genus Leclercia; species Leclercia sp. M-A074-M. The sequence goes on along the minus strand of NZ_CBDAHM010000006.1, from coordinate 316,901 downwards.
CGGGTCGTTATCGAAGCTGTGCAGGAAGGTGTTGCCGAACATGTTAGTGATCTGCAGCTCCGCGCCCAGCAGCATGGAGAAGATGAAGAAGATCGCCATGCGTTTGTTTTTAAACAGCGCGAACGCGTCCAGGCCAAGCATGGAGCTCCAGCTCTGGTTTGTCTGCTGGTTAGAGACCGGAATGTGGGGCAGGGTCAGGGTGAACAGCACCAGCACGATGGAGAGCGCCGCGCCGATATAGAGCTGCATATGGCTCAGCTCAAAGCCGGAGAAGCTCACCGCCCACATCGCCATAATAAAGCCGATGGTGCCCCAGATACGGATCGGCGGGAAGTCGGTCACGATGTCCAGACCTGCCGTTTTCAGGCGATAGTAGGAGATGGTGTTCACAAGCCCAAGCGTTGGCATATAGGCCAGCGAGTTAAGCAGGATCACCACAAACATCGCCCCCGGCGTGGTTACGCCCGCGGCCATAAACAGCGTGGCCGCCCCCACCAGGTGGCAGAAGGCGTAAAGCCATTTCGCGCTGATCCATTTGTCCGCCACGATCCCGAGCAGGGTCGGCATAAATACCGCGGCAATGCCCAGCGAGCTATAGACCGCGCCGATGGAAGCACCATCGAATTTCAGGGTGACAAACATGTAGGAGCCGAGCGTGGTTAGCCAGCTCCCCCACAGACAGAACTGCAGAAACGACAATATTTTAAGCTGCAGCTTAAGGTTCATGTTACTTTCCTCACAAAGAGAGCGGGCTGTATGTTGGTGTAGAAACATTTGGGTTTTGGATTTGATGCAATTCTATCAGCGAGTGGCGTGATGTTTTGTTACCTCCCGCAAAAAAATGCAATCAACATTAATTTGCAGTTTGGATTGTGATGCAAATAACAATTTCCTATGGGTAAGGCGGGCGGGGATCGATGGACTCTTTACCCTCCCCGCGCAGGAGAGGGTAAAAAAGTCACACTACTTTCTACGATAGCTCTTCTGAGCCGTATTGACCTTGTAGAGGTAGCGGCGGGATTCTGCGGAAGGGTGACGGCTGGTGAGGGTCTGGTATACATCCCCCGGTGACATACTGTTGATAATGTTTGCCGCCTGGATTTTATCGCTGGAGAAGACGCGCAGCACGCTGCCTGCGCCGCCGTTGTAGGCGGTGATCACCGCGTAGCGGCGAGAGGTCGGGTTATCGATGCCGCTCAGGTAGACGTTGTTCAGCATCGCCAGGTAGGCGGTACCGGTGTCGATATTGCTGGCAGGATCAAACAGGTAACTGCGGCTTGGCATACCCGATCTTCCCTGCGAGCGGAACACATCTTTCCCGGCGCTGTGCTGCACAACCTGCATCAGGCCCAGCGCGTCGGAACGGCTCACCGCGTAGGGGTTGAACGAGGATTCGGTCTGCATAATCGCCAGGATCAGCGACTCATCGACACCATATTTACGCGACGCCTGGCGCACCATTCCGACATATTTATGAGCACGTTTATCGAGGTGGTTTGGCACCAGGTTAATGGTCACGCTGTAGATAACGCGCAGGCCATTGCTGCGGCTTTTCAGACGCGTCTGCAACAGGTAGTTAGCAAAATTATTAGCACGGCCTTCCCAGCGAATGGACTGGCCGGTTTGATCCACCACCTGGCCATAGAGGAACGGCTCTTTGGAGATGGTGATGTCGTCAGCATCGGAGTAGAGGTCGATAGAGCCCGGATCGTCACCCATCAGCAAGGTTTTCACGATCGCCTCGCGCAAACGCGCCGCAGGATCGGTTCCGGCGATGGTCTCGACGGTAATAGTACCTTCGTCAAAGTTGATGTGGCTGCGGGTCTGGTAAGCGTCGGTATACTTAACGTAGTCCTTTGGTCCTGCGATCAGAACCTCGTTAAATCCCCAGATATTTTCGATGTTATGGGCGAATTGCCCCATCAGAATGTCAAAACCGTTGGTGTCCTTTACCCAGGCTTCGTTATAGCTATCGCCTTTCTTACTGGAGGAACACGAAACAAGTAACGGTGCAACAAGAGCAAGCGCTAAAAATTTTTTCATCATTCCAGGAGTGCGTGTTGTGTCGGTTCTGGGGCTCTTTTCGCCGGGGGCGCTACGCTTACCCGGCCTACAAACCGTAGACCAGGCAAGGCGGCACGATATTATTTTTCTGGTGGCGTATAGCCTTCGATGTGAACGTCTTTGCCTTCAAACAGGAAATTGACCATCTCCTCTTCAAGCTGTTTGCGGTGTTCAACGTTCATCATGTTGAGCTTGCGCTCGTTAATCAGCATGGTTTGCTTGTGTTGCCACTGCGCCCACGCCTCTTTCGAAATTTCGTTATAGATGCGCTTACCCAGATCGCCCGGATAGAGCTGGAAGTCCTGGCCTTCTGCTTCACGCTGCAGGAAGGTGCAAAAAATTGTTCTGGCCATACTGATTCCTCTTTGTCGCCCGGAGCTAAACCGTTGCTCCGACACGTAATTGCTGTAACAGGCGCTCTACGGGAGCCGCGAGCCCCACTGACGGCGGTTGCGCTAAGTTATACCAGAGAGCGGTGCCTTCATCCATGCACGCCGTGAATGAGGACACGGGAAGCCACATTGGAACAATATCCAGATGGAAGTGGCTGAAGGTATGGCGAAACGCGGTGAGCTGCACAAGAGTATCGGCAGGGATGCCGCGTTGCGCCAGCCAGTCGCGAAGATGCTCTTCATCCTCAAACTGCGGGAAGCAGAAGAGACCGCCCCATAAACCGCTTGGCGGACGCTGGGCGAGCCAGACGGTCTCCTCGTGCTGCATCAGCAGAAAATAGCCGGTACGTTCTGGTAAGGTCTGCTTCGGCTTTTTACCGGGATAGTGCGCCCACGACTGGTTAGCATAGGCCACGCAGAGATTATTCAGCGGGCACAGTTCGCATTTCGGTTTCGAGCGGGTGCAGACCATTGCCCCTAAATCCATCATCGCCTGGTTAAAGCGTTCAACACCCTGAGCGGGAGTGACCGCTTCACTGATCTCCCAGAGGCGTTTCTCCACCTCTTTCTTGCCCGGCCAGCCACCGACGGCGTAGCAGCGCGCCAGCACGCGTTTAACGTTGCCGTCGAGAATCGGGAAATGTTTGCCCAGCGAGAGGGAAAGGATGGCCCCGGCGGTGGAGCGCCCCACGCCCGGCAGGGCGGCCACTTCATCGAAGGTTTCCGGGAAGGTGCCACCGTGCAGCGAAACCACCTGCTGGGCGGCTTTATGCAGGTTGCGGGCGCGGGCGTAATAGCCGAGCCCGGTCCACAGATGCAGCACTTCATCCAGCGGGGCGTTAGCCAGATCGGTCACCGTTGGAAAACGCGCCATAAAGCGCTCAAAGTAAGGGATAACCGTCGCGACCTGCGTTTGTTGCAACATCACCTCTGAGAGCCATACTTTGTACGGTGTTTTTTCAATTTGCCAGGGCAGGGTTTTACGCCCGTATTTGTCGTACCAGTCCAGCACCTGGGCTGAAAATTGAGAGGCTTGCATGGTCTTCGCTTTGCGGTATCAGGGAGGCAGATTGCAGCACAGAGGCATGCGGCTGTAAACCGGATCTTTCCCATGCTTGCATCCGGTCATTAACTTTGGATAATGCCCGTTTCCCGAACATTCTCACAAGCAGACTACTCTTTTATGAAAAACGACGTCATATCACCGGAATTTGATGAAAACGGTCGCCCGCTGCGCCGTATTCGCAGCTTTGTCCGCCGTCAGGGGCGCCTGACCAAAGGGCAGCAGCACGCGCTGGATAACTACTGGCCGGTGATGGGCGTTGAGTTCACCGAACAGCCGCTCGACTTTGTGGCGCTGTTTGGCCGCGACGCGCCAATTACACTTGAGATCGGTTTTGGCATGGGCGCTTCGCTGGTGACCATGGCAAAAGCGCGCCCGGAGCAGAACTTCCTCGGCATTGAAGTGCACTCCCCGGGCGTCGGTGCGTGTCTGGCGACCGCCCACGAAGAGGGCGTCGAGAACCTGCGCGTGATGTGTCACGACGCGGTAGAAGTGCTGCACAAGATGATCCCTGACAATTCTCTGAGCATGGTTCAGCTCTTTTTCCCTGACCCGTGGCACAAAGCACGTCATAATAAACGCCGTATCGTTCAGGCGCCGTTTGCTGAGCTTCTCAGAAGCAAACTGAAGCTGGGTGGTGTTTTCCATATGGCAACCGACTGGGAACAGTATGCGGAACATATGCTGGAGGTGATGTCGGCGCTGGACGGGTATAAAAACCAGTCTGCGAGCAATGACTATGTACCGCGTCCTGAATCGCGTCCGGTAACCAAATTTGAACAGCGTGGCCATCGTCTTGGTCACGGCGTATGGGACTTAATGTTCGAGAGGGTAAAATAATGGCAAAGAACCGTAGCCGTCGTCTGCGTAAGAAAATGCACATCGAGGAGTTCCAGGAGGTGGGTTTTTCGGTTGCATGGCGTTTCCCGGAAGGCACCAGCGTAGAAAAAATTGATGAAGATGTCGACGCTTTCATCAATGAAGTCATCGAGCCGAACAAGCTGGCGTTTGACGGCAGCGGCTACCTGGCGTGGGAAGGTTTGATCTGCAAACAAGAGATCGGCAAGTGTAGCGAAGAAGATCAGGCCATGGTGCGTAAGTGGCTGGAAGACCACAAATTCGAAGAGGTGCGCATCAGCGAACTTTTCGACATTTGGTGGGACTAATAGAGCATCAGGGGCCAGCAATTGCTGGCCCATTTTGTATGAGGGAGAATATATGATGCGCAAAACGCTGCTCGCCGCGGCTTTAATGACCACGGCACTCACCGCTCACGCAGAGTACAAATGTGAAGTCACGCCGCGTGACGATGTGATCCTGAGTCCCCAAACCGTGCAGGTAAAAGGTGAGAACGGCAATCTGGTGATCACCCCGGATGGCAACGTCATGTTTAACGGCAAGCAGTACACGCTGAGCGCAGCCCAACGTGAACAGGCAAAAGATTACCAGGCCGATCTGCGCAGCGCGCTGCCGTGGATCGACGAAGGCGCACAGACCCGCGTGGAAAAAGGCCGTGTCGCGCTGGATAAGATCATCGCGAAAGAGGTAGGTGAGAGCAGCAACATGCGCTCGCGGCTCACCAAACTGGACGCGCAGTTAAAAGAGCAGATGAACCGCATTATTGAGCATCGCACCGATGGCCTGACGTTCCACTATAAAGCGATCGATCAGGTACGTGCCGACGGTCAGCAGCTGGTGAACCAGGCGATGGGCGGCATTCTGCAGGACAGCATTAACGAAATGGGCGCCAAAGCGGTACTGAAAGGCGGCGGCAACCCGCTGCAGGGCGTACTGGGTAGCCTGGGCGGCCTGCAAACCGCCATTCAGAACGAGTGGAAAAACCAGGAAGCGGATTTCCAGAGCTTTGGCAAAGATGTGTGTAAGCGTGTTGTCTCGCTGGAAGAGAGCCGAAAGGCGCTGGTGGGGACGTTGAAGTAGTTTAGTGCGTTCTGGGCCCCTCACCTTAACCCTCTCCCTTTCAGGATGAGGGTCGGGGCGAGGGGAGACGTCTCTATGGTCCGCTTTCGGCGAAGCTGTTTCGCATAAGAACCAGTAAGTTCCCTCCCCGCACTCTGCCCGCTTTTCCCTTAACCAGCAGAAGGGGAGGCAAAACCCTGAAGCCTGCTTCAGGACGCTTCGGCGAGGAATAGCTCAAGAAGGGAGTTTAAGAACAGTTTGCCATGCTCGGTTATCTGCCAGTAATCAGCGCATTCGATCAGATACCCCTGCGCCAGCGCTTCGTCAATCTGCGGACGAATGACCGACTCCGGCAACCCGGTATACAACGTAAACTCCTTGCGCGGTGCGGGTTCAAGCAGGCGGAAGCGGTTCATAAAGAACTCAAACGGCTTATCGTCGGCTTCAACATCATGGCTGCGCTCAAGATAGCGTCCTTCCATATAGCCACGCGGATGGCGCGTTTTAGCCGTGCGCAGAATCCGTCCGTCCGGGAAGGTCACTTTGCCGTGGGCGCCACAGCCAATGCCCAGGTAGTCGCCAAAACGCCAGTAATTCAGGTTGTGCTGACACTGGTAGCCAGGCTTCGCGTAGGCCGAGGTTTCGTACTGCTGATACCCGGCGGCGGTCAAAAGCTTGTGGCCCTGCTCGAAAATATCCCACAGCGCGTCATCATCAGGCAGTACCGGCGGGCGTGAACCAAACAGCGTGTTTGGCTCAATGGTCAGCTGATACCAGGAGAGGTGCGGCGGGTTCAGCTCAATGGCCTGACGCAGATCGTCCAGCGCTTCCTCCAGGGATTGATCCGGCAGGCCGTGCATCAGGTCGAGGTTAAAGCTGCGCAATCCCAGCCCGGTCGCCAGGTGAGCGGCACGTTTCGCCTCATCCGGGCCATGAATGCGCCCCAGACGCGTTAACTTCGGCGCGCTAAAGCTCTGCACGCCAATAGAGATACGGTTCACCCCGGCGCGCTGATACTCCACAAAACGGTCGGCCTCAACGGTACCTGGGTTGGCCTCCATGGTAATCTCTGCATCCGCTGCCAGATTAAGGCGCGCTCGCACGCCATCCAGCAGCGTTTGCATCGCCGGCCCTGAGAGCAGGCTCGGCGTACCGCCACCGATAAAAATGGTCTTTACTTCACGTCCCTGCGCGTAAGGTCCGTCGGCGTCCAGATCGGCAAGCAGATGCTGAACGTAATCGTCATGGGGCACTTCGCCTTTTAGCGCATGCGAGTTGAAATCGCAGTACGGGCATTTCTGCACGCACCACGGGATGTGAATATAAAGACTCAATGGTGGCAAATTAGCCATTACGTAATGCTTCCAGTAACAGTTTCAGGGCGCGTCCACGATGGGAAATCGCGCTTTTTTCTTCGCGGGTCAGTTCCGCAGCGGTTTTGCCCTCGCTCGGGACAAAGAAGATCGGATCGTAGCCAAAGCCGCCATTGCCTGCCGCCTCGCGGGCTATCACGCCCGGCCAGCTGCCGTGGCAGACCAGCGGCGTTGGGTCTTCAGCGTGTCGCATATAGACCAGCACGCAGTGGAACTGCGCCTTGCGCTGCTCATCCGGCACATCCTTGAGCGTTTCCAGCAGCTTTTCGAGATTCTGCTGATCGCTGGCATCGACGTCAGAATAGCGGGCGGAGTAAATTCCTGGCGCGCCGCCAAGGGCATCTACCGCCAGGCCAGAGTCATCGGCAATGGCCGGTAAGCCGGTGACCTGTGCAGCATGGCGCGCCTTCAGAATGGCGTTTTCAATAAAGGTCAGGCCGGTCTCTTCTGCAGAGTCCACCCCCAGTTCGGTCTGGGCAACCACATCCAGACCAAAATCATTTAACAGCGAGGCCAGCTCGCGCACTTTACCGGCGTTACCGGTAGCGAGAACAACTTTTTGCATCTGTTAATCCTGTTGTATCAGTGCCGCGACTTCCGTCGGGATTTGTTGCGGATGAAGAATTTTGACCTGCTTGTGACGGCCCAGTTCACCTTTCTCGATCAGCACCTGGCTTTTCGCAACGCGAAACTGCTTCGCCAGATACTTCACCAGATGGGCATTGGCCTGGCCGTCCACAGGAGGGGCAGTGATGGCGACTTTTACTTCATCGCCATGCAGCCCGATAATCGTGTCGCGGCTGGCTTTCGGCTGAATATACAGCCATAAAACCAGCCCATCGGCGCAGGTGCTGACAGCACTCATAACGCCATCCACAGCCCCGGCAGTAGCATATTGCCTGTGGACTGCAGCAGTTCAGCGATACCCATATTGATCACGTACAGCAGCAGTACGAGGATCATTGGAGAGAAGTCGATCCCGCCCATGGCCGGCAGCAGATTACGAATCGGGCGCAGCAGCGGGTCTGCAAGCTGAATCAGGACATACTCCACCGGGCTACGGCCCTGGCTTACCCAGCTCATGATCGCCATCAGCAGCAGAACCCAGAAAATCAACAGGCCGATCGTTTTTATCAGGATCAACACCGCCGCGATCCAGATGATCGGCTGGAAGGTGATGACCATAAACAGCACGATCGCTTTCACCACGCACAGGATCAGCGCAACCAGCAGGGAGGCGCTGTCAATCGGGCCCATTGGCGGGATCACCCGGCGCAGCGGTCCGACAATCGGTTGGGTCACTTTCACGACAAACTGTGAGAAGGGGTTGTAAAAATCACAACGGGCCCACTGCATCCAGACGCGTAACAAAAGCACCATCGTATACAGTTCAATGACCGTTGAGAGCAGGAAGGTCAACGTCTTCATGGCGTTCCTCAGGTTTCCTTATTATTGGGTGTAATCGCGCGCGCCGAAAATTGCTGTCCCGATGCGCACCATGGTGCTGCCAGCCGCAATCGCGGCGGCCATATCGTCCGTCATGCCCAGTGAAAGCGTGTCGACCGTTGGGTAGCGCGTTTTAAGCGCCTCAAATGCTACAGCCATTTGCCGGGCTACGGCAAACTGCCTGTCGTAATCTGTTTCAGGGGCCGGGATCGCCATTAACCCGCGCAGGCGAAGGCCGGGCAGAGCGGCAACCTGTTCCGCCAGCAGATCCAGGGCATCCAGCGCAATGCCGGATTTACTGTTCTCATCGCTAATGTTGATTTGGATCAGCACGTTAAGCGGCGTCATCTCTGCCGGGCGCTGCTCGCTCAGACGGGTGGCGATGCGCAGACGATCAACGGTATGACACCAGTCGAAATGCTCCGCCACCAGCCGGCTTTTGTTCGACTGTAGTGGTCCGATAAAGTGCCACTGCAGATCCGCGGTGCCCTTTTCCCGGAAATGGCGGATTTTTTCCACCCCTTCCTGCACGTAGTTTTCACCGAACATGCGCTGGCCTGCATCAATGGCTTCTGCGATAGCGTTCGCAGGCTTGGTTTTACTGACTGCAAGCAACGTAACTTCTTCTGAAGCACGGCCGCAACCTGTTGCCGCGGCTGAGATTTTGTCCCTGACCTGTGCCAGGTTATGCGCAATGTCGTTCATTTTCCGGGGATCATTAAATGGATATGGAAGAAATTGTGGCCCTTAGTGTAAAGCATAATGTGTCGGATCTACACCTGTGCAGTAACGCACCACCTCGCTGGCGGCGGCGAGGGAAAATGGAATTTGCTCCCTTTCCGGGGCCGGAGGTCGCGATGCTGCTGAAAAGCTGGCTTAGCGACGAGCAGCAGGGGGCATGGTGCGCCCAGGGGCAGGTGGATTTTGCCGTTACGCTTGCGAGCAGGCAGCGGCTGCGGGCCAGCGCCTTTGCGCATATGCAGGGGTGTTCTCTGGTGCTCCGCCTGCTTCCAGACGCGTGCCCGCAGTTGCGCACCCTGGGAGCGCCGCGGGCGATACCCGAACTGCTGGCAAATGATAACGGTTTGATACTGGTGACCGGGGCGACAGGCAGCGGTAAATCCACCACCCTTGCGGCAATGGTCGATTTTCTCAATCACCATAGCGACGGGCATATCCTGACGCTCGAAGATCCGGTGGAATTTATCCATCAAAGCAAGCGTTGCCTGGTTCAGCAGCGGGAGATTGGCCTGCATTGCCTCTCCTTTGCCGACGCGCTGCGGGCAGCCTTACGTGAAGATCCTGATGTGATCCTGCTGGGCGAACTGCGTGACAGCGAGACGATACGTCTTGCGCTTACCGCCGCAGAGACCGGGCATCTGGTGCTGGCGACGCTCCACACCCGGGGCGCCGCCCAGGCAGTGGAGAGGCTGGTGGATGCCTTCCCCGCGCAGGAAAAAGAGCCGGTACGGAAACAGCTGGCAGGCAGCCTGCGCGCCGTGCTGGCGCAAAAACTCGAAAGGGATAATCAGCAGGGGCGCGTCGCGCTGTTCGAATTACTGGTTAATACCCCTGCGGCAGCCAATTTAATCCGCGAAGGAAAAACCTGGCAACTGCCCGGCGTGATCCAGACCGGGCAGCAGGCTGGCATGCAAAACTTCGAGCAGAGCCTGGCTGAGCGCAGGGCGCAGGGGCGATTGTCATGAGCCTGTGCCAGCAGAGAATGCCTCTCATGGCCTTGTTTCCTGCGGTACGGGCGCTAAAATCGAGTTCTGATTGCACTGATTGAAAGCGGCTATGTCATCACAACCGAACCAAAGTCTTATCGACGGCATTCGCTGTCTGCAATATCTGGTTTCCAGCGACCGTGCTATCGGTTGCCGTGAACTCGCACGACTGATGGGGATCAACACCACTCGGGTGAACCGTTTGCTGATGACCATGGCCTCTATTGGCCTGACCATGCAGGACGAGCATCGTCGCTACCTGCCTGGTCCCGGCATTCATGCCCTGGCGGCGCAGTCCATCCGTGGCTCGGAGCTTTTCTCCCGCGCCTTGCCCCGGCTGGAGCGCCATGCGCCACGCGATATCGTGGTGGCCCTGGGCGTGCTGTGGGAGGATCAGGTCATCTATATCTGGCACGCCGTTCCCGGCAGCCAGGCCAGCCAGGCGCTGGCCGGATTCCATATGCTCCCTGCCTGGCAATCGGTGATTGGCATGTCGCTACTGGCGAGCGAACCGGATGACGCGCTAATCCCACGCTTTACGCCAGAGCAGTGGCAAAACCTCGCCCCGCATGTGGCCCAGCAGCGCGAGCAGGGACGTGTGATCTGGCATCATGACGACGGTGAAGTGTCGATGGCGGTGCCCGTAGGGGCGCACCATGCCGCGCTGGCCTTTGCCGGCATGTGGAATATTGACGATGAGAGCGTCCGCTCCCGTCTTGATGAGCTGACCGCGCTCAACGCTACGCTGCTGGCGGACCGGGAATGAATTGCCCGGATTGCCGGGCAAAGAGAGGGGGATCAGTAACCCTGCTCGAAGAAACTTTCGAGAATAATCACCGCAGAAGCGGAATCGACGCTGCCTTTGTTTAGCGCGCGAAAACCGCCATGCTCGAACAGACCGGCGCGGGCTTCAACCGTGCTTAACCGTTCGTCATGCAGCTTAATCGCCACGCCAAAACGGCCATGAATTTTATTGGCAAAATTGCGCGCCCGGGCAGTTAGTGGCTGTTCTGTGCCATCCATATTCAACGGTAAACCGACGATGACCTCGTCCGGCTGCCACTCTTTCAGCAGTCGTTCGATCAGGTTCCAGTCCGGGATGCCATTTTGCGCTTTCAGCGCCGTCAGCGGGCGGGCGGTGCCGGTGATGCGCTGGCCGATCGCCACGCCGATACTTTTAGTGCCGAAATCAAAGGCGAGAAGCGTGCCGCTCATCAGGCATGCCCCGCGACGCCAGGCATGGTCTGGATATCAATGCCAATCAGTTTTGCCGCATCCCGCCAGCGATCGGCGATGGGGGTTTTAAACAGAATGTTCAGATCTGCCGGGGCAGTGAGCCAGGCATTATCCAGGATCTCCTGCTCAAGCTGGCCTTTTTCCCATGAGGCGTAACCGAGCGCCACAAGCACATCCGCCGGCTGGCTGGTGGTGCCCAGCGTCTCCAGCACGTCACGGGAGGTGGTCACAACGGTATTGTCAGAGATGCGGATGCTGGAGGAGAAACCGGGCGGCGTATGCAAAATAAAGCCGCGATCTTCTGCCAGCGGGCCACCCAGCATCACCGGTTTGTCGAGACGAATTTCAGGAACACGTTCGTCCTGGGAAATTTTCAATTTTTCCAGAATGCCTTCAACAGTCAGATTTTCCAGCGGTTTATTGATGATAATCCCCATCGCACCCTCTTCGCTGTACTCGCAGATATACACGACGGAACGGCGGAAAATCGGATCCTGGAGAGCAGGCATGGCAATCAGAAAGTGATGCTGTAAATTCATTGTCAGAGGTTCAGTTTCCTGGTTTAAAAAGCGACAGTACCCAGTATGCGGACAAAACCCGACACTGTCACTATACACTTCACCCTTCACGCTGCCGGGGCAACGGCTGCGCCTTGATGCAGCATGAAGGGTTGTGTGTATAAATATTGGGACTGTTACTGCTTCAGCCGTTTTTCGATCGCATCCATCAGCATGCCGGTGATAGACACCGGGAACTCAGCTTCGATTTCACGAATACAGGTCGGGCTGGTCACGTTCACTTCTGTCAGGCGATCGCCAATGATGTCGAGGCCAACGAAGATCAGCCCTTTGGCTTTTAACAGCGGGCCCACGCGGCGGGCAATTTCCCAGTCGCTTTCGGTCAGCGGACGCGGCTCGCCACGGCCACCGGCCGCCAGGTTACCACGGGTTTCGCCACCCTGCGGAATACGCGCCAGGCAGTAAGGCACCGGCTCGCCGTCCACCACCAGCACGCGCTTGTCGCCGTCGACAATCGCCGGAATATAGTTCTGCGCCATGCAGTAGCGGGTACCGTGCTCGGTCAGCGTTTCGGCGATCACCCCCAGGTTTGGGTCACCCTCTTTAACGCGGAAGATTGAGGCACCGCCCATGCCGTCCAGCGGTTTCAGGATGATATCGCCATGTTTCTGCCAGAAGGCTTTCAGCTGCGCTTTATTGCGCGTTACCAGCGTCTCTGGCGTCAGGTCGGAGAACCAGGCGGTGTAGAGCTTCTCGTTACAGTCGCGCAGGCTCTGCGGTTTGTTGACGATCAGGGTGCCTTTCTCTTCTGCGCGCTCCAGGATATAGGTGCAGTAGATGTATTCCGTGTCGAACGGCGGGTCTTTACGCATCAGGATCACGTCAAGTTCGGCAAGCGGCAGATCCTGCTCGGAACCAAACTCGTACCATTTATCGTAATTCTGCTCGACGTTGACGATGCGGGTGCGCGCACGCGCCTCGCCGTTAATCAGGTAGAGGTCGCTCATCTCCATATAGTGGAGCTGATAGCCGCGACGTTGCGCTTCCAGCAGCATAGCGAAGCTGGAATCTTTCTTGATATTGATGCTTGCGATGGGGTCCATCACGATGCCGAGCTTGATCATTGTCTTCTCCGTTAATGCTTCAACCTAAATCACCAAAACGCACCTGCAGGGCAGTGATGGCGGTTAGCGCGGTGGTCTCAGTACGCAGAACGCGGGGTCCCAACAGAATATCAGTAAACTGGTAGCGTGCGGTCATGGCGATCTCATCCGCCGACAGGCCGCCTTCCGGACCGATCAACAAACGCACGCGCTCAACCGGCAGCGGCAGGGTGTTGATGCTGGCGCTGGCGCGGGGATGAAGGTTGAGCTTCAGACCCTGCTCCTCTTCCGCGCACCAGGCTTCAAGATCCATGGCCGGACGGATCTCCGGGACGCGGTTGCGGCCACACTGCTCACAGGCGGCAATGGCGATTTTTTGCCACTGCTGGAGCTTCTTATTCAGACGTTCAGCATCCAGTTTAACCCCGCAGCGCTCAGAAAAAAGTGGCGTAATGAGGCTTACACCCAGTTCGATCGATTTCTGGATGGTGAATTCCATTTTTTCGCCGCGCGACATCACCTGGCCTAAATGGATATGCAGCGGTGATTCACGATCGTCGATGTCGCTATGCAGGACGCTGACCTGCACGCTTTTTTTATCGGCGCGGATGATTTCGGCGTCAAAAACCTGATTTGATCCATCAAACAGTTGAATCGCCTGGCCTGCACCCATGCGCAGCACGCGGCCAACATGGTTGGCGGCCTCTTCCGAGAGGGCGATTTCACTGCCAGCGGCGAGCGGTTCAGGGTGATAAATACGAGGAACACGCATAGTTAAGAAATCCATCAAGAGCTGAGTCCCCCTCACCCCACAGGGGAGAGGGGGAGGGGGACGCTAAGAAACAGTTGCCGCTAGTGTAGGTTAGCTCTTTTGCGCCTGGCAAGCGCGCTGGACGTAAGGGTTGTGATTCCCCTGCACTTTGGCGATGCGCTCGTCTCGTATGCACTCCCAGGCCGTGACCGGATAGAGTTTATCCCAGGCGTTGAAGAGCTGGGTCTGCTGGCGGGAGAGGTTGAGGTGATACCTGTCGCGCATGTAGAAATAGATGCGGGCGATGCTGCCGCGGGCGCGGGCAGGCGGCTCGGCAAGTTTCTCCTTGAAATCGACCTTCATGGCGCACTGGCCATACTGGCCTTCGCCGCCGTTCCACTGGCTGTACATAAAGTTGCCGCGATCGCCATTTACCTCGCCCACGGCGGGTTGCAGGTTATGCATATCGCTCTCTATCTGGCGATAGATCGGGTCTTTGGCGCAGTTTTTACGTCCGCCATCCTGCCAGCACTGACGCTGGTGGCCGAACTGCCAGGCCGGGACCACATGTTCCCATTCGATACGGCTGGCACGGTTCTCATTTTTACGCACTTTGTAGCCGCAGGACTGCAGATCCACGACCCCTTTTTTGCCCTGCCAGTTAATTTTACAGCCGCAGTAAAAATCGCCCGGCACGTCGGCATTAACCTTTACGCCTGCGGCTTTTGCCTGGGAAAAACTGTGGATACCTTCGGCCAGCGCATGGCCTGAGAACGCCGTCGTCAGAAACGCGACCGCGAGAGAGAAATTACGGGACATCGTGAACTCCGTGTCAAAACGAGCCCGCAACGTAACGAAAGTTATTCCTGTATGCAATCAGGCAGATCATGAATGTTCCTGATTGTTCTGCCGGTTACTCAGCGATAAGGGGTTCACCGCACTTGACGCAGCGGTAGGTGGCTTCACCGCGCACCACCCGATTATGGCGACGCACCGTAAGCTGGTGCTGCTGACAGGGGCAGCGATAGGGGAACGTATTGCGCCGAACGGAATCAAGCTCGAACTGGTGGGTTCGGCGAGCCGGTACGCCCAGCACCGCTTCCATCATCCATTTCCACTCTTTGCCGTGCGGCGCCACGCGGCCAAAGTGCTTCCAAACCAGCAGATGCGCCAGTTCATGCGGCACCACCTCGTCAATAAACGCCTGCTGGTTTTCCAGCATTAAAACAGGGTTAAGGCGGATCTCGTACGCATCCAGCCAGGCGGTGCCTGCTGCGGTGCCGCGCTGCTGCCACACCAGCTTAGGTTCAGGGTAGTTCCGGTCGAGTTTCAGATTGGCCTGGGCCAGTTTATCGCGCAGGCTGCGCATAGCGGCTTGCTGAAGCGCAATAGGGAGACGGGGTGTTTTCATAGGAGCAGAGCATAGAGCCTGCGGCGAGGCGGTGCAAGCGGCTTCCTCCGCAGGGGAGGAAGCCGGACGGATTAGTCGTGGGAGCCAATTTCGCGCAGTGGGCGACCTTTCATCAGGTTGCGTTCAATATGTTCCAGCGAAACATGTTTCGTTTCAGGAACCAGCCACAGCGTCAGCACGATAAACAGCAGGTTCAGACCGCCGTACACCCAGAAGGTGTTGGCATTACCCAGCGTATCGAGCATGGTCAGGAAGGTTGCGCCGACAATCATGTTGGCGATCCAGTTGGTGGCGGTGGAGCAGGTAATACCGAAGTCGCGGCCTTTCAGCGGCTGGATCTCAGAACAGAGTACCCAGATCAGCGGGCCCGCGCTCATCGCAAAACCAACAATAAACATCAGCAGCATCCCGACGGCTACGTACTGCATCGCGGTGGAATCAATACCCACATGCAGCATTGTACCCAGCACACCCATACCGGCGGCCATCACCAGGAAGCCCAGCGTCAGCGTCGGTTTACGACCCCAGCGATCCACCAGACCGATGGCGATAAAGGTCGCCAGCACGTTGGTCAGGCCGACAATCACGGTGCCCCACATCTGCTGAGTGGTGTTGCTGTAACCCGCCAGCTCAAAGATTTTCGGCGCGTAATACATAATGACGTTCATCCCGGTGAACTGCTGCATGATCTGCAGCAGCACGCCAAGGAACACCGCCCGACGGAAATTGCTGTTCTCTTTAAACAGCGCCCAGCCGCTCTGTTTGACCTGCAGGCTTTCGCGGATCTCTTCCAGCTCACGCTTCGCTTCCGCGCTGGTATCGCGCAGGCGCAGCAGGACGCGCTCCGCATCGTTAAAGCGCCGTTTAGCCGCAAACCAGCGCGGGCTGTCAGGCAGGAAGAAGACGCCAATCAGCAGCAGTACCGCCGGGATAATGATCACGCCCAGCATCCAGCGCCATGCGCCGCTGTAGCTGAAGGCGGTGTCAGAAAGATAGGCGCCAAGAATACCGATAGTGATCATCAGCTGATACATGGAGATCATGCTGCCGCGGATTTTCTCCGGTGCAATCTCAGACAGATACAGCGGCGCGGTATAAGAGGCCACACCCACCGCCAGACCCAGCAGCACACGCGAAGCAATCAGCACTTCCACGTTCGGCGCCGCGGCAGAGAAGAGCGAACCGGCGACAAACAGAATCGCACCAATCATCAGGCTCTTTTTACGCCCGAGTTTGAAGGAGAGCCAGCCGCTGCCAACTGCCCCAACCGCAGCCCCGAACATCATCGAGCTGACCACCCACTCCTGGGTATGGGAATCGATCTGGAATTCGTCAGTAATGAACGGCAGGGCGCCGGCAATCACGCCGATATCGAGGCCGAAAAGTAATCCTGCCAGTGCTGCGAGGAAGCAGACGAAGAATGTCATCGTCTTGTTGGACGTCCGCCCCTGTTTTTTATTATCAGGCATGAAGCCCTCCAGTTGGTTTTTTGTTTTATGAATGTAAAGTTTTGAATGGGATGCTGTAAAAGTATGTGAGAGGGGCGGGACAGACAAAGAGAGTATTCCGAAAGGGCTGCGTTTTTATCGCGATGTAAGCGATTTCAGGCGGGGCATTCAGGGGGATAAAAAACAAAAAGCCAGCACGAGGCTGGCTTTTTCAGTAAGCGGTCAGTCGATTATTTCAGACCGGCAGCTTCACGCAGCAGAGCGGCTTTGTCGGTTTTTTCCCATGGGAAATGTTCGCGACCAAAGTGACCGTATGCAGCGGTTTCTTTGTAGATTGGGTGCAGCAGATCCAGCATCTGAATCAGACCGTACGGACGCAGGTCGAAGAACTCGCGTACCAGCAGGGTCAGCTGTTCTGAAGGCACTTTTTCAGTACCGAAGGTTTCAACCATGATGGAGGTCGGTTCCGCCACGCCGATAGCGTAGGAGACCTGGATCTCACAGCGGTCTGCCAGGCCAGCAGCCACGATGTTCTTGGCAACATAACGTGCTGCGTAGGCTGCGGAACGGTCAACTTTAGACGGATCCTTACCGGAGAATGCGCCGCCACCGTGACGCGCCATGCCACCGTAAGTATCAACGATGATCTTACGTCCGGTCAGGCCGCAATCGCCCATTGGTCCACCGATAACAAAGCGGCCCGTTGGGTTAATGAAGTATTTGGTGGAACTATTCAGCCATTCGGTTGGCAGAACCGGCTTGATGATCTCTTCCATCACCGCTTCCTGCAGGGATTTCTGCTCGATATCTTCAGCGTGCTGAGTAGAGAGAACCACCGCGTCAATGCCGACAATTTTGCCGTCGTCGTACTGGAAGGTGACCTGGCTTTTCGCATCCGGACGCAGCCACGGCAGGGTGCCGTTTTTACGCACTTCAGCCTGACGCTGCACCAGACGGTGCGCATAGGTGATTGGCGCTGGCATCAGCACGTCGGTTTCGTTGGTAGCGTAGCCAAACATCAGGCCCTGGTCGCCTGCACCCTGTTCCAGCGGATCGGCACGGTCAACGCCCTGGTTGATGTCAGGGGACTGTTTGCCAATGGCGCTCAGGACGGCGCAAGAGTTGGCATCAAAGCCCATATCAGAATGCACATAGCCGATTTCA
Organism: Leclercia sp. M-A074-M; assembly: GCF_965195605.1. Taxonomy (NCBI): domain Bacteria; kingdom Pseudomonadati; phylum Pseudomonadota; class Gammaproteobacteria; order Enterobacterales; family Enterobacteriaceae; genus Leclercia; species Leclercia sp. M-A074-M. Next base: position 299,288 of record NZ_CBDAHM010000006.1, on the reverse strand, counting down.
CGTACGGTGTTACGGGTGATCTCTTCGATATCAACCCATGCACTGGTCGTGATTTCACCGCCTACCATCACCATGCCGGTTTTGACATAGGTTTCACACGCTACGCGCGCCTTTGGATCCTGCTCGAGGATCGCATCCAGCACGGCATCGGAAATTTGGTCAGCAATTTTATCAGGATGTCCTTCTGATACAGACTCGGACGTAAACAGGTGTTTTGCCATGTTTTAATTTACCTAAGGAGAATTTGTTTAGCTCAAACTGTCGTGTGGGATAGCCGTGGCAGGTTTTTCCACCAGGACTTGCAGATGGTGACACTGGCAGTCTGAGTGTTAATCGGTATGGATGGATTAACATCTGGATGGCTATTTTAGGTCACTTCTTCGCCCGATTTCCAGCTTTTTTTAAATGTATCCACACGCCCCTGAAAACCCTGCTGGAAATTTTTGCTGACGGTGCGTCAATGCCCGCATTTATATTTTGCATTTTCCGCGTCTTGTCGGTATAAAACGCGGCGCGCGGCTCATACAAAAAAGCACACGACGTTTCTTCGTGTCGCCACTTCCAGCCGGGTAAAGCAGTGAACTTTTAGCTTTAACTTGTCGCGAGCTTCATCGGGCTTGCGTGGAGGTGATACGAGATAATGAACCGTCGTTTTCCGCTAATTCAGTTCTGCCTTTCAGGCCGGAACATGTACCCCGCCATTCGCATTTCTAATCTGCAAACCTGCCGATGTTATACCCATCTCGGCGCTTCTCAGGATTCCCGGGCAGGCACTACGCTTTGTGAAGACTGAACAAGGGCGCTCTTGTTAATACAAGAGTTTTCTCGTGGTTTCGCCGGACCTTGTCATACAGAGTTCGGATACGTGTTTTACAATGATATGAATAAGAAACCGGTCGCACGGCCCGGCTTTCAGCATTCTGTGCTGGAAAACCGGTCGGATAATGGGTTGTTATCGCAGATTGACGCTGCGATAGTAGTCAACTGTTTTACACTTAATAGTAAGAGTTGAGGTTCGCTATGTCTGACGACATGTCTTCGTTTTCGCCTTCGTCAGCGGGCGAACAGGGTGTACTACGTTCTATGCAGGAGGTTGCGATGAGCTCCCAGGAAGCCAGCAAGATGCTGCGCACATACAATATTGCGTGGTGGGGTAACAACTACTACGACGTCAACGAGCTGGGCCACATCAGCGTTTGCCCGGATCCTGACGTACCGGAAGCGCGCGTCGATCTCGCCAAACTGGTAAAAGCACGCGAAGCGCAGGGCCAGCGTCTGCCCGCTCTGTTCTGCTTCCCGCAGATCCTGCAACACCGTCTGCGCTCCATTAACGCCGCCTTTAAGCGCGCGCGTGAATCCTACGGCTATAACGGCGACTACTTCCTGGTTTATCCGATCAAGGTAAACCAGCATCGTCGCGTTATTGAATCCCTGATCCACTCCGGCGAACCGCTGGGTCTGGAAGCCGGTTCCAAAGCGGAACTGATGGCGGTGCTGGCCCATGCCGGCATGACCCGCTCGGTGATCGTCTGTAACGGTTATAAAGACCGTGAATACATTCGTCTGGCGTTGATCGGTGAGAAGATGGGCCACAAGGTCTATCTGGTCATCGAGAAGATGTCTGAGATTAACATTGTGCTGGAAGAGGCCGAACGTCTGAACGTGGTGCCGCGCCTGGGTGTACGTGCACGTCTGGCCTCCCAGGGCTCCGGCAAGTGGCAGTCCTCCGGCGGTGAAAAATCCAAATTCGGCCTCGCGGCGAACCAGGTTCTGCAGCTGGTGGAGATCATGCGCGAGCGTGGTCGTCTGGACAGCATCCAACTGCTGCACTTCCACCTCGGTTCCCAGATGGCCAACATCCGCGATATCGCCACCGGCGTGCGCGAGTCGGCCCGTTTCTACGTCGAGCTGCATAAGCTGGGCGTGAATATCCAGTGCTTCGACGTGGGCGGCGGCCTGGGCGTGGACTACGAGGGTACTCGCTCCAAGTCTGACTGCTCCGTGAACTACGGCCTGAACGAATATGCGAACAACATCATCTGGGCAATCGGCGATGCCTGCGAAGAGCACGGCCTGCCGCACCCGACGGTGATCACCGAGTCCGGGCGCGCGGTGACCGCGCACCATACGGTGCTGGTCTCCAACATTATTGGCGTTGAGCGCAACGAATACACCGAAGCCACACCGCCTGCTGACGACGCGCCACGCGCCCTGCAGAGTATGTGGGAAACCTGGCAGGAGATGCACGAGCCGGGCACCCGCCGTTCCCTGCGCGAGTGGCTGCACGACAGCCAGATGGACCTGCATGATATTCATATCGGCTATTCATCCGGTACGTTCAGTCTGCAGGAGCGCGCCTGGGCAGAGCAGCTCTATCTGAACATGTGTCACGAAGTGCAGAAACAGCTCGATCCGAGCAACCGTGCGCACCGTCCGATCATCGACGAGTTGCAGGAGCGTATGGCGGACAAAATGTACGTCAACTTCTCGCTGTTCCAGTCGATGCCGGATGCGTGGGGTATCGATCAGCTGTTCCCGGTCCTGCCGCTGGAAGGGCTGAACCAGGTGCCTGAGCGCCGCGCGGTGCTGCTGGATATCACCTGTGACTCCGACGGCGCGATCGATCACTACATTGACGGTGACGGTATCGCTACCACCATGCCAATGCCGGAGTACGATCCGGAGAACCCACCTATGCTGGGCTTCTTTATGGTCGGGGCCTATCAGGAGATCCTGGGCAACATGCACAACCTGTTTGGGGACACCGAAGCGGTTGACGTGTTTGTCTTCCCTGACGGCAATGTGGAAGTGGAGCTCTCTGACGAGGGCGACACCGTGGCGGACATGTTGCAGTACGTGCAGCTCGATCCGAACAAACTGCTGACCCAGTTCCGCGATCAGGTGAAAAAGACCGACCTGGACGATACGTTGCAGAAACAGTTCCTGGAAGAGTTTGAAGCCGGTCTGTACGGTTACACGTATCTGGAAGACGAGTAATGACGGTGCCCGGCGACGTTTGCGTCGCCGGGCTTTTCCTGCCCCAGCCAGTAGATGGCGATCACAATATCCTGCCTCTCAAATGTGAGTTAGATCACCTGAAATTTCCCCGGGTCGTGATCGGCCTCGCTTTTTCTACCGCTCATTGCGCTAACCGCTCTTTTCCTTTTGCCTGACGGATTTACTTCCCGCCCCTGTGCCACCATGCTTTCACTATCGCTTAGTCGTGAGCCAGGCTTGCTATCAACGCCGCGATGCGTGGCGGATTGAGCAGTGTGGCGAAGGAGGAGGGATGTTGTGAGCCGTGCTGAAGCAGCCACGTTTCAAGCTCGCGATTCTGATGAGTAAAGTGCGCCAGCGCCGCGGTGAATTCCGCCCTGACATCCGCTTGCTCGCCATATTTGCGCAGCCACAGTTTTAGCGTCAGCGCCCGGGTGAACGCGCTGTAGATATGGCTATATTTCACCGCCCGGGTTACCCCGGAAAGGATGATATGCCGGGCTTCGTCGGTGAGCATGCTATCAGGCAGGAGATTAGATGCCCGGCTGTACATATAGTCGGCCAGGAAGCGGCTACGCTGGTCCTCAAGCTCGATAAGCTGACGCTGCTGGTGGCCCAGCTCCGGATCGTCGCTCGGCATCAGCGGTTGAAAAGACTGGGTCCAGCTGGCGCCGCGGGTATCAAGATGAAGCAGATGCAGAGTCTGGTCTAAATCTTCCGGGGGGCGGCTGTGGGATTGCAGCACGCGCCCCAGTAGGGTAGGCGTTTTACAGCTCCATTCGTGGCTGGCGACGAGAATTTCGCTGATGGCGTTAAGGTTCGGCAAGGAGAGAGGGGCGCGGGCGCGTTGCTGTAGCCAGGGAGCGATCAGTTGACGGGGGGCGATCTCTGGCTCGTGGATCAGCCGGGAGAGGCCGGACAAATTAAGCTCGTTAACGGAATCTTCCAGCGTCAGGTCGGGCAGCCACTCCCAGTCGACGCGGACGGTGATGGCCTCTGGCGTACTGTCGAGCTGATTAAGCCAGCTAAGGCGCTGCTGGATTTCGTCAAGCAGATAACAGGGCAGCAGCGTCCAGCCATATTCCAGCCCCCAGAGATCCAGCTCCAGCCATTTCTGGTTATGGCGAATGTTGAGCAGATTGGGATTACCGGCAAAGCCGGGACGGTAATCGAGTTCGGTTGCTTTAACCGAGGCGCGAACGTCGCCGGGCAGGGCCTCCAGCGCTTCCCGCAGCATATGCCGGGGCCAGGTTTTGTCCTGGTAATCGCGTAAAATAAGCTGGCGTCCCAGTTGCCGGATGCCCTTATATAACGCCTTTAGTGCGCTAATCCAGTTTTCGGTGCTGACGTCGGGCGTGGATAACGACAGGCGCAGACCGCGAACGGTGGGCAACGCGGCGAGAATGTGCGGAATGACGTTCTGAAAAAAAGCGTGAATAAAGTGGGATTCGTTATTTTCAGAAAGAAAAAACTCCGGGAATTTCGCTTTTAATTCCTGGCTATTAGGGGTGGCTTCTCCCTGTAACCAAAGCTGCAAATTATGACGTTGAACATAGTCGCCCACTTTGCGTAAATAAATAATGGCATTTTCCTGGGCGATGGTGAGATTAATTAAATCGGCGCCTTTACAATGCGGTGAAGGCGGAGCCAGACGCGCTAATAATGACTGCTGGTGAATAATAATGCCCTGAAAACCATAGCCTGTGGCCAGTCGTACCGCTTTTTCAATAAAAGCCCAGCGCCATATTTCAGGTGAATTAAATTCCATTAACAGGTAAGGCGTCGTTGTATTCATTAAACGCATTCCGCAGCGATAAAAAACGCATGCTAGATGCGATCCCCGCAAAGATCAAACGCCGCTGCTGGCGTAAGAAAAAAAGTGTGAGCCTGCTCGAATGCGCTAAAAACGTGTGTCATCTGCAGGCCAGATTGTTATGCCCTGACAGGAGGAGTTCCCATGGCGAAAGGTATGAAGGTGCAATTACATTTTGAACACTATATCGATGAGGATACCGGCGCTAAAGTTACCCGCTTCACGCCTGTTGATGTTATTTGTCATCGTAATTACTTTTACCAGAAATGTTTTATTGATGGTGGCAGGAAATTAATTTTTGCCGGTGAGTTCGATGTTAACCGCAACTATTATCTGCTGGATCTGGCGACGGGTATAGCAACACAATTAACGGAAGGCGCGGGCGATAATACCTTTGGCGGCTTTTTATCACCGGATGAAACCTCGCTCTATTATGTAAAAAGCGAACGCAATTTAATGCGGGTAAATCTGTCGACGCTGCAGGAAGAGATCGTTTATCAGGTGCCGGAAGAGTGGGTGGGATATGGCACCTGGGTGGCGAACAGCGCCTGCAATAAGCTTGTCGGCGTGGAGATCCATCGCGACAGCTGGCGGCCAATTAGCGACTGGACCGTCTTCCAGACCTTCTGGGCCGAGCAGCCGCGCTGTCGGGTTATCCGCATCGATCTACATACAGGGGAGAGAACCACGCTGCTGGAGGAGAATCAGTGGCTGGGGCATCCGATTTATCGACCCTTTGATGACAACACCGTGGCCTTCTGCCACGAGGGTCCTTTGGACCGGGTTGATGCCCGTATGTGGCTGATGGATGAAGATGGCAGCAATATTCGTAAAGCCAGACAGCCCGCTCCCGGGGAGAGCTATACCCATGAATTCTGGGTGCCGGATGGCTCGGCGCTGATGTACGTCACCTATGTGAAAAACAGCCCTGTGCGCTATTTATGCCGTATTGATGGTCAGAGCGGTCAGGACGAACGTCTGATGGCGATGCCCCCCTGTTCGCACGTCATGAGTAACGAAGATGGCTCCCTCGCCGTAGGCGACGGTTCCGGCGTGCCCATTGATATCGCCGATAACGCCGGCTATGGCGATACCAGCGATCCCTACCTGTGGTTATTTGATTTGCGGAAAAAGCAAGCCTACAAAATCGCCCGTCACAGCTCATCCTGGCAGGTGCTGGACGGCGATCGCCAGGTGACGCATCCGCACCCCTCGTTTACGCCGGACGAAAAAGCGGTGCTGTTCAGCACGGATAAAGACGGTAAACCGGCGCTCTATCTGGCCGAGATCCCGCCTGAGGTTTTGCAAAACATTAAGGCTTAATAAGGAGCAAACGATGAAGAAACGTAACGCTTGCCTGAGCGCCTCATTATTGCTTGCCTGCTCCTGCCTCGCGGCGGCGCAGGCGGCGGAAATCCGTATCTCCTGGTGGGGAGGAAACAGCCGCCACCAGGCGACCTTGAACGCCATCAAGCTGTTTGAGCAGAAATACCCTGATATCAAGGTGAAGGCCGAATACGCCGGGTGGGAGGGATACCTCTCGCGCCTGACCGTACAGATTGCGGGCGGCAACGAGCCGGATGTCATTCAGACCAACTGGAACTGGCTGCCTATTTTTTCCCGGGACGGCAACGGCTTTTATGATCTCTACAGCCAGAAAGCGGTGCTCGACCTCGGGCAATATGACCCGCAGTCTCTGAGTACCACCACGGTCAACGGCAAGCTGAACGGCATTCCGGTGGCGGTGACGGCGCGCAGCTTCTACTACAACAAGAAATTATGGCAGGAGATGGGCGTCAGCTACCCGCAGAGCTGGCCGGAGCTGATGGCGGCCGGGAAAGCGTTTCAGGCAAAAGACAAAGAGAAATATCCGCTGGTTCTCGACTATATGGAGTCGTTGACGCTGGTACAGTCCTGGATGGTGCAGAAGTACGCGATTCCGGCGATTAATGAGAAAACGGGCAAGTTCAACTATACCCCGCAGCAGTGGGTGGAGTTCTTCCAGCTGTATAAAGATCTTGTCGACAGCCACGTCTTCCCTTCCATGCGGGTACTCTCCTCTTACGGCAAAAGTAATACCTGGGAGATGAAGCCCTGGATCCAGGGAAAATGGGGCGGCATCTATATGTGGAATACGAATGCCGTGATGTATGAAAACAACCTGACCGCGCCCTATAACAAGCTGGAGCTGGGGCCATTCTTTATGCTGCCGGGGGCGAAAGATGCCGGATTATTCTTCAAGCCGACAATGATGTTCAGCGTGGGGAAATCGACGAAGCACCCACAGGAGGCGGCGAAGCTGATCGATTTTTTAATGAACGATCCGCAGGGCGTCAAAGCGATGGGGCTGGAGCGCGGCACGCCGCTGAGTAAAAAGGCCGCGCAGCAGCTGGAAGCAGAGGGAGTGATTCAAAAGGACAATATTACCGTAGCCGGGATCAACGCCTCCCTGGCACTGCCCCATAACATCCCCACCTCGCCCTATTTCGATAACCCGCAGTTTGTCGAGCTTTGGCACAACACCATTGAAAATATCGACCAGGGCACCCTTACGGTAGAGCAGGCGGCGAAAAGCTTCTCCCGTAATGCCGAACGCATCCTGGGCAGAGCAATGCGCTAACCCGACGATACCGGTTCACAGATGATGGGGAAGGATATGATTACCTTTAGCGCAACGCTAACCTGCCGTTATGAAACGCTTTTTTCGCCTTTTACCCCGCAGGACTTTGAGCAGGGGCTGGCGTGGCTGGCGCAAAGCGGCTTCGACGCCGCCGAACTGTGCATCAATGATTATGAAGGCATGGAGGTCTCATGGCTGAAAAAGCGGCTGGATGATTACCGGCTGGGGTGTACGACTATTGCCACGGGCCAGGCCCGCAAGCGCGATGGCCTCTCTTTACTTTCCAGCGACAGGGCGGTGGTTTTGCGTACTCAACAGCGCCTGGCGGAACATATTGACGCCGCCGCGCAGCTGTCGAGCCATGTCACCATAGGCTCATTGCGCGCAACGGACAGGATGCTGAGTAAAACCGAGTATATGCATGCGCTGGCGGAGGCGATGGCGCCGTGCGTGGAGCAGGCGAAGCGGTGCGGCGTAACGCTGGTCCTTGAAGCCCTCAATCGCTATGAAATCGCGCATCTGCACAGCGCGGCGGATATGATGGCGTTTATGAGCTTCTGCGACGCACCGGAAAATGTCGGCGTGTTATGGGATATTTTCCATGCCAATATTGAGGATCGCGATTTCACCGACGCGATAGCCTTGCTGGGCTCCCGGCTGCGGCATGTGCATTTTGCCGACTCTAACCGGGCGTTTCCGGGGTATGGCCATTTGCCGATTGACGACATCTATCTGGCGCTAAAAGCGGCCAACTATCAGGGGGCGGTTTCGCTGGAGTGTTTGTGCCAGCCGTCAACGGCAACGCTGATTAAGGAGGCCGGTCCGCTGATCGACCGGTTGCGTCGCTTATAAGGGGTGAGGTGGGGGATCGTTTTTCCTGACTTGAACCTGCGCAGATTAACGGCGATAATTCTTTTTATTGCCTTTTCCAATCTAACCCTTCCTCGTCGGGCTAACGACGCGGGAGGGTTTTTTTATAGCGACGAATATGAGGTTTTTGCCATGAGCACCTTAGGTCACCAGTACGACAACTCGTTAGTTTCCAATGCCTTTGGTTTTCTACGCCTTCCGATGAACTTCCAGCCTTACGACAGCGATGCGGACTGGGTGATCACCGGCGTACCATTTGATATGGCGACATCCGGTCGTGCCGGTGGCCGTCATGGCCCGGCGGCCATTCGTCAGGTTTCCACCAACCTCGCCTGGGAGCATAACCGCTTCCCGTGGAACTTCGACATGCGCGAGCGCCTGAACGTCGTGGACTGCGGTGACCTGGTGTATGCCTTCGGCGACGCGCGTGAAATGAGTGAAAAACTGCAGGCGCACGCAGAAAAACTGCTGGCTGCCGGCAAGCGCATGCTCTCCTTCGGTGGTGACCACTTCGTGACGCTGCCCCTGCTGCGCGCCCACGCGAAACACTTCGGTAAGATGGCGCTGGTGCATTTCGATGCGCATACCGACACCTACGCGAACGGCTGTGAATTTGACCACGGCACCATGTTCTTCACCGCGCCGAAGGAAGGTCTGATCGATCCGAACCACTCCGTACAGATCGGCATCCGTACCGAATTCGACAAAGACAACGGTTTCACCGTGCTGGACGCCTGCCAGGTGAACGATCGCGGCGTGGATGACATCATCGCCCAGGTTAAGCAGATCGTCGGTGATATGCCGGTATACCTGACCTTCGACATCGACTGCCTGGATCCAGCCTTTGCCCCAGGTACCGGTACCCCGGTAATTGGCGGCCTGACCTCAGACCGCGCCATCAAACTGGTGCGCGGCCTGAAGGATCTGAACATCGTCGGTATGGACGTCGTTGAAGTGGCCCCTGCCTATGACCAGTCCGAGATCACTGCGCTGGCCGCAGCGACCCTGGCGCTGGAGATGCTCTACATCCAGGCAGCGAAAAAAGGCGAGTAAGCCTTACGCGCTGAGTGCTGCTGCGCGACGCATGCGCAGCAGCAACATTCCTCCGGCCAGCAGAGTGATAACCTGCGACGCCACCAGCACCGAAAAACCGGAACTGACCGACCCGGCCGATTTCATCACCATCCCCATCAGCAGCGGAATAAACGCCGCGCAGATATTGCCAATCCCATTAATGATCCCGTAGGCGCTGCCCACCGCTTCTCGTGCGGCGTGATGCTGGATCACGGCAGGAATGGCGGCCCCCTGAAGCCCCCAAAAGATATTGGCGGAAAGCATAAACAGCGCCAGCCATACCGGCTGATGGCTGAGCATCAGGGCGACCACTGACAACGCGGTCAACGCGCCGCCCACAACAAAGAGTACCGGAGCCTGGTCCGGGCGCATTTTATCGAGCAGTACACCACCCAGGAACTTTGAACCCAGGCTCAGCAGGAAAGGGATCGCCGCAAGCCAGCCCGTCGCGTGAAGGGAGAAATGGTGTTCATCCCGCAGCCACGCGGGCAGCCAGGCACTGCTTCCCCAGAGATAGCTCAGGGTGGCGATTTCAACCAGTAAAATCCAGCCCAGCAGCGGCGTTTGCCAGGCGAGGGTAAAGGTTTCGACAAATCCTGGTTTTTTCATCTTCACCGCACCACGCGGTGCGGGCAGGAAGCGCCAGATTAACCCGCCACCCAGCAGCAGATTGATTGCCGCCAGCGCATAGAACGAACCCGCCCAGCCCAGATGTGCCATCAGCCAGGTGACGAGCGGAAAGCCCACCGCCAGCCCGAGCGAGACGCCCAGCGCGGTGACGGCGTTGGGTTTGCCTATCTCTTCCGCGCTGAAGTTATCGCTTATAAAGCGCGTTTTCAGGGAAAAGAGCGGACCTTCGGCAATGCCCAATACCAGGCGGGCGATAAGCATCCCCATTAGCGAGCCCAGCAATGGCGAAACAGCGCAGACCAGGGCCCAGATCGCAATGCTGCTTAACAACCCCTGCCGATAATGCAGTTTGCTTTCGATAACCGGTGTTAATAATAAAGCCGAGAATCCATAACCCAGCAGAAAGCAGGTCATTAACATTCCTTGTAACATTCTGTTTTCATTTAACTGAAAATGTTCGGCAAATTCCGGATTTAAAATCATCACCGAAATATTTACCCGGTCAACGTAGGAAATAATAATGAGAAATAACAGTGCAATTGTGCCTTGCCATCTTGCCGTCATATTGCCCGCCTTATGCGTTCGAGAATTTATATTTTTATCAATGTGATTGTCACGGAGCTAAAATGGTTCACCTGTGAAACTCGTTGTTTTTAAAAGGTTGTTTTAAAATGTGTTTCACGGGTGAAACCTGTCGATTTTTCTTTGCTTTATTTTTAAGGAAGAAAAAGAAAAGAAGTCAATATTTTTCATTTACTCTTTTAGCTCATCGCTAAAACGTATTCTTTCACGCCTCAATAATGAAAATTTCATATCGCTGCATTTTTTCGTGATCCCTTGCACACTTAGCTTATTAATTGCCGATCAATTAACAAATTCGTCACATTGACGCTTGACGAAACATTCATCGCTTTTATATTGACCGTATTAAATAAGAAACAGAGTTTCATATATGAAACAAAAGCCTGGAGGATCGCGATGAGCTGGATAGGCGTATGTGACGCAGAACAAGTACAGGAAGATTTCCCTTTTAGCGGCAACGTAAAAGGTAAAGAGATCGGCGTTTATTTAATCGACGGCGAATATTACGCGCTGGAAGACGTATGCCCGCACGCCTATGCGCTGCTGAGTCAGGGCTTTGTTGAGGACGGCAAAGTGGAATGTCCGCTGCACGAGGCGGTGTTCGACGTCAAAACCGGCCAGTGCCTGCACGGCCCCGGCGGCCGAAACCTTAACCGCTACCCGGTTCGGGTCTTTGAAAATCAAATCCAGATTACTTTTGTCGAGGAGACCGTGGCATGAGCGACATCCTGAACTTCAACCCGGCGCTGCCCGAAAGCCGCCAGTTTACGCCCCCGGCAGAAGGCGGGAACGGCGCCATTCATAAACCGGGCGAGTACCAGAACCTGATCTGGCAGACCCGCAGCCGGGTGCCGGAAAACTGGGAAATGAGCCTTATCGCCACGCTGGAAGATCTCTTTGAGCAGGGCATTGAAACCTTACCGGAGCTGGTGAAGGGGCTGAACGCGGTGCGGATGCACGATCAGCAGGGCGAGCCGTGGAGCGACGCCAGCTTCCAGGCATTCTTACAGGTTAACGGCTACTGAGGACAACGCGATGACGACTACCGTACAAAACTATCTCGATAAAGGTCTGCGCGGCCTCTGGTATCCGGTGCTGGCGAGCTGGGAAGTGCAGTCTGCACCGGTGGGCATTACCCGCCTGGGGGAGCAGATTGTGGTCTGGCGCAACAAAGACGGCCAGGTCCAGGCGCTGGAGGACCGCTGTCCGCACCGCGGCGCGCGCCTGTCGATGGGCTGGAATCTCGGGGACCGCATCGCCTGCTGGTATCACGGCGTGGAAGTGGCAGGCAATGGCGAAGTGAAAGATGTGCCTGCGGTGGACAAATGTCCGCTGGTCGGCCAGCAGTGCGTACGCAGCTATAACGTGCAGGAGGCGCACGGCGCCATCTTCCTGTGGTTCGGCGTCACCGCCGATCAGCAGCCGGACGAACTGACCTTCCCGGATGAACTCGCCGACATGGAAAATTTCAGCAACTTCCTCTGCACCGCCGGGTGGAAATGCAATTACCAGTACGCGCTGGAAAACGTGATGGACCCGATGCACGGCACCTATCTGCACTCCTCCTCGCACTCAATGGCGGAAGGGGACCGCAAGGCCGACATGGTGCTCCAGCCGACCAAAACCGGCTTCATCTTTGAGAAAAAAGGGCAGAGCGGCGTCAACTTCGACTGGGTGGAGCTGGGCAACAGCGGCACCTGCTGGATGCGCCTCTCCATTCCTTACAGGAAGCGTTTCGGGCCGGGCGGCCACTTCTTTATCGTCGGTATGGTGGTACCGGAAGATAACGACAACTGCCGCGTCTTCTTCTGGCGCATCCGCCGCGTGCAGGGCTGGCAGCGCGATATGTGGCGCTTTATGTACCGTAACCGCCTGGAAAAACTGCACTGGGAAGTGCTGGAGCAGGATCGTGTGGTGCTGGAAAGCATGGCGCCAAACGCCCGCGACCATGAATACCTCTACCAGCATGACGTTGGTCTCTCCCGCCTGCGCCGCATGATGCAAAAAGCTGCGAAAGAGCAGCTGGCGATGCGCGACGCGCAGCAGGGAGCCGCCTGATGAACGGGCTGTTGAGCGGAAAACGCATCGTTGTAACCGGTGCCGCGCGCGGGCTGGGCTACCACTTCGCCAGAGCCTGCGCGGAGCAGGGGGCGGCGGTGGTGATGTGCGACATCCTGAAAGGCGAGCTGGCTGAAAGCGCCCACGGGCTGAGCGAACAGGGTTATGCGATCGAATCGCACGTTATCGATCTGGCCGATCCGCATTCCATCGAACAGGTGTTCAGTGCCATTGGCGAGCTGGGGCAGATTGACGGCCTGGTGAATAACGCGGCGATGGCGACCGGCGTCGGCGGCAAAAACATGCTCGATTACGATCCGGATCTCTGGGATCGGGTAATGAGCGTCAACGTCAAAGGCACCTGGCTGGTCACCCGCGCCGCCGTGCCGCTGCTGCGGGAAGGGGCAGGGATTGTGAACGTAGCCTCCGATACCGCCCTGTGGGGCGCGCCGCGCCTGATGGCCTACGTCGCCAGTAAGGGGGCCGTGATTGCTATGACCCGCTCAATGGCGCGGGAGCTAGGTGAAAAGCGTATTCGTATTAACGCCATCGCGCCGGGATTAACCCGCGTTGAGGCGACGGAATATGTGCCCGCCGAACGGCATCAGCTCTATGAAAATGGCCGGGCGTTAACGGGGGCGCAGCAGCCGGAAGATGTCACCGGCAGCGTGGTCTGGCTGTTAAGCGATCTGTCGCGGTTCATCACCGGGCAGCTTATTCCGGTCAACGGCGGTTTTGTCTTTAACTAAGGTAGGGCGATTATGGCAAACGATCAGGAAGTGAAGTATCTGGTGCCGGGGCTGGAGCGCGGTTTACAGCTGCTGTTGGCCTTCGGCGAGCAGCATCGCGATCTGACCTTTGCCGAGCTGCACCGGCTGGTGGATATGCCGAAGGCCACCGCCTACCGCGTGGTGCAGACCCTGGAGTATATGGGCTTTCTGGAGCGCAACACCCGTACCAATACCTTCTCGCTCGGCATGAACGTGCTGCGTCTGGGCTTTGAGTACATCGCCTCGCTGGATGTGGCGCAGGTGGGTCAGCCGGTGATTGAACAACTGCGTGACGTCAGCCAGTGCAGTAGCCATCTGGCGATCCGCGACGGGCGCGACATCATCTACATCGCCCGCGTCAGCGCCGCCGGGTCGCGCATCAATCAGGTCAGCATTGGCACCCGTCTGCCGGTGCACTGCACCTCGCTCGGCCGCATGCTGTTGACCGATATTTCCCGCGCCGATTTCGAACAGCTGTTCCCGCAGGAGCGCCTGCCGGGCAACACGCCGGGTCAGCTTCACGACCGTGAAGCCCTGTGGCAAATGGTGCAGCAGGATAAAGCCCGCGGATACGTGATCGGTGAATCCTTCTTCCGCCACGGTATCTCCTCCATCGTTTATCCGGTGTTTGACCGAAGCCATCGCGTGGCGGCGGTAGTGAGCATTCTGGTGCCGTCGGAAGAGATCCCACAAGCCGACCGCGAGCGACTGCAAAACGAGGTTCGTCTGGCGGCGGACAAAATTTCTGGCTTCTTAGGGTATTTATCACAGGCCAGTTAAATCAGTGAGTTAACGTCAGGCGCTTCACTGCGTCGGGCATGTTTTACGCCCAATTTGGGCCAGATGAGGCAACGAACGATGAGTGTAACCGGAATTGAAAAGCTGGAATTTGGCGTTGAGAACCTGACGCACTGCGCCAAATTTATGCGTGATTTTGGCCTGACGGGCGATGCCAGCGGCCAGCGTTTTACCACCCTGAGCGGCGCGCGCGTGGAGCTTAACCCGATCGACAGCCCCGATCTGCCCCCGGCGTTTGAAGCGGGTAACACCCTGCGCCGCATGACCTGGGGAGTGGCGACCCAGAACGATCTGGACGCACTGCGCTCGAAGCTTGCGCAGCAGCCCGGCTTTCGCGAAGTGGGCGACGCGCTGGAATGCCTTGACCCGAACGGCATGACCCTGCGCGTGCAGGTCAGCCAGCAGACCGACGTGGAGCTGAACGTCGAGCCGATCAACCAGTGGGGCGATGCCCGCCGGATTGACACCCCCAGCCCGGTTTACGATCGCGCCCAGCCCATCAACGTCGGCCACGTGGTGTTTTTCGTGGAGGAGCTGGCGGCGGTGGAGAAATTCTACCGCGAGGTGCTCGGTTTCCAGGTCTCTGACCGCTACATCAACCGCGCCGTATTCCTGCGCTGCGGCGTACGTGGGGGGCATCACAACCTGTTCCTGCTGCAATTGCCGAACCGTAAGCGCGGCCTGAACCACGTGGCCTTTACCGTGCGCGATATCCACGAGGTGATCGGCGGTGGTATCGCGATGAATAAAAATGAATGGAGCACCTTTATCGGGCCGGGCCGCCATCCGGTCTCGTCGGCCTACTTCTGGTACGTCAATAGCCCGACCGGCGGCGCGTTTGAGTACTACACCAACGACGACTACCTGACCGAAAACTGGCAGCCGCGCGAGCTGGAGCACTCGCTGGTCTCCTTTACCGAATGGGCGGTGGAAGGCGGGATCGATCACGACACGCGCCGTCAGCAGAAAAAAACGGAGGCGGTATGACGTCGCGCATTGTCATTATCGGTGGCGGCCAGGCGGGGGGCTGGGCGGCTAAAACCCTGCGTGACGAGGGTTTCGACGGCGAGATTTGCGTGGTGGCGGAAGAGGAATGGGATTTCTACGAACGGCCACCGCTGTCGAAAGCGGCTCTTTTGCAACCAGAGGCGGCGTTTCCGCGACTCTTTTCCGAAGAGGCGCAGCAGGCGCTGAACCTGACCTGGTATCGTCCGTTGCGGGCTGAATCCATTGATCGTGAAGCGAAAGCGGTTGTTTTAAGCAACGGCGAACGCCTTAGTTACAACATGCTTTTACTGGCCACCGGAGGGCGGGCGCGCCTGCCGGGTGAGGCCTGGGCGGCGCACCCGCAGGTCTACACCCTGCGCCACTGGCAGGACGCGCAGCGTCTGAAAAGCCGTCTGGCGGAGAGCCGCACCCTGGCTATCGTTGGCGGCGGCTGGATCGGTCTTGAGATTGCCGCTTCCGCGCGCAGCAGCGGCGTGGCGGTCACGCTGTTCGAGCAGCAGCCCGCACTCTGCATGCGCTCGGTGAGTGGCGAGGTTTCGCAGCGCTTAGAGGCCATTCACCGCGAGCAGGGTGTGGCGATCCGCACCGGCTGCGGCGCGCTGGAGCTGGAAGACGATAACGGTCTGCCGGTCATCCACTGCGACGGCCAGCGTAAAACCTTTGATGCGGTGGTGGTGGGGATCGGTGTCGATCTCAACCTGGAACTGGCGCGTAACGCCGGGCTTAAAACCGAACGCGGGATCGTGGTGGATGCCCAGGGACGCACCGCAGATCCGTTCATCTTTGCCGCCGGGGATGTGGCCCAGCATCATCACTACGGCCTGTGCATCCAGTCCTGGGCCTTTGCCCAGAATCAGGCGGTGGCGACGGCGAAAGCAATGCTCAACCCCGATGCGTCAGGTTACGACGACGCGCCGTGGCTCTGGTCAGATCAATATCAGCACAACATTCAGATCCTCGGTATTCCGCAGCCGGGCAGCAGCACGATAGTGCGGGACGATTCGCTGTTCTTCTCGCTCGACGCGAACGGGCGGCTGACGCAGCTGGTGGCGTTCAACGATGCGCGCACCGTCAAGCTGGCGAAGCGCTGGATGGCGGCGGGAAGGGATCTGTCAGACGTACCGCTCAGCGACCCGACCTTTTCACTGATGTCATTGCGATAGCTAACCCGCACCCGTAGGGGGAGATATGACCACATTAGAGACCAACACCGCGCCCGTTGAGGCGAGCGGTGAGGGAACCCGCACGCCTGAAAAAGCGGTGCGCTGGGCCATCCCGCTGGCGCTGCTGGCCTGCGTGCTGCTGGCGTTTTTCGACAAAATCAGCATTGCGGCGCTGTTTTCTGACGGCCATTTCCAGCAGGCGATGGGCATCGATTTCGACACCACGCGCCTCGGCATTCTGATGAGCGCCTTCCTGCTGAGCTACGGCTTTTCATCGGTCTTTTTAAGCGGGCTGGGGGACAAAATCGCCCCGCTGCGCCTGCTCACCGGGATGATGGTGATCTGGTGCGTGCTGATGGTGGCGATGGGCTTTACCCATAACTACACGCTGATGATTGTCCTGCGCATCCTGCTGGGGGTGGCAGAAGGGCCGCTCTTCCCGCTGGCCTTCGCCATTGTGCGCCACAACTTCCCGCAGCATCTGCAGGCGCGCGCCACCATGCTGTGGCTGCTGGGCACCCCGGTGGGGGCGGCGATTGGCTTCCCGCTCTCCCTCTGGTTGCTGAATACCTTCGGCTGGCAGAGCACCTTCTTCGTGATGGCGATGCTGACCGTGCCGGTGCTTATTTTTGTGCGCATCGGTCTGCGGGGGATCCGTCTGGATGCGAAACCGGCCACTACTCAGGCGTCGCAGGATGAGCGTCGCGCGGCCCGGCGCGAGCTGTTCGTCAGTCCGCACTTCTGGATCATCTGCATCTTTAACATCGCCTTCCTGACCTACCTGTGGGGTATCAACGGCTGGCTGCCGGGCTACCTGATCAAGGGGAAGGGCATTCATCTGGAGCATGCGGGCTGGCTGTCGTCGATGCCGTTTATCGCCATGCTGGCAGGCGAGGTGATTGGCGCATGGCTCTCGGACCGGGTCGATAAGCGCGCCGCGGCCTGCTTTATCTCCATGGCGGGGGCGGCGGTGGGGCTGGCAGCGGTCATGCACCTCGACACCCCGCTGACCATCATCGCGGCGATGAGCTTCAGTACCTTTATGTGGGGCACCGGGGCGCCCAACATTTTCGCCCTGCTGGCAAAGGCCACCCATCCACGGGTGAGTGCTACGGCGGGCGGCATCTTCAACGGGCTGGGAAACTTTGCGGGCGCGCTGTCGCCGGCGGTGATGGGCGCGCTTATCGCCTTCACCCACAGCATGGATTCCGGGCTGATTTTTCTGGCGGTGATGGCGGCGGTGGGCTGCGTCCTGTTACTGCCGCTGCTGAGACGTTACTGAGGAGAGTGTCATGACTGATTCAACCATAACCAACAAATCTGGCATCAAACCTGACCACCTGACGATGGAAGAGTGGGTCGAGTCGCGCATCGCGCGCTTCGAAGGGCGTAAATATGACTGGAACGCCCTGAAGTTCCAGGCCGATTTTGATCCGAAATACCGCCGGGCGCAGATGCGCTACATCGGCACCGGTGCCACCGGCGTGGCGAACGACACCAACACCGTGCAGGCGGATCACTTTACCTTCTCCACCATGGTACTGCCGTCGAAGTGCGAAGGGCCGCTGCACCTGCATGACGATGTGGAAGAGGTCTTCTTCATGCTGAAAGGCCAGATCACGCTGATGATCCAGGATGGCGACAACTACACCGAAACCGTGCTGCGCGAGCGTGACCTCATCTCCGTCCCGCCGGGTATCTATCGTGGGCTGTTCAACCACGGCGAAGAAGAGGCGCTGATGTGCGTCATGCTGGGCACTAACAAGCCGGAAATCCCGACCTACCCGGCCGATCATCCGCTCTCAAAAGTGAAGCGGAACTAAGGGGTGCACGATGACGGAATTTCGTGAACAGGGATGCGGCATTCCGCTGATGTTGCTGCACGGCATCAGCTCCTGCGCCGCCTCCTGGCATAAGCAGATGGCGCTGGACGGTTTTCGGGTGCTGGCGTGGGACATGCCCGGCTATGGCGAAAGCCCGATGCTGGCAGCTGAACGGGCAAACGCCGGAGATTACGCCGACGCGCTGGCGGCGATGCTCGATCGGGCGGGCGTCTGGCAGGCGGTGCTGGTAGGGCACTCTCTGGGGGCGCTGGTCGCCAGTGCTTTTGCGGCGAAGTTCCCGGAACGCGTTATCCATCTGGTGCTGGCGGATGCCGCGCAGGGCTACGGCCAGGCCGCGCCGGAGCAGCGCGAGCAGGTCTGGCGCAACCGCGAGCAACAGATGGCACTGGGCGGCGAAATCCTCGCCCAGACCCGCGCCGCGAAGCTGCTGCGCCCTGGCGCGCGCGCGGAGGATATTGCCACCGTGGCGTCAGGGATGCGCAAGCTGCGCCCGGAGGGCTACCTGGCCGCCGCGTGGATGCTGGCATATGACGACATCCATGCCTGGCTTAAGCGCTACCCGGGCGATTTTGAAGTCTGGTGCGGCGAGCAGGATGCGATTACGCAGCCGGAGTTGGTGCAGGGGCTGGCGCTGCGATACGGGTTGCCGTTTATCGCCATTCCCCAGGCCGGTCACGCCAGCTATCTCGATAACGACGCGTTTTTTAACCAACAGCTTTTACGCATTAACGAAGAGGTGCGCGATGAATGCACAAATTGATGGGCGCATAGCGGTCGTCACCGGCGGTTCTTCTGGCATTGGCTTTGAAACGCTGCGCCTGCTGCTGGGCGAGGGGGCTAAAGTGGCCTTCTGTGGCCGCGATCCGGATCGCCTCGCCAGCGCCCATGCCGCGCTGCATAACGAATACCCCGACGGGGAGGTTTTCTCTTATCGATGCGACGTGCTGAACGCTGACGAGATGCAGGCCTTTGCGGATGCCGTTCAGGCGCGCTTTGGTGCGGCGGATATGCTGATCAACAACGCCGGGCAGGGCTACGTGGCGCACTTCCAGGATACGCCGCGCGAGGCGTGGCTGCACGAGGCCGAGCTGAAGCTGTTCGGAGTGATCAATCCGGTGCAGGCGTTTCAGCCGCTGCTGGAGCAGTCCGACATCGCCTCCATCACCTGCGTCAACTCGCTACTGGCGCTGCAGCCGGAGGAGCACATGATTGCCACCTCTGCCGCCCGTGCCGCGCTGCTGAATATGACGCTGACACTCTCGAAAGAGTTGGTGGGGAAAGGCATTCGGGTGAATTCCATCTTGCTCGGCATGGTGGAGTCCGGCCAGTGGCAGCGCCGCTTTGAAAACCGTACAGACAAAAGCCAGAGCTGGCCGGAGTGGACGGCAGAGATCGCGCGCAAACGCGGCATCCCGATGGCGCGCCTCGGCAAGCCGCAGGAGCCCGCGCAGGCGCTGCTGTTCCTCGCCTCGCCGCTGGCCTCGTTTACCACCGGCGCCGCGCTGGACGTTTCCGGCGGCTTCTGCCGCCATCTGTAAGGACGCATCATGAAAAAGATCATGTTAATTGGGTTCGGCGCCATGGCGCAGGCGGTGATCGAGCGCCTGCCTGCCGGTGTCGCTATCGGCTGGATCGTGGCGCGCGCGTCTCATCACGCGGCGATTCGCCAGCAGTTTGGTGATGCGGTGGTGGCGCTGACCTCGCCGCTGGAGTGCGCTGAAGCGCCCGATCTGGTGCTGGAGTGCGCCAGCCAGCAGGCGGTGGCGCAGTACGGCGAGGATATTTTGCATCGCGGCTGGCATCTGGCGGTGATCTCCACCGGCGCACTGGCAGATAGCGCGCTGGAGCAGCGCCTGCTCAACGCGGGCGGCAAACTGACGCTGCTCTCCGGCGCGGTGGCCGGCATCGACGGGCTGGCGGCGGCGAAAGAGGGCGGGCTTGAGCGCGTGACCTATCAGTCGCGTAAAAGCCCGGCCAGTTGGCGCGGTAGCTACGCCGAACAGCTTATCGATCTTAATTCGGTGTCAGTGGCGCAGGTCTTTTTCGAAGGCAGCGCCCGGGAGGCGGCACGACTGTTCCCGGCCAACGCCAACGTGGCGGCGACCGTGGCGCTCGGCGGCGTGGGGATGGATGAGACCCGCGTACAGCTGATGGTCGACCCGGCCACGAAACGCAATACCCACACGCTGCACGTCGAAGGCGTGTTTGGCGAGTTCCATCTTGAGCTGAGCGGGCTGCCGCTTGCCTCTAACCCGAAAACCTCCACCCTGGCGGCACTGAGCGCGGTCCGCGCCTGCCGCGAGCTGGCCCTGAGCTGAGGAGTGACGATGAGCGAACTGAAGATTTTTATCGGGGGGCAGTGGCGACACGGCGGCGGCAACCCGATGCAGAGCCACTTCCCGGCTGATGGAACGATCAACGCGGTTTTAAACGCGGCAAGCCTCGACGATCTGCATGACGCAATCGAGGCTGGCGAGCTGGCGTGGCGCGATCCCTTGTGGCGCAACAGCCTGCCGCATATGCGCGCGAAGATCCTGCACAGAGTGGCGGATCAGATTGAATCCCGCGTCGACGAGCTGGCGCAGATGCAGAGCCGCGATAACGGCAAACCGCTGGCGGAAGCACGCGGGCTGGTGATGAGCGCGGCGGGAACGGCGCGCTACTTTGCCGCCGCCTGCGAACTGCTGGAAGGGGAGCTTCCGACGCCGCGCCAGCCGGATTTACTAACCCTGAGTCGCTATGAGCCGCTTGGCGTGGTGGCAGCCATTACGCCGTGGAACTCGCCGATTGCCAGTGAAATGCAGAAAGTCGCTCCGGCCATTGCCGCCGGTAACGCGGTGATCCTCAAGCCCGCCGAAGCGACGCCGCTGATGGCGCTGGAGCTGGCCCGCATCTTTGAACAGGCGGGGCTGCCCGCCGGGCTGCTGAGCGTGCTGCCGGGCAAAGGCTCGGTCATTGGCGATGCGCTGGCACGCCATCCTAAAGTGCGCAAAATCTCTTTTACCGGCGGCACCACCACTGGCCGTCATCTGGCGCACGTGGCGGCGGAAAAGCTGATCCCGGCCTCTCTTGAGCTGGGCGGTAAATCCCCGACCATCGTGCTCGACGATGCGGATATCGAGCAGGCCGCGCGCGGGATCTGCTTCGGCATCTTCAGCTCGGCGGGACAGGCCTGTATCGCCGGGTCGCGGCTGTTTATCCACGAAAGCCTTTACGCTCCGCTGATGGTGCGGTTGCTGGAGTTAACCCGTGGCCTGCGCGTCGGGCATCCGTTTACCGACGGCATCCACGTCGGGCCGTTGATCAACGATAAGCATCGCCAGAGCGTGCAGGCCTACGTCGAGCTGGCGAAGCGCGAAGGGGGCCGCGTGCTGTGCGGCGGGGAGATCCCAGCCGATCCCAATCTTGCAAACGGCAGCTTCTTCCAGCCAACGATTATCGAAGGGCTGAGCAACAGCGCCCGCGCCTGTCAGGAGGAGATCTTCGGCCCGGTGCTGGTGGCGATGCCATTTAACGATGAAGCGGCGTTGATCCAGCAGGCGAACGACTCGGTATATGGTCTGGCTGCCGGGATCTGGACGCGGGATACCGGACGTGCGCTGCGCTTAAGCGAGCAGCTTGAGGCGGGCACGGTGTGGATCAACACCTACAAGGTCTTTGCGATTTCGACCCCGTTCGGGGGCTTTAAAGAGAGCGGTCTGGGCCGCGAAAAGGGCATTCAGGGGCTGAAAGCCTGGATGCAACAAAAGAGCATTTATCTGGCGACGGGTAACAGCGTCAACCACTGGTGCGACTGAAAAAGGGTGAGCAATGAGCGAAATGATAACCGTCGGCGACGCCATCGCCAGAACGCTGGAGCAGTATCAGGTTGAGGCCATCTACGGCGTCATCTCCATTCACAACCTGCCCATCGCCGATGCAGTAGGGCAGCGCGGCAATATCCGCTTTGTGCCCGCGCGCGGCGAAGCGGGATCCGTCACCATGGCCGATGCCCACGGGCGTTTTTCCGGCCTCGGCGTGGCGCTGACCAGTACCGGGGCAGGGGCAGGTAACGCGGTAGGCGCGCTGGTGGAAGCGATGAATGCCTGCACGCCGCTGCTGCATTTAACCGGACAGGTGGAAAAAGCCTGGCTGGATGCCGACACCGGGTTTATTCACGAAACCCGCGACCAGTTGACCTTCCTGAAGGCCAGTTCAAAACGGGCATATCGCATCAGCAATGCCAACCAGGCGATAGCGATTCTCCATAAAGCGATTCAGGAGGCACAGACGCCGCCGTGCGGGCCGGTCTCTGTGGAGATCCCGATTGATATTCAGGGGGCGAAAATTCCGCTGTCGCTGGTGACGGCGCCGGTAAAACCGGTGTCAGTTTCAGCGCCAGACGCCGGAATGGTTGATGCGCTTTGGGCGCAGCTGAAGCAGGCGAAACAGCCGCTGCTGTGGCTGGGTGGCGGGGCGCTGGGCAGCGCTGACGCTGTGAAAAAGCTGGCGGATGCGGGCATCACCGTGATCTCCAGCACCCACGCGCGCGGCGTGCTGCCGGACAGCCATCGCGCCAGCCTGCGGGCTTTCCACAACTCGTCGTCAGTGGAGGCGCTGATCGCCCGGTGTGATTTTACGCTGGTGGCGGGCTCACGCCTGCGCAGCAATGAGACCCGTTCATGGACGCTCGAACTGCCCTCTCCGCGGGTGCAGATCGATATCGATCCGGCGGCGGCAAGCCGTAACTATTTGATGGATAAGACGCTGGTAGCCGATTGTTCAGCGCTGCTTAACGCGCTGGCTGCAAAAGCGCAGGGGCGTGAATGGGGTAACGCGCAGTGGGACACGCAGGTACAGCAGGCGGTGGAGCAAGCTGAGCAGGGTCTGCGCGAGCAGTGTGGTGCCTATGCGAAGCTCAACGACGCCATCGAGAAAGCGCTGCCGCAGGATGGCCTGCTCGTGCGTGATATCACCGTTTCCGGCAGCCTGTGGGGCAGCCGTCTGTTCCGCGCCAACGGTCCGCTGATGAACATTCACTCTCTGGCCGGGGCAATTGGCATGGGGCTGCCGATGGCAATTGGTACTGCGATTGCCAATCCGCAGCGCAAGGTGGTGGGGCTGGTGGGCGACGGCGGCCTGAGCCTGAATTTAGGCGAGCTGGCGACGCTGGCGCAGGAGAAAGCCAACGTGACGCTGCTGATCATGAATGACGGCGGTTACGGCGTGATGCGTGGCATTCAGGATAAATATTTTGGCGGGCGGCAGTATTATAACGAGCTGCATACGCCGGACTTTACCCTGCTGGCCCAGGCGATTGGCCTGCAGGCGTGGAGCGTTGAGCGGGCAGAGGATTTTGATGCGGTGATGACAGAGGCGCTGGCCATGCCGGGGCCGTCGGTGGTGGAGGTGCGGATGGGGCAGATTGGCGCCCTGAAGTTTGCCGGGCCGCCGCAGAAAACGCTGTACTAGCTGTGTGCCCGGTAGCGCTGCGCTTACCGGGCCTACGTTTACGCACAAAGCAGGCCGGGTAAGGCGAAGCCGCCACCCGGCTTTTCAAAGGAGACGCGGGCGCCTCCCCGGTACATTATTTAATCCCGTCTGCCGCCATGCGATCGCGGATGTGCTGCGCACGCGCTGCGGAGGCAGGGTGGTCGTCAAACATGGAGCTTTGGCGGCCCGCTTCCTGTTGAGCCAGTTTTTCGAAGCTGGTGGCTAAACCTGATGGGTTAATCCCACGTTTGCGCAACAGATCGTAAGAGTAGTCATCGGCCTCAGATTCCTGACGCTGAGAGAACTGGGAGTTAACCAGTTTTTCACCGAGATCGCCGAGCTGCGACTGGGAAAGGCTACCTACAATACCACCCGCAGAGGCCGCCGCCACGCGAACGGCGTTCGTGCCGAGGGCAACCTGCATCCCTTTCTTCACATGGCCGAGGGCAACGTGGCCCATTTCATGGCCGATAACCGCTTCGACTTCATTGTCGTTCATCATATCCATTAATCCGCTGTAGACGCGGATGCAGCCGTTAGCCATCGCAAAGGCGTTAACGTCTTTCGCCATGTAAACCTTGTAGTTCACCGGCTGGCCGTTAATGTTGTCGCCAAGTGCTGAAGCAATCTTATTCAGACGCTGAGCGTAAGTGCTGTCTGCCGGTGCGATGGTCGCTTTACCGTCCATCTCTTTACAGGCCTCATCGCTTAATGTTTTCACCTGGGCATCGGTGAGGGAGTAGGCCTGAAACGCCTCTGCTCCGGAGCTCAGCAGGCCACCAGAATTCATATTCTGACACCCGCTAAGAAGAAGGGTCGTTCCCAGAGCCAGCACTACTGCACGCATTTTCATTATGTTGCTTCCGTACTCGTTAAACTTGATAAATTCTGAAAGTTTTGCCGCCCCGGAGGAGGGTGCAGCTCCAATTATAAAGAATATAAACGAAGGCGGGCGAGAAGATTGCGCAACGTGCGAGCCTGTTCCAGAGATTTCTTAAGCGGCAAAAGAATGGTCCATGTACATGCTTTGTCGCTTGGGTTACATTGTTGGCACTTTTTTCTGGCGTAGCCCAAAACGCGCTGTCGTCAAGCCGAAACGGGCATGGCCTTCAACATCCGATCTGGAGTCAAAATGTCCTCACGTAAAGAGCTTGCCAATGCTATTCGTGCGCTGAGCATGGATGCTGTACAAAAAGCTAAGTCCGGTCACCCGGGTGCCCCTATGGGTATGGCTGACATTGCCGAAGTCCTGTGGCGTGATTTCCTGAACCACAACCCGCAGAACCCTGCCTGGGCTGACCGTGACCGTTTCGTTCTCTCTAACGGCCACGGCTCCATGCTGATCTACAGCCTGCTGCACCTCACCGGCTATGATCTGCCAATCGAAGAGCTGAAAAACTTCCGTCAGCTGCACTCCAAAACCCCGGGTCACCCGGAAGTGGGTTATACCGCAGGTGTTGAAACCACGACCGGTCCGCTGGGTCAGGGTATTGCTAACGCCGTGGGTATGGCGATTGCCGAGAAGACGCTGGCGGCGCAGTTCAACCGTCCGGGTCATGACATCGTCGACCACTTCACCTATGCATTCCTGGGTGATGGCTGCATGATGGAAGGCATTTCTCACGAAGTGTGCTCCCTGGCAGGCACCCTGAAACTGGGCAAACTGGTTGCGTTCTATGACGACAACGGCATCTCCATCGACGGCCACATTGAAGGCTGGTTCACTGACGACACCGCAGCACGTTTCGAAGCCTACGGCTGGCACGTGGTGCGTGGCGTTGACGGTCACGATGCTGAAGCGATTAAACGTGCAGTAGAAGAAGCGCGCGCAGTGACTGACAAACCGTCCCTGCTGATGTGCAAAACCATCATCGGTTTCGGTTCTCCGAACAAAGCTGGTACGCACGACTCCCACGGCGCACCGCTGGGTGACGCAGAGATCGCCCTGACCCGTGAAGCGCTGGGCTGGAAACACGCTGCGTTTGAAATCCCGTCTGAAATTTATGCGCAGTGGGATGCCAAAGAAGCTGGTCAGGCGAAAGAAGCGGCATGGAACGAGAAATTCGCCGCCTACGCTAAAGCCTTCCCACAGGAAGCGGCAGAGTTCACCCGTCGTATGAAAGGTGACATGCCAGCAGACTTCGACGCCAAAGCGAACGAGTTCATCGCTAAGCTGCAGGCTAACCCGGCTAAAATCGCCAGCCGTAAAGCCTCCCAGAATGCGATCGAAGCCTTCGGCCCGCTGCTGCCAGAGTTCCTCGGCGGCTCCGCTGACCTGGCACCATCAAACCTGACTATCTGGTCTGGCTCTAAAGCCATCAACGAAGATACTGCCGGTAACTACATCCATTACGGTGTTCGTGAGTTCGGTATGACCGCGATTGCCAACGGTATCTCCCTGCACGGTGGTTTCCTGCCATACACCTCCACCTTCCTGATGTTCGTGGAATATGCCCGTAACGCGGTGCGTATGGCTGCGCTGATGAAACAGCGTCAGGTGATGGTCTACACCCACGACTCTATCGGTCTGGGCGAAGATGGCCCGACTCACCAGCCGGTTGAGCAGGTCGCGTCCCTGCGTTTGACCCCGAACATGTCCACATGGCGTCCATGTGACCAGGTTGAATCGGCGGTAGCGTGGAAATATGGCGTTGAGCGTCAGGACGGCCCAACCGCGCTGATCCTCTCCCGTCAGAACCTGGCTCAGCAGGATCGTACCGAAGAGCAGCTGGCGAACATCGCCCGCGGTGGTTACGTGCTGAAAGACTGCGACGGTCAGCCGCAGGTGATCTTCATCGCAACCGGTTCTGAAGTTGAACTGGCTGTTGCCGCCTGGGATCAGCTGGCAGGCGAAGGCGTGAAAGCGCGCGTGGTCTCCATGCCGTCTACCGATGCCTTCGACAAGCAGGACGCGGCTTACCGTGAATCTGTACTGCCGAAAGCCGTTTCTGCCCGAGTGGCAATCGAAGCGGGTATCGCTGACTACTGGTTCAAATACGTGGGCCTGAACGGCGCTATCGTTGGCATGACCACCTTCGGTGAGTCTGCGCCAGCTGAGCAGCTGTTCGAAGAGTTCGGCTTCACCGTTGAGAACGTGGTCGCGAAAGCGAAAGAACTGCTGTAATCATGGTTGTGCCCGGCGGCGCGTAGCTTGCCGGGCCTACAAATATTCAGGCCGGGCAGGCGTAAGCGTCACCCGGCTTTTTTGTGCATGTTATTCCTCAAAGATGTAATACCTCTGTAAATTATTCCACTTAAAATGTGATGTGTGTCATATAGCTGGCTTATTGGTCTGGACAGTCATTCCCTTTATTCCGTGTTTCGCTTATTCTGGCTGAAGCGTTTCAGTCGATTAAATGTTCGACAAATGACCAATCAGTTGGAGTTTGTGACAGGCAAGGATTCCCCTCAGCGCGTTGCTGCATTACTCTGTCAGCCACCTCGTGTCAGGGAAAGCTTTGCAGGAGACTTATGACCGTACGCGTAGCGATTAATGGTTTCGGTCGCATCGGACGTAACGTGGTTCGTGCTTTATATGAATCCGGACGCCGGGCGGAAATTACCGTGGTGGCCATCAATGAACTGGCGGATGCCGCAGGCATGGCGCATTTATTGAAATATGACACCAGCCATGGACGCTTTGCCTGGGACGTTCGTCAGGAGAGAGAGCAGCTGCTTGTCGGTGATGACGTGATCCGTGTGCTTCATGAGCGGACGATCGAAGCATTACCCTGGCGTGAACTGGGTGTCGATGTGGTACTCGATTGTACCGGCGTCTACGGCAACCGCGAACACGGCGAAGCCCATCTGGCGGCTGGCGCAAAGAAAGTGCTCTTTTCACATCCTGGCAGTAACGATCTCGATGCCACGGTGGTTTACGGCGTCAACCATCACGAGTTGCACGCAGAACACCGAATTGTCTCCAATGCCTCCTGTACTACCAACTGTATTATTCCGGTCATCAAGCTGCTGGACGATGCCTACGGCATTGAGTCGGGTACGGTTACCACGATCCACTCAGCCATGCACGATCAGCAGGTCATTGACGCTTACCACCCGGACCTGCGACGCACTCGCGCGGCGAGTCAGTCGATTATCCCGGTGGACACCAAACTGGCGGCCGGTATAACCCGAATTTTTCCGCAGTTTGAAGATCGTTTTGAAGCTATCGCGGTCCGCGTACCTACCATCAACGTGACGGCGATCGACCTCAGCGTTACCGTTAAAAAACCGGTAAAAGCCTTTGAGGTCAACCTGTTGCTGCAAAAGGCGGCACAGCAAGCATTTCATGGTATAGTTGACTATACGGAATTACCGTTGGTCTCAGTAGATTTTAACCACGATCCGCACAGCGCCATTGTAGATGGCACCCAAACGCGCGTGAGTGGAGCGCACCTGATCAAGACGCTGGTCTGGTGTGATAACGAATGGGGCTTTGCTAACAGGATGCTCGACACCACGTTAGCCATGGCCGCACAAGGTTTCAGGTAAGACGCGTATTGCGTCTGCAAAACTTTAAGAATCAACGAGAGGATTCACCATGTCTGTAATTAAGATGACCGATCTGGATCTGGCAGGTAAACGCGTTTTCATCCGTGCGGATCTGAACGTACCGGTTAAAGAGGGTAAAGTGACCAGCGACGCGCGTATCCGTGCCTCTCTGCCAACCATCGAACTGGCACTGAAGCAGGGCGCAAAAGTGATGGTAACCTCCCACCTGGGTCGTCCGACCGAAGGCGAGTACAACGAAGAATTCTCTCTGCTGCCGGTTGTTAATTACCTGAAAGACAAACTGTCCAGCCCGGTACGTCTGGTTAAAGACTACCTGGACGGCGTGGAAGTTGCTGAAGGTGAACTGGTTGTTCTGGAAAACGTTCGCTTCAACAAAGGCGAGAAGAAAGACGACGAAACCCTGTCCAAAAAATATGCTGCACTGTGCGACGTATTCGTGATGGACGCCTTCGGTACCGCTCACCGTGCCCAGGCTTCTACACACGGTATCGGTAAATTCGCCGACGTCGCTTGTGCAGGTCCTCTGCTGGCCGCTGAGCTGGATGCGCTGGGTAAAGCGCTGAAAGAACCTGCTCGTCCGATGGTTGCTATCGTTGGTGGTTCTAAAGTTTCCACCAAACTGACCGTTCTGGACTCCCTGTCCAAAATCGCTGACCAGCTGATCGTTGGCGGTGGTATCGCTAACACCTTCGTTGCTGCCCAGGGCCACAACGTGGGTAAATCCCTGTACGAAGCAGACCTGGTTGACGAAGCGAAACGCCTGCTGAGCACCTGCGATATCCCGGTTCCAACTGACGTTCGCGTCGCGACCGAGTTCTCTGAAACCGCAACCGCAGAGCTGAAATCTGTTTCTGACATCAAAAATGAAGAGCAGATTCTGGACCTGGGCGACGCCTCTGCAGAGAAACTGGCTGAAATCCTGAAGAATGCAAAAACCATTCTGTGGAACGGTCCGGTTGGCGTGTTCGAATTCCCGAACTTCCGTAAAGGTACTGAAATCGTGGCTAACGCGATTGCAGACAGCGACGCATTCTCCATTGCTGGCGGCGGTGACACCCTGGCAGCCATCGATCTGTTCGGTATTTCCGACAAGATCTCCTACATCTCCACTGGCGGCGGCGCATTCCTCGAATTCGTGGAAGGCAAAGTTCTGCCAGCAGTAGCCATGCTCGAAGAGCGCGCTAAGAAGTAAGCCATTTTAGGGCAGGGAAACCTGCCCAATTTTCAGCGCGCTTTTAAGAGCTCGCCCCTTTCCAAGGCCGAAGATACAGGACTCGCAACATGTCTAAAATTTTTGATTTCGTAAAACCTGGCGTGATCACTGGTGATGACGTTCAGAAAGTGTTCCAGGTAGCTAAAGAAAACAACTTTGCGCTGCCAGCGGTTAACTGCGTCGGTACCGACTCTATTAATGCCGTACTGGAAGCTGCAGCAAAAGTTAAAGCGCCGGTAATCGTTCAGTTCTCTAACGGCGGTGCTGCGTTTATCGCAGGTAAAGGCGTGAAAACTGACGTTCCTCAGGGCGCGGCAATCCTGGGCGCAATCTCTGGCGCACATCACGTTCACCAGATGGCTGAACACTACGGCGTTCCAGTAATCCTGCATACTGACCACTGCGCGAAGAAACTGCTGCCGTGGATCGACGGTCTGCTGGACGCGGGCGAAAAACACTTCGCTGCAACCGGTAAGCCACTGTTCTCTTCTCACATGATCGACCTGTCTGAAGAGTCTCTGGAAGAGAACATCGAGATCTGCTCCAAATACCTGGCTCGCATGGCCAAAATGGACATGACCCTGGAAATCGAACTGGGTTGCACCGGTGGCGAAGAAGATGGCGTGGACAACAGCCACATGGACGCTTCTGCTCTGTACACTCAGCCAGAAGACGTTGATTACGCTTACACCGAGCTGAGCAAAATCAGCCCACGTTTCACCATCGCGGCTTCCTTCGGTAACGTACACGGTGTGTACAAGCCAGGTAACGTGGTTCTGACCCCAACCATCCTGCGTGATTCTCAGGAGTACGTTTCCAAGAAACACAACCTGCCGCACAACAGCCTGAACTTCGTCTTCCACGGCGGTTCCGGTTCTTCTGCTCAGGAAATCAAAGATTCCGTTAGCTACGGTGTTATCAAAATGAACATCGATACCGACACCCAATGGGCAACCTGGGACGGTATTCTGCAGTACTACAAAACTAACGAAGCTTACCTGCAGGGCCAGCTGGGCAACCCGAAAGGCGAAGACCAGCCGAACAAGAAATACTACGATCCACGCGTATGGCTGCGTGCAGCCCAGACCTCTATGGTGACGCGTCTGGAGCAGGCGTTCAAAGAGCTGAACGCGGTTGACGTTCTGTAATTTAAGCTGCTGACAGCAAGCATCAAAAGCCCGCGTTAATCGCGGGCTTTTTTTATGTCTTTTCAACTGGCTATAGTGGCTGTTTTATGTGATCTGCTTGGCATATTGCGGACTTTTTGTTTACCCTTTACACACTTGCTCCTCTCCGCATGGGGCGGATTTGTGTTTTATGTGCATAAGGAAAGATAAATGGAAGATCTCGGTGTTGTAGATAGCATCAATAACGCGGGCTCCTGGCTGGTGCGTAATCAGGCGTTGCTGTTGAGTTACGCGGTAAACATTGTGGCGGCCATCGCCATTATCATCATCGGTATGATTGTTGCGCGCATCATTTCTAATGCGGTCAACCGCGTGATGCGGGCGCGCCATATTGATGCCACGGTAGCAGACTTTCTCTCTGCGCTGGTGCGCTACGGCATCATCGCTTTTACCCTGATCGCGGCGCTTGGGCGTGTAGGGGTACAGACCGCGTCGGTAATCGCCGTACTCGGTGCCGCCGGTCTGGCTATTGGCCTGGCATTACAGGGCTCGCTGTCGAACCTGGCCGCCGGGGTGCTGCTGGTCACCTTCCGTCCGTTCCGCTCGGGCGAATATGTGGATCTGGGCGGCGTGGCCGGAACAGTGCTGCAGGTGCAGATCTTCTCGACAACCTTGCGCACCGTTGACGGGCGTATCGTGGTGATCCCGAACGGTAAGATTATCGCTAATAACATCATCAACTTCTCTCGTGAACCTGAGCGTCGTAATGAGTTCATTATTGGCGTAGCGTACGACTCGGATATCGACAAAGTGAAGCAGTTGCTCACCAACATTATCGAGTCTGATGAACGCATTCTGAAGGATCGCGACATGACCGTGCGTCTGAACGAACTGGGCGCTTCATCGATCAACTTTGTGGTGCGCGTCTGGAGCAAAAGTAGCGATCTGCAAAGCGTTTACTGGGACGTACTGGAGCGCATCAAGCGCGACTTTGATGCTAACGGCATCAGCTTCCCATATCCGCAGATGGACGTGAACTTCAAGCGGGTGAAAGAACCGGCGGAATAACGTTTCATCGTAACCTGGTGCGCGCAATGCGTACCGGGTTACATTAGCTTCACTAATTGCCAATTAATATTATCCATTTCCTCTTATTATTCTCCCGCAGTATAGTCAGCCCTTAAGTCACATTTTTGAGATTAGTGTTCATGTTCTCTTTTTATTTTCAGGGGCTTATGATTGGCGCGGCGATGATCCTGCCTCTCGGCCCGCAAAACGCCTTCGTCATGAATCAGGGTATTCGACGCCAATATCACATCATGATCGCGCTGCTCTGTGCACTAAGCGATATGCTACTGATTTGTGCCGGGATTTTTGGCGGTAGCGCGCTACTGATGCAGTCTCCCTGGCTGCTGGCGCTGGTCACCTGGGGCGGCGTCGCGTTTCTGCTCTGGTATGGTTTTGGCGCCCTGAAAACGGCGCTGGGCAGCAATATTGAGCTGGCCAGCGCTGAAGTCATGAAGCAGGGGCGCTGGAAAATTATCGTCACCATGCTGGCGGTAACCTGGCTTAATCCGCACGTTTATCTGGATACGTTTGTGGTGCTGGGCAGTCTGGGCGGGCAGTTGGATGTCGAGCCGAGACGCTGGTTCGCGCTGGGTACCGTCAGCGCTTCCTTCCTCTGGTTCTTTGGTCTGGCGCTGCTCGCTGCATGGCTGGCACCCCGTCTGCGCACCGCCAAAGCTCAGCGCATTATTAACGGCCTGGTCGGCGTGGTGATGTGGTTTATTGCTTTTCAGCTGGCGAAAGAGGGAATTCATCACATTCGTGAACTATTCAACTAAGCGTTGTCTTATGGACATTCGGCCAGCAGTCGCTAAGCTTGCTGGCATGCGCCCTGTTACCTGGGCACTCTTCGCAACATGGAGGAATTAAAGTGAAGTTGAATGCAATTGCCCTGGCGGCATTAATGGGTTTTGGCGCAGCATCCGTTCAGGCCAGTGAACTGCCTGACAGCCCGCACATTGTGACCTCCGGCACCGCAAGCGTGGATGCGGCACCGGATATTGCGACCTTAGCCATTGAAGTGAACGTGGCGGCCAAAGATGCTGCCACCGCCAAGAAACAGGCAGACGACCGCGTTGCGCAATATCTCTCTTTCCTGGAGCAGAACGGCGTGGGTAAAAAAGATATCAACTCTGCCAACCTGCGTACCCAGCCGGATTATGACTATAAGGATGGCAAAAGCATCCTGAAAGGTTACCGCGCGGTGCGCTCCGTGGAAGTGACGGTGCGTCAGCTCGATAAACTTAACGCCCTGCTGGATGGCGCGCTGAAAGCGGGTCTGAATGAGATCCGTTCAGTCTCACTGGGTGTTGCGCAACCTGAGAAATATAAAGACGAAGCGCGTAAAGCGGCGATTGATGATGCCGTGCGTCAGGCGCAGCAGCTGGCGTCTGGCTTCAACAGCAAACTGGGTCCGGTCTACAGCGTGCGTTACCACGTCTCTAACTACCAGCCGAGCCCGATGGTGCGCATGATGAAAGCGGAAGCGGCGCCGGTCTCCGCGCAGGATACCTACGAACAGCCAACGATTCAGTTCGACGATCAGGTTGATGTGGTGTTCCAGCTGGAGCCAGCACAGGGTCAGCAGCAGAGCCAGCAGACTCCGCAGGTGCAGCAGCAAGCGCAGCAGCCGGATACGGCGACAAAAGCCCCGTAATGGTTGTGCTTTAGCAGCAATAAAAAGCCGGGTGAGCGTTAACGCGACCCGGCTTTTTTATTAGTCCTGGCGCAGGACCTTATGGCCGTGGGCCAGCAGTGCATCGGTGACGTTGCGCATCATCCGGCTTTCCGGGGCGAAGCGGTGCCAGTAGAGCATGCGGCGCTGGTGCAGGCCTGGCGTCAGGTCGATCAGCTCACCGCTCTGCAGCTCTTTCTCGATCTGCAGATGCGGGATCATGCAGCAGGTTGTGCCCTGACGCGCCAGCTGCACGAAGGCCTCTGATGAGTTAACGATATGGCAGGGTACGCTGCCGGGCGGCAGATCGAAGTTCTGCTGTAAAAACGCCTGATGCATATCATCGAGATGGTCAAACGCCACGGCAGGCGCTTTAAGCAGCGCCGCGCGGGTGACGCCATTCGGGAAGTAACGTTCAGCAAACGCTTTGGAGCCGACGAAGAGATAATCCAGTGCCCCCAGTTGATCCACCAGGCAGCTTGGCAGCGCCTGAGGCTGGATACTGACCGCGCCCACCACTTCACCGCGACGCAGACGCTCCTGGGTACGGGTTTCGTCTTCCACCTGCAAATTCAGCCGGATAGGCGAATCGGCCAGCACCGGCGCCAGCGCGGGCAGCAGCCAGGTTGCCAGACTGTCGGCGTTGACCGCCAGGGAGAGGAGCAGCGGCGTGGAGCCGGTCTGTTCGTCACCCAGCCACTCATCTTCCAGCAGCTCAACCTGACGCAGCAGCGCCAGCAGCTTTTGCCCCTGTTCGGTGGGACGTGGCGGCACGGTACGGACCAGCAGCGGCTGCCCGAACATATTCTCAAGCTGTTTGATCCGTTGCGAAACGGCGGACTGGGTAATGCACAGCTTCTGTGCTGCGCGTTCGAATCCGCGTTCACGTATAACGGCATCAAGGGCCTGTAATGTTCTGTAGTCCGGACGTTTCATTGCTCTGGCTGACTCCCAAATAATTCAATACTTCGCACTATGACATAAATTTATGTTTGATACAGACGAAATTGGTGACCTTGCAGATCACATGGCGCAGGTGAATGCTCTATAATGCGCGTCACGCAAAATCACTACGGGCAAGAGATCATGACGCAGGATGAACTGAAAAAAGCAGTAGGATGGGCCGCTCTCCAGTATGTACAGCCGGGTACCATTGTCGGCGTGGGCACAGGGTCAACGGCAGCACACTTTATTGATGCGCTCGGCACGATGAAAGGGCAGATCGAGGGCGCGGTTTCCAGCTCCGATGCATCCACGGAAAAGCTGAAAAGCCTGGGCA
The DNA here is from genome assembly GCF_965195605.1 of Leclercia sp. M-A074-M. Lineage (NCBI taxonomy): Bacteria > Pseudomonadati > Pseudomonadota > Gammaproteobacteria > Enterobacterales > Enterobacteriaceae > Leclercia > Leclercia sp. M-A074-M. Next base: position 264,718 of record NZ_CBDAHM010000006.1, on the reverse strand, counting down.
TTACCGTTTTCGATCTGAATGAAGTCGACCGCCTGGGAATCTACGTTGATGGCGCGGATGAAATCAACGGCCATATGCAGATGATCAAGGGCGGCGGCGCGGCGCTGACGCGTGAAAAAATCATCGCCTCTGTTGCGGACAAGTTCATCTGTATCGCCGATGCCTCGAAGCAGGTGGATATCCTTGGCAAATTCCCGCTGCCGGTTGAAGTGATCCCCATGGCGCGTAGCGCGGTCGCCCGTGAGCTGGTCAAGCTGGGCGGACGCCCGGAATACCGTCAGGGCGTGGTGACGGACAATGGTAACGTGATTCTGGATGTGCACGGTCTGGAGATCCTCGACGCCGTGGCGCTGGAAAACGCCATTAATGGCCTGCCAGGCGTAGTAACCGTAGGGTTATTCGCCAACCGTGGCGCGGATGTCGCGCTGATTGGCACCGCCGAGGGCGTTAAAACCATCGTGAAATGATCTGACGGGGGGAGCGTCCCCCCGCTAATTATTTTTGCAAAAGCGATATTTGGTGACTTGTGTCACATTTATAATCCTCTCCTGACGATCCTGCCGCTTTCCTCCTGCTCCACAGAATAATTCACTGCCAATTGCGGCTGTATGACATTTCTTCAGAGTGCCGACGCAAACGTTCATATTGCTGCAATAGTTTTTTTTGATATGTTGGCGGGAGTGGATTTCAATCCAGCACAACAACAGTTCAGACAATCAGACAGGGTCGGGGAAATGGCAAAGGTATCACTGGAGAAAGACAAGATTAAATTTCTGCTGGTCGAAGGGGTGCATCAGAAAGCACTGGATAGCCTTCGTGCGGCGGGTTACACCAACATCGAATTTCACAAAGGTGCACTGGATACCGAACAGCTGAAAGAGTCGATCCGTGATGCCCACTTCATTGGCCTGCGATCCCGTACCCACCTGACCGAAGAGGTTATTGCCGCGGCAGAAAAACTGGTGGCGATTGGCTGCTTCTGTATCGGTACCAACCAGGTCGATCTTGATGCTGCCGCGAAGCGCGGGATTCCGGTATTCAACGCGCCATTCTCCAACACCCGTTCCGTGGCGGAGCTGGTTATCGGCGAACTCCTGCTGCTGCTGCGCGGCATCCCTGAAGCCAACGCCAAAGCGCACCGCGGGATCTGGAATAAGCTGGCCTCAGGCTCTTTTGAAGCGCGTGGTAAGAAGCTGGGGATTATCGGTTACGGCCACATCGGTACACAGCTGGGCATTCTCGCTGAATCGCTCGGGATGCACGTCTTCTTCTACGACATTGAAAGCAAACTGCCGCTGGGTAACGCTACTCAGGTTCAGCATCTCTCCGATCTGCTCAACATGAGCGACGTGGTGAGCCTGCACGTGCCGGAAAACGCTTCTACCAAAAACATGATGGGTGCGGAAGAGCTGGCGCTGATGAAGCCGGGCTCGCTGCTGATCAACGCCGCGCGTGGTACGGTGGTGGATATTCCTGCCCTGTGCGACGCCCTGAAAAGCAAACATCTGGCGGGGGCGGCCATTGACGTCTTCCCGACCGAGCCGGCGACCAACAGCGATCCGTTTACCTCTCCGCTGTGCGAGTTCGACAACGTGATCCTGACCCCGCACATTGGCGGCTCCACGCAGGAAGCGCAGGAAAATATCGGTCTTGAAGTGGCCGGTAAGCTGAGCAAATACTCCGACAACGGTTCCACCCTCTCTGCGGTCAACTTCCCGGAAGTCTCTCTGCCGCTGCACGGCGGTCGCCGTCTGCTGCATATCCATGAAAACCGTCCGGGCGTGCTGACGGCCATTAACCAGATCTTCGCCGAGCAGGGGGTCAACATTGCCGCACAGTATCTGCAAACTAACGCGCAGATGGGTTATGTGGTTATCGATATCGAAGCAGATGAAGATGTTGCAGAGAAAGCGCTGCAGGGGATGAAAGCCATTCCGGGCACGATTCGCGCGCGTCTGCTTTACTAATCTGCGTTTTGTTTTGTCGGGTGGCGCTTCGCTTACCCGACCTACAAAATTTGAATGTTCCGTGTAGGCCGGGTAAGGCGACGTCGCCACCCGGCTTTTTTCACCACTGCCAAATCCTGGATGGCGTCACCACCGCAGGCAGCGGGATATCCCACTTCTCCACCGGTAACGCTTCAACGCCCTGACAATCATGCGCATAGCCCACGGGATGTAAACCGTACTGCTGCCAGTTTTGCAGGGTGCGATCGTAAAAACCCCCGCCCATGCCTAAGCGCTGGCCGCTCTCATCAAACGCCACCAGCGGCGTCACCAGCACATCCAGCTGATCCAGCGGCAATACGTCGCGCACGTCCAGTTTCGGCTCGGTGATTTTCAGACGATTCACCACCAGTTCGCTGTGAGGGTGATAGTGCAGAAACAGGAGATGACCCGGGCTAAAAGGGTGGAGTACCGGCAGATAGACTTTCTTCCCGCTGCGCCAGAGTTCATCGATAAGCGGCTGGGTATCCAGTTCACCGTCAAAGGAGAGGAACAGGGCCACCGTGTGCGCCATGACCATAGGCGGATACGCCATCATGCGGGCCGCGGCTTGCTGCGCGAAATGGGCTTGCTGTTCAGGCGTTAGGGCTCTGCGTTGCTGACGAATAAACTGACGAATTTGTTGACGTGTGGCAGGAACTTCAGGAAGTTGCGTCATGGTAGTCGCTGGGTAGAAAGGTGAGGGAATCTCCGAGATGCCGCCGCAGGCTGTAACCCTTGAACCCTTGGTTCAAGGTGAATGTGTCGTCATGATTTTAAGGCTTCTCGGACGAACCGAGCATGCTCACCAACCATGGAGCGCCACATTCTTGTGGTATGAAATATCGGCTCAGGGGACTGGCCCGCATGCGAACATCTCAGAGAAATTTTTCCTTCAGGGTCACTCTACCATAGTAGACCATGAAGTGTTATTCAAAGTTTTGCCCCGGTCTGTCAGTAATGCGACCCTGATCAAGCAATGCCTGTTCAATGGTCTGCTGGAGCATTTTAATGCGTTGTTCCATGCTCGCCGCGTATTCGCGGGTCTTCGCTTTTTCCTGAGTCAATTCATAACTGATGTTCAACGCGGCGATGAAAACCAGCTGCTCAGTATTTGTGACTCTAGTGCGTTCTTTTAAATCTTGCAACCGCTGATTCAAATCATCCGCAGCCTGATTCAAAGCATCCCTTTGTTCAGGCGGACAATTCACTCGCAGCGAACGGCCAAAAATTTGGATATCGACGGGTTGTGCAGACATGCCACCTTCCTGCTGTTTGACTGCGCTGCCTTCACACCCGATTCCGGGGGCTGCGAAGGGGCGACACTATAGCTACCCTGGTGCGCAGATACAAGCCCTATTCTGGTTCACCAGGGTCCAAAGTGGTAGCATACCATGAATATTCCTCCCAATGATGACGAATGCGCATGTCTATACAGAACGAAATGCCTGGCTACAACGACGTTAGCCAGTTACTGAACCAGCAGGGCGTGGGTTTAACACCTGCTGAAATGCACGGTCTGATCAGCGGGATGCTGTGTGGTGGAAACAACGACAGCTCATGGCTGCCGCTGGTTCACGACCTGACGAACGAAGGTCTGGCGTTTGGCCACGATCTGGCCCAGGCGTTGCGCAGTATGCATGGCGCAATCAGCGATGCGCTGGAAGATGACGGCTTCCTTTTTCAGCTTTATCTGCCTGATGGCGACGACGTCAGCGTGTTCGATCGCGCCGATGCGCTGGCCGGGTGGGTTAACCATTACCTGTTGGGGTTGGGCGTAACGCAGCCTAAACTTGAAAAGGTGACGGGCGAAGCCGGAGAAGCGATCGACGATCTGCGCAACATTGCACAGCTGGGCTACGACGAGGAAGAGGACCAGGAAGAGCTGGAAATGTCCCTCGAAGAGATCATTGAGTATGTGCGCGTCGCGTCGTTGCTCTGCCACGATACCTTTACGCGGACTCAGCCCACTGCGCCGGAAGTGCGCAAACCAACCTTACACTAATAACAACTACTGGAGGGTGTCATGACTCAGCAAGAGTACCTTCGTCGCCGTCAGGCGCTGCTGGCTACGATGCAGCCGGGAAGCGCCGCGCTGATATTTGCCGCACCGGAGGCCACGCGCAGTAACGATAGCGAGTATCCGTATCGCCAGAGCAGTGATTTCTGGTACTTCACCGGCTTCAACGAGCCGGAGTCGGTACTGGTGCTGATTAAAAGTGATGACACCCACAACCACAGCGTGCTGTTTAACCGCGTTCGGGATCTCACCGCCGAAATTTGGTTTGGCCGTCGGCTGGGACAGCAGGCCGCGCCGGAAAAGCTGGGCGTGGATCGCGCCCTGGCGTTCAGCGAAATCAACGATCAGCTCTACCAGCTGCTCAATGGCCTGGATGTGGTTTACCACGCCCAGGGCGAATACGCGTATGCCGACGAGATTCTCTTTGCCGCGCTGGATAAGCTGCGCAAAGGCGCCCGGCAAAATCTGAAAGCGCCCGCAACGATCACCGACTGGCGTCCCGTTGTGCATGAACTGCGCCTGTTTAAATCGGCTGAAGAGCTGGAGGTAATGCGTCGCGCGGGTGAAATCAGCGCGCTGGCTCATACCCGGGCGATGGAAAAGTGTCGTCCGGGAATGTTCGAATATCAGCTTGAAGGGGAAATTCATCATGAATTTTCCCGCCACGGCGCGCGCTATCCGGCCTACAACACCATTGTGGGCGGCGGTGAAAATGGCTGCATTCTTCACTACACCGAAAACGAGTCCGAACTGCGGGATGGCGATCTGGTGCTGATTGATGCCGGATGTGAATTTAAAGGCTATGCCGGGGATATCACCCGCACCTTCCCGGTGAACGGTAAATTTACCCCAGCCCAGCGCGCGATTTACGACATTGTTCTGCACTCGCTGGATACGGCGCTGATGCTGTTCCGCCCTGGCACCTCCATTCAGGAAGTGACCGGTGAAGTGGTGCGCATCATGGTCAGCGGGCTGGTGGATCTGGGTATCCTGCAGGGCGATGTCGATCAGCTGGTTGCTGAGAGTGCGCACCGTCCCTTCTTTATGCATGGCCTGAGCCACTGGCTGGGGCTGGATGTGCATGATGTGGGAGCGTATGGCCCGGAGCGTTCGCGCGTGCTGGAGCCTGGCATGGTGCTGACCGTTGAGCCGGGGCTCTATATCGCACCGGATGCCGATGTGCCTGCGGAGTATCGCGGTATCGGCATTCGCATCGAAGACGACATCGTTATCACCGAAACCGGCAACGAAAACCTCACCGCGTCGGTGGTGAAAAATGCCGATGAGATCGAGGCGCTGATGGCGGCGGCGCGCGCATGAGCATCATCATCGTTGGCGGAGGCATGACGGGGGCAACGCTGGCGCTGACCCTCTCTTCCCTGACCCAGGGTAAGCTGCCGATCCATCTGATCGAAGCCGTTGCCCCGCAGTCAACGGGCCATCCGGGTTTTGACGGACGCGCTATCGCCCTGGCGCAGGGCACCTGCCAGCAGCTCGCGCGTAGCGGCATCTGGCAGGCGATTGCCGATTGTGCCACGGCCATCGAAACCGTTCATGTCAGCGACCGGGGCCACGCCGGGTTTGTCACCCTTGAGGCGCAGGATTACCGCATTGATGCGCTGGGGCAGGTGGTTGAACTGCACGACGTGGGTCTGCGCCTGTTCCGTCTGCTAAAGGAGGCCCCTGGCGTGACGCTGCATTGCCCGGCGCGCGTGGAGCATTTTACCCGCAGCGAAGCGGCGGTGAGCGTCACCCTCGATGACGGCACCACCCTTGACGGACAACTGCTGGTGGCTGCCGACGGCTCCCGTTCGGCGCTCGGCCAGCAGTGCGGGATCCAGTGGCAACAGCAGCCCTATCATCAGCTGGCGGTGATTGCCAACGTCGCCACCGCCGAGCCACACCGTGGTCGCGCTTTTGAACGTTTTACCCAACATGGCCCGCTGGCCATGTTGCCGATGTCGCAGGGGCGCAGCTCGCTGGTCTGGTGCCATCCGCTGGAGAGTGCGGACGATGTGCAGAGCTGGTCTGATGAACGCTTCTGCACCGAACTGCAAAAAGCCTTTGGCTGGCGGCTGGGGCGGATCACCCATGCGGGCAAGCGTTCGTTCTATCCCCTGGCCTTAACTACGGCGTCGCAATCTGTCTCCCATCGCGTCGCGCTGGTGGGCAATGCAGCACAGACATTACATCCCATCGCCGGACAGGGCTTTAACCTCGGGCTGCGCGATGTCATGACCCTTGCCGAAACCCTGGCCGAGGCATTTGCGCAACAGCAGGATTGCGGGGCATATCCGGTGTTATGCCACTACCAGAAGCGTCGCCAGGCAGATAAAGCGGCGACGATCGGCGTAACCGACGGGCTGGTGCATCTGTTTGCCAATCGCTGGGCGCCGCTGGTCGTGGGGCGTAACGCCGGGTTAATGGCGATGGAACTATTCATTCCGGCACGCGATGTGCTGGCACAGAGGACGCTTGGTTGGGTCGCTCGCTAAGGAGTAAACAAAGTGCAGAATGTTGATGTCGCCATTGTCGGTGGCGGAATGGTAGGACTGGCGCTGGCCTGCGGTCTGCAGGGGAGCGGTCTGCGCGTGGCGGTGCTGGAACAGAAACAGCCGCAGCCTGTCGCTCCCGATGCGCCGCCTGAGCTACGCGTTTCGGCGATCAACGCCGCCAGTGAAAAGCTGCTGACCCGCGTTGGCGTCTGGTCAGAGATTATCGCCCAGCGCGCCAGCTGCTATCACGGCATGGAAGTGTGGGATAAAGACAGCTTCGGGCATATCGCCTTTGATGATGAGAGCATGGGCTACAGCCATCTCGGCCATATCATCGAAAACGCGGTGATCCATCATGCCTTGTGGCAGAAAGCGCAGCAGTGCAGCGACGTTACGCTGATTGCCCCGGCACAACTGCAGCAGGTGGCCTGGGGTGAAAACGATGCCTTTATTACCCTGCAAAGCGGCGACATGCTGACTGCGCGTCTGGTGGTCGGGGCCGATGGTGCCAACTCCTGGTTGCGCAACAAAGCCGACATTCCCCTGACGTACTGGGACTACCGCCATCATGCCCTGGTCGCCACTATTCGCACCGCGGAACCGCACCAGGCGGTGGCCCGGCAGATCTTCCATAACGACGGCATTCTGGCCTTTTTGCCGCTCAGCGATCCGCATCTCTGCTCCATCGTCTGGTCGCTTTCCCCTGAGAAGGCGCAGCAGATGCAGGAGGCATCAGCCGAAGCGTTTAATCAGGCCCTGTGCGTGGCCTTTGATAACCGGCTGGGGCTCTGCACTGTCGAAAGCGAGCGTCAGGTATTCCCGTTAACCGGTCGTTATGCGCGCCAGTTCGCGGCGCATCGCCTGGCGCTGGTGGGCGACGCGGCGCACACCATTCATCCGCTGGCCGGGCAGGGGGTAAACCTGGGCTTTATGGATGCCGCCGAGCTGGTGAATGAACTGCGCCGCCTCCATCGTGAGGGCAAAGATATTGGTCAGCATCTTTACCTGCGCCGGTACGAGCGTAGCCGTAAGCACAGCGCGGCAATGATGCTGGCGGGGATGCAGGGCTTCCGCGAACTCTTTGCCGGTGCCAATCCGGCGAAAAAACTGCTGCGCGATCTCGGTCTGAAACTGGCTGACACCCTCCCGGGCGTTAAACCACAACTTCTGCGTCAGGCGATGGGACTTAACGACCTGCCGGACTGGCTACGCTAATTTAGAACTCCATCACACTTTATTCTCCCGGCCTGCAGGCCGGGGGATCTCCCTCGTTTGAAATAATCTAATTTCACCGCCTTTTTCGCATTAGATTAACTAATCTGGCTATTTTTATGTTACGGAAATTTCGCGCATTTTTCCGCAGTAAATATCAGCCTGTGCTAAATCCCATCTTATCGACTTTGCTTTTGTGCGGAACGATTCGCATTTTTATAGTGAATAACTCTGTACGCTTTGCTGGCTTTTTTGACCATAAGCTAATGTGATGACCCATTTTGCCTTATGGTTAACCACCGTTTTCGGTGGTAAGTTCTGAGGAAAGAGAACGTTTGCGTCGGTGTCCGGGAGCGATGCCGATGCCGGGTTTCGTGGTGAATTTTTCGCCATGAAACGCAAGACAGCCCAGCTCATTCAACGAGGATAAGATGGCTCAACAGACGCCTTTGTATGAACAACACACCTTATGCGGTGCACGCATGGTCGATTTCCATGGCTGGATGATGCCGCTGCATTATGGTTCGCAGATTGATGAGCATCATGCGGTGCGCACCGATGCCGGTATGTTCGACGTCTCTCACATGACCATTGTCGATCTGCACGGCAGCCGCACCCGGGAGTTTTTACGCTATCTGCTGGCAAACGACGTCGCCAAACTGAAGACGCCGGGTAAAGCGCTCTATAGCGGCATGCTGAATGCCTCCGGCGGCGTTATTGACGACCTGATTGTCTATTACCTCTCTGAAGATTTCTTCCGCCTCGTTGTAAACTCCGCCACCCGCGAAAAAGACCTCTCCTGGATCACCCAACACGCTGAACCTTACGGCATCGACATCACCGTGCGTGACGACCTGTCGCTGATTGCGGTGCAGGGGCCAAATGCCCAGGCGAAAGCCGCCTCCCTGTTTAACGAAGAACAGCGTAAAGCCACCGAAGGCATGAAGCCGTTCTTTGGCGTGCAGGCGGGCGATCTCTTTGTGGCGACCACCGGCTACACCGGTGAAGCGGGCTATGAAATTGCCATGCCGAACGAAAAAGCGGCCGATTTCTGGCGTGCGCTGGTGGAAGCGGGCGTTAAGCCGGCGGGTCTGGGCGCGCGCGATACGCTGCGTCTGGAAGCTGGTATGAATTTATATGGCCAGGAGATGGACGAAGGGGTCTCTCCGCTGGCGGCCAACATGGGCTGGACCATAGCCTGGGAACCGGCCGATCGCGACTTTATCGGTCGTGAAGTGCTGGAACAGCAGCGTGAGAAGGGCACCGAACAGCTGGTTGGCCTGGTGATGACCGAGAAAGGCGTCCTGCGCGGTGAACTGCCGGTACGTTTCACCGATGCCAATGGCAACCACTGCGAAGGCATTATCACCAGCGGCACCTTCTCCCCGACGCTGGGTTACAGTATTGCGCTGGCGCGTGTGCCGGCGGGCATTGGCGAGACGGCCGTGGTGCAGATCCGCAACCGCGAAATGCCGGTCCGCGTGACCAAACCGATTTTTGTTCGCGCCGGTAAACCGGTCGCCTAATTATTTTTATCAGGAGAAATTCAATGAGCAATGTGCCAGCAGAACTGAAATACAGCAAAGAACACGAGTGGCTGCGCAAAGAAGCCGACGGCACCTATACCGTTGGGATCACCGAACATGCTCAGGAGCTGTTAGGTGACATGGTCTTTGTGGATCTGCCGGAAGTGGGCGCGACCGTGACCGCGGGCGACGACTGTGCGGTGGCGGAATCGGTAAAAGCAGCTTCAGACATCTATGCCCCGGTCGGCGGCGAAATCGTGGCGGTTAACGACGCCCTGAGCGACTCCCCGGAGCTGGTCAACAGCGAGCCTTACGGCGAAGGCTGGATCTTCAAAATTAAAGCCAGCGATGAAGCGGAAGTTGCCGCCCTGCTGGATGCCACCGCGTACGAAGCTCTACTCGAAGACGAATAAATACGCCTCATCCTTCACGTTGCAGGCGCGTTGGCTTCCTCGCTCACCCCGGTCACTTACCTGAGTAAGCTCCCGGGGATTCGCTGCGTCGCCGCCTTCCTGCAACGCGAATGATTTAGCGTATTCAGTTAAATTCCAAATACGATTCACTGCACGTTTCAGGAACCATCGCTCATGACACAGACTTTAAGCCAGCTTGAAAACCGTGGCGCCTTCATCGAACGTCACATTGGGCCGGATGCTCAGCAACAGCAGGAGATGCTGAAGACGGTTGGCGCGGATTCGCTCAACGCCTTGATCGGCCAGATTGTGCCAAAGGATATTCAGCTCGACACGCCGCCGCAGGTGGGGGAATCAACCACTGAATATGCCGCCCTGGCGGAACTGAAGGGCATTGCCAGCCTGAACAAGCGCTTTAAGTCTTACATTGGCATGGGTTACACCAACGTGCAGTTACCGCCGGTGATCCTGCGTAACATGCTGGAAAACCCGGGCTGGTACACCGCGTACACCCCTTATCAGCCGGAAGTCTCTCAGGGCCGTCTGGAAGCGCTGCTCAACTTCCAGCAGGTGACGCTGGATCTGACCGGTCTGGATATCGCCTCCGCCTCGCTGCTGGATGAAGCCACTGCCGCCGCAGAAGCGATGGCGATGGCAAAACGCGTCAGCAAACTGAAGGGCGCAAACCGCTTCTTCGTCGCAGCCGACGTGCATCCGCAAACCCTCGACGTGGTACGTACCCGTGCTGAGACCTTTGGCTTTGAAGTGATTGTTGATGATGCCGATAAAGTGCTGGATCACCAGGATGTGTTCGGCGTGCTGTTGCAGCAGGTTGGCACCACCGGTGAAGTGCACGATTACGCCAAACTGATTGCCGAGCTGAAAGGGCGTAAAATTGTCGTCAGCGTGGCGGCCGATTTTATGGCGCTGGTGCTGTTAACCGCCCCGGGTAAACAGGGCGCAGACATCGTTTTCGGCTCCGCGCAGCGCTTCGGCGTACCGATGGGCTACGGCGGTCCACACGCGGCCTTCTTCGCCGCCAAAGATGAATTCAAACGCTCCATGCCAGGCCGTATTATTGGCGTATCGAAAGATGCCGCCGGCAATACCGCCCTGCGCATGGCGATGCAGACTCGCGAGCAGCATATCCGCCGTGAGAAAGCGAACTCCAACATCTGTACCTCTCAGGTACTGCTGGCCAACATCGCCAGCCTTTATGCGGTCTATCATGGCCCGGTTGGCCTGAAGCGTATCGCCAGCCGCATTCATCGCCTGGCCGATATTCTCGCCTGTGGCCTGCAGCAGAAAGGTCAAAAACTGCGTCACGCCCACTTCTTCGACACCCTGTGCGTTGACGTGGCCGACAAAGCGACCGTGCTGGCACGCGCTGAGGCGGCAGAAATTAACCTGCGCAGCGATATCCTGAATGCGGTCAGCATCACCCTGGATGAGACCACCACCCGTGAGGATCTGCAGGTGCTCTTCAACGTCCTGCTGGGTGAAGACCACGGTCTGGATGTGGACACGCTCGATAAAGAGGTGGCGCACGACAGTTGCTCCATTCAGGCGAGCATGCTGCGCGATGACGCGATCCTGACGCATCCGGTCTTTAACCGCTATCACAGCGAAACCGAGATGATGCGCTATATGCACTCTCTGGAGCGCAAAGATCTGGCCCTGAATCAGGCGATGATCCCGCTGGGCTCCTGCACCATGAAGCTGAACGCCGCCGCCGAGATGATCCCAATCACCTGGCCGGAATTCGCTGAACTGCACCCATTCTGCCCGGCCGATCAGGCGGAAGGGTATCACCAGATGATCAACCAGCTCTCCGACTGGCTGGTGAAACTGACCGGCTACGACGCACTCTGCATGCAGCCAAACTCCGGCGCCCAGGGTGAATACGCAGGTCTGCTGGCGATCCGCCATTATCACGAGAGCCGTAACGAAGGGCATCGTGATATCTGCCTGATCCCAAGCTCCGCCCACGGCACCAACCCGGCATCGGCCCAGATGGCAGGGATGGAAGTGGTGGTAGTGGCCTGCGATAAAAACGGCAACATCGACCTGGCCGATCTGCGTGCGAAAGCGGAACAGACCGGCGATAAGCTCTCCTGCATCATGGTCACCTATCCGTCCACTCACGGCGTGTATGAAGAGACCATCCGCGAAGTGTGCGAAATTGTGCACCAGTATGGCGGCCAGGTTTACCTCGATGGCGCCAACATGAACGCCCAGGTGGGGATCACCACGCCAGGCTTTATCGGCGCGGACGTGTCGCACCTGAACCTGCACAAAACCTTCTGCATTCCGCACGGCGGCGGCGGCCCGGGCATGGGCCCGATCGGTGTGAAAGCGCACCTGGCGCCGTTTGTTCCGGGCCACAGCGTGGTGCAGATCGAAGGCATGCTCACCCGTCAGGGCGCGGTCTCTGCGGCACCGTTCGGCAGCGCCTCTATTCTGCCAATCAGCTGGATGTATATCCGCATGATGGGCGCAGAAGGGCTGAAGCAGGCCAGCCAGGTGGCGATCCTGAATGCCAACTACATCGCGACGCGTCTGAAAGATGCCTATCCGGTGCTCTACACCGGCCGTGATGGTCGCGTGGCGCACGAGTGCATCCTCGATATTCGTCCTCTGAAAGAAGAGACCGGTATCAGCGAGCTGGATATCGCCAAGCGTCTGATCGACTACGGCTTCCACGCCCCGACCATGTCGTTCCCGGTTGCGGGTACGCTGATGGTTGAACCAACCGAGTCCGAAAGCAAAGTTGAGCTGGACCGCTTTATCGATGCGATGCTGGCGATCCGCAGCGAAATCGACCGCGTGAAGGCCGGGGAGTGGACCCTGGAAGATAACCCGCTGGTTAACGCGCCGCACACCCAGAACGAACTGGTAGAGGAGTGGAACCACGGTTACACCCGCGAACTGGCGGTCTTCCCGGCAGGCGTAGCCAACAAGTACTGGCCGACCGTGAAGCGTCTTGATGACGTTTACGGCGACCGTAACCTGTTCTGCTCCTGCGTGCCGATGAGCGAATACCAGTAATCTTTCTGTCATACTGTAGGCCGGGTAAGCGTCAGCGCCACCCGGCTTTTTTTTATCCGGAGGTTGTAGATGGCAATCGCATTAGTCACCGGCGCCAGCCGTGGGATTGGCAAAGCGACGGCGCTTGAGCTGGCGCGTGTGGGTTATAACGTGGCGGTGAATTATCACCACAACATCAGCGCCGCCACCGACGTGATCAATCAGATTACAGAAGAGGGCGGCAGAGCCTTTGCCCTGCGCGCGGATATCAGCGACGAAGCGCAGGTTATGGCGATGTTCGACAGCCTCGATCGCGAAGGGGAGCCCCTCGCCGCGCTGGTCAACAACGCCGGGATTCTCTTCGAGCAGAGCACCATTGAGAACCTCTCCGCCGAGCGGATTAACCGCGTGCTGGCCACCAACGTGACCGGGTATTTCCTCTGCTGCCGCGAAGCGGTGAAACGCATGTCGCTGAAACATGGCGGTAAAGGCGGGGCGATCGTGAATGTCTCTTCAGCAGCCTCACGACTCGGCGCGCCGGGGGAGTATGTGGATTACGCGGCATCGAAAGGGGCGGTGGACTCCCTGACGACCGGGCTATCGCTGGAAGTGGCGGCCCAGGGCATCCGGGTGAACTGCGTGCGTCCGGGGCTGATTTACACCGACATTCATGCCTCCGGCGGTGAACCGGGGCGGGTGGATCGGGTGAAGTCGATGCTGCCGATGCAGCGCGGCGGCCAGCCGGAAGAGGTGGCGCAGGCGATTGTCTGGCTGCTGAGCGAGAAGGCCTCGTACGTGACGGGCAGTTTTATTGAGTTAGCGGGCGGGAAGTAAGGCCCCTCACCCTAACCCTCTCCCCATAGGGGAGAGGGGATCGATCGCAGGCCGGTGCAAGCGCAGCGCCGCCCGGCAATGCCGGATTAAAGCGTCTCGCCGTTGCTGGCGATCACTTTTTTGTACCACTCAAAGCTCTTCTTACGCGAACGGGACATGTCGCCGGTGCCGTCGTCGTGCTTGTTCACATAGATAAAGCCGTAACGTTTGCTGTACTGGCCGGTAGTGAACGACACGCAGTCGATGCAGCCCCACGGGGTGTACCCCATCAGATCCACACCATCGTAAGTGACCGCTTTCATCATCTCTTCCACGTGCGCGCGCAGATAGTCGATGCGGTAGTCATCATTGATGCTGCCGTCCTCTTCTACTTTGTCGTACGCGCCAAAGCCGTTTTCCACGATAAACAGCGGTTTCTGATAGCGCTCATAGAGTTCGCACAGGGAGTAACGCAGGCCCACCGGGTCAATCTGCCAGCCCCAGTCGGACGCTTTCACGTGCGGGTTCGGCACGCTGCCTTCAAAGCCGGAGATCGCATCGCCGGTGCCGCCTTCCGCTTTCACCGCGTTGGTCATGTAATAGCTGAAGCCCAGATAATCACAGGTGCCTTCGCGCAGGATCTGCTCGTCGCCCGCTTCCATCTTGATGGTGAAACCGCGGCGCTCCCACTCATTCAGCACGTAGGACGGGTAGTAACCCCGCAACTGCACGTCGGTAAAGACATAGCGTTCACGCATCGATTCCTGAGCAAACATCACATCTTCTGGTTTGCAGGAGTAAGGATAGAGCGCGACCATTGCCAGCATGCAGCCGACTTTCATCTCCGGGTTGATGCGACGGGCCGCTTTCACCGCCAGGGCGCTGGCCACGAACTGGTGATGCAGCACCTGGTACATGGTCTCTTCCGGATTCTGATGCTCGGTATAGACCACCCCGGAGCAGCAGTAGCCGAACAGCGGCGCGCGCCAGTTACGCTGATTGTTGATTTCGTTGAAGGTCATCCAGTATTTGACCTTGCTCTTGTAGCGCTCAAAGACCACTTCGGCGAAGTTGACGAAGAAATCGACCACCTTACGGTTGGTCCAGCCGCCGTACTCCTGCACCAGGTGCAGCGGCATTTCGAAGTGGGAGAGGGTGATGACCGGCTCGATGTTGTATTTCAGCAGCTCATCGAACATGTCGTCGTAGAACTTCAGCCCCTCTTCGTTGGGCTGAGTTTCGTCACCTTTCGGGAAAATACGGGTCCAGGCGATGGAGGTGCGGAAGCATTTGAAACCCATCTCGGCAAACAGCTTGATATCTTCTTTATAGTGACCGTGGAAGTCGATGGCCTCGTGGTTAGGGTAGTATTTGCCGTCAACTACCTCCTGGGTGATTTCACGCGGTACGCCGTGCGCGCCGCCGGTCAGCACGTCACAAATGCTCGGGCCTTTGCCGCCTTTGTTCCAGCCGCCTTCAACCTGATGCGCCGCAACCGCGCCGCCCCATAAAAAGTCTTTTGGTAAGGTGAGTTTTTTCATCTTTGCTAATCTCATTTATTGCTATTGTTTTTGAGTCTAACAAAGGGGAATAAAATGTCACGATATAACAATTCGTGAGAGTTGTAATATGTTACACCGAAAAAACAGGGTGTTTTATTCCGTTAATTTCTTCGCCAGTTTACGCCCCAGCGATTCAAGAATATAAATAACCGGAATCTGCGTGGTAATATCGTAGACGCCTGCGATACGCGTTTGCGGAACATGCCATGAGAGGTTAAAGTCCGCCAGTTTCGCCAGTCGCGAATGTTCGTGGCTGGTAATGGAGAGTACCTTGCAGTGATGCAGGCTGAACTGGCTGGCGAAGCGCAGGATCTCTTCGGTTTCGCCCGAGACCGAGAGCACAATCGCCAGCGCATTTTTTGCCATATCGTTAGTGACCGGGAAATAAGGGTCGTCGATATGGTTGCTGAATTTTCCAATATTGGAAAAGAACCGTGCGCCATATTTTGCCAGCGAACCTGAGGTGCCAGCGCCGACAAATATAATACGTTCCGAGGATAATATAATATCCACGGCGTTATTTAATAGCGCGTCAAATTCGTCGTTGTTTACGCTTTTGAAAAAACTGATAATCTCACTGGCGCCAAAATTAGCCTGCTGCGGTTCGTTTTGCTCAAGGTATAATTTAAACCGCACGCGGAATTCCGAATAGCCATCGCAGTTCAGCTTGCGGCAAAAGCGCAGCACGGTGGTGGTGGACACCCCCGCCGCATCCGCCAGTTCACGAATGGTCATGTACATCACCCGATCGCGGTTTTTAATGACGGTGTTGTAGACCATCATCTCCAGGTTGTTGAGGCTGGCAATGGCGGAATGGGAGAACATGCTCACTGGGGCTAAACTCACTCATCAGACTTCATCTTCAGGGAATAATAACATGCAGCCAAACGACATCACTTTTTTTCAGCGCTTTCAGGATGACATTCTGGCCGGACGTAAGACCATTACTCTCCGCGATGAAAGCGAATCACATTTCAAAGCGGGCGATGTGCTGCGGGTGGGGCGTTATGAGGATGACGGCTACTTTTGCACCATTAAGGTTACAGGCACGTCGACGGTCACGCTCGATACGCTGAGTGAAAAACATGCTCAACAGGAGAACATGTCCCTGGACGAACTGAAGCGGGTAATTACAGACATTTACCCGGACCAGCATCAGTTTTATGTTATTGAATTTAAATGCCTTTAAGTTTTTATGTGAACAGCCGTTAGCTGAAATAATCCCTCAACCTTATGATTGTAATAAATAAATTTTAAACTGATATTTATTTTAGCGAACAGGTGTTCACTGGAATCATTCTCAGTTAGCATAGACAGCGAGACATTATTCACTTTTGTTTTCCCGGAGTTATCTATGGTTAGCAAACCATTAACCACACAGGGATATTCGCTGGCTGAGGAGATAGCCAACAGCATTAGCCACGGTATTGGCCTGGTGTTTGGCATCGTTGGGCTGGTGTTGCTGCTGGTTCAGGCCGTCGACACTAACGCCAGCACGCTGGCGATCACCAGCTACAGCCTCTACGGCGGGAGTATGATCCTGCTGTTTTTGGCCTCCACCTTGTACCACGCCATTCCCCATCAGCGGGCCAAGATCTGGCTGAAGAAATTTGACCACTGCGCGATCTATCTGCTGATTGCCGGAACCTATACGCCGTTTTTGCTGGTCGGGCTGGATTCACCCCTGGCGCGTGGGTTGATGATTGTTATCTGGAGCCTGGCGCTACTGGGGATCCTGTTTAAGCTCACCATCGCGCACCGCTTTAAGGTGCTGTCGCTGGTGACCTATCTGACCATGGGCTGGCTGTCGCTGATTGTGATCTATCAGTTGGCGGTAAAACTGGCGGCGGGCGGTGTGACACTGCTGGCGGTGGGCGGAATTGTCTATTCGCTGGGGGTCATTTTTTACGTCTGCAAGCGCATCCCCTATAACCACGCTATCTGGCACGGGTTTGTACTGGGCGGCAGCGTGTGCCATTTCCTGGCGATTTATCTGTACGTCGGGCAGGTCTAATAAAAATTGCCGGGTGGCGGCTTCGCCTTACCCGGCCTACGGGTTTTGTAGGCCCGGTAAGCGCAGCGCCACCGGGCAACAGCTATCACTCTTCCAGCGAATAGGGCAGCGGCTCAATGCTTAACGTATTCACATCCTCACGGACGCGGAAGACGCTGTCTGGCTCCATATCATTATTCATCACGGCCTGAACCAGCAGGCGGCCATCGTCAAGCTGAACGGCAGCCAGTACGGTGCCGGTACGGCGCCAGTTATCACCCATTTTCAGCTCCAGATCTTCACCGGCTTCCGGTACGCGGCTGGCTTTACCCGCCAGATACCAGAGCGCGCGTTTGTTGGCGCCGCGGAACTTCGCGCGGGCAACCATCTCCTGACCGGTATAGCAGCCTTTTTTAAAGCTGATACCGCCCAGCGCCTGAAGGTTGGTCGCCTGCGGAATAAACTGCCCGCTGTTGGCGGCATCAATAACCGGAATGCCCGCTTCAATGTCCAGCGACAGCCACTGCTGGCTGTTATTTAACTGCGCTTCGCCACGCAGGGCCTGGGTCACGCGCTCGGCGGTAGCGACATCGGTTACCAGTAAGAAACGCTCTGCCGGATGTTCAAACCACAGCAGCGAGGTAGCCCCGTCGTTGGTGACCTGTTTTTCTGCATCAGGCAGTTCGCTGAACAGGTTTTTCAGCGCGGCGCGCGCCTGGAAGCCCGCCACACCCAGCAGCACCTGCTCGTCATCGGCCGCGATGGTCACTTTAGAGAATACCGCATACTTTTTCAGCTCGGTGAGCTGGGCGTCGCGCAGGCTACGACGTTCGATCAGGGCAAAACCATCCTGACGACGGAAGAGGCGCAGGTTGCTCCACATCTTGCCTTTCGGATCGCAGTGCGCCGCCAGCAGATGCTGGTGTTCGGTCAGCTGACTGACATCCGCGGTCACCTGGCCCTGCAGGTACTTTTCGCTGTCCACGCCGACGAGGGTTGCCAGCGCCCAGTCATCAAGGGTCATAAGCGTCAGCGGCAGACGCGCAGAGGCGACAGGCTGGCGCGGAGAAAAGGGTGTAAATGCCATATTGATGTCCTGAATTGCTTAACGCTTTGATAATGCCTAATGGTAAAAGAGACTGTAGCCATTGCAAGCGGTTTCAACAGGCTATTCGTGCCCTTAGCCTAATCTACGTAACGCTACGCAAAACAGCTGAACACGCTTATTTATTGTGGTTTTTTGTGGAAGCCTGCTCCTGGAACACAATATTCCAGTAATGAAACAGCAAAAAACACGTTACACTAAGAGCCGTTTCTTCCCGGTTGAGCACGTTTCTCTGCCGATACGAACGGAACACTGCCTGAACTCAACGTTATGCAGGAATCAGACATGGACATTAATAACAAAGCCCGCATTCACTGGGCATGCCGTCGCGGCATGCGCGAACTCGATATCTCCATCATGCCGTTCTTCGAATACGAATATGACAGCCTGAGCGATGAGGATAAGCATCTCTTCGTTCGCCTGCTGGAGAACGACGATCCCGATTTATTTAACTGGTTGATGAATCACGGCAAACCCGCCGACGCCGAGCTGCAACGGATGGTGCTTTTAATTCAGACACGGAATCAGGAACGTGGTCCTGTGGCAATCTGATCTACGCGTCTCATGGCGCGCCCAGTGGATGTCGCTTCTGCTCCACGGCCTGGTCGCGGCTGTTATTCTTCTGATGCCGTGGCCGCTGAGCTACACCCCGTTATGGCTGATGCTGCTGTCGCTGGTGGTGTTTGATAGCGTACGCAGTCAGCGGCGCATTAACGCCCGTCAGGGTGAAATCAAACTGTTTATGGATTCCCGTCTGCACTGGCAGGAGAGCGAGTGGGAAATTGTCGGCACGCCGTGGATGCTGAACTCCGGCATGATGCTCCGCTTACGCAAAGGCGCGGGTCAACGCTGCCATCATTTATGGCTTGCGGCAGACAGTATGGATGAAGCGGAGTGGCGGGATCTGCGTCGGATGATGTCGCACCAGCCGACGCAGGGGCGGTAGTGGTTTAGCTGAACTGCTCCGCCATTTCGCCAAGGATTTGCTCGCACCAGCTCTGCAGGCGCTCTTCACTGAGGTCGTACTGGTTGGTTTCATCCAGGGCCAGCCCGACAAACAGCTCTCCGTCGGCGATAATCGGTTTCTTGCTGGTAAACTCATAGCCTTCTGTCGGCCAGTAACCGATGAACGTGACCCCTTTCGGTGCCAGCTTGTCATGCAGCATCCCCAGCGCGTCGAGGAACCACTCGCCGTAGCCCAGCTGATCGCCCATGCCGTAAAGCGCGATAATTTTGCCTTCAAGCGCCAGGGAGTCGAGCTGATCCCAGATGGCTTCCCAGTCTTCCTGCAGTTCACCGAAATCCCAGGTCGGGATGCCGAGGATCAGCACGTCGTACTGCTCCATCATCGATGGGGCATCATCTTTGAGATTGTGCAGGGTGACCAGTTCCGGGCCGATAATGTCGCGAATTTTCTCTGCGGCCATCTCGGTGTAGCAGGTGCTGGAACCATAAAACAGACCAATATTCATCGCTAAAATGTCTCAATACTTGCTATGACTTTGCGAGTAGTGTACCAGAAACAAGACCCATTCAGGCATAATGCCCCATTGCAGAACGAAAGAGGCGGACGTGGAAAAGGATCTCTCACTCATCGAACAGTTTCTCGATGCGCTCTGGCTGGAGAAGAATCTTGCCGAGAACACCCTCAGCGCCTACCGACGCGATCTGGCGATGCTGGTGGCATGGTTACACCATCATGATCTCTCTCTGGCCACGGCCCAAAGCGACAATTTGCAGGCGCTGCTTGCCGAGCGGATGGAAGGGGGATATAAAGCCACCAGTTCCGCGCGGCTGCTGAGCGCCATGCGGCGTCTGTTTCAGCACCTTTATCGCGAGAAGATACGCCCTGATGATCCCAGTGCGGCACTGGCGTCGCCAAAACTGCCCCAGCGTTTGCCAAAAGATCTCAGCGAAGCGCAAGTTGAGAGATTATTACAGTCGCCAGTGGTTGACCAACCGCTGGAGTTACGCGATAAAGCGATGCTCGAAGTGCTTTACGCCACAGGATTACGCGTGTCTGAACTGGTCGGGCTGACGATGAGCGATATCAGTCTGCGCCAGGGCGTGGTACGGGTGATCGGTAAAGGCAATAAAG
This sequence comes from Leclercia sp. M-A074-M, assembly GCF_965195605.1. Lineage (NCBI taxonomy): Bacteria > Pseudomonadati > Pseudomonadota > Gammaproteobacteria > Enterobacterales > Enterobacteriaceae > Leclercia > Leclercia sp. M-A074-M. The sequence continues at coordinate 244,469 of NZ_CBDAHM010000006.1, read as the reverse complement.
AGCGTCTGGTGCCGCTGGGTGAAGAGGCGGTTTACTGGCTGGAGAGCTATCTTCAGCATGGCCGCCCCTGGTTGCTGAACGGTGTCTCCATTGACGTGCTGTTTCCCAGCCAGCGCGCGCAGCAAATGACACGTCAAACCTTCTGGCATCGCATCAAACATTACGCCACACTGGCGGGTATCGACAGTGAAAAACTTTCGCCGCACGTTCTGCGTCACGCGTTTGCGACCCATCTTCTGAATCACGGTGCCGATCTGCGCGTGGTCCAGATGCTGCTTGGGCACAGTGACCTGTCAACGACGCAAATCTACACGCATGTCGCGACGGAACGCCTGCGGCAGCTACACCAACAGCATCACCCACGTGCGTGATGACTTGTAACAGGAACCAATATGAAAAAGTCTTTAGTGCTGTTCTCTCTGCTGGCAGCGTCATTATCCGGTCTGGCGCATGCTGACGATGCGGCCATCAAACAGTCTCTGGCGAAGCTTGGTGTCACCAGTAGCGAAATTCAGCCTGCGCCCGTTGCGGGCATGAAAACGGTACTGACCAACAGCGGCGTGCTGTATGTGACCGAAGACGGTAAGCACTTTATCCAGGGACCGCTGTACGACGTGAGCGGCGCGCAGCCGGTTAACGTTACCAACCAGATGCTGATGAAAAACCTGAACGCGCTGGAAAAAGAGATGATCGTCTACAAAGCGGCGCAGGAAAAACATGTCATTACCGTCTTTACCGACATCACCTGCGGCTACTGCCACAAGCTGCATGAAGAGATGAAAGATTACAACGCGCTGGGGATCACCGTGCGTTATCTCGCCTTCCCGCGTGCGGGCGTGCAGAGCCAGCCTGAGCAGGACATGAAGGCCATCTGGTGTGCGAAAGATCGCAACAAAGCCTTTGATGATGCCATGAGCGGTAAAGGCGTTAAGCCTGCCTCCTGTGATATCGACATTGCCAATCACTACGCGCTGGGCGTGCAGTTTGGTGTGACCGGTACGCCTGCGATCGTGCTGAGCAACGGCTATGTTGTGCCGGGCTACCAGGGGCCGAAAGAGATGAAAGCCTTCCTTGATGAGCACCAGAAACAGTTTGGCGGTAAATAATTCGCGTGAAATCTTCGACACAACTTCGTCGTCGTGAAGTGGACGAGAGCGCCGCGTTACCCGCGACGCTCCCTCCGCTGTTGCGTCGGCTCTATGCCAGCCGTGGCGTGCGAAATGCAGATGACCTTGAACGCAGCGTAAAGGGTATGCTCTCCTGGCAGCAGCTTAGCGGCGTCGAACGCGCCACCGAGCTGCTGTACAACGCCCTGCGGGAAGGAACGCGCATCATTGTGGTGGGGGATTTTGACGCCGATGGCGCCACCAGTACCGCGCTGAGCGTGCTCAGCCTGCGGGCGATGGGGTGCGACAACGTCTCATATCTGGTGCCGAACCGCTTTGAGGATGGCTATGGCCTGAGTCCGGAAGTGGTGGATCAGGCTCACGCCCGCGGCGCGCAGATGATCCTGACGGTGGACAACGGGATCTCCTCCCACTCCGGAGTTGAGCGCGCCCATGAATTTGGCATCCCGGTGCTGGTCACCGATCACCACCTGCCTGGGGATACCTTACCGGCGGCAGAAGCGATCGTTAACCCCAACCTGCGCGACTGCGACTTCCCGTCGAAATCGCTGGCGGGGGTGGGGGTGGCTTTCTATCTGATGCTGGCGCTGCGTACACGGCTGCGTGATGAAGGGTGGTTTGACGCTAAAGGTATTGCGCCGCCTAATCTGGCGGAATTCCTCGATCTGGTGGCGCTGGGCACCGTAGCGGACGTGGTGCCGCTGGATGCCAATAACCGTATTCTGACCTGGCAGGGTTTGAACCGCATTCGGGCGGGGAAATGCCGTCCGGGTATCAAGGCGCTGCTGGAGATCTCCAACCGGGACCCGCTGCGGCTGGCGGCCAGCGATCTCGGCTTTGCCCTTGGCCCGCGTCTGAACGCTGCCGGACGTCTGGACGATATGTCGGTGGGCGTAGCGCTGCTGCTGTGCGATAACATCGGCGAGGCGCGCGTACTGGCCAACGAGCTGGACGCGCTGAACCAGACCCGCAAAGAGATCGAGCAGGGGATGCAGGCCGAAGCCCTGATCCTCTGCGAAAAGCTGGAGCGCAGCGGCGACTCGCTGCCCGGCGGGCTGGCGATGTATCACCCCGAGTGGCATCAGGGGGTGGTGGGCATCCTCGCCTCGCGCATTAAAGAGCGTTTTCACCGCCCGGTGATCGCCTTTGCCCCTGCCGGAGACGGCACCCTGAAAGGATCCGGCCGCTCGATTCAGGGGCTGCATATGCGCGACGCGCTGGAGCGCCTGCATACGCTGCATCCGGGGCTGATGATTAAATTTGGCGGCCACGCCATGGCGGCGGGACTGTCGCTGGAAGAGGCGAAATTTGACCAGTTCCAGCGCCTGTTCAGCGAGCTGGTCACCGACTGGCTGGATCCGGCTCTGCTCCAGGGCGAAGTGGTCACCGATGGCCCGCTGGCGCCGGCGGATATGACCATGGAGGTGGCGCAGATGCTGCGCGACGCCGGTCCGTGGGGGCAGATGTTCCCGGAGCCGCTGTTTGACGGGCGTTTTCGCCTGCTGCAACAGCGTCTGGTGGGGGAACGGCATCTGAAGGTGATGGTGGAGCCGGTTGGCGGCGGTCCGCTGCTGGACGGTATCGCCTTTAACGTGGACACCACAATCTGGCCTGATAACGGCGTACGCGAAGTCGAACTGGCCTATAAACTGGATATTAACGAGTTTCGCGGCAACCGCAGCCTGCAAATCATCATCGACCATATCTGGCCACTTTAGCATCACTATTCCGCTATAAAAAAGGGCGTGAATCCGGTACAATTCCGCCCTTACACCGCATTTTTACTCGTCCATAAAAGAAAACAGACCATGTTTGAAATTAATCCGGTAAAAAACCGCATTCAGGACCTCACCGAGCGCTCCGACGTTCTTAGGGGGTATCTTTGACTACGATGCCAAGAAAGAGCGTCTTGAAGAAGTAAACGCTGAGCTGGAACAGCCAGACGTCTGGAACGAACCTGAACGCGCACAGGCGCTGGGTAAAGAGCGTTCCTCTCTCGAAGCTATCGTAGATACGCTGGATCAAATGGCGCAGGGTCTGGATGATGTTTCCGGACTGCTGGAGCTGGCCGTTGAGGCCGACGACGAAGAGACCTTCAACGAAGCTGTCGCAGAGCTCGACGGGCTGGAAGAGAAGCTGGCACAGCTGGAATTCCGTCGTATGTTCTCCGGCGAGTACGACAGCGCCGACTGCTACCTTGATATCCAGGCCGGTTCCGGCGGTACAGAAGCCCAGGACTGGGCCAGCATGCTGACCCGCATGTATCTGCGTTGGGCTGAAGCCCGCGGCTTCAAGACTGAGATTATCGAAGAGTCTGAAGGCGAAGTGGCAGGCCTGAAATCTGTCACCATCAAGATCATTGGCGATTATGCCTACGGCTGGCTGCGTACTGAAACCGGCGTACACCGTCTGGTGCGTAAGAGCCCGTTCGACTCCGGCGGTCGCCGCCATACCTCGTTCAGCTCCGCGTTTGTCTATCCGGAAGTGGACGAAGATATCGACATCGAAATCAACCCGGCAGATCTGCGTATCGACGTCTACCGCGCATCCGGTGCGGGTGGTCAGCACGTTAACCGTACGGAATCTGCGGTGCGTATTACCCACATCCCAACCGGGCTGGTGACACAGTGCCAGAACGACCGTTCCCAGCATAAAAACAAAGACCAGGCCATGAAGCAGATGAAAGCGAAGCTTTATGAGCTGGAGATGCAAAAGAAAAATGCTGAGAAACAGGCGATGGAAGATAACAAGTCTGATATCGGCTGGGGCAGCCAGATCCGTTCTTACGTCCTTGATGACTCCCGCATCAAAGACCTGCGTACCGGTGTCGAAACCCGTAACACGCAGGCGGTGCTGGATGGCAGCCTGGACCAATTTATCGAAGCAAGTTTGAAAGCAGGGTTATGAGGAACCAACATGTCTGAACAACAAGCACAGGGCGCTGACGCGGTAGCCGATCTTAATAATGAACTGAAAACCCGCCGCGAGAAGCTGGCTGCGCTGCGCGAGCAGGGCGTGCCGTTCCCGAACGATTTTCGCCGCGATCGTACCTCAGACCAACTGCATGCTGACTTCGACGCTAAAGAGAACGAAGAGCTGGAAGCGCTGAACATCGAAGTGGCCGTTGCTGGCCGCATGATGACCCGTCGTATCATGGGTAAAGCCTCCTTTATTACGCTGCAGGATGTTGGCGGTCGCATTCAGCTGTATGTTTCTCGCGACGATCTGCCAGAAGGCATCTACAACGAGCAGTTCAAAAAGTGGGACCTGGGCGATATCCTGGGCGCCAAAGGCAAGCTGTTCAAAACCAAGACCGGCGAGCTCTCCATCCACTGCACCGAGCTGCGTCTGCTGACCAAAGCCCTGCGCCCGCTGCCGGACAAGTTCCACGGCCTGCAGGATCAGGAAGCGCGCTATCGCCAGCGCTACCTGGATCTCATCTCTAACGATGAGTCCCGCAACACCTTCAAAATTCGCTCTAAGATCATGGCCGGTATTCGCCAGTTCATGGTTAACCGCGACTTTATGGAAGTGGAAACCCCAATGATGCAGGTGATCCCGGGCGGTGCCTCCGCGCGTCCATTCATTACCCATCACAATGCCCTGGACCTGGACATGTACCTGCGTATCGCGCCGGAACTGTACCTGAAGCGTCTGGTGGTGGGCGGTTTCGATCGCGTATTTGAGATCAACCGTAACTTCCGTAACGAAGGCATCTCCGTTCGTCATAATCCAGAGTTCACCATGATGGAACTCTATATGGCCTACGCGGATTACAAAGATCTGATCGAGCTGACCGAATCCCTGTTCCGCACCCTGGCGCAGGACATTCTGGGCACCACCGAAGTGCCGTACGGCGAAGAGGTGTTCGACTTCGGTAAGCCGTTCGCTAAGCTGACTATGCGTGAAGCAATCAAGAAATACCGTCCGGAAACCGAGATGGCCGATCTGGATAACTTCGACTCTGCGAAAGCGATCGCTGAGAGCATCGGTATCAAGGTTGAGAAGAGCTGGGGTCTGGGCCGTATCGTGACCGAGATCTTCGAAGAAGTGGCCGAAGCGCACCTCATTCAGCCAACCTTCATTACCGAATACCCGGCTGAAGTCTCTCCGCTGGCGCGTCGTAACGATGTGAATCCGGAAATCACTGACCGCTTCGAGTTCTTCATCGGTGGCCGCGAAATCGGCAACGGCTTTAGCGAGCTGAACGATGCAGAAGATCAGGCGCAGCGCTTCCAGGATCAGGTTGATGCGAAAGCGGCGGGTGACGACGAAGCGATGTTCTTCGACGAAGATTACGTGACCGCACTGGAACACGGCCTGCCGCCGACGGCGGGTCTGGGTATTGGTATCGACCGTATGGTGATGCTGTTTACCAACAGCCACACCATCCGCGACGTGATCCTCTTCCCGGCGATGCGTCCGGTAAAATAATCCCTGTTGCGAAAAAGCCCCGGCGTATATTGCGTCGGGGCTTTTTTATTGCCTGGCGTTTGTCGCGAAGCGCAGCGGTGAGCCTCTTGCAGCCCGGGCTTCTTCGCCCTTCACGGCCTGGAGCGTAATCGCTGCTACACTGGTTGTCGCGCAGGGTGCTCTTGGGCATCCGTAATGAGGCTGCTATGATAGCGCGGCCATTCACGTTGACCGAGGAACTGTTTTGTTTGCAGGAAGCCCGACGAAAAACCCCGTTTCTGCTCTGTTTTGCCTGATTCTGGCCCTGTTGCTGGCGGGATGCGCGGGCAGTAAATCATCGGATTCTGGCCCGGTGTATACCGTTAAACGCGGTGATACGCTGTACCGTATATCGCGTGCGACCGGCACCAGCGTGAAGGAGCTGGCGCGCCTGAACAATATTTCTCCGCCTTACACCATCGAAGTGGGGCAAAAGCTGAAGATTAACGGTACCAGCAGTACGGCCAGAAAGTCTTCGTCAAAGAGCCGCGGTAAAACCGCTGCGGTCACCCCATCTTACACCGTACCGAAATCTTCCTGGCCGCCTGTCGGGCAGCGCTGCTGGGTCTGGCCTGCCAGCGGCAAAGTGGTGATCCCGTACTCCACCGCAGAAGGGGGAAACAAAGGCATTGATATCGCCGGCACCCGAGGCGCACCGGTGTATGCTTCCGATGCGGGCAAAGTTGTCTATGTCGGCAATCAGCTGCGGGGTTATGGCAATTTGATCATGATTAAGCACGGTGAGGACTACATCACCGCCTATGCCCATAACGACACAATGCTGGTGAATAACGGGCAAAACGTGAAGGCGGGGCAGAAGATTGCGACTATGGGCAGCACCGGCTCCAATACCGTGGCGCTGCATTTCCAGATCCGCTATCGGGCGACGGCTATCGATCCGATCCGCTATTTACCGGCGCCGGGCGGTAAACCGAAGTGCTAAGTGACTATTTTATCGCCACTTAGCAAGCAGGTCTCTTGTCAGCAGAGGCGTAAGGTCTATAATGCCTTACGCACCTCAAAGCGGGCGTAGTTCAATGGTAGAACGAGAGCTTCCCAAGCTCTATACGAGGGTTCGATTCCCTTCGCCCGCTCCAGCTTTTATCTCTGCAACAGCGCGACACAGCATCCGTCCCCGTCGTGCAAAAATTTAAAAATAAACAACCTAAATTTTACCCGCCGTTTATTCATTGCTATATCTGAAGAGAGAAGTAGAGGCCAACCTGCGCAAATCGCAGAGCTATTCTGGCTGCTATCCAACGTTATCAGGTCATACTATGCATCTTATTTCACCCGTTCGTCCCGAAGAGGCCATGCAGCGTCTGCTTGCTGCGCTTGAGCCGATCGCGGATAAACTCCAGGTCATCCCCCGCAAGCGAATGACCTGGACATACAAAGGACGTCCCCAGCTCTACTTTTTTATCGAGGGAGAGTTATCCATCCTGCGTGCCTCTGATGGGCTGTTGATTGTCACAGTTTACGAAGCGCATCTTTTTGGTATTGCGGAGATGATCCAGCCGACAAAAGGCCATATTCTGCGCACCGAAGCTGAGTCGACACTGTTACGGATTGATGCAGGGCGGGCGGCGGAACTTATTTCCCAACAAGGGTTATGGGAGGAGGTGGCAGCGGTGCTTTCCTACCATACTGCTTATCTGTTTTATCGTGACGCGCTAGTGGTACAACAACGAACCTATTCCGTGATACGTAACCACCTGCTGGAGATGATCACGCTGCCGGAACAGACTCGCATGCGTATATCGATCCTCGATTATATTCAGGACAGAACGCTGCTTTCCCGCAGCAGTGTGTTAAATGTCATTTCTGCCCTGAAACGAGGGGGATATATCAACTTTAAACGTGGCGGTTATCTTCAGGAGCTAAAGAGTTTGCCAGAGAGTTTTTAACTGAAAATTTAATTTTAAACAGAATGATAATTAACCTGACAGCTTTTTTTCTATATCGTTTGCCTACTGAAATTAATAAAGAAATCTATCTACAGTAAGTGTGAACGGGATTGTTATGAAAAAGACTATTGTTGCGTTAATTATCGCAAATGCTTTTACCGCTACCGCAGCTTTTGCTGCAGGTGATGCCGGAACCTGGTACAGCGGTGGAAAATTAGGTTGGTCGCACTATTTCGATACCAACACGGGTAGCAAAGCGCTGGATAATAACAGTGGCTCAAACCATTTTGATTTAGACCAGGATAATGTGAGTGGCGGTATTTATACCGGTTACCAGATTAACTCCTGGCTTGCTGTGGAAGGTGGTTACGACTATTTAGGGAATATGCAGTTAAACGGCCATCACGCCGGCGCTGGCGCCAGGATGAAAAGTCAGGGGATCCAGATGTCCCTGAAAGCCAGCTATGCCGTCACGCCGAAATGGGACCTGTATGGCCGGGCCGGGGCAATGGGATACCGGGCTGAATCCGATGTAAGCGGTCATAATCGCTTTGAAACCGGAGTCCGCCCGCTGGCTGCTGTAGGAACCGAGTATGCCTTTAACAAAAACTGGGCGGGCCGCCTTGAGTATCAATGGGTAAGCAACGTTGGCAACGCCAACCAGATTGGAGTAAGCAGTGATGTCAGTTCGGTTACGGCCGGGCTGAGCTACCGTTTTGGTCAGCATGAGGACGCACCTGTTGTCGCCACTCCCGCGGCTACCGTTGAACCGGCCCCGGCGCCACAGCGTTTTAACCTGAAATCCGATGTGATGTTTGACTATGACTCTGCAACCCTTACCAGCGAAGGCCACGCAGCGATTCGCCAGCTCTACAATAGCCCGGGTTTACAGCCTGCCAACGACAAGTCGACAGTGGTTATTGGCTACAGCGATCGTATCGGTACGCCTGACTACAATCTGCAACTCTCTGAACGCCGCGCGCAGGCTGTAGCTGATGAACTGGTTGCGCTGGGCATTCCGGCGCAAAACATCACCACAGCAGGCCGCGGTGCGAGTGAGTCCGTGACGGGAGCGCAATGTAATGGTCAGAGCGGCAACGCGCTGATTAGTTGTCTGTCCCCGGATCGTCGGGTGGTGGTAGAGATCAGTAATAAATAAAATTCTGGAACGCTTTTAACCCGGCATTAACCTGCCGGGTTTTTTTATCGAAGATTAGCCGGTAATAACCGGTTTGAGCGCAATATGTATCTGCTGTAACCCCATTTCATTCTTATCTTTCAGGTATTGCTGATTCATCATGGCTAATGCTTCTAATCGGGAAAGAGAAGCGTACACGGGCTGTACATCGCTATCCATTGCAAATATCTCTTTGGGTCTTACATCCTGTAAATATTGCTTTTTTAGCGTGTCGGTAAGCCTCTCTATATCCTGTTTATTGGAATTGTACAGCGAGGCGATATGGGATGTCTGTGCCGGTGGGGCTTTGCTGCCGGGCAGAACTAATGGAATATGCAACCTGTTGATCTGTTCAACTTTGTCCAGTTCCGGGCTGCTACAGCCGGTGATAAAAACCATACTAAATACCAGTATGAGCGGGGATATCTTTCTCATTATCTGACCTGTATTACTGAAAAACAGCGTTAATTATCCAGCGTGGGTAGCCAGATTGCAGATTAATGTTGTTTATTTTTAAACGAGCAGGTTGAATAGAGATGTCGCGCTATGCTTAATCCCAACCATAATAATTCAGAGGCAATGTCATGGATAATGAACTGCTGGAGGCGGGATACCGGGCCTATACCGGTGAGAAAATTGACGTCTACTTCAATACCGGCATCTGCCAACACGCGGGAAACTGCGTGCGCGGCAGCGCTAAGCTCTTCAATCTGAAACGTAAACCGTGGATCATCCCTGATGAAGTGGATGTCGATACGGTTGTGCGTGTGATCGATACCTGCCCAAGCGGCGCACTTAAATACCGCCACAAATAAGCGAGATAACATGGATATTCAGGAAGGCCATAACAAGTTTTACGTGAACGATGCCGAAGGCAATCAGGTTGCGGAGATCGTCTTTGTCCCCACCGGCGAGCACCTCAGTATCATTGAGCATACCGATGTCGATCCCAGCCTGAAAGGGCAGGGCGTGGGCAAACAGCTGGTGGCAAGGGTGGTGGAAAAGATGCGTGCCGAAAACCGTAAAATTATTCCCCTCTGCCCGTTCGCCAAACATGAGTTTGATAACACCCGCGAGTATGACGATATCCGCGCCTGATTCTGAACCTGCAGCAGCGCGCTGCAGGTTCTCTTTTTTAAGCGATAAACATCACCGACACGCATAACACCCCGATAATTAGCGTCAGCACATTGCCGACGGAGCGGTAGGGCTTCAGCGCCGGAATGAGGAAGGTCGACAGAGTCGGCATGATGAACAAAATCATGGCGATAAGCGGCCCGCTGATGGCATAGATCATCGAGATGGCATTGGGATTAATGCAGCACACCGTAAAGGTGATTAATGATACGCCCATCACCGACACGGTCCGATTAAAGGCCCGGCTTTTCTTCACTCCAACCTGGTTTAATGATGATTTCACCATCTCCGTCGCGCCCTCAATCACCCCGAAATAGGTGCCGAGAAACGACTTCGACATCGCGATGATGGCGACAACAATCCCGGAAATCCCAAGCCACGAAGGGGAGGAGGGCATCATCGAGAGCGCCGAGAGGATGGTGACCCCTTCCTCTTTCGCGGCGACGATGTAAGAGGGTGGGATCGACATCAGACAGCTGAAGACGAAGAAGAGCACGCTCAGGCAGATAACCAGGTAGGCCACCTTCATGATGCGGGTACATTTGCCCATGGCGGCCTCGCCATATTTCTCCCGCCGGTCGACGGCAAAGGTTGAAATAATCGGCGTATGGCTAAAGGCGAACACCATCACCGGAATGGAGATCCACACCTGGTGCAGAGTGTGCTTATCAACGCTCATCTGGCTGGTGAGCAGCGCGGGTTGCCAGCTGTGGGTGAGATAGAGCGACACCAGCAGGAAATAAGCGATCAGCGGGAAGACCAGAAAACCCATCACCCGGATGGTGGCATGCCGCCCCATCAGGAAGATCAGATTTAACGCCAGCACGACGCCCAGGCTGACCAGCACACGCACGGGGGTGTCCACCGTCATATGCTTCGCCAGCTGTTCGGTCAGCGAGTTGGTGATCGCCACGGCATAGATCTGCACCACCACAAAAAAGGCGATAAAGTAGAGCGTGGTGATCAGGTTGCCGATCTTTTTCCCGTAGTAGTAGGTCACCGCGCCGGTGATCCCTTCGCTACCTTTGGTTTTTGCAGAGAGGATGAACTGGCATAACGCTTTGTGGGGCCAGTAGGTGAATGGATATGCCACAAGGGCGGTGATGAAAAGGACGACAGCGCCCGCAGATCCCAGTTGGATGGGCAGGAACAGGGTTCCTGCGCCCACGGCAGTGCCGTAGAGGGCAAAGCTCCATAGGGTCTCTTCTTTAGACCAGATTTTCGACATGAGATAAACGTATCAACTATAAAACCAACAAAAAGGAGACTATTTTACCATAATCAACAGTTGGCCTGGCGGTTGGGACGGTTTTAAGCGGGCCGGAAAGCATTTCCGGCCAGGGGAGTTAAGAGGTGGCAGCCTGCCGCTGTTGGCGTCGCTTAATCATGCGATCGCGCAGGGTATCGTACGCCCAGTTATAAACCATGGTGTACGGCAAGAAGAAAATAAAGAAGCCAATCTCTAAGGTGAAGGCCTGAAGCAGGCTCACGCCCAGCACCAGCGATACAATCCCGACGCCGATAAAGATGAACCCGACTTCAAAGCCCAGCGCGTGCAGGGCGCGGACTTTCGCGGTGCGAGGCACCTTATGCCGCGGCCACAGCCTGTCGAACAGGTAGTTGAAGATGATGTTCCAGATCATCGCCGTGGTGGCGAGGAGAACAGTTAACCCGCCCATCTCCAGTATGGGGCGCTGCATCAGCCACGCGGTGGTCGGGGCCAGGATCGCCGTGGCAATACCCTCAAAACAGACGGCGTGAAAAATGCGTTCCGGCAGTTTTCTGCGCTGAACATCGTTGTGCTGCATAATCTCTTACCTCAAAAACAAGCCCGGACGGCCAATCATGCGGCTATTTTTATCGCTAAAAGTGATATATAAAAGTGAGATTCCATCGATAAAGTAGATACATCATGCGCTACTCACCCGAAGCATTAACAGCATTTGTCGAGACGGTTGCTGCGGGCTCTTTTTCCGCTGCGGCCCGCCGCCTGCGGAAAAGCCAGTCCACCATCAGCACCGCCATCGCCCATCTGGAGGATGATCTGGGTTTTGCCCTGTTCGACCGCAGTGCCCGCCAGCCGGTACTCACCGCCCAGGGCAAGCAGGTGCTGGGCTATGTGCAGTCGATTCTGGCGGCCAGCGCGCGGCTGGATGAACTGGCGGTATCCCTTAGCGAAGAGACCGAAGCACGGCTCACCTTTGTCCTCTCCGATACCCTGCATCCGGATGTGCTGGAGGAGATGCTGTTTCGTTTTGATGAGCGTTTTCCCCATACCGAATTTGAGTGTCTGATTGGCGAAGAGGAAGATGTCATCGATCTGCTGCAAAAAGGGCGGGCGCAGATTGGCCTCACCGAGGCGCGGGAAAACTATCCCACCGACATTGCCGCCGTTCGCCTTCCCATGCAGACCCATATGGCGATTTATACGTCAGCCAGCCATCCACTGGCCGCGCAGGCGCGAACGGAGCACGATGAACTGCACAGCTGGCGGGAGCTGCGCCTGAATACCTATCTGGAGCGTGAACCGGTGCTGGCGCAGGGGCCGGTCTGGTCGGCACCTAACTACCTGATGTTGCTCAGCATGGCGGTTCAGGGATTTGGCTGGTGCGCGCTGCCTTGCGCGCTGGTAGAGGAGTTTGCGCCGGCGAAAGCGCTGGTGCAGCTCAATGTGCCGGGCTGGCCGCGCTCGGTGGCGATCGATCTGGTCTGGAATAAACGCTCCCCGCCGGGGACGGCAGGCAACTGGCTGCGCCATTATTTACAGCAAAAAGCGGATCCGCGGTGATCTCTGCCCCCGTCAGTGGCGACATTGAAACGAACTACACTTAGCGGAGTGTAATAACTGACTGAGAAGAGACCATGACCGCTAAAACGAGAATCATACCCTGGACGCTGATGCTCTCCGCCAGAGAGTGGGTGCCGAATAATCCCCATTTGCCGGTGCTGCTCTATAAAGGGGTGATAACGGATGGCGATCGCGCAAGCCAGTTCGAACAACGATTTGCCGACAACGGTTGGCCGCCTCAGTGGCGCGATGGGGTTTTTGATTATCACCACTACCACTCTAATGGGCATGAAGTCTTAGGTATTGCCCGGGGGGCGGCACGCCTCATCGTTGGCGGACCTGGGGGCGAAGAGATCGAAGCAGAAGCGGGAGACGCACTGTTATTGCCTGCCGGAACCGGGCACTGCCGGATATCTGCAACCGACGATTTTCTGGTGGTGGGTGCCTATCCGCCGGGGACGGATGTTGATCTCTGCAAGCAGGCGGCGACGCCGGCCATGCTGGCGCGGATCGTTGCGTTGCCCTTTCCTGAGCGGGATCCGGTCAATGGAAACTCGCCCGCCTTAACCCAGTACTGGAGATCTTGACCCGCCTTGCCCTGCGCCCGCGCAGGTTAAGTTTCCCGGTATCGGCTGAGCAACCATTTCTCTCGGCCCTCCAGAATCCTTTGTGATAAAACTCACTTTTTTTAAACAATTACATCATTAGTTGATAACAATCCTCTACTATGAGCGGTGTCATTTTGCGCAGAGGTAGAGATGAAAGACGTCGTGATAGTGGGTGCATTGCGTACCGCAATCGGCTGTTTCCAGGGAGCGCTCTCACGCCACTCGGCGGTTGAGTTAGGCAGCGTGGTGGTTCGCGCGCTGGTGGAGCGAAGCGGCATTGAGGGACACGAGATCGACGAAGTGATCCTCGGTCAGGTGCTGACCGCAGGCGCCGGGCAAAACCCTGCCCGCCAGGCGGCGCTGAAGGGAGGATTACCCAATACCGTCTCTGCCATCACCATCAACGACGTGTGCGGCTCCGGTTTGAAGGCGCTGCATCTGGCGACCCAGGCGATCCAGTGTGGCGAAGCCGATGTGGTGATCGCGGGCGGCCAGGAGAACATGAGCCGTGCCCCGCACGTGCTCACCGACAGCCGTACCGGGGCGCAACTGGGCAACAGCCAGCTTATCGACAGCCTGGTGCATGACGGGCTGTGGGATGCCTTCAACGATTACCATATGGGGGTCACGGCAGAGAACCTGGCGCGTGAATATGGCATCTCCCGTGAGCTGCAGGACGCCTATGCCCTCAGTTCCCAGCATAAGGCCCGGGCGGCCATCGACGCGGGCCGTTTTCGCGACGAGATCGTACCGGTTGTCGCCCAGAAGCAGGGCGGGGAGAACCTGCTGGTGGATACAGATGAACAGCCGCGCACCGATGCCAGCGCAGAGGGGCTGGCGCTGCTGAACCCTGCCTTTGAGCTCACCGGGTCGGTCACCGCCGGGAATGCCTCCTCGATTAATGACGGGGCCGCCGCAGTGATGATGATGAGCGAGAGCAAAGCCGAAGCGCTGAATCTGCCGGTACTGGCGCGCATCAAAGCCTTTGCCAGCGTGGGTGTTGATCCCGCCTTAATGGGGATCGCCCCGGTTCACGCCACGCGCCGCTGTCTTGAACGGGCAGGCTGGCAGCTGGCGGATGTGGATTTGATCGAAGTGAACGAAGCCTTTGCTGCCCAGGCGCTGTCGGTGGGCAAAATGCTGGAGTGGGACGAACGCCGGGTGAATGTTAACGGTGGAGCAATCGCCCTGGGTCACCCCATTGGCGCATCGGGCTGCCGTATCCTGGTCTCACTGGTGCATGAGATGGTAAAACGCGATGCGCGTAAAGGGCTGGCTACGCTGTGCATCGGCGGCGGGCAGGGCGTGGCATTGGCTATAGAAAGATAATTCGCGTTGATATATATCAATCCAAATAAGCCTCCGATCCCGGAGGCTTATTTGTTTGTGAGCTTCATCATATTTTTACCTCCTGTCAGTAAAATCTCAATCATCCGCAAAATAGTTAACTTATTCCTTGAATCGATAATAACGATTTAGTGTGATCGCGATCCTTTAAATTCCCCTTAAAAGTCAACATTTGTTGATATTGCTCACGGCTGGGTTTGCCAAAAAAAATGAAACAGATAATTACGATCGAGATCACTAAAATTACGTTTATTAAAAAATAAAATGCAATTCCATAAAAACGAAACATCATTTTAAACGAGGGTTTTTCCATGTTTAAGAAATCTCTGGTCCTTGCTTCACTTATTGGCGCTTCTTTCGCAGCTCAGGCTGTCACCGTGGATCTGCGTCACGAATATATCGATAGCGGCTCGAACGCCGACCGTGTTTCGGTTTCGCACCGTTTCGAAAATGGCTTTGGTTTCTCAGTAGAAGCAAAATGGAAATCTGGCGGCGATAAAGCTGACCAGCCATTTGCGGACGTGGTGGGTAACGGCCATGAAGATCAGATTAGCTGGCGCTGGAAAGCGAACCAGAACATTGCGTTAACACCAGGCTTTACCCTCGAAAGTAAAGACAGCTTCACCATTTATAAACCCTATCTGCACGCGCAATATAGCTTCGATAATGGCTTCTATGTGGCTGCCCGTTATCGCTATGACTACACCCGTTATCCGTCAAGCGCGAATAAAGACGACGATAAAGTTAACCGTGGCGACGCCTGGGTTGGTTGGGTAATGGGCGACTGGCGTACCGAGCTGAACTACGTATACGCGAAAAGTACAGAAGGGAATATTCGTAACAACAATAAAGATTACTCCCAGGAATATAACGTTAAGCTGGCGTACAAAATTGATAAGAACTGGGCTCCGTATGGCGAAGTGGGTAATGTTGGTGTGAAAGACACCGATGAGCGTCAGACCCGTCTTCGTGTCGGCGTAGCTTATTCATTCTAATAATAAGCAATACCTCCGGGATAAACCGGCTCTCAGGAGCCGGTTTTTTTGCGTCTGTAATGTATTATTTTTGCGCTTTATGCCTTATCAGCGGATAAAAAAAGCCCTCCATAAAGGAGGGCAAGGCCAGTTACAGGAACACAAACACAAACATTATTCTCGCAACAGTTCTGGTTGCTCAGGAAGCTTCGCAATATAGAGAGCAGGTTTGCCATCTTTATCGGAACTAAACAGCACCGCTTTATCATCCGGGGTAAAGGAGGGGTGCGGGTGAGTGACCTGACGGCTGTTTGCCACGGTTGCCCAGGAGGTATCGTGACGCGCGATACGGAAATACGCCTCTTTCGCCACGTCGAATGCATAAAGATACGGATCGTTATCGATGGTGTAACCGCTGGTATCTTTCACATCGACCGGCGTACCGGAACCATCACCGACCAGCAGCGTGCCGTCAAAGTTACTCATCAGGTGTGAACAGGCAGGCATCTTCATGACCGCGCGGTTCTCACCGGTATCCGGATTGAAGCTATACACGGTACGTCCTTGCTCACCTTTCAGGTAAGAGACATAGACCAGCGCTGAGCCATTCGGTACCCAGAATTCATGGGTGCAGCTTTCGCCTGCGGCGTGCTCTTTCACCTTGCGAACGTTGCTGCCGTCTTCGTTGACCATCCACATACGGGCATCCACCAGATCGTGCGGGCCTTCATGACAGAACGCGACGGTACTGTCGTCAAACGGACGGTAAATCGGGTGGCCCAGCCAGTTCTTCTCTTCATGGATTACGCTGCTTTCACCGGTCTGCAGATCGACCCTCAGCAGGCGGCAGTGTGGGCCTTTATGGAAGAAGTCGTGGAAGATTTTCCAGTCGTTGAGCGGCGTCCAGTCGCTCTTCGCAATTTCGATGCCCACCAGTTTGGTGCAGTCGCTGTTGGCCACCCAGGTGCCATAGCCGACCCAGTCGTCGCTGACGCGATAGACTTCACGCTCCTCTAGGGTGGTCAGATTGACTTCCCGCAGGGTGCGATCATTCTTAACGTAATAGAGGGATTTATCATCCGGTGAGAGGAAGCCGCCAAAGGTGTTATCGCCTGCGCCTTCGGTTAACTGCACCGCTTCGGCGTTTTTCAGATCCAGCAGATAGTAGTTCCAGTGGCCATCGAATTCACCCGCAAACAGCAGGTGGTTGCCATCGTTGAAAAAGCACTTTTGATAGAAGTAGTTACGGTGACAGGTAACTTCAGGGGGGGTCAGGCGGGTCACTTCCACGCCTGTATCCGGATCGCGGCTGACCTCATAGTTCAGTTTGACCCGCATACCTTTTGCCATGATGCGCTCCTTGAATTCGACGGCAGGATCGCGCCTGCGGTCCGATCGGTAAATATGAGTTTAAAAACTGGGTGTTAAAATATCAAAACAATGTTTCAATGTGTGTGACTGGTGGCGCACTTCTGAAGGAAAAGCGTGCTGATTCATCAATATGATTAATTTTGTTCAGTTTTTTCTCATGACCTCATCCATTTTTTATTTTTTTATAACCTTTTGTTTAATATGAAAAATAACTGACTTGATTTAAAAAAATAATCTAAGAAAAGCTTGTCAACTCCCTGACAATCGTGATCGGAACTACAGTTTTGAGATTATCATACAGAAAAAGTGAAACATCGTTTTGAATGTAATTGAAAACCTATTTCACAGCAGATAATATGTGCTCATCATGAAAACGGAACACCGTTTTGTTAATTATCCAGGCCGTCGCGGCCGATAAATTCTGGAGGTTAATGTGGAAGTCAGACAAAGCATCCACAGCGCGCATGCAAAAACGCTGGATACCCAGGGTCTGCGTGATGAGTTTTTAGTCGAGAAAGTGTTTGTCGCAGATGAATACACCATGGTGTACAGCCACATTGACCGCATCATCGTTGGCGGCATTATGCCAGTTGCCAAAACGGTTTCTGTGGGTGGGGAAGTGGGCAAGCAGCTCGGCGTCAGCTTCTTCCTGGAGCGTCGCGAGTTGGGCGTGATCAACATTGGCGGCCCGGGCACCATTACCGTTGACGGTCAGTGCTATGAGATCGGCCATCGCGATGCGCTGTACGTCGGGAAAGGCGCACAGGAAGTGGTATTTGCCAGCGTCGATAGCAGTAAACCGGCGAAGTTCTACTACAACTGCGCCCCGGCACACACCACCTACCCAACCAAAAAAGTGACCCCGGCAGACGTTGCTCCGGTCACCCTGGGTGACAACCTCACCAGCAACCGCCGCACCATCAACAAATACTTCGTTCCAGATGTGCTGGAAACCTGCCAGCTCAGCATGGGTCTGACCGAGCTTGAGCCAGGCAACCTGTGGAACACCATGCCGTGCCATACCCACGAGCGCCGCATGGAAGTGTACTTCTACTTCAATATGGAAGAAGACGCCTGTGTATTCCATATGATGGGTCAGCCGCAGGAGACACGCCATATCGTGATGCATAACGAGCAGGCGGTCATCTCTCCAAGCTGGTCTATTCACTCCGGCGTAGGCACGCGTGCCTATACCTTCATCTGGGGCATGGTAGGTGAAAACCAGGTCTTCGATGATATGGACCACGTTGCCGTTAAGGATCTGCGCTAGTCGCGGACAGTTAAGCATAAACTTGCCTGTTCGTTCAGGCGCTGAAAGACTAAGGATAAAAAATGATTCTGGATGCATTTTCTTTGCAAGGTAAAGTTGCGGTTGTGACCGGTTGTGACACTGGCCTCGGTCAGGGCATGGCGTTGGGGCTGGCAGAAGCGGGCTGCGACATCGTGGGGATCAACATCGTTGAGCCGCAGGAGACCATCGAGCGTGTAACCGCGCTGGGCCGTCGTTTCCTGAGCCTGACCGCTGACCTGCGTAAGATCGACGCTATCCCTGAGCTGCTTGACCGTGCGGTTGCGGAATTCGGTAAAATCGACATTCTGGTGAACAACGCCGGTCTGATCCGTCGTGAAGATGCGATCAACTTCAGCGAGCAGGACTGGGATGACGTCATGAACCTGAACATCAAGAGCGTATTCTTCATGTCTCAGGCAGCGGCGAAGCACTTCATCGCGCAGGGCAACGGCGGCAAAATCATTAACATCGCCTCCATGCTCTCCTTCCAGGGCGGCATCCGTGTGCCTTCTTATACCGCTTCCAAGAGCGGCGTTATGGGCGTAACCCGTCTGCTGGCGAACGAATGGGCGCAGCACAACATAAACGTAAACGCCATTGCGCCGGGCTACATGGCCACCAACAACACCCAGCAGCTACGTGCTGACGAAGAGCGTAGCGCAGCTATCCTCGAGCGTATCCCAGCGGGTCGTTGGGGTCTGCCAAGCGATCTGATGGGGCCGGTGGTGTTCCTGGCCTCCAGCGCATCTGACTATATCAATGGCTACACCGTAGCGGTTGATGGCGGCTGGCTGGCGCGTTAATTCCTGCTCAGGTCAAAAAACCTCTGCCTCAGGGCGGAGGTTTTTTTTGACCTGGATAAGTCATTGTCCATATAGCAAAAATAGAAAAATCCATAAGCATTTTACGAAAATTGCATGGATCACACATTTAATTTCTATAAATCATTCAGTTAACAAAAATTGAGTAATTTTCAAGCTTGTTTTAAAGTGTAATGTCCATCACAGATCGCACATTGCCAGCTGAAAAATCCATATTTTCACGTTATACGACCTGACACTTCTTCAGGGTTTCTCGTAATTTCGATTAACGTCTTACGCTGTTCAGGCAGGAAAATATGACATCTATAAACGACTCTACCTTTATGCCCCGCGCCCTTCGCGATACCCGAAGGATGAACCTGTTTGTTTCTGTGTCCGCGGCGGTAGCCGGTTTACTGTTTGGGCTGGATATCGGCGTCATTGCCGGTGCGTTACCCTTTATCACCGATCACTTTACGCTCAGCAATCGCCTGCAGGAGTGGGTAGTGAGCAGTATGATGCTGGGCGCAGCCGTAGGGGCGCTATTCAACGGCTGGCTCTCATTCCGCCTGGGCCGAAAATATAGCCTGATGGTGGGAGCCATTCTGTTTGTGGTCGGCTCATTGGGTTCCGCATTTGCCACAGGCGTTGAAGCGTTACTGCTTTCTCGCGTGCTGCTGGGCGTGGCCGTGGGTATTGCCTCCTATACCGCCCCCCTTTATCTGTCAGAGATGGCGAGCGAGGACGTGCGCGGCAAGATGATCAGCATGTACCAGCTGATGGTGACCCTCGGAATTGTGCTGGCCTTTCTTTCTGATACGTATTTCAGCTACAGCGGCAACTGGCGCGCCATGCTGGGTGTACTGGCATTACCGGCAATATTGCTGATTGTGCTGGTGATTTTTTTGCCCAACAGTCCACGGTGGCTGGCGCAAAAAGGGCGACACGTCGAGGCGGAAGAAGTGCTGCGGATGCTGCGCGATACCTCTGAGAAAGCGCGTGAAGAGCTGAACGAGATCCGCGAAAGCCTCAAGCTTAAACAGGGGGGCTGGTCGTTGTTCAGAGTCAACCGCAACGTGCGCCGTGCGGTATTTCTCGGCATGCTGCTGCAGGCGATGCAGCAGTTTACCGGCATGAACATCATCATGTATTACGCGCCACGTATTTTTAAAATGGCCGGATTCACCACCACCGAGCAGCAGATGATCGCCACGCTGGTGGTGGGGCTGACCTTTATGTTTGCCACCTTTATTGCAGTATTTACCGTCGATAAAGCGGGCCGTAAGCCTGCCCTTAAAATTGGTTTCAGCGTGATGGCGCTGGGGACGCTGATTCTGGGCTATTGTCTGATGCAGTTTGATAACGGTACGGCGTCCAGCGGCTTATCCTGGTTGTCCGTGGGTATGACGATGATGTGCATCGCCGGTTACGCGATGAGTGCCGCGCCGGTGGTGTGGATCCTCTGCTCAGAAATTCAGCCCCTGAAATGCCGCGACTTTGGGATCACCTGTTCCACCACCACTAACTGGGTGTCGAACATGATCATTGGCGCCACCTTCCTGACCCTGCTGGATGCGATCGGCGCGGCGGGAACCTTCTGGCTTTATACGGTGCTGAATGTGGCATTTATTGGCATCACCTTCTGGCTGATCCCGGAAACGAAAGGCGTTACCCTGGAGCACATTGAGCGCAAGCTGATGACAGGGGAGAAGTTACGGAATATCGGGGTATAGCAGATTGCCCGGCGGCGCTTCGCTTGCCGGGCATGGGGTTTTGTAGGCCGGGTAAGGCGTAGCCGCCACCCGGCTTTTTTACACCCGGGCGAGGTACAGCGCTGGCATCCCTTCTTCGTCGGAGGTATAGAGCACCCACTGATTATCCGGTGAAAACGACGGATGCGGATGGGTCACCTGGCGGTCGCCGTCGAGCACTTTCCAGCTGGTGTTGTGCTGGCAGATGGCGGTTTGCGTGCCTTTGGCAATATCGAACACCCAGATAAAGGGATCGTTCAGGCTGATATTGCCGGTGTTGTGTGGCGCGCCGTCGCCGACGATCAGCGACCCGTCGTGGTTACTCATCAGATGGGAGCAGGGCGGGATCGCCATCAGCTGGCGATTTTCCAGGGTGGCGGGATCGGCGCTGAACAGATAGCGCTGAGGATCGTTCTCCTTGTGCGCCACGTAATAGAGCGCGGAGCCGTCAGGCACCCAGAACTCGTGGGTAAAACTCTCCCCCTCAGCATGCTGGCGCACCTTGCGCAGATTGCTGCCATCCTCGTTAATCAGCCACATGCGGGCGTCGATCGCATCCCGTGGCCCTTCGTGACAAAACGCCACGGTATTATCGTCAAAAGGACGGTAGATCGGGTGTCCGAGCCAGCGCTTTTCCTGCAAAATCACGCGGCGTTCGCCGGTTTGCAGGTCGATATTGATCAGGCGGCATTCCGGGTGGGTAAAGTAAAACGCGCGGAATTTGCTCCAGTCGGTGAGCGGCTGCCAGTCGCTTTTTTTAATCTCGATACCTACCAGCTTCGTGCAGTCCGAGTTTGCCACCCAGGTACCGTAGGCCACCCAGTCGTCATCGACCTCATAGACCACATACTCCTCCAGACTCCCGAGGTCGACGCGCCGCAGTTCGCGGCTGTTTTTCACATACCACAGCGAGCGATCGTCCGTGGAGAGGAAGCCGCCAAAGGTGTTATCTCCGGCGCCCTCGGTAAGCTGGATCGCCTGCTGCTGCGCAATGTCCAGCAGATAGTAGTTCCAGTGGCCCTCAAAGGCGCCGCCAAAGATGAGCTTGCTGCCATCACGGGTAAAACATTTTTGATAGAAGTAGTTACGGTGACAGATGATGTGCGGGGGCGTCAGGCGGATCACCTCGTGTCCGGTTTCACTGTCCTGACGAGGTCGAAAACGCAGGGGAATGATTTTTCCTTTCATAGTATGTTCCTTCAGATAAAAAAATACCCCACCGCATAACGGTAGGGTATTGATAACGTATGGGAATTAGCGCATTGCGCGTTTCAGGATACGTTCAGCCTGACGCTGGAAGTCAGCGGCTGTCTCTTCAACGGTTTTCTGGCCATAGTCGATGTACTGCAGCGAGGTACCGAACTGTGCCACGATCTGCGGGTCATCAAAGTATGGCGACACAGAGAGTTTCGCTGGCAGAGACTGCGCCAGACGCAGACCCGCAACCGCCGGATCGTCCTCTTTGATAGCGCCGTTTTCGGTCAGGTATTTCACCGCCACTTTGCTCAGCGGTACGCCACGCTCCAGGCCCAGCGTCTCAACACCTTCTTTGCTGTTCAGCAGGAAGTTGATCACTTTCGCGGCCGCTTCCGGGTTCTTGGTCGATTTACCGATAGAGAGCATCTGTGCTGGCTTGAAGAACAGACCCGCATCGGTTGCACCCGGCAGCATTGGGTAGCTGCCCAGCTCCAGCTTCGCTGGTGGCTTCAGGTTGTCGGAATATTTTTTGATGGTAGAGTTCCACATATAGGTGCCGCCCCATTCACCCTCGATCCACGGCTTCATCTCATACATGTTGTTCTTACCGAACGACGCATAGTACTTGGTGTCCGGCATGACATGGCTGTCGATCAGCTTTTTATAGGTCTGGAAGAACTCAACCCACTGCTCTTTGGTGTAGGAGAATTTTTTCGCCTTCTCGTCCACCGCCGGGATGTTGTACTTCTGGATCATGTAGGAGTTCAGCAGCGCCAGGGTATCCTGGTGCTCGAGAATAACCGGGTAGTACTGTTTACCCAGTTTGCTCTCGAAGGCTTTACCCGCCGCCATCAGCTCATCCCAGGTTTTCGGGTATTCGACGCCCGCTTTTTTCCAGGTTTCATCGTTGAAGTAGAAGACGCGCGCGGTCACGGAGATCGGAATACCGTTCAGCTTGCCGTTGACCGTGGTCGACTGCAGCTCTTTTGGATCGAACTGGGACAGATCGATCACATCTTTCATTTTGTTCAGGTCGTAGAAGCCGTCGCCGGTTTTAGAGAAGATCGGCAGCCAGTTCCAGTTAGTCTGCATCACGTCCGGCTCGGTGCCGCCCGCAATCTGCGTGGTCAGACGCGAGAGGTGACCATCCCAGCCGGTGTATTCCGACTTCACGTTAATATCCGGGTGCTGTTTGTGGAACTCTTCCAGGGCTTTCAGCGTGACCTGGTGACGGCCATTGCCGCCCCACCAGGACATACGCAGATCGGTGCTGTCCGCAGCAAAAGTGGGTAGGGCACTCATTCCAAAGGTAGCGGAGATAACGGCGCTTAAAAGCACTTTTTTCATTTTTATAACTCCATTAAAGAGAGATGTTCTGTTCAGTTTTTGCGTCAAAAATATGACACTTATTCATATCAAACTTAAAGTAAACCTTACGGTGAAGGCCCTTGTTGATCATGGGTTTAGCTTCATCGGAAGGAATTCGGGCTGTCAGTTCGTACTCGCCAACTTTCAGGTAAACAAAGAATTCATGGCCCATATTTTCGGCGCGGACCATCTCACCGGTGCAGCAACCTTCAGCGAACGGCTCATCGGAGATAGAGACAAAATCAGGGCGAATGCCGTAGAAAATCTCCTTATCCGCGTGACCGGCCACTTTCTCTTTCAGCTCTGGGCTTAACGGCATGGTCTGGTTGCCGATGGTCAGGGCCAGTTGGCCCTCCTGTTGCACCAGCTTGCTGGCGCGGATGTTCATCTCCGGTGAGCCGATAAAGCCCGCGACGAACATGTTTTTCGGTTTGTGATACAGGTTGTCCGGGGTATCTACCTGCATGATGTGGCCGAGCTTCATCACGCAGATGCGGTCGCCCATGGTCATCGCTTCGGTCTGGTCGTGCGTCACGTAGACGGTGGTCGCCGGTTTGCCGGAAGCCTTCAGCTGCTTGTGCAGATCCGAAATACGGATACGCATCGAGGCACGCAGTTTGGCGTCGAGGTTGGAGAGCGGTTCGTCGAACAGGAACACGTCTGGTTTTTTCACAATCGCGCGGCCGACGGCCACACGCTGCGCCTGACCGCCCGAAAGCTGACGCGGCAGGCGGTCGAGCAGCTCTTCCAGCTCAAGGATTTTTGCCGCTTCGTTCACCTGGGCCTCAATCTGCGCTTTAGGCAGCTTGCTCAGCTTCAGGCCGAAGGCGAGGTTTTCCCGCACGGTCATGTGTGGGTAGAGCGCATAGTTCTGGAACACCATCGCAATCCCGCGCTCTTTTGGCGCGAGGTTGTTAACGATTTTATCGCCGATACGCACTTCACCGCCGCTGATGGTCTCCAGACCGGCCAGCATACGCAGGGTAGTGGACTTCGCGCAGCCGGAAGGGCCGACGATGACCATGAACTCACCTTCAGCGATTGAAAGGTCGATAGCATGTACCGCTTTGAAGCCGTTGGAGTAGACCTTTTCCAGTTTGTTGAAAATCACTTCAGCCATGATATTTCCCTCTTAACCTTTAATTCCGCTGCTGGTTACGCCCTGTACGAAGTAGCGCTGTGCCAGGAAGAAGACAATGATGGATGGCAGAATGGAGATGCTCGCCATTGCCAGAATTTCGTTCCACGGCGCCCCTTCGGTGACGTCGATGGACATTTTCAGAGCCAGTGCAATCGGGTATTTATCCACGCTGTAGACATAAATCAGCGGCCCGATAAAGTCGTTCATTGACCACATGAACTGGAACAGTGCCACGGAGATAATGGCCGGCTTCAGGATTGGCACCACCACGTACCAGAGCACCTGAATGGAGTTACAGCCGTCAATCTGCGCGGCCTCTTCCATGTCACGCGGTACGCCGCGCAGGAACTGGATCAGCATGAAGACGAAGAACCCTTGCGTGGCGAAGGCCAGCGGCAGGTAGAGCGGCATATAGCTGTTCAGCATGCCCATTTCACGGAACATCAGGTACTGCGGGATCAGCAGTACGGTGCTTGGCAGCAACATGGTGGTAATCAGCGTCGCGAACCAGAACTTCTTCCACGGGATCTCGAAGCGGGCAAAGCCGTACGCCACGATGGTGGAGGAGATAATGGTCAGGATCACTTTCGGGATCACATACTTAAAGGTGTTCAGCATGTAATGGCCGAAGTTGTACTCGGTACCGGTTTTCCAGCCGTTTACAAAGCCATCCCAGGTGGCGTGTGCGGGCCACAGGCTGAGGGTGGTAAAGATCTCGTGGTTCGGTTTGAACGACGCCGAGAACATCCACACCAGCGGATAGAGCATCAGCAGGCCAACAAACAGCAGGATCACATAGCGAATGGTGGCGCTAATTTTTTCACGACGCTGGGTACGCGCCACTTCACGCTCTGCGATACTTCTCGCCGTGGAGAGTTGTTGAATACCAGCCATTTTTGCCTCCCTTATCGGCGGAGTAGAAGACCCAGTATTTCGAAGACTTAAAGGCGATAGCGGCAAAGACAGCGACCACCAGGAACAGGATCCAGGCCAGTGCAGCGCCGTAACCCATGTCAAAGTACTTGAATGCGGTATCGTAGATGTAGAGTGAGAACAGGTAGGTGGAGTAGGTTGGTCCACCGCCGGTAATAACATACGGACCGGTAAATTCCTGGAACGCCTGGGTGGTCTGCATAATGAAGTTGAAGAAGATAACCGGCGTGATCAGCGGCACGGTCACTTTCATGAACATCTGCCATTTGGAAGCACCGTCAATCATCGCCGCTTCGTACTGCGACTGCGGCACGTTCTGCAGGGCAGCCAGGAAGATCACCATGGCAGAGCCGAACTGCCAGACGCGCAGCAGGGTCACGGACATCAGCGCCAGTGAGGGTTCGCCCAGCCAGTTCACCGGGTCAAAACCAAATACGCCAATGAAGCTGTTCAGCAGGCCATCAATCGCGAACAGCGCACGCCACAGAACGGCAATCGCAACGGAGCTGCCGAGAATAGACGGAATATAATAAGCGGTACGGAAGAAGCCGATGCCGCGCAGTTTAAAGTTCAGAACAAACGCAATACCCAGCGCAAAGGCCAGCTTTAACGGGATAGTCAAAAATACGTAGGCAAAGGTCACGCCCATGGATTTCCAGAAGAGGGTATCTTCCGTAAACATGTAGCGATAGTTTTCTACGCCGTTAAATACGGGCGGGCTCATCAAATCGTACTCAGTAAAACTGAGGAGGAAAGATGAGACAAAGGGGAAGGCAGTGAAGAGTATCAACCCAATTATGTAGGGTGATATCCAGGCTAGCCCCAGCATCTTGTTTTCATTCATACATACCTACCTGGTAATTAATGGTTTAAAACGGAATCTGCCCGGCTCTGCCCGCTTAACAGCAAGCGAACAGCGGAATGCGTCTGGTGCGAAATTTCACGGCGGTATCTCCTTTTACCTGTTTGTGAGTGCCGGTAATGCCGGGCCTGTCCTGCCCGCTAAGCAATTTTTTAAAACTTATGAACCACCGTTTTCAATTTGTAAAACGTCGTTTTAATTTATTTTATTGTGATTTAAATCCACGTCATTCGATAAATAGTGGAAATGTGATCAAGGTCGAAACAGCGTTTCAATAAGGTGAGATGGGTGGCATTTTTATCGGTAGGCGCGAAAAAATGAGGGTAAAGGATCGGCTAAACGGAAGACTTTACTCAGCTATTCTGGGAATTATTGATGGCAGATACAAACTACTAATATTTGTAGCAAAAATGTAACGCAGGCCTTAAGGTAGCGAGGATATAATTAACTTGTTGAATGATTTTTCGCGAAAATAAAGCGAATTGCACTTAAGCAAAAAAAGGGCGATGCCCGCGCATCGCCTTATTACTTTATTTGAGGAAGTCTTCACGAACCGGCGTGAAGGTATCCAGCAGCGTACCCGGTTTCAGGCAAACGCAGCCGTGCATAATATGCGGCTGTTTATAAAGGGTATCCCCGGCGGTCACCACATGCTTTTCTTCGCCGATGGTAAATTCGAACTCACCGGATAAAACATAGGTCAGCTGCTCGTGGGGATGGTTATGCATTGGGCCAACGGCGCCTTGCTCAAAATTGACCTCTACCGCCATCATTTTGCCATCGTGCGCCAGAATACGGCGCGTCACGCCATTACCCAGATCTTCAAGCTGTGTCTCTTTGTGGAAAATAAACATGCTCATGTCCTGTTATATAGTGAAACATCGTTTCATTTAATTTATCCCAGAGCCAGCTAAAAGGAAATGTCGAACCAGAGAACTGGAAACTCGATCACAAGTTTGCTTCACTGGTTGAAACCGGAAAGGAGAGTAAGATGAAAACGATTGGCCTGTTAGGAGGAATGAGCTGGGAGTCTACCATTCCCTATTATCGTCTGATCAACGAAGGGGTAAAACAGCGCCTGGGGGGATTACACTCGGCCAGCCTGCTGCTGCACAGCGTTGATTTTCATGAAATCGAAGCCTGCCAGTCCAGCGGCGACTGGGAAAAGGCGGGGGAGATCCTGGCAGAGGCAGCACTGGGCTTGCAGGGGGCCGGGGCGCAGGCCATTTTGCTCTGCACCAACACTATGCACAAAGTCGCTGAGCAGATTGAAACCCGCTGTTCCCTGCCGTTCCTGCATATCGCCGATGCCACGGGCCGGGAGATTACCGCGGCGGGCATGAACCGCGTGGCGCTGCTGGGTACGCGCTATACCATGGAGCAGGATTTTTACCGCGGGCGGCTGACGGCGCAGTACGGTATCGAGAGCCTGATCCCGGACGAGGCGGACCGGGCCCGGATCAATCAGATCATCTTTGAAGAGCTGTGTCTCGGCACCTTTAGCGAGGCGTCGCGCCAGTACTACCTGAGTGTGATCCGCAAGCTCGCCGATCGCGGGGCGCAGGGGGTGATCTTTGGCTGCACCGAGATTGGCCTGCTGATCCCGGCGGATAATAGCCCGATCCCGGTGTTTGATACCGCCGCGATCCACGCCGCCGATGCGGTGGAATTTATCCTTTCGTAACGGGCGAGGCTAAAAGCTCTTCCAGCGGGTCGGTGATCGCCGCCAGCCCCTGTTGCAGATGCGCGCTGAAAGCGTCCACCAGCGCTGAGGCCGGGCGGTGCAGCGGGCGGATCAGGCTCACCGTAAACGGCACCGAGAGACTGAAGCGGCGAATAACAATCCCGCTGTCGGCATAATCCAGCGCCGTCAGCGGATTGACCACCGAAATCCCCACCCCCGCGCGCACCATCGCACAGATGGAGGCCGCGCTGTGCGTCTCCACCACCATGCGTCGCTTCACCTGATGCTCGGCAAAAAGCTGGTCCAACAGCTGTCGGTAACTGTCGGTGCGCGACAGGCTGATGTAGTTCTGCCCCTGGAAATCACCCGGCGTCAGCACCGCTTTTGCACCAAGGGGATGGCTGGCGGGCAGGACGCACACCTCATCTAATGACAGCAGCTCGTGACGCGCGGTGCCCGCTGGGGTGGCGAGGGTTTCGGTCAGACCAAGATCGTGGCGCTGAGCCGAGAGCCACTCCTCCAGCAGGGGCGACTCCTGGGGCACGATGGTCAGGTTCACGTCCGGGTAGCGGGCAAGAAACGGCTGTAGCAGGGCGGGTAAAAATGATTGGGAGAAGACCGGCAGGCAGACGACGGAGAGCTCGCCCTGGCGAAACTCGCGCAGGCTGTCGGCGGCGCTGACGATGCGGTCCAGCCCGTACCAGGATCGCTGCACCTCTTCGAAAAGCCGCAGCCCCTGCACCGTAGGGTGTAGCCGCCCGCGGGTGCGCTCGAACAGCGTCAGGCCGATCACCTTCTCGAAGCGCGCCAGCTCGCGGCTCACCGTCGGCTGCGAGGTGTGCAGCAGACGCGCGGCTTCGGTCAGGTTCCCGGCGGTCATCACCGCGTGGAAAATCTCAATATGGCGTAAATTCACAGCGGGCATGGCAGCAACCTGGTTGAAAATAATCCATATCATTTTTGCATAGAGTGGCGATAAAACGATATTTTTTATTCTCTTCGCGCTGTGGCGTAATCAATGAAAATCGATTTTCCGGAGAGCACCATGCCACGCCCGCTGAACAACACCGATACCGATCTCAATGCCGACAATTTGCTGCGCCTGCCCGCCGAGTTTGGCTGCCCTGTCTGGGTCTACGACGCGCAGATCATCCGCGACAAAATTGCCGCCCTGCATCAGTTCGACGTGGTGCGCTTTGCCCAGAAAGCCTGCTCCAACATCCATATTCTGCGCCTGATGCGCGAGCAGGGCGTCAAGGTCGACTCCGTGTCGCTGGGTGAAATCGAGCGTGCGCTGGCGGCGGGATACGATCCGAAGATCGACAGCGATGCGATTGTCTTTACCGCTGATCTGATCGACAGCGCCACGCTTGCCCGGGTGCATGAGCTGCAGATCCCGGTCAATGCCGGTTCCGTGGACATGCTGGAGCAGCTCGGTCAGGTGTCGCCGGGCCACCGCGTCTGGCTGCGGGTTAACCCGGGCTTTGGTCACGGCCACAGCCAGAAGACCAACACCGGCGGCGAAAACAGCAAACATGGCATCTGGTACAGCGATCTCCCTGCGGCACTGACCGTACTGCAACGCTATAACCTGAAGCTGGTGGGCATTCATATGCATATCGGCTCCGGCGTGGACTACGGCCATCTCGAGCAGGTGTGCGGCGCCATGGTGCGCCAGGTGATTGAGTTTGGTCAGGATCTGGAGGCGATCTCTGCGGGCGGCGGGCTGTCGATCCCCTATCGCGAAGGGGAAGAGGCGATCGATACCGATCACTACTACGGCCTCTGGAATGGCGCGCGGGATAAAATCGCCGCGCATCTGGGCCACGCGGTAAAACTTGAGATCGAGCCGGGGCGTTTCCTTGTCGCCGAGTCGGGCGTTCTGGTATCGCAGGTGCGCAGCGTGAAGGCGATGGGTAGCCGTCATTTCGTACTGATTGACGCAGGCTTCAACGATCTGATGCGCCCGGCCATGTACGGCAGCTATCACCACATTTCGGCGCTGGCTGCCGATGGCCGCGACTTATCTCAGGCCAATCTCGTGGAGACGGTGGTGGCCGGGCCGCTGTGCGAATCCGGAGATGTGTTTACCCAGCTGGAGGGCGGAAAAGTGGAAACCCGCGCGCTGCCGCCGGTCGTGCCGGGGGATTATCTGGTGCTGCACGATACCGGTGCATACGGCGCGTCTATGTCATCTAACTACAACAGCCGCCCGCTACTGCCGGAAGTGCTGTTCGATAAGGGCGCGGCGCGCCTGATCCGCCGCCGCCAGACCATTCAGGAACTGCTCGCCCTCGAACTGTTCTGATCGCACCAGGGTCCCGTCGCCACCGAATCGCGTAACACCAGCGTGCCGGTGAAGGGCGGGATCGCTTCGATCGGCTCGTTTTTGACCAGCCGGATGGCCTGATCGATAGCGGTAGTGATCATGTTGTCGATGGGCAGGTAGACGGTAGAAAGCCCCGGCTCCAGCCACTTCGCACACGGAGCGTCATCGAAGCCGAACAACGACACATCCTCTGGAATGCGCAGCCCGGCCTGGTGCAGCGCCTTCGACGAGCCCAGCGCCATATCGTCGTTACAGGCAAACAGGGCGCTGAACACCACCTTCTCATTCAGCAGCTCCTGACACAGCTCGTATCCGCGCGTCATCCCCGAATCGCCATACTTCACCCGGCTCTCATCCCAGGGAATGCCGTGCTTCTCCAGCGCCTTGCGATAGCCCGTCAGCCGCGCCTTGCCGGTAGGGGTGTGGATCGGCACGGTTATGCAGGCGATCTCCCGGTGCCCCTGGCTTATCAGGTACTCCACCGCGTTGAAGGCCGCCTCCTGCTGCTCGAAGAAAACGCAGCGCTCCCGCGCCTGGCTGACGTCACGGTTGATTACAATAAGCGGCATCTGCACGCTGTTGATGAGCTTCATGATCGCTTTTTCGCTCATGTAGCGGGTGTAGAGCACGATGGCATCGCACTGGCGATCGGCCAGCATCTGCACCGCTTCTTCTTCCCGCTCAGGGGTGTCGTGACCGTCGGTGACAATCAGCTGCTTCCCGTGCGTTTCGGTCTGTCTTGAGGCCTGTTGCAGCAGACGACCAAAGTAAAAACCGTCAAAGGTTGAGACCACCAGACCAATGCTGTTGCTGGTCCGGTTCGCCAGCGATCGCGCCAGGAAATTGGGGCGATAGCCCAGCTCTTCCATCGCGTTAAAAACCTGCTGACGGGTGCTCTCTTTTACCTGACCTGTGCCGTTCAGTACGCGCGACACGGTGGCTTTCGACACGCCCGCACGCAGTGAGACATCCAGCATTGTTGCCATTCGTTATTCCTGCTTCCACGTTATGCACGGAAGTTTATCACAGACGTTCAGGGGCATAAGCCGGGCGGGAGGGTGAAACCCCCACCACGATCACGCTTTCTGGCAACAGATGAGGGAGTAACGACAAGTGGCATACCAAAGTGGTGATAATTCATACTCCGGGATACCTCTGGCGGCGTTGGGAGCTTAATCACAGAACAAATCTTCACCAGAAGCTATTTTTGGTATGCCAATAGAAGCCGGCTGAACACCTAAATCCCAATAAAGGCCCTTTTACTGAGGTATTACCCCATGGCATTACAGGAAAAACTGATCAACTCTCTGGGCAGTTTCGCCACGAAGTTCAACAGTTATCGCTATATCATGGCGATAAAGTCCGCCTTCATCACCCTGATGCCGGTCATCATTGTTGGCGCATTTTCGGTGCTGATATCCAACATGGTGCTGGATCCGAAAAACGGCTTAGCCAGCTTTCAGCCGCTTTCGTTTCTCGCCACGCTGAAACCGATCACCAGCGCCCTGAACTACGCCACGCTCAACTTCCTCAATATCGGGGCCGTGTTCCTGATCGGCATTGAGCTGGGGCGCATCAACGGTATTAAGTCGTTGTTCCCGGGGCTGCTGGCGGTGATCTGCTTTATCTGCGTCACTCCGACTACCGTTGAGATGATGGTCGATGGCGAAATGCACATGGTAAAAGATGTGCTCCTGCGCCAGTTCTCGGATACCCGTAGCCTCTTCCTCGGCATGTTTATCGCCATCCTGTCGGTGGAGATCTACTGCTGGCTGGAGGGGCGTCCGGGATTGAAAATCAGGATGCCGGACACCGTGCCGCCAAACGTCTCGGCCTCGTTCTCGGCCCTGATCCCGGCGATCATCACCACCACCACCATCGCCACCTTCGGCTTTGTCTTCCATCAGCTCACCGGCATGTACCTCTACGATGCGGTATACCAGGTGGTGCAGCAGCCGCTTGAGCGGGTGGTGCAAAGCCTGCCGGGGATCCTGCTGTTGATGTTCGTGGCCCAGCTCTTCTGGGTGATAGGGATCCACGGCAATCAGATGATCAAGCCGATCCGCGAGCCGCTGCTGCTGGGGGCGATCACCGTCAACATGAGCGCCTTTGAGCAGGGCAAAGAGATCCCGAACATCATCACCATGCCGTTCTGGGATGTCTATATGAGCATCGGCGGCTCGGGTCTGACCATCGGTCTGCTCATCGCCGTGATGATCGGCACCAAACGCAAAGAGATGAAGGAGATCGCCAAGCTCTCCATCGGCCCGGGGATCTTTAACATCAACGAGCCGGTGATCTTCGGTATGCCAATCATGCTCAACCCGATTCTGGCGATCCCGTTCATCATCACCCCGCTGGTGACCGGCACCATCGGCTACTTCGCCACCGTCACTGGTTTTGCCGGCAAAGCGGTCGTGATGGTGCCCTGGACTACGCCGCCGCTGATCAACGCCTGGCTCTCTACCGCCGGGTCGATGGGCGCGGTCGTAACCCAACTGGTCTGTATTATCACCGCCGTGCTGATCTATCTGCCGTTTGTGAAGATCGCCTCACGCCGGGCAGAGCAGGCCGCGCAACAGGCCGCGAACCAGGAGGCGACGAATAACGCATGAGCATTAAACAGATGATTATCCCCGAGGGGTTTATCCTTGGGGCCGCGGCCTCCGCCTGGCAAACCGAGGGCTGGAGCGGCAAAAAAGCCGGGCAGGATTCCTGGATCGATCTCTGGTACAAAAACGATCGTCAGGTGTGGCACAACGGCTACGGCCCGGCGGTGGCGACCGACTTTATTAACCGCTTCCGGGAAGATGTGGCGCTCATGAAGCAGGCGGGGCTGACCCACTACCGCACCTCCATCAACTGGTCGCGTTTTCTCACCGACTACGAAAATGCCACAGTGGACGAGGAGTACGCCGCCTGGTACGACGCCCTGTTCACCGAGATGCATCGTCAGGGCATTGAGCCGATGATCTGCCTCGAACACTACGAGCTGCCGGGTACGTTGCTGGAAACCTACGGCGGCTGGGCGTCGAAGCATGTGGTCGAGCTGTTCACCCGCTATGCTGAAAAGGTCTTTGCCCGCTATCACCACGTGGTGAAGCGCTGGTTTACCTTCAACGAGCCGATAGTGGTGCAGACCCGGGTATACCTCGACGCCCTGCGCTGGCCCTATGAGCAGAACACCCATACCTGGATGCAGTGGAACCACCACAAAGTGCTGGCGACGGCGAAGGTGGTGAAGCTGTTCCGCGAAAAAGGCTACAGCGGCAGCGTAGGCTGTATCCTCAACCCGGAAGTGACTTATCCCCGCTCCCGGGCCGCCCACGACATCAAGGCCGCGGAGATCTACGATCTGTTTTACAACCGGGTATTCCTCGATCCGCTGGTGCATGGGCGTTATCCCCAGGAACTCTTCACCCTGCTGGAAAAACATCAGGTGCGGTGGGAGTACAACGATGACGAACTGGCCCTGATTGCGGAGAACACCGTCGATGAGCTGGGGATCAACCTCTATTACCCGCATCGGGTGAAGGCGCCGTCCCGGGCCTGGCACCCCGAGACGCCGTTCCATCCGGCATACTACTACGAGCCGTTTGACCTGCCGGGGCGAAGGATGAACCCCTCCCGCGGCTGGGAGATCGCCCCGCGCATCATCTACGACATGGCGATGCGCATCAAAAACGACTACCGCAATATCGACTGGTTCGTGGCCGAAAGCGGGATGGGGGTGGAAAACGAAGGCCAGTACCGTAACCGCGATGGCATCATCGAGGACAGCTACCGCATCAACTTCATCAGCGAGCACCTTTATTACACGCTGCTGGCGCGGGAGGAGGGAGCCAACTGCCACGGCTACATGCTGTGGGCCTTCACCGATAACGTCTCGCCGATGAACGCCTTTAAAAACCGCTACGGCCTGATTGAGATCGATCTGGCGGACAACCGCGCCCGACGCCCCAAAAAATCGGCCAGCTGGTTCCGGCAACTGCGCGATAAGCGCGTGCTGACCCTGACCATTGATGATGAATGGAAGTAGGCGAAGAGTGCGACGCTTCTGGTAACATAGGGCACAAACTGGCCGGGAAGCTGCCCGGCCCGCGCATTAACTCTCAGTACAGGTGATAACGTGGATAAGGCTGTCGTCCCGGCGGAAAAGAAGCAGTACCAGGAGATTGGCGAGGATTTACGCGCCCAGATCGTCCAGGGGCACTATCCCGTGGGCTCACGTCTGCCGCCGGAGCGCAACATTGCGGAAACCTACGGCGTCAGCCGTACCATCGTGCGGGAGGCGCTGCTGATGCTGGAGCTACAGGGCACCGTGGATATTCGTCAGGGTTCCGGCGTCTACGTGATGCGCATTCCTGAAGAGCATGAGAACGAGGAAGAGCGCTTCTTTCACAGCGACGTCGGCCCGTTCGAGATTTTGCAGGCGC
This sequence comes from Leclercia sp. M-A074-M, assembly GCF_965195605.1. NCBI lineage: Bacteria > Pseudomonadati > Pseudomonadota > Gammaproteobacteria > Enterobacterales > Enterobacteriaceae > Leclercia > Leclercia sp. M-A074-M. The sequence continues at coordinate 209,789 of NZ_CBDAHM010000006.1, read as the reverse complement.
GCCAGCTGCTTGAGAGTAACATTGCCGCCTTTGCTGCGAAGATGGCGACCCGGGCGGACATCGATAACCTGCGCCGCATCATCGAGCAAGAGCAGCGGGCGATTGCCGCCAACGATAACAGCCAGGACAACAACAAGATGTTCCATCTGGTGCTGGCGGGGGCAACGCAGAATCAGATGCTGCTGGCCACCGTCGAAAGCATCTGGCATCACATGGACAGTAGCCCGCTCTGGCAACAGTTCAACGCCCATATCGCCAGTCGGGCGTATCGCCTGAAGTGGCTGGGCGACAGACAAACCATCCTCGCCGCCCTGCGCCGTCGCGACGTCATGGGCGCCTGGCAGGCCATGTTTCAGCATCTGGAAAATGTCAAAAAGAGCCTGCTGGAACTCTCCGACGAGGATGCCCCGGACTTTGACGGCTATCTGTTTGATTCGGTTTCCCTTTTCCAGGGGAAGCTGATGTGATTATTCAACCGCTGTACGCGGCTCCGCAACATGCGGAGCAGGTGATTGACTGGCTGTGGCAGGCCTTTGGTGACGGTGTGCCTCGGACGTTTTTTACAAGCGTCGTGACCCACAGCCAGACCCCCGGTGCGCTGCCGCTCACCTTTATTGCTACCGAAGGGAAACGCCTGCTCGGCACGGTGGGGTTATGGCGCTGCGACCTGATTACCCGTCAGGATCTCCATCCCTGGCTGGCGGCGCTGTATGTGGACGACGCGGCGCGCGGACAGGGACTGGCGGGGAAATTACAGCAGCATGTTCAGCGCTACGCCGCAGAGAGCGGCTTTAGCGAACTGCATCTCTGGTCTGCCTGCCGCGATTTTTATGAGCGCTACGGCTGGCACTATATCGGCGACGGACTGGAATACCCGGACAAAACCGTCCACCTCTACCGCTACTCGCTGGCGGACTCTGCCGGCGGCACAACGGAGTGACGGCGCACCAGCGTCGGGCTAAACAGGTGGGTGATCTCCGGCGGCTGGCGTTTATCCGCCAGTGACAGCGCCAACTCCGCCGCCTGCGTCGCCATGGTGACGATAGGGTAGCGCACCGTGGTCAGGCGCGGTCGCACATAGCGGGAGATCAGAATGTCATCGAAGCCAATCAGCGAAATATCTCCCGGCACGTCAATGCCGTTATCGTTCAGCACCCCCATCGCCCCGGCGGCCATCGAGTCGTTGTAACAGGCGATCGCCGTAAAGTTACGCCCGCGTCCCAGCAGCTCGGTCATCGCCTGCTCGCCGCCGCGCTCGTCAGGTTCACCATAAGTGACCAGGCGATCGTTGCAGGGCAGGTCGTTCTCGCGCAGCGCATCGTAATAACCCTGCAGCCGATCTTCGGCGTCGGAGATGGGGTGGTTGGAGCAAAGATAGCCAATACGGGTATGTCCCTGCTGGATCAGATGGCGGGTGGCAAGCCAGGCGCCGTAGCGATCGTCCAGCGCCACGCAGCGCTGCTCATAGCCGGGAATAATGCGGTTCACAATCACCATGCCGGGGATCTGCTTCATCAGATGCACCAGCTCCTCATCCGGCAGCTTTTTGGCATGCACCACCAGCGCCGCGCAGCGATGGCGGATCAGCTGCTCAATCGCCTGACGCTCTTTCTGCTCGTTGTGGTAGCCATTGCCGATCAGCAGAAAGTTGCCGGTCTGGTAGGCGACCTGCTCGACAGCTTTGACCATCGCGCCGAAAAAGGGATCGGAGACATCGCCCACCACCAGCCCGACGGTATCGGTGGACTGCTGAGCCAGCGCGCGGGCGTTGGCGTTGGGGTGATAGTTCAGGGATTCCATGGCAGTCAGCACGGCCTGGCGGGAGGTTTCACTGGCTTTTGGGGAGTTGTTTATCACACGTGAAACCGTGGCGACGGAAACACCCGCCAGTCGGGCCACATCCTTTATTGTCGCCATTCTCTACCTTCTTGTTAGGGTAAGCGTTTACACACTCAATAGTGTTGCGGAAAAGTGAGGTGTATTCAAGCGTAGGGCGGTGAGGCAATTCACAAAGGTGAGAAACGCTGGCGGAAACGGTGTAATCGTTACACAGCGAAGCGTGACAGAAGAGGGTGAATTTGAATCTTTGGTTACACTTTGCCTCAGGCTGTTGCGATTGTCTGCTGGCAGGGGTTTGGGCCGCGTTGCTACATTTGAGATCCCAGAGGTATTGATAGGTGAAGTTGACCCCGGGTTAACTGACACGCTTTACACCAGCCTGCGTTCTTACGCAGGTTTTTTTTGCTTGTTGTTCAACATGTAACAGCTATCGATAAAATTCACACCTGGTTGCACTTCGGCTCATTCCCTTGCTTTTTTGCGCTGGTGAAGTGGATTGCCCGGCGCCACAATCAAGATCCCAGAGGTATTGATTGGTGAGAATTCTTAGTACGTACTGCGTACTCATCTCTTGCACCAACCTGCGCAGATGCGCAGGTTTTTTTTTGTCTCTATCCGGTTGTCGCTCCCACCGCACTTCTCGTGTAATCTGCCACAATTTACCGTAACCCGGCTAATTGAAAGGCAAAGGGAGTTGAAATGTTATTTGGGTTTTTCCGCACGCTGTTTCGTATCCTCTTTCGCGTCCGTCTGACTGGCGACACCCAGGCTCTGCACGCAGAACGCGTTATTATTACCCCCAATCATGTCTCTTTTATTGACGGCATTCTGCTGGCGCTGTTTTTACCTGTGCGCCCGGTCTTTGCGGTCTACACCTCCATCAGCCAGCAGTGGTACATGCGCTGGCTGTCGAGCGTGATTGAGTTCGTTCCGCTCGATCCCACCAAACCGATGATGATCAAACATCTGGTGCGACTGATCGGGCAGGGACGCCCGGTGGTGATCTTTCCGGAAGGGCGCATCTCCATCACCGGCTCGCTGATGAAAATTTATGACGGCGCGGGCTTTGTGGCAGCGAAATCGGGCGCCACTGTGGTGCCGGTGCGCATTGAAGGCGCAGAACTCACCTTTTTCAGCCGCCTGAAAGGGCTGGTGAAGCAGCGCCTGTTCCCGCGTATTACCCTGCATCTGCTGCCGCCAACCACCTTGCCGATGCCCGATGCATCCCGCGCCCGCGACCGACGTAAGATCGCCGGGGAGATGCTGCATCAGATCATGATGGAAGCCCGGATGGCGGTGCGTCCGCGTGAAACGCTGTATGAGTCGCTGCTGACGGCGATGTACCGTTATGGCGCGAAGAAAAACTGTATCGATGACATTAATTTTGCGCCTGATACTTATCGCAAGCTGCTGACCAAGACGCTGTTTGTCGGCCGAATTCTTGAGAAATACAGCCAGCAAGGGGAGAAGATTGGCCTGATGCTGCCGAACGCCGGGATCAGCGCGGCGGTGATCTTTGGCGCCGTCTCCCGTGGCCGTGTCCCGGCCATGCTCAACTACACCGCAGGGGTGAAAGGGCTCAGCAGCGCTTTCACCGCCGCGCAGATCAACACCGTCTTCACCTCACGCACGTTTCTTGATAAAGGCAAACTCTGGCATCTGCCGGAGCAGCTTACTCAGGTACGCTGGGTCTTTCTGGAAGATCTTAAGGCGGAAGTCACCCTCGGCGATAAGCTGTGGATCTTTGCTCACCTGCTGATGCCGCACCTGGCGCAGGTAAAACAGCAGCCGGAAGATGCCGCCGTGATCCTCTTTACCTCCGGCTCGGAGGGGAACCCGAAAGGGGTGGTTCATAGCCATAAAAGCCTGCTGGCTAACGTCGAGCAGATAAAGACCATCGCCGACTTTACCGCCCGGGATCGCTTTATGTCGGCGCTGCCGCTGTTTCACTCCTTTGGCCTGACGGTGGGACTGTTTACGCCGCTGCTGACCGGTGCCGAAGTGTTCCTCTACCCGAGCCCGCTGCACTATCGCATCGTACCGGAACTGACCTATGACCGTAACTGTACGGTGATCTTCGGCACCTCGACCTTCCTCGGCAACTACGCCCGCTTTGCCAATCCGTATGATTTCCATCGCGTGCGCTACGTGGTAGCCGGAGCGGAAAAATTGCAGGAGAGCACCCGCCAGCTGTGGCAGGATAAATTTGGCCTGCGCATTCTGGAGGGCTACGGCGTCACAGAGTGCGCGCCGGTGGTCTCTATTAACGTGCCGATGGCGGCCAAACCGGGAACGGTAGGACGCATTCTGCCGGGAATGGATGCCCGTCTGCTTGCTGTGCCGGGCATTGAAGAGGGCGGACGTCTGCAGCTGAAAGGGCCGAACATCATGAACGGCTATCTGCGGGTCGAAAATCCGGGCGTGCTGGAAGCGCCAACGGCTGAAAACGCCAACGGCGAGGTGGAGACCGGCTGGTACGACACCGGCGATATCGTGCGCTTCGATGACCAGGGCTACGTGCAGATCCAGGGGCGGGCGAAGCGCTTCGCCAAAATCGCCGGTGAAATGGTCTCGCTGGAGATGGTGGAGCAGCTGGCGCTGGGGGTATCCCCTGACAAAATGCACGCCACCGCGGTGAAGGCCGACGCCAGTAAAGGTGAAGCCCTGGTGCTCTTTACTACCGACAGCGAGCTGAAACGCGAGCGACTTCTGCAACAGGCGCGCGAACATGGCATCCCTGAGCTGGCCGTGCCGCGTGATATTCGTTATCTCAAGCAACTTCCGGTGCTGGGCAGTGGTAAGCCGGATTTTGTCACCCTGAAAGGCATGGTTGAACAGGCGGAGCCGCATGATGAGTGAGTCAGTACCCACTAACACATCCATCTGGTCGAAAGGGATGATGGCGGTTATCGCCGCCCAGTTTCTCTCTGCCTTTGGTGATAACGCACTGCTGTTTGCCACTCTGGCGCTGCTCAAATCCCAGTTTTACCCGGACTGGAGCCAGCCGATCCTGCAGATGGTGTTTGTGGGCGCTTACATCATTTTTGCCCCTTTTGTCGGCCAGGTGGCGGACAGCTTCGCCAAAGGGCGGGTGATGATGTTTGCCAACAGCCTGAAACTGCTGGGAGCGGCGAGTATCTGCTTTGGCGTCAATCCGTTTGTAGGCTATACGCTGGTGGGCGTCGGGGCGGCAGCCTACTCCCCGGCTAAATATGGCATTCTCGGTGAACTCACCACTGGCGATAAGCTGGTGAAAGCCAACGGGCTGATGGAGGCCTCCACCATTGCGGCGATCCTGCTGGGCTCGGTAGCCGGTGGCGTACTGGCCGACTGGCACGTGCTGGCGGCGCTGGGGGTTTGTGCCGTGGTGTATGGCGGGGCGGTGATTGCCAACCTGTTTATCCCGAAACTGCCGGCGGCGCGTCCGGGGCAGTCCTGGCGCTTTACGCCGATGACCGCCAGCTTCTTTAACGCCTGTCGCGTGCTGTGGCGTAACGGCGAAACCCGTTTCTCGCTAATGGGCACCAGCATGTTCTGGGGTGCAGGGGTGACGCTGCGCTTCCTGCTGGTGCTCTGGGTGCCGACGGCGCTGGGCATCACCGATAACGCCACGCCGACCTATCTCAACGCCATGGTAGCGGTGGGGATCGTGCTGGGCGCGGGGGCCGCGGCGAAGCTGGTTACGCTGCAAACCGTTGCCCGCTGCATGCCTGCCGGGGTCCTGATCGGTCTGGTGGTGTTGATCTTCGCCCTGCAACATGCGCTGTTGCCTTCCTATGCGCTGCTCTTCCTGATGGGGATCTGCGGGGGCTTCTTTGTGGTGCCGCTGAACGCGCTGCTCCAGGAGCGCGGGAAGCATACCGTCGGCGCGGGAAATGCCATCGCGGTGCAGAATCTCGGCGAAAACGCCGCCATGCTGCTGATGCTCGGCCTTTACTCGCTGGCGGTGAAGGTGGGCGTACCTGTGGTGGGCATTGGCGTCGGGTTTGGCGGGCTGTTTGCGGTGGCGATAGCGGCGCTGTGGGTGTGGCAGCGTCGGCGGTGATGTGGTGGCGGCTACGAAATCCGCCTTTGTCCTTGTAGGCCCGGCAAGCGAAGCGCCGCCGGGCAACCATGCGACACCGGAGCGACTTGTCGAATGGCGGCTTCGCCTTACCCGACCTGTGAAACTAAAAAGGCAACTGTCGTTGCCTTTTTGCGTTTATTACGGTGCCGGATAGGTATATACCTGATGCACCGCCTCAATCTCCGCTAACACCTCTTCGCTCAACTCCAGATGGAAGCTTTCGATATTCGTTTTCAGCTGCTCCATGGTGGTCGCGCCCAGCAGGGTGCTGGCCACAAACGGCTGACGGCGCACAAAGGCCAGCGCCATCTGCGCCGGATCGAGCCCGTAACGTCTGGCGATATCGACATAGGCCGCCACCGCTTTTTGCGTCTGCTCGCCGCTGTACCGGGTAAAGCGGCTGAACAGGGTATTACGCGCTCCCGCCGGTTTTGCGCCGTTAAGATACTTACCGGTCAGCGTACCAAAGCCCAGGCAGGAGTACGCCAGCAGCTCAACGCCTTCATACTGGCTCACCTCCGCCAGACCCACTTCGTAGCTGCGGTTCAGCAGGCTGTATGGGTTCTGAATGGTCACGATACGCGGCAGGTCGTGCTTGTCTGCCAGGTGCAGATAACGCATCACGCCGAACGCCGTTTCGTTAGAGACGCCAATGTAGCGGATTTTGCCTGCGCGCTGGCACTCGGTTAACGCTTCCAGGGTTTCCAGCAGCGTGACAACGGGCGCACTGTCGCTCCAGCTATAGCCCAGTTTGCCAAAGCAGTTTGTTGCGCGCTGCGGCCAGTGAACCTGATAGAGATCGAGATAATCGGTCTGCAGACGCGTCAGGCTGGCGTCCAGCGCGGCGCGGATGTTTTTACGATCGAGGACCTGATTCGGGCGAATGCCGCTATCGTTATTGCGGGAGGGACCGCTGACCTTGGAGGCGACAATCAGCTTTTCGCGATTACCGCGCTTTGCCAGCCAGTTGCCGACGTAGGTTTCAGTTAAGCCCTGTGTTTCAGGACGCGGCGGCACCGGGTACATTTCCGCGACATCAATCAGGTTAATGCCCTGGCTGACGGCGTAATCGAGTTGTGCATGGGCATCGGCTTCGCTATTTTGTTCACCAAATGTCATCGTGCCCAACCCCAGTTGGCTTATCTCAAGAGCGCTATGGGGGATACGGTGATAATGCATAGCCGGCTTCCTTATTTGACATGTTATCTGCGTCAGGAAACTCCCGACAAAGGACTATAAACATGACAGAGGGGAAGAGAAAAATCAAAAGGCCAGCAAGCCGCTGACCTTTACTATTATCTTTCTATAATCTGTGAAACTTCGTCGCGGTTAATCTGCATATTGTTACCCTGCTGATCGCGGTAGCTGACCAGCCCGGTATCATCGTCGACTTCGGGTTTGCCGTCGGTCAGAATCATACGACCATCTTTGGTCGCCATGACGTAGTCGCTGCTACAACCAGAAACGGCAAACGCTAAACCAACTGCCGAGATTATCACTGCCCATTTCTTCATTCTTGTTACCTCCGCCTGGCTCGTGTTAGTTATCAGTGTAGTAATAACTCTGCCGTTGTTTTTCTGAAAGTGGTCAATTCTGAAAAAACAGGGAAATATGTGATAAAAAGCAACATTCTGGCTAAAAAGTCAGGTATTCAGAAGAAAGTGACGTGCCAGCAACGCACCCGTGAAGTTTTTTTTCAGATAAAAGCCCCGGGGCAGGGTGAGGATCGGTTCGCCGCGTGCGCCGATGGCTTCGGTGAGCGCTTTACTGTTTGCGGCTTTTGGCCGTAGCTGGAGCACCTCGCCGTGGCGGGCAGTGATGCGCTCAACCTGACCCAGGACGATCATGTCCATCAACTCCTCCCAGTCCAGACGCAGCTGACGATCTTCTTCTTCGTTCGGGCTCCAGATCAGCGGGGCTCCCACGCGACGGGCGGCCAGCGGGATCGCGCGATCCCCCTCAACCGGGATCCACAGTACGCGTTTCAGCTTATGCCGCACGTGACTGCTCTCCCATGTGATCCCCGTATTGCCGGTTAGCGGCGCCACGCAGACAAACGTCGTCTCCAGGGGGCGGCCTGCGCTGTCGATGGGGATGGTCTTGAGCTCTACCCCCAGGGCGGCAAAATCCTGTTCAGGCTTACTGCCCGCGCTGGCACCCAGCCACAGCTCCAGCAGAACGCCTGTCCAGCCTTTATCGCGCTTAAGATCGGGCGGAATGGGCAGGCCTGCCAGGGCAGCGAGTTCACCCAGCGAATAGCCCGCCAGACGCTGCGCTTGTTGCAGTAACACCGCTTCTGTAGCAGGAGGCGAAGAGAGGGGAGCGAGGGGAAGCATGATAATTGCCTTTTGGTTAAAAAATGAACAGTAGTTTTCCACCGCACTGAGAGAGTTTATCTTTTTCTTTTTGCATGTGCCAGGTTAATGATTTATATGTATTTTTATGGCCACTTTCTACTACGCTGCCGGTCGGTTATCCAGGTTGTCCAAATCTGGTCACTGACAATAAACAGGATCTTACACCCAGTTATCCACAGAAAAATGGGATAACTGGGAATAACCCCCACTACTGTTTCCATTTACAGCCTTGACGCGCGACGAAAATCGAAAATTCAGACAAAATGTGCCTAACTTATTGGCACAATCTGTGGATAAAACCGACGTTGCTCGATCTTTCATCAGCACAACGATCTTTCAGGTGACCTGCATCACACAATGCTGTGCATTTCACAGATAATCTCATTTAACCCAATGAAAAATAGAGAGTTGTAAAAAATGTCAATCTCTGCAATATTCAGAGTGATCTGGGTTGTCCATCGGTAATTCCATACTTCTTCACAACTCTATCCACAGAAAAAGTGTATAAAATTGCCCTTCCGGGCGGTCATCTGTTTATAACTCCGATGATAATTGTGAGTTATTCAAATGTTATTCGGCTCCAGGCCCGAAAGAGAGTGGTTTACCGCCTCACTGGAGTGTGAAACAATCATTTATATATAAGGTTTAGTTTGGGGTAGTCCGGTGATTGATGACGATGGCTACCGCCCGAATGTAGGTATCGTAATTTGTAATCGCCAGGGGCAGGTCATGTGGGCCCGGCGATATGGTCAGCACTCCTGGCAATTTCCCCAAGGGGGGATTAACCCTGGAGAGTCCGCAGAGCAAGCGATGTATCGGGAGCTGTTCGAAGAAGTTGGCTTAAGCCGCAAGGATGTTCGCATTCTGGCTTCGACCCGCAACTGGTTGCGTTACAAGTTACCGAAGCGTTTGGTGCGTTGGGACACAAAGCCGGTATGTATCGGCCAGAAACAGAAATGGTTTCTTCTGCAATTGGTGAGCAGCGATGCGGATATCAATATGCAAACCAGCAGCACGCCTGAGTTTGATGGCTGGCGCTGGGTCAGCTACTGGTATCCCGTTCGGCAGGTCGTGTCGTTTAAGCGCGATGTTTACCGCAGGGTGATGAAAGAGTTCGCAAGTGCCGTAATGATGCTTCAGGAGGTTCCTCCTAAGCCCCAGAGCGCACCTGCCTGGCGACGTAAAAGAGGTTAAGCTACGCACATTATGCTCACCCGCCTGCGCGAAATAGTCGAGAAGGTGGCCAGTGCCCCACGGCTCAACGAGGCGCTGGATATTCTGGTCACTGATATCTGCCTTGCGATGGAAACCGAGGTCTGTTCGGTCTATCTGGCCGACCATGACCGCAGGTGTTATTACCTTATGGCCACGCGCGGATTGAAAAAACCGCGTGGTCGTACCGTTGCGCTGGCATTTGATGAAGGCGTTGTGGGTCTGGTCGGGCGTCTGGCCGAACCCATCAACCTTGCCGATGCGCAAAAACACCCCAGCTTCAAATATATCCCCTCCGTAAAAGAGGAGCGTTTTCGCGCCTTCCTGGGCGTACCGATCATCCAGCGTCGCCAGCTGCTGGGCGTGCTGGTTGTGCAGCAGCGCGAACTGCGTCAGTACGACGAAAGCGAGGAGTCATTCCTCGTTACGCTGGCCACGCAAATGGCGGCTATTCTCTCCCAGTCCCAGCTCGCGGCACTGTTTGGTCAGTACCGGCAGACGCGCATTCGCGCCTTGCCGGCCTCACCCGGCGTCGCGATCGCCGAAGGCTGGATGGACGCCACGCTGCCGCTCATGGAGCAGGTTTACGAAGCCTCCACGCTGGACACCGCCCTTGAGCGCGAACGTCTGACCGGCGCGCTGGAGGAGGCTGCCAACGAGTTTCGCCGCTACAGCAAGCGCTATGCCGCAGGTGCGCAAAAAGAGACGGCGGCGATCTTCGATCTTTATTCACACCTGTTGTCTGATGCCCGGCTGCGTCGGGAGCTGTTTGATGAGGTCGACAGGGGCTCGGTGGCGGAGTGGGCCGTCAAAAAGGTCGTCGAAAAATTCGCCGAACAGTTTGCCGCCCTGACCGATGGCTATCTGAAAGAGCGTGCCGGGGATCTGCGTACCTTAGGTCAGCGTCTGCTGTTCCATCTCGATGATACCATTCAGGCTGCCAATACCTGGCCGCCGCGCTTTGTAATGGTTGCGGATGAGCTTTCCGCCACCACGCTCGCGGAGTTGCCGCAGGACAGACTGGCCGGGATCGTGGTCCGCGACGGCGCCGCCAACTCCCATGCCGCCATTATGGTGCGGGCGCTCGGGATCCCGACCGTAATGGGGGCCGATATTCAGCCCTCTGCGCTGCACCGCCGAACGCTGGTGGTGGACGGTTATCGCGGCGAGCTGCTGGTCGATCCTGAACCGGTGCTGTTGCAGGAATATCAGCGGCTTATCAGCGAAGAGAACGAGCTGAGCCGTCTGGCGGAAGATGACGTCAACCAGCCCGCGGCGCTGAAAAGCGGTGAGCGCATCAAGGTAATGCTCAATGCCGGGTTAAGCCCGGAACATGAAGAGAAGCTCGGCAGCCGTATTGATGGTATTGGTCTCTACCGCACCGAAATCCCGTTCATGCTGCAAAGCGGCTTCCCCTCTGAGGAGGAGCAGGTAGCGCAGTATCAGGGCATGCTGCAGATGTTCAACGACAAGCCGGTGACGCTACGTACGCTGGACATTGGCGCAGATAAGCAACTGCCCTATATGCCCATCAGCGAAGAGAATCCCTGCCTGGGCTGGCGCGGGATCCGCATTACTCTCGATCAGCCGGAGATCTTTTTGATCCAGGTGCGCGCCATGCTGCGTGCCAATGCGGCGACCGGCAACCTCAGTATTTTGCTGCCGATGGTCACCAGCATTGATGAGATCGACGAAGCCCGACGCCTTATTGAGCGCGCCGGACGCGAAGTCGAAGAGATGATCGGCTACGAAATACCGAAGCCGCGAATTGGCGTGATGCTGGAAGTCCCGTCGATGGTCTTTATGCTCCCGCAGCTGGCCACGCGCGTCGACTTTGTTTCGGTGGGCACCAACGACCTGACCCAGTACATGCTGGCGGTGGATCGCAATAACACCCGGGTGGCGAGCATCTACGACAGCCTGCATCCAGCGATGCTGCGCGCGCTGGCAATGATTGCCCGCGAGGCGGAAGCCAACGGTATTGATCTGCGTTTATGCGGCGAGATGGCGGGCGACTCAATGTGTGTAGCGATCCTGATTGGTCTCGGCTTCCGCCACTTGTCCATGAACGGACGTTCCGTTGCCCGCGTGAAGTATCTGCTGCGCCATATCGACTTTGAAGAGGCTCAGCAGCTGGCGAAACGCAGTCTTGAAGCCCAGCTGGCAACGGAGGTGCGTCATCAGGTGGCGGCCTTTATGGAGCGTCGCGGCATGGGCGGGCTGATCCGCGGCGGACGTTAGGCACCAGGTATCCCTCAGCGTCTGCGCCGGGGGATACAAACCCCTATACACATCTTTTACATCTCTGGCGCAACCTCCACGCTCGCTTGTGCTATGATTCGCAACTTTGGAGCGCAGGGTACTCCTCTGCGCGCTTCTCTACCGCTGTCCACTTTCAGCGGAATAACAACATCTTGTGGTGACAGATGAACAGTGGCTATCTGCATTTTCCGGAGTTTGATCCGGTCATTTTCTCAGTAGGACCCGTCGCGCTGCACTGGTACGGATTGATGTATCTGGTCGGTTTCGTCTTTGCCATGTGGCTGGCTGGCCGTCGCGCCAAACGCCCGGGCAGCGGCTGGACCAAAGACGAAGTGGAAAACCTGCTGTATGCCGGTTTCCTCGGCGTTTTCCTCGGTGGACGTATCGGCTATGTGCTCTTTTACAACTTCCCGGTCTTCCTGAACGATCCGCTCTACCTGTTCCGCGTCTGGGATGGCGGCATGTCCTTCCACGGTGGCCTGATTGGCGTCATTCTGGTGATGGTCATTTTCGCGAAGCGCACCAAACGCAGCTTCTTCCAGGTCTCTGACTTTATTGCCCCGCTGATCCCGTTCGGTCTGGGCGCAGGCCGTCTCGGTAACTTTATCAACGGCGAGTTGTGGGGCCGTGTCGACCCGAGCGTGCCGTTTACCATGCTGTTCCCGCAGTCCCGTGCCGAAGATATGGCCCTGCTGCCGTCGCATCCGGAATGGCAATCGATTTTCGATACCTACGGCGTCCTGCCGCGCCATATGTCGCAGCTGTATGAAATGGCGCTGGAAGGGGTGGTGCTGTTTATCATTCTGAACCTCTTCATCCGTAAACCGCGCCCGACGGGCTCTGTATCTGGCCTGTTCCTGATCGGTTATGGCGCGTTCCGCATTATCGTGGAATTCTTCCGCCAGCCGGATGCGCAGTTTACCGGGACGTGGGTCCAGTACATCAGCATGGGGCAGATCCTCTCCATTCCGATGATCGTCGCGGGTATCGCGATGATAGTCTGGGCGTACCGTCGTCCACAGCAACAGGTCTCCTGAGGAATCATGAAACAGTATCTTGAACTGATGCAAAAAGTGCTCGATGAGGGCACGCCAAAAAACGATCGTACCGGCACCGGTACCCTCTCCATTTTTGGGCACCAGATGCGCTTCAACCTGCAGGAAGGCTTTCCGCTGGTGACAACCAAGCGCTGCCACTTACGCTCAATTATTCACGAGCTGCTCTGGTTCCTGCAGGGTGACACCAACATCGCTTACCTGCGCGAGAACAATGTTTCTATCTGGGACGAATGGGCAGACGAGAACGGCGATCTGGGCCCGGTATATGGCAAGCAGTGGCGCGCCTGGCCGACGCCGGATGGCCGCCACATTGACCAGATCACCACCGTGATGAACCAGCTGAAAAACGATCCCGATTCACGCCGTATCATTGTGTCGGCCTGGAACGTGGGCGAACTGGATAAAATGGCCCTGGCTCCGTGCCATGCCTTCTTCCAGTTCTATGTCGCGGATGGCAAGCTCTCCTGCCAGCTCTATCAGCGCTCCTGCGATGTCTTCCTCGGCCTGCCGTTCAACATCGCCAGCTATGCGCTGCTGGTGCATATGATGGCCCAGCAGTGCGATCTGGAAGTGGGTGATTTTGTCTGGACCGGGGGGGATACCCACCTCTACAGCAACCATATGGAGCAGACCCATCTGCAGCTGACCCGCGAGCCGCGCGCGCTGCCGAAGCTGATTATCAAACGTAAGCCGGACTCCATTTTCGACTATCGCTTTGAAGATTTCGAAATCGAAGGCTACGACCCGCACCCGGGGATCAAAGCGCCTGTAGCGGTCTGATGCTGCAATCCTGACACAACCGGCGCACTCTGCGCCGGTTTTTTTATGCCTGTCGTCGCCTTTTGCGAGCCTGCGTCCGCGAGGATTGCAACGAGCTGCAATCCCTCATAAAGCGCGGAAAGCGCCTCGTAATTCGCTTAACGCCGCCTCGACCTGTTTCTTTCCCCCCGGCACACTGCCGCCATGAAAAAGGAAAAGGGGTTCACCCTCATGGAAATGCTGATCGCCCTCTCGCTCATCATGACGCTGAGCGCTGCGGGGCTGTACGGCTGGCGATCCTGGCAGCAGCAACAGCAGCTATGGCAGACGGCGCGCCAGGTGCGCGATTTTCTGGTGGTGCTACGCAATGATGCCTGGCGAAATAACCGCGACCATATCATCACACTCAAACAGGACGGCAAGCGGTGGTGCCTGTTAAAGACGGGGATTCCTGCGTGTGAGGCGGAGAGCGCCTTTGTGCTAATCCCGCAGTGGGCGGATATCAGCCTTACCGAGTTAACGCCGGGGTTGGGATTTTACGGTTTGCGGGATACCGCCTGGGCCGGAAGGGTGCGTCTGCAAAGCCAGGCCGGCGAGTGGCTTATTCTCATCTCTTCGTGGGGACGTATCCGGATGTGTAACGGCAAGGGAGCGTTCGCATGCCGGTAAAGCAGCGGGGATTTTCCCTCACGGAAGTGCTGATCGCGATGGCGATAAGCAGCGTGCTGCTGTTAAGCGCAGCGCGGTTTTTGCCCGCGCTCCAGCAGTCAGTCACGCGGCTCACGAAACAGCAGGAGCTTGAAGAAGAGCTTTGGCTACGCATAACCACTATCGGTAAACATCTGCAGCGGGCGGGGTATTGCGCGGGCGAGTGCACTGGCGAGGCGTTAAAAGTGGGGCAGGGTGGTGAATGTGTCATTGTGCAGTGGGACGAAAACAGCAATGGCCGCTGGGAAACCTCCCCGCCTGCTGCGGCGGAACAGACCGGGTTTCGCCTGAACGGCGGTGCGCTGGAAACAGTGCGCGGCGCGACAGAGTGTGGCGGCAAGGGGTGGGAGAGAATAACCGATCCCGACCGGATCACGGTCCTGCGTTTTCAGGTGCAGCGCATTGCCCGCGCAGACTTTGCGCCGGAGCTGAGTCTGATGCTGGCGGCCGCCGTCAACGGAGAGCATGACGGCGGCGTTGAGGTGCGCCACATCGTTACCGGGTTTAATTTATGAGCCGCGAGCGGGGAATGTCATCGCTGGCGCTGGTGCTCCTGCTGTTAATTCTGGGTAGCCTGATGCTGGCGGGACTTAACCAGCAGCTTGACGCGCTGCTGCGTATCGTCAGTGCAGAACGCCAGGCGATACAGCATCAGGCTGCCGCCCAGTCAGCGCTGGAGTGGGGAAGAACGCTCGACTGGCGAACGCAGGTGGACTATGCGTGCCAGCAGCATCCTCTGCACCCCTGGCGAGTCTGTTTGCGTCTGACCGGGGAGCGCGCACTGCTTATCGCCAGCAGCGACAGCATCACGTTGTGGCGTCTGGGCGAGGTAAAGGCAGACGGCATACATTTTCTGCCCCACGGCTGGAGCGATTTTTGTCCCCTGAAGGAGAGAGCGTTATGTCAGCCACAGTAGCCAGACAGAAAGGGTTCAGCATCGTGGAGGTTCTGCTGGCAATGGTGCTGATGGTCGTGGTCGTCACCGCGCTGGCAGGTTACCATCGTGTTTTAGCCAGTCGGTTTGTCGCGCTTGAGCAGTATCGCCAGCTCTGGCGTCATGCTCAGACGCTGTCCCAGCTGAGCGCCGGGGATGCGCCTGGCGGCTGGCAGGTAAACAGGATGCAGACAACACAGGCTGGATGTGTCAGCATCTCGGTCAAACTTATTTCTCCTCTGGGTCGGCAGGGTCAACTGACACGCCTGCACTGCCCGGTTAGCCAGTAGTTGGAGCAGCAATGTTAAGGGTCTACCACTCAAACCGTCTTGATGTGCTGGAAGCACTGATGGAATTTATTGTCGAGCAGCAGCGGCTCGACGATCCCTTTGAACCAGAGATGATCATGGTTCAGAGCACCGGTATGGCGCAGTGGTTACAGATGTCCCTTTCACAGAAGTTTGGTATCGCCGCCAATATTGATTTCCCGCTGCCGGCCAGCTTTATCTGGGATATGTTTGTCCGCGTACTGCCGGAGATCCCAAAACAGAGCGCATTCAGCAAACAGAGCATGAGCTGGAAGCTGATGTCGCTGCTGCCTGAGATGCTGACCCATGACGAGTTTGTCATGCTGCGCCACTACCTGAATGACGATACCGATAAACGGAAGCTGTTCCAGCTGGCGTCGCGTACGGCGGATCTCTACGACCAGTATCTGGTCTATCGGCCGGAGTGGTTAACGCGCTGGGAGGCGGGCGAGCTTGTCGACGGTCTTGACCAGGCGCAAATCTGGCAGGCCCCGCTGTGGAAAGCGTTGGTCGCCCATACTGAAGCGCTGGGTCAGCCGCAGTGGCACCGCGCAAATTTATATGAGCGTTTTATCGCGACCCTGGAGTCCGCCTCTGAGACGCCTGCCGGTTTGCCGTCCCGGGTCTTTATCTGCGGGATATCCGCACTGCCGCCGGTCTACCTGAAAGCGCTGAATGCGCTGGGCAGGCATATCGACATTCATATTCTCTTCACCAACCCCTGCCGCCATTACTGGGGAGATATTCAGGATGCCCGCTGGCTGGCCCGCATGGTGACGCGCCAGCGTCGTCGCCTGTTTGACGACGGCACGGTACCGCTGTTTAAAGACAGCGAGACGGCCTCTGAACTCTTTGACGAACAGGGGATCCAGCACTTGCCGAACCCGCTGCTCGCCTCCTGGGGCAAGCTGGGGCGCGACTATATCTATATGCTCTCGGAGCTGACCGCCTCCGGGGAAGGGGATGTCGACGCCTTTGCGGATATCACCCCGGACAACCTGCTGCATAACATACAGCGGGACATTCTGGAGCTGGATAACCGCGCGGTGACAGGCATCACCGCTACGGAGTTTGCCCGCAGTGACAGCAAACGCCGGCTCGATCCTGACGATCGCAGCGTGACCGTTCACCTGTGCCATAGCCCGCAGCGCGAAGTAGAGGTGCTACACGACAAACTGCTGGCGATGCTGGAGGAGGATCCGCAGCTGACGCCGCGCGATATCGTGGTGATGGTGGCGGATATCGACAGCTACAGCCCCTATATCCAGGCCGTTTTTGGGAGTGCGACGGGCGACCGCTACCTGCCGTTTGCCATATCAGACCGTCGTGCGCGTCAATCGCACCCGGCCCTGCAGGCGTTTGTCAGCCTGCTTTCCCTGCCGGATAGCCGCTTCGTCCCGGAAGATGTGCTGGCCCTGCTGGACGTGCCGGTCCTGGCGGCTCGTTTTGATATTGACGAGGAGGCGCTGCGCTACCTGCGTCAGTGGGTTAACGAGTCGGGCGTGCGCTGGGGCATGGACGATGACAACGTGCAGGAGTTTGAGCTGCCCGTCACCGGCCAGCACACCTGGCAGTTTGGCCTGACGCGTATGCTGCTCGGGTATGCCATGGAGAGTAGCCAGGGGGAATGGAATGCCGTGCTGCCTTATGATGAGTCCAGCGGCTTAATTGCCGAGTTGGTCGGGCATCTGGCGTCACTGCTGATGCAGCTTAACCGCTGGCGTCGGGAGCTGATGAAAGCCCGCCCGCTCGACGAGTGGATGCCGGTATGTCGCGAGATGCTCAATGATTTCTTCCTGCCGGATCAGGAAACCGAAGCGGCGATGGCGTTAATCGAGCAGCAGTGGCAGGCGATCATCGATGAAGGGATCTCCTCGCACTATGATGAAGCGATCCCCCTGTCGTTGTTGCGGGATGAGTTAACCCTGCGTCTCGACCAGGAGCGTATCAGCCAGCGTTTTCTCGCCGGGCCGGTAAACATCTGCACCCTGATGCCGATGCGATCCATCCCGTTTAAGGTCGTCTGTCTGCTGGGCATGAACGACGGCATTTACCCGCGCGCGCTGGCGCCGCTGGGCTTTGATTTAATGAGTCAGAATGCGCAGCGCGGCGACCGCAGTCGTCGCGATGATGACCGCTATCTGTTCCTTGAGGCGCTGATCTCCGCGCAACAGCAGCTCTATATCAGCTATATCGGTCGCTCTATCCAGGACAACAGCGAACGGTTCCCCTCCGTGCTGGTGCAGGAACTGGTGGACTACATCGGGCAAAGCCACTACCTGCCGGGCGATGAGGCGCTCAACTGTGATGAGAGCGAAAAGCGCGTAAAAGCGCATATCACCTGTTGTCACAGCCGTATGCCGTTTGATGCGGAGAACTACAAGGCTAACGAGCAGCAGAGCTATGCCCGGGAATGGCTGCCCGCCGCGAAACGGGAGGGCGTAGCCCATGGCGACTTTATCCAGACGCTGAAGCCGTTAGCGCTTGATACCGTTCCCTTTGAACAGCTTCAGCGTTTCTGGGCGCACCCGGTGCGGGCGTTTTTCCAGATGCGGTTGCAGGTTAACTTCCGCTCCGAAGAGAGCGAGATCCCGGATGCCGAGCCGTTTACGCTGGATGGCTTAAGCCGCTACCAGCTCAATCAGCAATTGCTGAATGCGCTGGTGGAGCAGGAAGATGCCCAGAAGCTGTTCCGTCACTATCGCGCGGCAGGTCAACTGCCCTATGGCGCCTTCGGTGAGATCGTCTGGGAGGCTCAGTGTCAGGAGATGCAGGCCCTGGCTGGCCGGGTGATTGAGTGCCGTCAGCCGGGTACGAGCATGGAGATCGATCTCAACTGCAACGGTGTGAATCTGACGGGGTGGCTACAGCACGTACAGCCCGACGGGCTGCTGCGCTGGCGACCGTCGATGCTTAGCGTTTCGCAAGGTCTGCAACTTTGGCTGGAACACCTTGTCTACTGTGCGAGCGGTGGCGAAGGCGAGAGCCGGTTATTTGTCCGCAAAGAGGGTGAATGGCGCTTCCCGGCGCTCTCTGCTGAACAGGCCATGAACTATCTGTCGCAGCTGGTTGAGGGTTACCAGCAGGGGATGAACACGCCGCTGCTGTTGCTGCCAGAAAGTGGGGGGGCATGGATTAAAACCTGTTATGACGCCTCAAATGATGCCATGTTAACGGATGAGGCGACCCTGCAAAAAGCGCGCAGCAAATTTTTGCAGGCCTACGAAGGCAACATGATCGTCCGCGGGGAAGGTGACGACGTCTGGTATCAACGCCTGTGGCGAACCCTTGAACCGGAGTACTTCGAGGCCATCACCAACGAGGCCCGACGCTACCTGTTACCGCTCTATAAATTTAATCAGTCCTGACGGCTGTATAAAAATTGCACGGATTTGGGCATTCATTTATGATGCGCAACTTGTCATGGACTGATGTACCAAAACAAAGAGATGCTGGCGTGTCCGGCACGAAGCTTGTTAATGATGATGTCCGTGATGAAGAGGTAGTGAATGCCAGGCAGCACCTTATTGAAAACGTTAGTTTTGTTCGTCGCTCTTTGGGCCCCCCTCAGTCAGGCAAATACCGGTTGGCAACCCGTTCAGGAAACGATCCGCAAAAGTGATAAAGATACCCGTGAATATCAGGCGATCCGCCTTGATAACGGGATGGTCGTGTTGCTGGTTTCCGATCCGCAGGCCGTAAAGTCACTGTCGGCGCTGGTGGTGCCGGTGGGCTCGCTGGAAGATCCTGAATCGCATCCCGGTCTGGCCCACTATCTTGAACATATGACCCTGATGGGCTCAAAGAACTATCCGCAGCCTGACAGTCTGGCCGAATTTTTAAAGATGCACGGTGGCAGCCATAACGCCAGCACCGCGCCGTACCGCACGGCTTTTTATCTTGAAGTGGAAAACGATGCGCTGGAAGGTGCCGTCGATCGTCTGGCGGATGCCATTGCTGCCCCGCTGCTGGATAAAAAATATGCCGATCGTGAGCGCAATGCCGTTAATGCGGAGCTGACGCTGGCGCGTACCCGGGACGGGATGCGGATGGCGCAGGTCAGCGCCGAAACCATCAACCCCGCGCACCCTGGATCGCGTTTCTCCGGCGGAAATCTTGAGACGCTGAGCGACAAGCCGGGCAGCCCGGTGCTTGATGCGCTGCACGCGTTTCGCGACAAATACTACTCCGCTAACCTGATGAAGGCCGTGGTCTACAGCAATAAGCCGCTGCCGGAACTGGCGCAGCTGGCTGCCCAGACCTATGGCCGGGTGCCGAATAAAAATATCACCCGCCCGGAAATCACCGTGCCGGTGGTCACCGACGCGCAGAAAGGCCTGATCATTCACTACGTTCCCGCGATGCCCCGCAAGGTGCTGCGCGTGGAGTTCCGTATTGATAACAATACGCCGCAGTTTCGCAGTAAAACCGACGAGCTGGTTAACTACCTGATTGGCAACCGTAGCCCGGACACCCTCTCCGACTGGCTGCAAAAGCAGGGGCTGGTGGAAGGTATTCGCGCCGACTCCGATCCCGTCGTTAACGGCAACAGCGGCGTACTGGCGATCTCCGCCACCTTAACCGATAAAGGTCTGGCCCATCGCGATGACGTCGTCGCCGCGATTTTCAGCTACCTTTCCCTGCTGCGTGAAAAAGGGGTGGATAAACGCTACTTTGACGAGCTGGCGCACGTGCTGGATCTCGACTTCCGTTATCCTTCCATTACCCGCGATATGGACTATGTCGAGTGGCTGGCTGACACCATGATCCGCGTGCCGGTTGAGCACACGCTGGATGCGGTCAATATCGCCGATCAATATGATGCCGACGCCGTCAAAGCCCGACTGGCGATGATGACGCCGCAGAACGCCCGTATCTGGTATATCAGCCCGAACGAGCCGCATAACAAGACCGCTTACTTTGTGAACGCCGAATACCAGGTGGACAAAATCAGCGAGCAAACTTTTGCCGACTGGCAGAAGCGAGCCGCCGGGATCGCCCTTAAGCTGCCGGAGGTGAACCCTTACATCCCGGACGACTTTACCCTTATCAAACCGACTAAAGATTATCCACAGCCGCAGCTGATTGTGGATGAGCCTGACCTGCGCGTGGTCTATACCCCGAGCCGCTACTTCGCCAGCGAGCCAAAAGCCAACGTCAGCATGGTGCTGCGTAACCCTGCGGCGATGAATACCGCTAAAAACCAGGTGATGTTTGCGCTGAATGACTATCTGGCCGGTATCGCGCTGGATCAGCTCAGCAACCAGGCCGCGGTAGGCGGGATCGGTTTCTCCACCAACGCCAATAATGGCCTGATGCTCAACGCCAACGGTTACACCCAGCGTCTGCCGCAGCTCTTTAAGGCGCTGCTGGAAGGCTATTTCAGCTACACCGCCACCGAGGAGCAGCTGGAGCAGGCTAAGTCCTGGTATGCGCAGATGATGGATTCCGCAGAAAAAGGCAAAGCCTTCGATCAGGCTATTATGCCGGTGCAGATGCTCTCGCAGGTTCCCTATTTCCAGCGCGAGGAGCGCCGGGAGCTGCTGCCGTCCATCACGCTGGACGACGTAATGGCCTACCGTGCCGCGCTGAAGACCAATGCCCGTCCGGAGTTTCTGGTGGTGGGCAACATGAGTGAAGATCAGGCGAAAACCCTGGCGCAGGATGTGCGTACTCAGCTGGGTGCGAAGGGGACCGAATGGTGTCGTAACCAGGACGTGCTGGTCGAAAAACAGCAGAACGTGATTTTCGAAAAAGCGGGCAGCAGCACGGATTCCGCTCTGGCAGCGGTCTTTGTCCCGACCGGCTATGACGAATACGCCAGTTCAGCATACAGCGCCGTACTCGGACAGATCGTGCAGCCCTGGTTCTACACCCAGTTGCGTACCGAAGAGCAGCTGGGCTATGCCGTCTTTGCCTTTTCGATGAACGTTGGTCGCCAGTGGGGGATGGGCTTCCTGCTGCAAAGCAGTGATAAACAGCCAGATTATCTCTGGCAGCGTTTCCAGGCCTTCTTCCCGCAGGCCGAAGCGAAGCTGCGTGCGATGAAGCCGGAAGAGTTTGCCCAAATTCAGCAGGCGGTCATTGCCCAGATTATGCAGCCGCCGCAGACGCTGGCTGAAGAAGCATCAAAAATCAGCAAAGATTTTGATCGGGGTAATATGCGCTTCGATTCGCATGATAGAGTAGTGGCCGAGATAAAACAGCTCACGCCACAGAAAGTGGCCGACTTCTTCCACCAGACCGTGGTCGCCCCGCAGGGGATGGCTATCCTGTCTCAGGTTTCCGGTAGCCAGAGTAAGAAAGCCGATGTCACCCCGCCTGCGGGCTGGACGGTATGGAAGAGCGTGAGCGCATTGCAGCAATCTTTGCCCAGGAGTAAGAACGAATGACCGATACCGCTGAGTCCCTTAACCCCTTACGTTTACCGTTACAGGGGGAGCGACTGATAGAGGCCTCAGCGGGAACCGGAAAAACCTTCACCATCGCTGCACTCTATCTGCGACTGCTGCTCGGTCTGGGCGGCAGCGCGGCGTTTAGCCGCCCGCTCAACGTGGAAGAGCTACTGGTGGTGACCTTCACCGAAGCCGCGACGGAAGAGCTGCGCGGACGTATCCGCGCTAACATCCATGAGCTGCGCATCGCCTGCCTGCGGCAGAGTACAGATAACCCGCTGTATGCCAGCCTGCTGGATGAGATTGACGATAAACAGCAGGCGGCACAGTGGCTGCTGCTGGCGGAACGGCAGATGGATGAGGCTGCCGTGTTTACTATCCACGGCTTCTGCCAGCGCATGCTCAGCCTGAATGCGTTTGAATCAGGCATGCTTTTTGAGCAGCAACTTATCGAAGATGAATCCCAGCTGCGCTACCAGGCGTGCGCCGACTTCTGGCGTCGCCATTGCTACCCCCTGCCACGTGATATCGCCGAAGCGGTACACAATCTCTGGAAAGGCCCGGACGAGCTACTGCGGACCATCGATCGCTATCTGCAGGGGGAAGCCCCGGTCATCAAATCTGCCCCGCCTGCGGACGAAACGCTGGCTTCACGCCATGAGAAGATTGTCGGCCTGATCGCCGCCATGAAACAGCAGTGGTCTGACAGCGTGGCGGAAATCGAGGCGGTGATTGAACGCTCCGGCATCGATCGGCGTAAATTCAACCGCGGCAACCAGGCAAAATATATCGAGCGCGTTACGGCCTGGGCGCAGGAAGAGAAGCACAGCTATCAGCTGCCTGACGCGCTGGAAAAATTCTCCCAGTCGTTCCTTGCCGAGCGCACGAAAGCGGGGGGCGAGGTACCGGAACACCCGCTCTTTTCCGCCATCGATAATCTGCTGGCAGAGCCGTTAACCCTTAACGATCTGATGATCACCCGTGCGCTGTCAGAGATCCGCGAAGCGGTGGCGCGGGAAAAGCGCCGTCGCGGTGAGCTGGGCTTCGACGATATGCTCAGCCGTCTCGATGATGCCCTCAACAGCGACAATGGCGAGGCGCTGGCTGCCGCCATCCGGACCCGTTTTCCGGTGGCGATGATCGATGAATTTCAGGATACCGATCCCCAGCAGTACCGGATTTTCCGCCGCATCTGGCGCCAGCAGCCGGATACCGCCCTGCTGCTGATTGGCGACCCGAAACAGGCGATCTACGCCTTCCGTGGGGCGGATATTTTCACCTACATGAAAGCGCGTGGCGAAGTGGCCGCGCACTATACGCTGGATACCAACTGGCGTTCGGCGCCCGGCATGGTGGAGAGCGTGAATACGCTCTTTTCACAGATGAACGATGCTTTCATGTTCCGTGAAATCCCCTTCTTACCGGTCAAATCTGCCCCGAGAAACGCCACGCTGCGTTTCGAGTATAAAGGCGATTTCCAGCCCGCGATGCGCATCTGGCTGATGGAGGGCGAGGGGTGTGGCGTCGGAGATTACCAGACCTTTATGGCCCAGCACTGCGCGGCGCAAATCCGCGACTGGCTGAGCGCTGGCGTGCGCGGCGAAGCCATTCTGCACCGGGGCGACGATGCCCAACCGGTGAAGGCGTCAGACATTACGGTGCTGGTGCGCAGCCGTCAGGAGGCGGCGTTGATCCGTGATGCGCTGACCCTGCTGAGCATTCCTTCGGTCTATCTCTCCAACCGCGACAGCGTATTTGAAACGCTGGAAGCCCAGGAGATGCTCTGGCTGTTGCAGGCGGTGCTGGCGCCGGAGCGTGAAAGCACCCTGCGCAGCGCCCTGGCAAGCGCCATGCTCGGCCTTAACGCCCAGGATATCGATACGCTGAATAACAGTGAGACACTCTGGGATGAGGCGGTGGAAGAGTTTACCCGCTACCGTGAGCGCTGGCAGAAGCGGGGCGTAATGGCGATGCTGCGCGACCTCATGACCCAGCGCAACATCGCCGAAAATATGCTGGCGACCGCCGGAGGGGAACGCCGCCTGACCGATATTCTGCATATCAGCGAACTGTTGCAGGAGGCGGGGGCCCAGCTTGAGAGTGAATATGCCCTCGTGCGCTGGCTGGCGCAGCACATTGCCGAGCCGAACAGCAACGCCTCAAGCCAGCAAATGCGTCTCGAAAGTGACAAGCATCTGGTTAAAATCGTCACCATTCACAAATCGAAAGGGCTGGAGTATCCCCTGGTCTGGTTGCCTTTCATTGCCAACTACCGGGTTCAGGATCAGGCCTTTTATCACGATCGTAAGACCTTCGAAGCGGTGCTCGACCTCAGCAAGGCCGATGACAGCGTGGAGCTGGCCGAAGCTGAACGGCTGGCGGAAGATTTACGCCTGCTCTATGTGGCACTGACCCGTTCGGTGTGGCACTGCAGCTTAGGCGTGGCGCCGCTGTTCCGTCGGCGTGGCGAAAAATCGGGTGACAGCGACGTCCACCTGAGCGCGCTTGGACGCCTGATCCAGCGCGGCGAGCCGAAAGATGCCGCCGGTCTGCGCCAGTGTCTGGAGGCGTTATGCAATGACCACATTGCATTGCAGGTTGCCGATGTGGCAGACGCCGCCCGCTGGCATATGCCGGATCCGGTGATGCCGGATCTGCAGGCGCGGCAGGTGGCTCGCATGCTGTATGACGACTGGCGGGTCACCAGCTATTCCGGACTTCAGCAGCACGGGCACAGTATCGCCCAGGATCTGATGCCGCGCCTCGATGTTGATGCCGCAGGCACCGGCGAAGTGCCGCAGGAGCCAGAGCTGACGCCGCATCAGTTTCCGCGCGGCGCCTCGCCGGGCACCTTTTTACACAGCCTGTTTGAAGCACTCGATTTTACGCAGCCCGTCTCCCCGGAGTGGGTGCTGGAGATGCTGCAAAAAGGGGGGTACGATGCCCGCTGGGAGCCGGTGTTAACCCGCTGGATCGCGCAGGTGCTGGAAACTCCGCTCAATGAGGAGGGGATCTCACTGAGCCAGCTGACAGCCGCTGATAAGCAGGTTGAGATGGAGTTTTATCTGCCCATCGCCGGGCCGCTCACCGCCGGGGCGCTGGATGCGTTGATCCGCGAGTACGATCCACTCTCCCGGGGCTGCCCGCCGCTCGATTTTCGTCAGGTGCGCGGCATGCTGAAAGGCTTTATCGACCTGGTCTTCCGCCATAATGGCCGCTATTACCTGCTGGACTATAAATCCAACTGGCTGGGTGAAAACAGCGAGGCCTATACCCCGCAGGCTATGGCCCGGGCGATGCAGTCGCACCGCTACGATCTGCAGTACCAGCTCTATACCCTGGCGCTGCACCGATATTTACGTCACCGTATTGCCGACTATGACTATCAACAACATTTCGGTGGGGTGATCTACCTGTTTTTACGTGGCGTCGATGGCAGCTCGCCGGGCGCCGGTTGCTTTGCCACCCGTCCGGATGAAGCGTTAATCGAACGAATGGATAGCCTGTTTTCCGCCAGCAACGAGGAGCTAACACAATGACGATGCAGGAACACTTGCTGGAAGCCGTAGAGCAGCGCGTGCTGCGTCGTCTGGATGTACAGTTTGCGATGATGGTAGCAGGGAATGACGAACCGGCGGTGATGCTGGCGGCGGCAATCTTAAGCCGTGATGCGGGAGAAGGGCACGTTTGCCTGCCGTTGTCCCGGCTGCGTGCCGAGGCGAAAAGCGCCGCGCTGCAGACCTGTTTTGCGCTGTTTGACCAGGAGCCGGACTGGACCGCTACGCTGCTGCGCTCCCGCGCGGTGAGTGCAGGGGATGAACCGACGCCGCTGGTGCTCACCGGCGAACGGCTCTACCTCAACCGGATGTGGCGCTATGAGCGGGCGGTGGCCCGCTTCTTTAGCGAAGCCAACCAGCCTTTGCCCCATGACAGCGCCGACGTTCAGCGCACGCTGAATGCGCTGTTCACCTCTGATGAATCCGTCAACTGGCAAAAGGTGGCCGCGGCAGTCGCGTTAACGCGGCGTATTTCCGTGATCTCCGGCGGGCCGGGGACCGGCAAAACGACCACCGTTGCCCGCCTGCTGGCGGCGCTGATCCAGATGGCGGGAGAGGAGAAATGCCGGATCCGGCTGGCAGCCCCCACCGGTAAAGCGGCCGCTCGTCTGACCGAATCCCTGGGCGGCGCGCTGCAAAAACTGCCCCTGACCGAGGCCCAGCGCGCGCGATTCCCGACGGAAGCGAGTACGCTGCACCGTTTGCTTGGCGCGCAGCCTGGCAGCCAGCGCCTGCGTTACCATGCAGGTAATCCGCTGCACCTGGATGTGCTGGTGGTGGATGAGGCGTCGATGATTGATCTGACGATGATGTCGCGTCTGATCGATGCCCTGCCGCCTCATGCCCGGGTTATTTTCCTCGGCGATCGCGACCAGCTGGCTTCCGTCGAAGCGGGCGCGGTGCTGGGTGACATCTGTACCTGGGCCAGCGCCGGCTTTACGGTCCGGCGCGCGCAGGAGCTTGCCAGCATGACGGGATGCGAGATGGAGGGCAACGTCAGCCCGGTCGCGGGTGCGCTACGCGACAGCCTGTGCCTGCTGCAAAAAAGCTACCGTTTTGGCAGCGATTCTGGCATCGGGCAACTGGCGGCCGCGGTCAACCGGGGCGATCGCCACGCTATCCGCTCGGTATTTGATGGCAAATTCAGTGATATTGAGAAAAAGCAGCTCCAGAGCGGGGAAGAGTATCTGGCGATGCTGGAAGATGCCCTGCAGGGGTATCAACATTTTCTCGACAGCGTGCAGCAGCAAGCCTCCGAAGCGGAGATCCTGGCGGCATTTGGCCGCTACCAGCTGCTTTGTGCCTTACGGGATGGCCCCTTCGGCGTTGCCGGGCTCAATGAAAAGCTCGAGCAGGTCCTGGCGCAAAAACGCCGTATTGACCGTCAGCCGCATTCACGCTGGTATGAAGGCAGGCCGGTGATGATTTCACGTAACGACAGCGCGCTGGGACTGTTTAACGGCGATATCGGGATTGCGCTGGACCGGGGTCAGGGGCTGCGCGTCTGGTTCCAGATGCCGGATGGCAGCGTGAAGTCCGTGCAGCCCAGCCGCCTGCCGGAACATGAAACCGCCTGGGCCATGACGGTGCATAAATCCCAGGGCTCTGAGTTCGATCACGCGGCGCTGATTTTACCTAACCAGATGTCGCCCGTCGTGACCCGCGAGCTGGTCTATACCGCCATTACCCGCGCCCGTCGGCGGTTGTCGTTGTATGCGGATGAAGGGGTGCTGACCCAGGCTGTCACTACCCGTACAGAGCGACGCAGCGGGCTGAGCGCGATTTTTGAAGCCTTATAAGCGTGTGAAAAGCCGGGCGGCGCTTGCCCGGCCTGTGGGTGATGACCGTTATCCCAGGTCCGCCATCAGCACTTTTGAACGGCGCTGGTAGTTGTACATCTCTTTCTTGGTTTCCGGCAGCGAATCAATATCCACCGGCGTGAAACCCCGCTCCTGGAACCAGTGAATGCTGCGGGTCGTCAGCACAAACAGCTTGCTCAGCCCCATCTGCCGCGCCTGGAGGGCGATCCGCTCCAGCAACACTTCGCCGCGCGATGAGCTGCGGTAATCCGGATGTACCGCCACGCAGGCCATTTCACCGATCTTCTCTTCCGGGAAGGGGTAGAGCGCCGCACAGGCGATGGTGAGGTTATCGCGCTGAATAATGGTGAACTTGTCGATCTCCATCTCCAGCTGTTCGCGGGAGCGGCGCACCAGGATCCCCTGCTGCTCCAGCGGGCGGATGAGTTCCAGAATGCCGCCGATGTCGTTGATGGTGGCGCGACGGATCTGCTCGGCGCTCTCCATCACAATCTGCGTCCCGATACCGTCGCGGGAGAAGAGCTCCTGCAGCAGGGCGCCATCTTCCTGATAGCTGATCAGGTGGCTGCGACGCACGCCGCTGCGGCAGGCTTTGATCGCGCCCCGCAGAAAACGCACGGTACCGGAGTAGTAGTCCCCCTGCGCCTCAAGGGCATCGACGCGTGCCTGAGCCTCGTTAGGGAACAGCTCAGAGACAATATTCCCGAGCTCGTTCATCACCCCCTGCGAGGAGCAGAAGCCGATCATTTTTTCTGCTTTCAGCTTGATCGCCAGCTGGGTGGCAATCTCTTCGGAGGTGAGGTTGAAACTTTCGCCCGTGACAGAGACGGCCACCGGGCCGGTCAGCACAATCGCGCCGCCATCGAGCTGACGGTGGATCGCCTCTTCATCAATACGACGAATACGTCCGCTGTGGCAGTAATCCACGCCATCATCCACGCCGAGCGGCTGGGCGATAATAAAATTACCGCTGACCACATTAATATGCGCCCCCTGCAGCGGGGTGTTGTTAAGGCTCATCGACAGGCGCGCGGTGATGTCCAGCTGCAGCAGACCGGCGGCCTGCTTAACCAGCTCCAGCGTTTTAGCGTCGGTGACGCGGGTATGTTTGTGGTAAATCGGCTCGTGATGATGCGCGGCCAGATTCGCCTCGATCTGCGGGCGAGCGCCATACACGACAACCAGACGAATACCCAGGCTATGCAGCAGGCCGATGTCATTGACAATACTGGAGAAATTCTCATGCTCAATGGCTTCGCCACCCAGCATGACGACAAACGTCTTTCCCCGGTGGGCGTTGATATAGGGAACAGAATGGCGGAATCCCTGGACCAGTTCGATTCTACGTTCCTTCACCACGGCACAACCCCTTAATGAATGTTTATTCGTAATTTTTGTATTTTTATTCGATTATCGCTCTGTGCGCAAGCCAAACTTTTCTGCGAAGCAAAGAAAAGATTCAGCTAAGTTATCGTTAACGCATGATTGTTTACCCTTTTAGGGATGACAGGTTATGCATCATTCGTTAAAGTTTTCGGTCAATTTGGACGTTATGAAAAGTCATTCGATATCTTTGCTCGGGAGAAGCATGTCGGGATCCAGTAAAGCATTAAGTCGTCGTCGCCTGTTACAAGGGGCCGGAGCAATGTGGTTGCTTAGCGTCAGTCAGGTCGGGTTTGCCGCTGTCAGCCAGGTTGTTGCGGTGCGCGTCTGGCCGTCTTCGACCTATACGCGCGTGACGGTCGAGTCAAACCGGGTGCTGAACTATAAGCAATTCGCGTTGAGCAACCCGGAGCGGGTGGTGGTGGATATCGAAGGCGTAAATCTTAACTCGGTGCTGAAAGGAATGAGCGCCCAGATCCGCGGCGACGATCCCTTTATCAAATCCGCGCGGGTAGGGCAGTTTGATCCGAAAACCGTGCGCATGGTGTTTGAGCTCAAGCAGAACGTCAAACCGCAGCTGTTTGCCCTCGCACCGGTGGCCGGTTTTAAAGAACGTCTGGTTATGGATCTCTATCCTGCCAACGCGACCGATATTCAGGATCCGCTGCTGGCCCTGCTGGAAGATTACAACAAAGGCGATCTGGAAAAACAGGTACCGCCTGCGCAAAGCGGCCCGCAGCCCGGCAAAGCGGGACGCGATCGTCCGATTGTGATCATGCTCGATCCGGGGCACGGCGGTGAGGACTCCGGCGCGGTAGGCAAATACCGGACCCGGGAAAAAGATGTGGTGCTGCAAATCGCCCGTCGCCTGAAGGCGATGATCGACAGAGAAGGCAACATGCGCGCCTACATGACGCGCAACGAAGATGTCTTTATTCCGTTAAAAGTGCGTGTGGCGAAAGCGCAAAAGCAACGTGCGGATCTCTTCATCTCTATCCATGCGGACGCCTTTACCAGCCGCCAGCCCAGCGGGTCATCAGTGTTTGCCCTCTCCACCAAAGGGGCGACCAGTACCGCAGCACGCTATCTTGCCGATACCCAGAACGCCTCCGACCTTATCGGTGGGGTAGGGCGGAGCGGCGATCGCTACGTCGACCACACCATGTTCGATATGGTCCAGTCGCTGACCATTACCGACAGCCTGAAGTTTGGTAAAGCGGTGCTGGGCAGGCTCGGGCATGTGAACAAGCTGCATAAGAACAGCGTCGAGCAGGCCGGATTTGCGGTGTTAAAAGCGCCGGACATCCCGTCGATTCTGGTGGAAACCGCCTTTATCAGTAACGTGGAAGAGGAGCGCAAACTTAAAACGGCTAAGTTCCAGCAGGAAGTGGCGGAGTCGATACTGGCGGGGATTAAAGCCTATTTCTCTGACGGGGCGACGCTGGCGAGACGCGGATAAGATCAACACTGCCCGGCGGCGCTGCGCTTGCGCGGGCCTACGGGTGGGCTGACGACAAAAACAAAAAAACACCCGGAAGGGTGTTTATTGTTTTTAGAAGTGTTGGTTGCGGGGGCCGGATTTGAACCGACGACCTTCGGGTTATGAGCCCGACGAGCTACCAGGCTGCTCCACCCCGCGTCACCATACTGCTTCTACTTCTTCAAATTTGATTGGTTGCGGGGGCCGGATTTGAACCGACGACCTTCGGGTTATGAGCCCGACGAGCTACCAGGCTGCTCCACCCCGCGTCACCGTACTGCTTGTACTTCATCAAATTTTAATTGGTTGCGGGGGCCGGATTTGAACCGACGACCTTCGGGTTATGAGCCCGACGAGCTACCAGGCTGCTCCACCCCGCGTCCGTGGATGCGCACTATACTCTGCTGACTTTTTGTTGCAACCCTTTTTCGTAAAAATCACCAAATTAGACGTTGAATTGCCTGCTCTGCCGTCGATTTGGCTGTTTTTTACGCAAAATTTGCCTAAGGGGAGGCAATCGCATTTCAATACCTTTGCCGGTTTGTTATCTTCGTTGCGCAGAATGGGGCAACTTGAAGATGGGATATATGAAAGGACGTTGGGCGAAGTATCTGATGACAGGCGCAATGGTAGCAATCCTCGCCGCCTGTTCCTCCAAACCGACCGATCGCGGTCAGCAATATAAAGACGGGAAACTGACCCAGCCTTTCTCTTTAGTAAACCAGCCGGATGCCGTGGGTGCACCCATCAATGGCGGTGACTTCGCGGAGCAGGTAAGCCAGATCCGCACCGCATCGCCGCGGCTGTATGGCTCGCAGAACGCCGTCTATAACGCAGTACAGGACTGGCTACGCGCCGGGGGCGATACCCGCACCATGCGCCAGTTCGGCATTGATGCCTGGCAGATGGAGGGCACCGATAACTACGGTAACGTCCAGTTTACCGGCTACTACACCCCGGTGGTACAAGCCCGCCATACCGCTCAGGGTGAGTTCAAATACCCTATCTACCGCATGCCGCCAAAACGTGGCCGCCTGCCGTCCCGGGCCGAAATCTACTCGGGCGCGCTGAGCGACAACTATGTCCTCGCTTACAGCAACTCGCTGATGGATAACTTCATCATGGATGTGCAGGGCAGCGGCTACATCGATTTTGGCGACGGCAGCCCGCTTAACTTCTTCAGCTATGCGGGTAAAAACGGCCATGCCTACCGCAGTATCGGTAAAGTGCTGATCGATCGCGGAGAAGTGAAACGCGAAGATATGTCGATGCAGGCGATCCGCGAGTGGGGCGAGAAGCACAGCGAATATGAAGTGCGTGAGCTGCTTGAGCAGAACCCGTCGTTCGTCTTCTTCAAACCGCAAAACTTTGCCCCGGTGAAAGGCGCCAGCGCGGTGCCGCTGATTGGCCGCGCGTCGGTCGCCTCTGACAAGACAGTGATCCCGCCGGGTACCACGCTGCTGGCCGAAGTCCCGCTGTTGAATAACGAAGGCAAATTCAGCGGCCAGTACGAGCTGCGCCTGATGGTGGCGCTGGATGTGGGTGGCGCGATTAAAGGCCAGCACTTTGATATCTATCAGGGCATTGGCGCCGATGCCGGCCACCGCGCGGGCTGGTATAACCATTACGGCCGCGTGTGGGTGCTGAAAACTGCCGCAAGTACGGGCAACGTCTTTAGCGGCTGAGTGTGGTAATATTGACGCTATGTTTTCCGGGGTGAGGGGTAACTCTCACCCTTTTTACATCTGAGGTCTTATGTCTGTGGTAATGAGCGAAGCCTGGCGCCAGCGTTTTGGTGGCACCGCACGTTTATATGGTGAAAAAGCCCTGCAACTGTTTGCCGATGCGCACATCTGCGTGGTCGGCATTGGCGGCGTCGGCTCATGGGCAGCGGAAGCGCTGGCACGAACCGGGATCGGCGCCATTACGCTTATCGACATGGACGACGTCTGCGTCACCAACACTAACCGGCAGATCCACGCCCTGCGCGACAGCGTCGGGCTGGCGAAGTCAGAGGTGATGGCGGATCGCATTCGCCAGATCAACCCGGAGTGTCGCGTCACCGTCATTGATGATTTTGTGACCGCCGATAACGTGGCGCAGTATATGGGAGCTGGCTACAGCTACGTGATTGACGCCATCGACAGCGTGCGCCCGAAAGCGGCGCTGATCGCCTGGTGTCGCCGCAATAAAGTGCCGCTGGTGACCACCGGCGGCGCGGGCGGGCAGATCGACCCGACGCAGATCCAGGTGACGGACCTGGCGAAAACCATTCAGGATCCGCTCGCGGCCAAGCTGCGCGAGCGTCTGAAAAGCGATTTTGGCGTGGTGAAAAACAGCAAAGGCAAGCTCGGCATCGACTGCGTCTTTTCAACGGAAGCGCTGGTCTATCCGCAAGCGGACGGTTCAGTCTGCGCCATGAAAAGCAGTGCGGAAGGGCCAAAACGGATGGATTGTGCCTCTGGGTTTGGCGCGGCCACGATGGTGACCGCGAGCTTTGGTTTTATCGCCGTCTCTCATGCGCTGAAAAAGATGATGGCGAAGGCGGAACGTCAGGCCTGACGCGCCGCTTCCAGTACCGCGTCACTGAGCGCAGCCAGCCCCTGGCTGCGCGAGGCGCTAAGCTGGCCGCGTAGCCCCAGCGCATCGAACAGCGCCAGCGGGTTCTCCTCCAGGATCTGCGCGGCGCTTTTCCCCTCAATGGCCGTCAGCAGCACGGCCAGCAAGCCGCGAACAATCCGTCCTTCGCTGTCGCCATAAAAATGCAGCTTATCCCCAATTTTTGTAACGCCAAGCCAGACGCGGTTCTCGCAGCCGGGGATCTCTTTCGCCTGCGTTTTGAGTTCATCGGACAGCGCAGGGAGCTGCTTGCCCAGCAGGATCAGCTGGCGATATTTGTCTTCCCACTGGGTCAGCGGGGCAAAGGTCTGTTTTAACGTCTCTTCAGTGATGACGGTGCCGAACGGATGTCCGGCCAGGGTTGGGCTTGTCATTAATCCACCAGTAAAGCTAGAGCGCGATCGACGGCGGCAACCAGCGCGTCGACATCGCTTTGGGTGTTATAGGGAGCAAACGAGGCGCGCAACGTGCCGTTGACGCCCAGCGCCGCCAGCAGCGGCTGGGCGCAATGCTGGCCGGCGCGCAGGGCAATGCCATACTCCGCCAGCAGCGTCACCATGTCGCTGTGATGAACCCCGGCAAAATCGAATGCCAGCAGGCTCGAATCCTGTACCCGGAAGGAGCGAAAACCGGGGCGTTGTTTCAGCGCCTCTTCCGCCAGCGTTGCCAGCCCGCGGCTCCAGCTCTCTGCCTGTTGCAGATCGATATCCGCCAGCCACTCCAGCGCCGCGCTCAGGCCAATGACGCCTGCGACATTTGGCGTCCCGGCTTCCAGACGATAAGGCACCTGCTGAGTTTTAAAACCGTCGAAAGTCACCTCGGTGATCATCTTGCCGCCGCCGAGCCACGGGGTCATCTCCTCCAGCAGCGCCGCTTTGCCGTACAGTGCGCCAATACCGGTAGGACCGTATAGCTTATGTGCGGAGAAGGCATAGAAATCGATATCCAGCTGCTGTACGTCCGCCGGGAAGTGGACCACACCCTGGGCGCCATCCACCATCACCACCATCCCGCTCTCATGGGCGAGGCGGATGGCGCGGGCCAGATCCGGGCAGCCGCCGGTGACGTTGGACATCTGCCCGAGCGCGAGAATGCGGCTACGCGGGGTGATCAACTCAGGCAGGCGAGCCACATCCGCCAGGCAGTCTGTGCCAATCGGGAGCTTAACCACCTTTGCGCCGGTCTGTTCGGCCACCATCAGCCACGGCACGAGATTAGCGTGGTGCTCCGCCTCGCTGACGATAATCTCATCGCCCGGCTGCAGGCGCGGGCGGGCATAACATTGCGCCACCATGTTGATGGCTTCGGTGGTGCCCCGCGTCCAGACAATATTTTTGCCGCTTTCAGCGTTAAGCAGACGGGCAACCTGATCGCGCGCCGCTTCATAGCGTGCGGTTAAGCGCTGCGCCTCGGCAAACTGGCTGCGATGCACATTGCCAGCGCTCAGGCTGTAAAACTGGTTGGTGGCCTCAATCACTGCCTGAGGCTTAAGGGCTGTCGCAGCGCTATCAAGATAGACACCGGCATCGGCCAGGGCCGGAAACTGGGCGCGAAAATGGGCAGGGCTGAATGCGTTCATGGAATTCCTCTTCGTGATGATGAGATCGTCGCGCAAATTCCGCAGCAGGGCAAGAAGGTTGATCTCTATCGGAATTGTCTGTTTATCCTGGCGCAACAGACGAAGCAGGTTATGCTGAAATAGAGTCAGGAGAATGTCTTAGCCTGTTAATAAACACGCTTGAAATAGCATTAATTGCTGAAGGAGAAGAAAATGAAAAAGACTATCGCAATCGCCTCTGCCTGTATGCTTACCTTTGCCCTGAGCGCCTGTTCTGGCAACAACTATGTCATGCACACTAACGATGGCCGCTCTATCGTATCAGAAGGTAAGCCGCAAACTGATAATGATACCGGCATGATCTCGTATAAGGATGCTAACGGGAATAAACAGCAGATTAACCGTAGTGATGTGAAAGAGATGGTTGAGCTGAATAAGTAAGGATACAGCAGACAAAAAAAAGCACCGCAATTGGGCGGTGCTACATTAATCACTATGGACAGACAGGGTAAATGTACAGGAAGTGAAAAGGTGGTAGTTTTCCTACCGTGGTCTGAATCGCAGACCAATTGCAAACACAACAACACAACATCACAACCGTAAGCCAAAAGCCCATCAGAACACGCATTCCAAAAAAAGCTTTTCGTTCCGGCTCAGGAAGTGCCGCCACTATAGGTATTTGCTGGTAGTTCCTCAACGGACAATTTATAATGGCTCAGATAAAAAAAACTAATAGGTTAAACGTTGTTTCCTGTTTGTTAAAAGCCGTTAACATCTAAGCCAGATAACCATGTCCAAGCGATTACCACCACTTAATGCATTACGTGTATTTGATGCTGCTGCGCGCCATCTGAGCTTCACGCGCGCGGCCGATGAACTTTTTGTGACGCAGGCCGCAGTCAGTCATCAAATCAAGTCTCTTGAGGATTTTCTGGGCCTCAAGCTGTTCCGCCGCCGCAACCGTTCCCTGCTTCTGACGGAAGAGGGGCAGAGCTATTTTCAGGATATCAAAGAGATATTTTCCCAGCTTACCGAGGCTACCCGTAAGCTGCAGGCGCGCAGTGCCAAAGGGGCACTGACGGTCAGTTTATTGCCAAGTTTTGCCATTCAATGGCTGGTGCCGAGACTCTCAAGCTTTAACTCAGCTTATCCGGGAATCGACGTTCGCATCCAGGCGGTCGACCGTCAGGAAGAGAAGCTGGCAGACGATGTCGACGTAGCGATTTTTTATGGCCGGGGCAACTGGCCAGGGCTGCGTGTTGAAAAATTGTACGCAGAATATTTGCTGCCGGTCTGCTCGCCACTACTCTTAACAGGCGAAAAAGCGTTAAAAACGCCGGACAATCTGGCGCAACACACGCTTTTGCATGATGCTTCTCGCCGCGACTGGCAAACGTATACCCGGCAGCTCGGTCTTAACCATATCAATGTGCAGCAGGGGCCCATCTTCAGCCACAGTGCGATGGTGTTACAGGCTGCCATCCACGGACAGGGCGTGGCGTTGGCAAACAACGTGATGGCGCAGTCCGAAATTGAGGCTGGCCGCCTGGTCTGCCCTTTTAATGATGTTTTGGTCAGCAAGAACGCATTTTATCTGGTTTGTCATGACAGTCAGGCAGAACTGGGTAAAATAGCCGCGTTTCGCCAGTGGATCCTGGCAAAGGCGGCCAACGAGCAAGAAAAATTCCGCTTTCGGTACGAGTAACACTTTCTTTTGCGTGCAGGGCGCGCATAACTTCAGGACAGAAACATGACCAGCCGTTTTATGCTGATTTTCGCCGCGGTGAGTGGCTTTATTTTTGTTGCGCTGGGCGCCTTTGGCGCACATGTATTACGCAAATCCCTGGGTGTGGTGGAGATGGGCTGGATCCATACCGGTCTGGAATATCAGGCGTTTCATACCCTGGCAATCTTCGGACTGGCTGTGGCGATGCAGCGTCGCATCAGCATCTGGTTTTACTGGAGCAGCGTATTTATGGCGCTGGGCACCGTGTTGTTCAGCGGTAGCCTCTATTGCCTTGCGCTGTCGCATTTACGCCTGTGGGCGTTTG
This sequence comes from Leclercia sp. M-A074-M, assembly GCF_965195605.1. NCBI lineage: Bacteria > Pseudomonadati > Pseudomonadota > Gammaproteobacteria > Enterobacterales > Enterobacteriaceae > Leclercia > Leclercia sp. M-A074-M. The sequence goes on along the minus strand of NZ_CBDAHM010000006.1, from coordinate 173,423 downwards.
TTACCCCGGTGGGCGGCGTCAGCTTCCTGGTCGGGTGGGTATTAATGTTAATCGGTTCGTTCCGTCTGAAACGCAAGGGCGTTGTTCATGAATAAAGTTGTCTTATATTGTCGCCCGGGCTTTGAAAAAGAGTGTGCCGCGGAAATTACTGATAAAGCCGCGAAGCGTGAAGTCTTTGGTTTCGCTCGCGTGAAAGAGAATGCGGGCTACGTTGTTTTCGAATGCTATCAGCCCGAAGATGCCGATAAACTGGTTCGCGAACTGCCGTTCAGCTCGCTGATTTTTGCCCGTCAGATGTTTGTGGCCGGTGAGCTGCTGCAGGATTTGCCGCCAGAGGATCGTATTACCCCTATTGCCGGTATGCTGCAGAGCGTTGTGGAGAAGGGCGGTGAGCTGCGCGTTGAGGTGGCCGATACTAACGAAAGCAAAGAGCTGATGAAGTTCTGCCGCAAATTCACCGTGCCGCTGCGCGCCGCACTGCGTGACAGCGGCGTGCTGACCAACTACGAGACGCCAAAGCGTCCGGTGGTGCATGTCTTCTTTATCGCCCCGGGCTGTTGCTACGCCGGGTATTCCTATACCACCAACAATTCGCCGTTTTACATGGGGATCCCGCGTCTTAAGTTCCCGTCCGACGCGCCGAGCCGTTCCACCCTCAAGCTGGAAGAGGCGTTCCATATCTTTATTCCGGCCGACGAGTGGGATGAGCGTCTGGCAAACGGGATGTATGCGGTGGATCTGGGGGCCTGTCCGGGGGGCTGGACCTATCAGCTGGTGAAACGCAACATGTGGGTCTACTCCATTGATAATGGCCCGATTGCGCAAAGCCTGATGGACACAGGCCAGGTGACCTGGCTGCGCGAAGATGGTTTCCGCTATCGTCCGAACCGCAATAACATCTCGTGGCTGGTGTGCGATATGGTAGAAAAGCCGGCCAAGGTGGCCGCGCTGATGGCTACCTGGCTGGTCAACGGCTGGTGCCGCGAGGCGATTTTTAACCTCAAGCTGCCGATGAAAAAGCGCTACGAAGAGGTTTCCCAGAACCTGGCATACATCCAGACCCAGCTTGCCGAGCATGGCATCAATGCGGAGATCCAGGCGCGTCAACTGTACCACGACCGCGAAGAGGTTACCGTGCATGTACGCCGCTGGTGGGCTGCCGTAGGTGGCCGTCGCGACGAGCGGTAATCTGTACAACGCCCGGAGGCGCTACGCTTACCGGGCCTACAACACCCCTCGTCCCGCAGGCCCGGTAAGCGCAGCGCCTCCGGGCATGACGTCACACTCGCTCTAACCTGAGCTGCTGCAAATTCCCGTCTAGCTGTAAATCCGTCTGCAATCGCGCCACGTCCCGGCAGATAAAGGCCATCTCTTTGTGCGCCTCCAGCTTTTTGCGCCACTTCTCCGGTACCTCATCCAGACGGGCGTAAATCCCTTCCAGATCCTGAAAATCAGCCAGCAGTTGGGCGGCACTTTTCGGGCCAATGCCCGCCACGCCTGGCACCCTTGAGCTGCTGATCCCCGCCAGTCCCCAGTAATCCGGCAGCTGCTGGGGTGATACGCCAAACTCACTGGCGATAAAGGGCGCGTCGAGCCAGCGTTTCTGAAAATAGTCGCGAATGCGAATGGTGGGGGAAAGCAGCTGACAATAGCCTTTGTCTGTCGAAACAATGGTAGCCTGATGGCCTGCACTGGCCACTTTGACCGCCAGAGTCGCCGCGAGATCGTCGGCTTCGTTGCCCTGAGCACCCCAGCAGGGAACCCCTCGCTGCTCAAAGGCGGCGCGTATCACAGGCATTTCGGCGTGCAGATCGTCCGGCATCGGCGCGCGGCCAGCTTTGTAATCCGGCAGACGCTGGTGACGCCAGCCGCTGTTGCGGGCTTCATCGTCAAAAACGGCAACCGCATGGCTGGGCTGGCTGTGACGAATAAGCTGCTCCAGAGCATGCAGGCAGGTATCCTTGCAGGGGGTGCCCTGTACCGCATGAATGCGGCGGATAAGATTCAGCGCGTCGACAATAAGCAAATGAACAGCCACAGATAATCCCTCTTATATCTAGTGGATTAAGGGTAACACCGTCGGCAGAATGAAACTACGAGAGGCGGGAAGAACGGGAAGGAGCCTCGCAAAACAAGGCTCCTTTTGAGGCTTAGTCGCAGGTCACGATCTTCATCGCCAGACCACCGCGAGAGGTTTCACGGTATTTGGCGTTCATATCTTTACCGGTTTCATACATGGTCTCGATCACTTTATCGAGACAGACGCGCGGCTCGCTGGTGCGGCGCAGCGCCATACGTGCGGCGTTCACCGCCTTCACGGAGGCAATGGCATTACGCTCGATACAGGGCACCTGCACCTGGCCGGCAACCGGATCGCAGGTCAGACCGAGGTTATGTTCCATGCCAATTTCTGCCGCAATGCAGACCTGCGCCGGACTGCCGCCCAGCAGCTCTGCCAGACCCGCTGCCGCCATGGAGCAAGCCACGCCCACTTCGCCCTGACAGCCCACTTCGGCGCCAGAGATCGAGGCGTTCATCTTATACAGCGAGCCAATGGCGCTGGTTACCAGCAGATAGCGGGCCAGTGAGTTGGCGTTTACTTCGCGGATAAACTTGTCGTAATAAGCCAGCACCGCAGGAACGATACCGCAGGCACCGTTCGTTGGGGCCGTTACTACGCGGCCACCCGCGGCGTTCTCTTCGTTCACCGCCAGCGCGAACATATTGATCCAGTCCACGACCGCCATCGGATCGCTGGTGGTTTTATCGCTGCTCACCAGCATACGACGCAGGGCCGCAGCACGGCGTGGAACACGCAGTTTACCGGGCAGCACGCCCTCGGTGGTGATACCGCGCTCAATACCGCCGCGCATCACTTCCCAGACGTTAGCAAAGTGCTGCTCCAGTTCCTCTTTGCTGTGTAGCGCCAGCTCGTTTTTCATCATCAGGCCGGAGAGGGAGAGGCCGCTCTCCTGGCAATGACGCTGAAGGTCGGCAGCCGTTTTATACGGGTACGGCACCGCGACAGGCGCGCTCTCTGGCTGCCCAAAATGGTCTTCGTCGACGATAAAACCGCCGCCGATAGAGTAATAGGTTTGGCTGTAAATCGCCTTGTCGCCTGCCAGCGCGGTGATGCGCATACCATTTTCGTGCAGCGACAGGTTGTCGGCGTGGAAATTCATGCAGCGATCAACCGGAAATTCAACTTCATGCTCACCGTTGGCCAGCAGCAGTCGGCCATGGGTGTTAACGTCCTGGATAAAGCCCGGGATGGCGTCAATATCAACACTATCCGGCAGGTTGCCCGCCAGGCCCATAATGATGGCGATATCGGTATGGTGACCTTTGCCGGTCAGCGACAGGGAGCCATAGACATCTACAACCACGCGGGTGGTGTCGTGCAGTATTCCGCGCGCAATAAGATCGTCCGTGAACTGTTTACCTGCTTTCATTGGCCCGACGGTGTGCGAGCTGGAAGGACCAATACCAATTTTAAAAATATCGAAAACGCTAATCATGATGCGTCCGTTGCTTTACGTCAGAGGAGTAGATTGCGCCATCCGAAGATGGCGCGGGAGGCATTACGCGAACAGCGAATAGAAGATAGCGGAGATAGCAATCAGACCCATAACCACAACGAAGACGTTGCTGATCTGGCCGCTGTATTTACGCATCGCTGGCACTTTCTGAATGGCGTACATCGGCATCAGGAACAGGATCATCGCGATGACCGGGCCGCCCAGGGTTTCGATCATGCCGAGGATGCTCGGGTTCAGGGTCGCAACCGCCCAGGTGGTCAGCAGCATGAACAGGGCAGTGATTTTGTTCAGCTTGTTGATTTCAATGCTCTTACCTTTGCCACGCAGAGATTTAATCACCATACCGTTAAAACCTTCACGTGCGCCCAGATAGTGGCCGAGGAAGGATTTAGTGATAGCGATAATGGCAATGATTGGCGCCATCCAGGCAATCACCGGGGCATTAAAGTGGTTCGCCAGGTAAGAGAGAATTGAGATGTTCTGCTCTTTCGCTGCCGCCAGATCCGCCGGGGAGAGGCTCAGTACGCAGCTGAAGACGAAGAACATAACGGTCAGCACCATCATCACGTGAGCGCGAGCCAGGATGCTGGAGCACTTCTTCTCGGCGCCCTGGCCGTACTCTTCACGCTTCGCCACGGCGAAGGAGGAGATGATCGGCGAGTGGTTAAAGGAGAAGACCATTACCGGGATTGCCAGCCACAGGGTCATCCACAGGCCATTACCGGTGGCGGACGCGCTGCTCAGGGAGAGGGTTTCCAGCGCTGCGCCGTTCCACTGAGGGATCAGGTAGCAGGCCAGCACCATCAGGGCGATAACGAACGGGAACACCAGCACGCTCATCGCTTTTACAATCATCTGCTCACCGAAGCGCACGATAGTCATCATGCCGACAATCAGGATCAGCGACAGAATGGCGCGCGGTGGCGGCGTCATGCCCAGCTGGTGGGTCATAAAGCTGTCAACGGTGTTGGTGATAGCCACGCTATACACCAGCAGGATTGGGTAGATGGCAAAGAAGTAGAGCAGGGTAATCAGCTTACCTGCGCCAATCCCGAAGTGCTCTTCAACCACTTCAGTGATGTCTTCGCCCGGATTTTTGCCGGAGAGCACAAAACGGGTCAGGCCGCGGTGTGCGAAGTAGGTCATCGGGAACGCAATGATTGCCATGATGATCAGCGGAATTAAGCCGCCAACACCCGCGTTAATAGGCAGGAAGAGAACACCAGCGCCGATTGCTGTGCCGTACAGGCCAAGCATCCACATGGTATCGGTTTTACGCCATCCGCTTCGGGTTTCAATCGAAGCAACGGTGCTGGTTTGAGTGGTTTCCATCTGTGTCTCCAGGAAGTAGCTAATGTCAGGTTTCTGGTCAAATTCGATGCAAAAAGGGCTAATCGTAATATGAAATTCGCTCAGTGACGGTTTTTATATAATTTTTCTCCGTAACTATCGGCGGGCGGAAAGATACATTTTCGTAATGGATCTATCAGTGATCCCGATCTCAAATGCAATAATCTACTTTTGAGGTGGATATCTTTAGACCATTTATCTGTTAATAAAACATCACAGCGAATTTCTGGGCGCGAAGGCTAACATTAACGATATGTAGCGTGATAGAGAGCCCGGTAATATAGGTGTCATACGCTGTAAAAGTGGGTTTTTAGAGGATTTTTTCGTGATTTAAGACGTTTGTAGCTAATAAATAACGCTTGGAAATTGTACGTAATCGTTTGCGTTTGGTTATCTAAACGCAAAAAGATAAGTTACGGTGATATCTCAAGCCACGCCATGTGGCTGAAGGGAATAAAAAAGCCAGGCGGCTGAAGGCGATTCCCGGCGGGGGAGAGTGAGAAGGTGCCCGACACGCAGCCGGGCACGGGTGTTATGCGCAAATCTCGTAGCAGGGGATGTAGGCGCTGCCCGGAAGTTTCATACGATGCTGAGCGACAAAGCCCTGGAGCAGATCGTCCATGCGGCGCATCATTTCGCGGTCGCCATGAATTTTATAGGGACCAAACTCCTCAATGGCCTGGATACCTACCTCTTTAACGTTACCGGCTACGATGCCCGAGAAGGCGCGACGCAGATCGGCGGCCAGCGTTTCAACCGGCTGATCGGGGTAGAGCTTCAGGTTAGCCATATTTTCATGGGATGGCTCAAACGGGATCTGCAGATCGGGCGAAATACGGATCGACCAGTTAAAGCTGTAGGCATCCCCGGTATCCCGGCGGTTCTCTTTCACCAGCGGCATGGCCTTTTTCATCTGGCGTGCCACTTCTGCGGCATCGTCAATAATAATGCGATAGTGACGACGGGCCGTTTCTCCCAGCGTATGCACAATGAACTCATCCAGGACGCGGAAGTAGTCGGCGCTCTCTTTCGGGCCGGTGAGGATCAGCGGCAGCACCTGATCGTGGTTTGCCGGATGCATCAGAATGCCCAGCAGATAGAGCAACTCTTCTGCTGTCCCTACGCCGCCCGGGAAGATGATAATCCCGTGGGCGATACGGACAAACGCCTCCAGACGTTTCTCAATGTCCGGCATGATGATCAGTTCGTTAACCAGCGGATTGGGTGGTTCAGCGGCGATAATAGACGGCTCGGTCATACCGATGAAGCGGCCCTCTTTGTAGCGCTGCTGCGCATGGCCCACTGCCGCTCCCTTCATTGGCGCCTCCATCGCACCCGGGCCACAGCCTGTGCAGATATTCAGCTCGCGCAGACCCAACTGGGTGCCCACGCGACGGGCGTAGAGATATTCGGTTTCGTTAATGGAGTGACCACCCCAGCACACCACCATGCTTGGCGCTTCGCCCACGTGCAGAGCACGGGCGTTACGCAGAATAGAGAAGACCAGGTTGGTAATATGAACGGAGCTTTCCAGGTTCAGATGCTGAAAACGACCGGCGTTATTGATCTGGCCGTTCACAAACAGGATATCGCGCAGGACCGCAAACAGGTTGGCCTGCAGCGCACGAATGATGCGCCCGTCAACAAAGGCCTCTTCTGGCGGGTTAATCAGTTCCAGCTTTACGCCACGTTCCCGGCGCAGGACATTGATATCAAAGCTTTCAAAGCGCGACAGCAACTCTTTGCTGTTGTCGGTGAGGCTACCGGAGTTCAGAACGGCAAGTGAACAGTTGCGAAACAATTGATAAAGATCGCTGCTGGCCGTGCTCTTGAGCATGTCCACTTCCAGCTGCGATAACATATCCATTGAGCCAAGCGGGCTAATATGTGTAATCAAGTGAGCTCCTTACGGGACGTTTATCGTCTTTCCCCGTTGATTACAATAGCCCTGGCTTATGACCTTTCACAACCTAAAGCGCGGAACATACCGCGCATATTATAAATTTATTTATTTTACTGACGCACTAACCGACCGATGGCAGGAACAAAATCGGTATTGCTGCGCCACGGGTTGATATCCAGTCCGCCGCGTCGGGTATAGCGGGCATAGACGCTGAGCGCCTCCGGCTGGCAGAAATGAAGAATATCGTTGAAGATGCGCTCCACGCACTGCTCGTGGAACTCATTGTGGTTACGGAAGGAGACCAGGTAGCGCAGCAGTTTCTCACGATCGATTTTTGCCCCGCGATACTGGATCTGCACCGAACCCCAGTCAGGCTGATGGGTAATCAGGCAGTTGGATTTGAGCAGGTGGCTGACCAGCGTCTCTTCCACCACTTTGCCGCTGGCACTCTTTTCCAGCCACGCGGTGTCAAACTGATAGTTGTCGATCTCAATATCTTGATCGTCGATGCAGGTGCCGTGGAAGTGGGCGATGGGCTGGCCTTCAAGCTCATCAATCCGGTAGAGCGCCACCGTGACCTTACCCTGGGCACAGGCGCTTAAATCCCTCTCCAGAGTGCGCTGTACCGCTTCCCAGCTCTCAAAGCGGGTCTGGTTAAAGCTGTTGAGGTAGAGCTTAAAGCTTTTGGACTCCACCAGATTGACGCTGGTGTAATCCAGCTCAACATGACCCACTGCCACCTGCGGTAAACCGCGGGCGTTAAGCCAGGAGAGCTCGTAGAGCGTCCAGATATCGCCGCCGTGGAAAGGCAGGGCATCGGCCTTCAGGCCCAGCGGATCGCGGTTGAGGCTGCGCGGCACCCCCTGCAAAAGGCTGGCATCGTAGATGTCGCGGTAGGCTGTGCTTTTGCCCAGCGTCAGGCCCGATAAGGCATCATGGTTTTCGTAAGACATGTTTCATTGTCACTTTAAAGGTAAACTATGGGCTGAGTGTATCCTGGCTTATATGAAGAGAGAAACCGGTGGATAAAGAGACTGCTGCTGCGTTAACCGCATTTACCACGCGTTACTGTGACGCCTGGCATGAACAGAAAGCGTCATGGCCGCAAAGCGAAGAGCTGTACGGCGTGCCTTCACCCTGCATTATCACCTCTTCCGGCGAGACCGTGACCTGGCAGCCGCAGCCGTTTACCGCTGAGCAGAGTGTAAAAGCCATTGAACGTGCCATGGACATTGTGGTACAACCTCCGGTTCACGCGTTCTATACCACACAGTTCGCCGGGGATATGTGCGCTCGCTTTGATAATGAAACGATGACGCTGCTGCAAACCTGGAGCGAAGAAGACCTGCTGCGCGTGCAGGAGAACCTGATTGGGCACCTTGTTACCCAGAAGCGCCTGAAGCTATCGCCAACGTTGTTTATCGCCACGCTCGACAGTGAGATGGACGTTATCTCTGTCTGCAACCTTACAGGTAACGTGATAAAAGAGACGCTGGGTACGCAGAAGCGTCAGATCCTCTCCGCTTCCCTTGCGGATTTTCTTAATCATCTTCATCCCGTCGTGTAATCCTGCATACTACTGCGCGTGTGAGAGATCTCTTACAGAGTTTGTGAGAGATCGCCCTTATTAGTTGAATGCTTTAACCATCCCGCTATTTAATAATCACTAATTTATCAGTAACTTGTCTTTTTAAAGTGCTTAGCACAGATACGCAAACTTTTTAATTTGGCTTACGTAGTACCTTGTAAGACGAAGCGGAATCATGGATTCTATCTCCGTCGACAGGAAGCCGACACAAGAAACGAACATCAGGATGATGACGTTTCTTAACAAGGACACGTCAGGAAGACGCTACAAGGAAGGCTTCAGGATGAAGCAAGAGGATCACGCAGGACGCGTTGAAGGACACCTCCAGGAAGGAGAATGAGAGCCGGTACAGATGTCCGGTGGGTCAGGAAGACCAGGACGCTTCAGGAAGAAGCAGTCACATCAGGACGATGTGCGCAGGATGCAGCGGTCAAGGGAAGACCAGGCCTTAGGGTCAGAGGAAAAGTTGTCACGGATGAGCAGGGAGCACTAAAAGTAGCTGGATTGCTACGAAACGAACCGGGAGCACTGTTTTTACAGTGCTCCCTTTTTTTATTTCTGCGTGGTCTTTGCTATGCTGCGCGCCGTTCACATTTTCAGTTGAGGTTTGTATGACCCATCACGACAACGTGCGCGCGCAACTGCACGCCATTGAAGCTTTACTGCGCGACCATCAGCTGTGGCAGGAGACGGCGCCGCAGCCAGAGGCTTTTGAGAGCACGCAACCTTTCTGTATGGATACCCTGGAGCCGTTTGAGTGGCTGCAATGGGTCCTCATTCCCCGCATGCATGCACTGCTCGACAGCGGCCATCCGCTACCCCAGAGCTTTGCCGTGGCGCCCTATTATGAAATGGCGCTGGACGCTGCTCATCCGTCACGCGACGCGGTGCTGGCCGTGCTGCTGGCCCTCGATACGCTCTTCGGCGACGAAGCATGATCGAGATCCTCTATCAGGATGAGTGGCTGGTCGCTGTTAATAAGCCCTCCGGCTGGCTGGTGCACCGTAGCTGGCTGGACCGGGATGAAAAAGTGGTGGTGATGCAGACGGTGCGCGACCAGATCGGTCAGCATGTCTTCACTGCCCACCGTCTGGACAGACCCACTTCCGGCGTTCTGCTGATGGGGCTCTCCAGCGAGGCCGGTCGACGTCTGGCGCAGCAGTTTGAGCAGCATCAGATCCAGAAACGCTACCATGCGATTGTCCGGGGCTGGCTGACAGAGTGCGCCACGCTCGATTACCCCCTGACGGAAGAGCTGGATAAAATTGCCGATAAGTATGCCCGCGACGACAAAGGCCCGCAGCCCGCGGTAACCGACTATCGCGGCATGGCGACCACTGAAATGCCCGTTCCCACCAGTAAGTTTCCCACCACGCGCTATAGTCTGATTGAACTGGAGCCGAAAACCGGGCGTAAGCACCAGCTGCGACGCCACCTTGCCCATCTTCGCCATCCGATCATCGGCGACAGCAAGCATGGCGACTTGCGGCAAAACCGCAGCGCCGCGGAGCATTTCGGCTGCCATCGTCTGATGCTACACGCCAGCCAGCTGCAACTTATCCATCCGTTTACCGGCAAGCCACTGACGATCCGGGCCGGGCTGGACGAGGTGTGGATGCAGGCGTTGTCACAGTTTGGATGGCGCGGACAACTCCCCGAAAATGAAAGGGTTGAGTTTGACGTAACCAACGTTCAGGATGATCGGAACGAGCGTTTAATCAGGGAGTAAAACATGGCGGTAATCGGAATTTTTGTCGGCACGATGTACGGTAACTCGCTGCTGGTGGCAGAAGAGGCCGAAGCGATTCTGGCAGGCATGGGTCATAAAGCCACGGTCTATGAAGATCCCGATCTGGCCGACTGGGAAAAATATCAGGGCCAGTATGTGCTGGTGGTCACCTCGACAACCGGGCAGGGCGATCTCCCGGACAGCATTGTTCCGCTATTCCAGGGAATTAAAGATAAGCTGGGTTATCAGCCGGAAATGCGTTACGGCATTATTGCGCTCGGTGACAGCACTTACGCGAATTTCTGCGGTGGCGGTAAGCTGTTCGACGCTCTGTTACAGGAGCAAAGCGCGCAGCGCGTGGGTGATATGCTGATGATTGACGCCTCTGAACACCCTGAGCCGGAAGGCGAATCCAATCCCTGGGTTGAACAGTGGGGCACATTGCTAAAATAAGTTCCTGCCCTCCCTGAGCGGAGGGCCAGAACCCTTTGCCAGTTAACAAAGCGACCATGCAGCCAGTATAAGTTAACTGAATCGAGTAAGCTTTGGGCAATCGCCCGTAAATCCTCATCTGAAGCGCGGTTATTAGCGGGCATTTTCACTGCGTCAAGCGACCTGTTTCACACTCCCGTTATTCCCTGGCACTGGCCTCCCCCTTACGGGCAGGCAGTTTTCATTTCCGTGAAGTCTCTTCCATTGTCCTGGGCTTTTGCCACAAACAACCGCACAGAGCCGTGCCAATGTTGTGTTGATGCACGGTGAGAGGGGCCAGGTTCCTTTCTTATACTTTTTCCGCCAGTTAATAAAAATGCAGTCAGTAAGGCGAAACGACCTACATGTTCGAACTGCAAAAACACATACACGTCATTCTGATTACCCTACGGTTGAGCTGTTCAGAATGAACGTAGCGAAAACGCTATGATTCAGGAGTGCAAGAATGAGTTCATTAAGCCAAGCGGCGAGCAGCGCTGAAAAGCGTACTAACGCCCGCTACTGGATAGTGGTGATGCTGTTTATCGTCACATCCTTCAACTATGGCGACCGCGCCACCCTGTCGATTGCCGGTTCAGAAATGGCAAAAGATATCGGTCTGGATCCGGTCGGTATGGGGTATGTTTTCTCGGCATTTTCATGGGCCTATGTTATCGGCCAAATTCCTGGCGGTTGGCTGCTGGATCGCTTCGGTTCAAAACGCGTCTATTTCTGGTCCATTTTCATCTGGTCCATGTTTACCTTGCTGCAGGGCTTTGTCGATATCTTTAACGGCTTTGGCATCATTGTCGCGCTCTTTACCCTACGCTTCCTCGTCGGGCTGGCAGAAGCCCCATCCTTCCCCGGCAACAGCCGAATCGTGGCTGCCTGGTTCCCGGCTCAGGAGAGGGGAACGGCGGTCTCCATTTTTAACTCTGCACAATACTTTGCCACCGTCATCTTTGCGCCCATCATGGGCTGGCTGACGCACGAGGTGGGCTGGTCGCATGTGTTCTTCTTTATGGGCGGTCTGGGCATTGTGATCAGCTTTATCTGGCTGAAAGTGATCCACGAACCGAACCAGCATCCCGGCGTAAACCAGAAAGAGCTGGACTACATTGCCGCAGGCGGCGCGCTGATCAACATGGATCAGGCGAGCAGCAAAGCGAAAGTCCCGTTCAGCCAGAAATGGGGCCAAATCAAACAGCTGGTGGGTTCCCGCATGATGCTCGGGATCTATCTCGGCCAGTACTGCATCAACGCCTTAACCTACTTCTTTATTACCTGGTTCCCGGTCTATCTGGTGCAGGCGCGCGGCATGTCGATTCTGAAAGCCGGGTTTGTCGCCTCCGTTCCGGCAATCTGCGGCTTTGTGGGCGGCGTACTGGGCGGGGTAATTTCCGACTGGCTGATGCGTCGTACTGGCTCGTTGAATATCGCCCGTAAAACGCCAATCGTGCTGGGTATGCTGCTCTCCATGACGATGGTGATGTGTAACTACGTGAACGCAGAGTGGATGATTATCGGCTTTATGGCGATGGCCTTCTTCGGTAAAGGTATCGGGGCGCTGGGCTGGGCGGTGATGGCAGATACCGCGCCGAAAGAGATCAGCGGTCTGAGCGGCGGTCTGTTCAACATGTTCGGCAACATCTCCGGGATCGTCACCCCGATCGCCATTGGCTACATTGTCGGTACCACCGGTTCGTTCAACGGGGCGCTGATCTACGTCGGTATCCATGCCCTGGTAGCGGTACTGAGCTACCTGGTCCTGGTGGGTGATATCAAACGTATCGAGCTGAAACCTGTTACGGAGCGTTGATGATGAGTATGCAATCCAGCCCTGTCGTCACTGAAATGAAGGTTATCCCGGTTGCCGGCCAGGACAGTATGCTGCTGAACATTGGCGGCGCGCATAACGCCTGGTTTACCCGTAATATCGTGGTACTGACCGATAACGCCGGGAATACCGGCGTAGGTGAAGCGCCTGGCGGCGAGGTGATCTACCAGACCCTGGTGGATGCCATTCCGCAGGTGGTGGGTCAGGAGGTGGCGCGCCTGAACAAAGTGGTGCAGCGCGTACACAAAGGCAACCAGTCTGCCGATTTCGATACGTTCGGCAAAGGTGCCTGGACCTTTGAGCTGCGGGTGAATGCGGTGGCGGCGCTGGAAGCGGCGCTGCTGGACCTGCTCGGCAAAGCGCTGAACGTGCCGGTGTGTGAACTGCTCGGCCCTGGAAAACAGCGCGATGCGGTCACCGTGCTGGGCTATCTCTTCTACCTGGGCGATCGCACCAAAACCGATCTCCCTTACCTCGAACGTTCGCCGGGCAGCCACGAGTGGTATCACCTGCGCCACCAGGAGGCGCTCTCCAGTGAGGCGGTGATCCGCCTCGCGGAAGCGGCGCAGGATCGCTACGGCTTTAAGGATTTCAAACTGAAAGGCGGCGTTCTGCCGGGCGAGCAGGAAATTGAGAGCGCCCGCGCCCTGAAAAAACGCTTCCCGGATGCCCGCATTACCGTGGATCCCAACGGCGCCTGGCTGCTGGATGAAGCTATCGCCCTGTGCAAAGGGCTGGGCGATGTCCTGACCTACGCCGAAGATCCGTGCGGCGCCGAGCAGGGTTTCTCTGGCCGTGAGGTGATGGCGGAGTTCCGCCGCGCCACGGGCCTGCCGGTAGCGACCAACATGATCGCCACCAACTGGCGCGAGATGGGACATGCCGTCATGCTCAACGCGGTCGATATTCCGCTGGCGGACCCGCACTTCTGGACCCTTTCCGGCGCGGTACGGGTGGCGCAGCTGTGCGATGACTGGGGCCTGACCTGGGGTTGTCACTCCAACAACCACTTTGATATTTCGCTGGCGATGTTTACCCATGTCGGTGCCGCCGCACCGGGCACGCCGACCGCTATAGACACCCACTGGATCTGGCAGGAAGGCGAAGCGCGCCTGACTAAAAATCCACTCGAAATTAAACACGGCAAGATTGCCGTACCTGACGCTCCGGGGCTTGGCGTGGAACTTGACTGGGATCAGATCCACAAAGCGCATGAGGCGTATAAGAAACTGCCAGGCGGCGCGCGTAATGACGCAGGCCCGATGCAGTACCTTATCCCCGGCTGGACCTTTGACCGTAAACGCCCGGCGTTCGGTCGCCACTGATTAAAGGATGGAATTATGAGCACGTCTACTACTCCTGTTGTGACCTCCATGCAGATTATCCCGGTCGCGGGTCATGACAGCATGCTGATGAACCTGAGCGGCGCCCATGCCCCGTTCTTCACCCGTAATATTGTGATTATCAAAGATAACGCCGGTCACACCGGGGTAGGTGAAATCCCGGGTGGCGAGAAGATCCGTAAAACGCTGGAAGATGCGATCCCGTTAGTGGTGGGTCAAACCCTGGGCGCCTATAAAAACGTTCTTAACGCCGTCCGTAACGAATTTGCCGACCGTGACGCAAGTGGCCGCGGGTTGCAGACCTTCGACCTGCGCACCACTATCCACGTGGTGACCGGTATTGAAGCGGCGATGCTCGACCTGCTGGGCCAGCATCTGGGCGTTAACGTCGCCTCCCTGCTGGGTGACGGGCAGCAGCGCACCGAAGTTGAGATGCTGGGCTACCTGTTCTTTGTGGGCAACCGCAAGCTGACCCCGCTGCCGTACCAGAGCCAGCCGGATGAGCAGTGCGACTGGTATCGCCTGCGCCATGAAGAGGCGATGACCCCTGATGCGGTGGTCCGTCTGGCGGAAGCCGCCTACGAGAAGTACGGCTTTAACGATTTCAAACTCAAGGGCGGCGTGCTGGCAGGAGAAGAAGAAGCCGAATCGATCATTGCACTGGCGAAACGCTTCCCACAGGCGCGCGTCACCCTCGATCCAAACGGCGCATGGTCGCTGGACGAGGCGATCCGCATCGGTAAGCGTCTGAAGGGCGTGCTGGCCTATGCGGAAGATCCGTGCGGTGCCGAGCAGGGCTTCTCCGGGCGTGAAGTGATGGCCGAGTTCCGCCGCGCCACCGGTCTGCCAACCGCCACCAACATGATCGCCACCGACTGGCGTCAGATGGGGCATACCCTGTCGCTGCAGTCGGTGGATATCCCGCTGGCGGATCCGCACTTCTGGACCATGCAGGGCTCGGTGCGCGTGGCGCAGATGTGTCACGAGTTCGGCCTGACCTGGGGTTCGCACTCCAACAACCACTTTGATATCTCGCTGGCGATGTTCACCCACGTGGCCGCTGCCGCGCCGGGCAACATCACCGCCATCGACACCCACTGGATCTGGCAGGAGGGCAACCAGCGCCTGACCAAACAGCCGTTCGAAATCAAGGGCGGTATGGTGCAGGTACCAACCACACCGGGTCTGGGCGTGGAGCTGGATATGGATCAGGTGATGAAGGCGCACGAGCTCTACCTGCAGCACGGTCTGGGCGCACGCGACGACGCGATGGCGATGCAGTACCTGATTCCGGAGTGGACCTTCAACAACAAACGCCCTTGCATGGTGCGTTAAGTCCGGTGCCGGTTCCTGCGGGAGTCGGCATTATCTCTTGCGTGACGGGTGTATGCTTATGGTAGTCAACATGCGTAAGGACGGCTTATGAAAATAGTGATCGCACCGGACTCTTACAAAGAGAGCCTGAGTGCCCTGGCAGTGGCAACGGCGATAGAGCAAGGATTTTGCGAGATTTTCCCCACGGCGGAGTACGTGAAACTGCCGGTTGCCGATGGCGGGGAGGGCACCGTGGAAGCGATGGTCGCCGCCACCCAGGGTGAAATTATTCAGGTACGCGTAACGGGGCCGCTCGGCGAGCATGTTGACGGTTTTTATGGCCGCTCCGGCGATGGAAAAAGCGCATTCATCGAGATGGCGGCGGCCAGCGGTCTGGAGCTGGTTCCCCCGGCCCAGCGCAATCCGCTGAAAACCACCTCCTGGGGAACCGGGGAGCTGATCCGCCATGCCCTGGATGCAGGCGTAAAACATATCATCATTGGGATTGGCGGCAGCGCCACTAACGATGGCGGCGCAGGGATGGTGCAGGCGCTTGGTGCGAAACTGCTGGACGAACAGGGTCACGCCATCGGTCCCGGCGGCGGTGAACTGGAAAGGCTGGCACGTATCGATATCAGCGGTCTGGATAAACGACTGACGGCGTGCCGCATTGAGGTGGCATGCGATGTCACTAACCCGCTGACCGGCGACAATGGCGCGTCCGCCGTGTTTGGTCCGCAAAAGGGGGCGACCTCAGAGATGATCGTGCGCCTCGATCGCGCGCTGACGCAGTATGCCCGGATCATCGCCCGCGACCTGGACGTTGACGTGCTCGGGCTGGCGGGTGGCGGCGCGGCGGGCGGTATGGGCGCGGCGTTGTATGCGTTTTGCGGCGCGCAGCTGCGCCAGGGTATTGAAATCGTCACCGATGCGCTCAATCTCGACGGCCTGGTGGCCGATGCCGATCTGGTGATCACCGGCGAAGGGCGGATCGACAGCCAGACCGTTCATGGCAAAGTGCCGGTAGGGGTGGCGAAGATTGCCAAACGCTACAATAAACCGGTCATTGGCCTCGCGGGCAGCCTGACGGCGGACGTCGGCGTGGTGCATGACCATGGCATCGACGCGGTGTTCAGCGTGATTTATACCGTCTGTACGCTGGAAGAGGCGCTGGAAGAGGCCGAAGAAAACGTGCGGATGGCGGCCCGCAATATCGCCGCCGTATTAAAAGTGGGAAGGGGGCTGTAATCCCTTCTGTTCCCCCTCTTCCTGTCGGGAGAGGGGCCTTACGACCCCAGCACCTTCATCGCTTCCCGCGTGACGTTATCCATCTCATCCAGCAACTCCAGGAACTCCGGCTCTAGCTCGCTTTCCGGCGTACCGGAACGTAACTGCTGCTCCAGCAGCTGACAGAGATTCTTAAGACGCGGCACCCCGCTGTACCCGCAGCTGCCGTGCAGCTTATGGATCGCCCCGACCAGGTCTTCCGGGTTTTCTCCCACCAGTTGTTCTTCCACTTTATTGCGGATCTCTGGCAGGAACGCGACCAGCATCTGCAGCATCTCCCGCGCGAGGTCATTTTTGCCCGCCGCCTGACGCAGCGCCAGCTGCCAGTCGAGGGTGGCACTGACGTTAGTCACAATCTCCGGGGCCGCCGGCGGAATCTCCGGTGCGGGGATCCAGTTGCCTGTGGTAGGGCCGGGTTTGTAGCGCAGCAGCAGGCTGTGCAGTTTCTCTTCTTCAATCGGCTTCGCCAGATAGTCGTTCATCCCGGCGCTCAGCAGCTTCTCCTTTTGCCCCGCCATCGCATGCGCCGTCACGGCAATCACCGGGGTTTGCTGCTGATGAGGAAGCTGGCGAATCAGTTCACAGGCGCGGATGCCGTCCATACCGGGCATCTGAATATCCATCATGATCAGGTCAAACTGCTTCTCCTTCGCTCGCTCCACCGCCTGCAGACCGCTCTCGCACAGTTCGACATGCTGAACCTGATCCTCCAGCAACGCCCCGATCAGCTTCAGGTTGGCGGGGTTGTCATCCACCGCCATCACGGTCATCGGCAGTTTGCTCTCATCGCTGGTCATCGGTGCGATGTGATGGTTCAGACGGCAATATTCCGTCAGCGTTGGCAACAGGCGCGTGGCCGTCAGCGGTTTCAGCAGGCAGGCGGCCGCCCCGTCATGTTTTAGCTCCTCGGCGTTGATCTGGGCATGGCAGGGCAGGGCCAGCAGCAGGTAATCGGTCATCGAGGCCGCTTTCGCCAGCCGCTCCTCCTGCATGGTCAGATCGCCGGTAAAGGTCACCGGGATCCCCAGCAGCAGGATGTCGTAATGGTCAACCGGCAGCGTGGAGAAGTTCGGGCTGTAGACCACCTCCAGCGGCGTCGTGCTTAACACATCGAGGGTGCTTTGCGCGGCGGCGGTATTGGGCTCCACGTACGCCAGCCGTTTACCCTGCAGGCAATCCATGGCCGGACGATCGGTCAGCACGTTCGGGTTCAGGTCGAGGTTGATATGGAACCAGAAGGTCGAACCCCGGTTAGGCTGGCTGTGGAAGGAGATATCGCCCCCCATCTCATTAACCAGTTTTTGCGTGATGACCAGCCCCAGCCCGGTACCGCCGTGGCGGCGGGAGATACTGGCGTCGGCCTGGCGGAAGGCCTGGAACAGCCGGGACTGATCGCGCTCAGGAATACCGATCCCCGTGTCGCGGATCTGCACCTCAATCTGCACTTTGGTATTGCTGATGGAGCGTTTTTCGACCAGCACGTCGATGTTCCCGCTCTCGGTGAACTTAATGGCGTTACCCACCAGGTTGGTGATCACCTGTTGCAGGCGCAGCGGATCGCCAATGACGTTGTCCGGCACATCATTTTTAATGTTCAGCGTAAGCTCCAGCCCCTTGTCGTGGGAGGAGTGCGCCAGTAGGGTGACCACCTCATCCAGGGTGTTGCGCAGCGGGAACGGAATACTCTCGAGGATCAATTTGCCCGCTTCGAGCTTGGAGAAGTCCAGTACGTCATTGATGATCGCCAGCAGGTTGTTGGCGGAGCGTTCAATGGTATGCAGGTGGTCACGCTGGGTCGGGTTGAGCTCGGTTTTCAGCGTCAGGCGGGTAAAGCCAATCACCCCGTTGAGCGGGGTGCGCAGCTCGTGGGACATATTCGCCAGGAACTCCGACTTGATGCGTGCCGCCTCCTGGGCGCGTTTTTTAGCCAGATCCAGCTCAACGTTCTGGATCTCCATCTGCTCCAGCGTTTCGCGCAGGTCGGAAGTAGCCTGATCGACGTTATGCTGCATCTCCTCATGGTATGCCGCCAGCGACATGGCCATTGAGTTGATGCCGTTTTTCAGCATATCCAGCTCGCCGAGCATAAAGCCTTCGACGCGGCTGTCGAGCTGGCCCCGGCGGATCCGGTCGACGGTATTTACCATGTTGCGGATGGGGCTGGTTACATCCCGCATCAGACGCCAGCCGAAGATCAGCGCAATGCCGATACAGAACAGCATCATCACCGTGGAGATAAAGATCTCCCGGTACTGTTGCAGCCGCACGGACTTGAGATCCAGCTCCAGCGCCACATATCCCAACAGATTGTTATTGGGCTTAGCGTCCGACGCGGGAGATTCATCCGGTGAATAGCTTTCCGAAATAATAGGGGTGCGCAGGATCATTTTTTCATCCTGGCGGATCACGCTCAGCCGTTTTGGAAACGCCGTACCATCCGGCAGCTTCAGGGTGTCGGGATCAAGCTGAATATTGGAGGTCACAAACAGGTGATTATTTTGGTCATACACTGAAATCGCCCGCACAATGTCCGAATGACGACGGTGCAGAATGCTGATGAGCTGGCCGATGGGCTCGCGATTTTGCAGGTTCATGCCGTACTCGCTGGAGACCGCGAGCGGCTCAATAATGCTGGCACCGGCGTCCTCGAGCTGACGTTGCAGGTCGTTATAACGGTGCACCACGAAGAAGGTACTCAGCAGTAAACCAATGAGTACGGTAGGGGCGAGGATCAAAATCATCATGCGCGCACGCAGGCTGTAGTTGGTCATGGAGTTCCGTTATGGGACAATTAGAGTCAATATGTTCATTTGAGAAAATTCCCGGCGATGGCGCAATTCTACTCTGCAAAGCGACGCGTGACGACGCGTCAGATCATAACTGTTGAAGTGACAGACCTCGATCCGTTCGGACAGGGGGTGGCGCGCCACGAGGGCAAGACCGTATTTATTCCCGGCCTGCTGCCCCAGGAGCGTGCGGAAATCACCCTGACGGAAGAGAAACGTCAGTACGCACGCGGGCAGGTAAAGCGCCGTCTTAATGATAGCCCGGAACGTGAAACGCCTCGCTGCCCGCACTTTGGCGTCTGCGGCGGCTGCCAACAACAGCACGCCAGCGTCGCGCTGCAGGAGCGCAGCAAAAGCAACGCCCTGGCGCGCCTGCTGAAGCACGACGTTGATGAAGTGATCGTAGATAAACCCTGGGGCTACCGCCGCCGGGCGCGTCTGAGCCTCAATTATCAGCCGAAAACCGCGCGTCTGGAGATGGGCTTTCGCAAGGCCAACTCCAGCGACATCGTTGATGTCAGAGCGTGCCCCATTCTGGTGCCCCGTCTTGAGGCATTGCTGCCAGAGGTGCGCAAATGCCTCTCTGACCTGCAGGGCGTCCGCCATCTTGGGCACGTTGAGCTGGTGCTGGCAAACAGTGGCCCGCTGATGGTGCTGCGCCATACGGCGCCGCTGTCGGCCCGGGATCGTGAAAAACTGGAACGCTTTTCGCATTCTCATGACCTTGCGCTTTATCTCGCCCCGCAAAGCGAGATACTTGAGCAACTGAGCGGCGAAACGCCCTGGTATGATTCAGACGGGCTACGCTTAACGTTCAGCCCGCGCGACTTCATTCAGGTTAACGACGGCGTTAACCAGCAGATGGTCGCGACCGCGCTGGCGTGGCTGGATATTCAGCCGGAGGACCGGGTACTCGACCTGTTTTGCGGGATGGGCAACTTTACCCTGCCGCTGGCAAAACGGGCACGAAGCGTGGTCGGCGTTGAAGGCGTGGCGGCGCTGGTGGAAAAGGGGCGCGATAACGCTGTTCACAATGCGCTGCAAAACGTGACATTTTTTCACGAAAATCTTGAAGAGGATGTTACCCAGCAGCCATGGGCGGCGCACGGTTTCGATAAAATCCTGCTTGATCCGGCACGCGCGGGCGCGCCAGGCGTGATGCAGCATATTATTAAACTGGCGCCCAAACGCGTGGTCTATGTTTCCTGTAATCCGGCAACGCTTGCCCGCGATAGCGAGGCGTTATTAGCGGCGGGTTACCAGATTCAGCGTCTGGCAATGCTTGATATGTTCCCGCACACTGGGCATCTGGAATCAATGGCGTTGTTTGAACACAATTGATGAGTTTCGGCTTGTCGAATTCGACAGGCAGGGGTCCCTAAAGGAGAGGACAATGGTTGCGGTAAGAAGTGCACATCTCAATAAAGCTGGTGAGTTTGACCCACAAAAATGGATCGCAAGTCTGGGGATTGCCAGCCAGCAGTCGTGTGAACGCTTAACCGAAACATGGGCCTACTGTCTGCGCACCACGCAGGGGCATCCCGATGCCGAGCTGCTGCTGTGGCGCGGCGTAGAGATGGTTGAGATCCTCTCCATGCTGAGTATGGATATCGACACCCTTCGTGCGGCTATGCTCTTCCCGCTGGCCGACGCCGAGGTGGTCACAGAAGAGGTGCTGCGCGAAAGCGTCGGGAAATCGATCGTGGCGCTGATCCACGGCGTGCGCGATATGGCGGCCATCCGTCAGCTCAAAGCCACCCACACCGATTCGGTCTCGTCTGAACAGGTGGATAACGTGCGTCGTATGCTGCTGGCGATGGTGGATGATTTCCGCTGTGTGGTCATTAAGCTTGCCGAACGCGTCGCCCACCTCCGGGAAGTCAAAGACGCGCCGGAAGACGAACGCGTGCTGGCGGCGAAAGAGTGCACCAACATCTATGCCCCGCTGGCGAACCGTCTGGGCATCGGCCAGCTGAAATGGGAGCTGGAGGATTACTGCTTCCGCTACCTGCACCCGGCGGAATACAAACGCATTGCTAAGCTGCTGCACGAACGCCGTATCGATCGGGAACACTACATCGATGAGTTTGTCGGCGGCTTACGTAAGTCGATGAAAGAAGAGGGGGTGAAGGCTGAAGTCTATGGCCGTCCGAAGCATATCTACAGCATCTGGCGCAAAATGCAGAAAAAGCATCTCGCCTTTGACGAGCTGTTTGATGTGCGCGCCGTGCGTATCGTCGCCGAGCGGCTGCAGGACTGCTACGCCGCGCTGGGGATTGTCCACACCCATTACCGTCACCTGCCGGATGAGTTTGACGACTATGTCGCCAATCCGAAACCGAACGGCTACCAGTCGATCCATACCGTGGTGCTGGGGCCGGGCGGCAAAACCGTCGAAATCCAGATCCGTACTAAGCAGATGCATGAGGAGTCCGAGCTCGGCGTCGCCGCGCACTGGAAGTATAAAGAGGGGCCCACAAGCGGGGCGCGCTCCGGTCACGAGGATCGTATCGCCTGGCTGCGTAAGCTGATTGCGTGGCAGGAGGAGATGGCCGACTCCGGTGAAATGCTCGACGAATTGCGCAGCCAGGTCTTTGACGACCGGGTCTACGTCTTTACGCCGAAAGGCGACGTGGTTGACCTGCCGGCAGGCTCAACGCCGCTCGACTTCGCCTACCACATCCATAGCGATGTGGGGCATCGCTGCATCGGCGCCAAAATCGGCGGGCGTATCGTGCCGTTCACCTACCAGCTGCAGATGGGCGACCAGATTGAGATCATCACCCAGAAACAGCCGAACCCGAGCCGCGACTGGCTGAACCCGAACCTCGGCTATGTCACCACCAGCCGCGGGCGCTCAAAAATTCATGCCTGGTTCCGCAAGCAGGATCGCGACAAGAATATTCTTGCCGGACGCCAGATCCTCGATGACGAGCTGGAGCATTTAGGCATCCACCTGAAAGAGGCAGAAAAATTCCTTCTGCCGCGCTACAACTTTAACGAGCTGGATGAGCTGCTGGCCGCCATTGGCGGTGGGGATATTCGTCTTAACCAGATGGTGAATTTCCTGCAGGCGCAGTTCAACAAACCGAGCGCGGAAGAGCAGGATGCGGCGGCGCTGAAGCAGCTTCAGCAGAAGAGCTACGCCCCCTCGCACCGTGGCAAAGAAAAAGACAAAGGCAGAGTGGTGGTGGAGGGCGTCGGCAACCTGATGCACCATATTGCCCGCTGCTGCCAGCCAATCCCGGGGGATGAGATTGTCGGCTTTATCACCCAGGGGCGCGGGATCTCCATTCACCGTGCGGACTGCGATCAGCTGGACGATTTACAGTCTCACGCGCCGGAACGCATCGTGGATGCGGTGTGGGGCGAGAGCTATTCCGCCGGTTATTCACTGGTAGTGCGGGTCTCAGCCAACGATCGCAGCGGCCTGCTGCGCGATATCACCACCATTCTGGCGAACGAGAAGGTGAACGTGCTGGGCGTCGCCAGCCGCAGCGATACGCGCCAGCAGCTCGCCACCATTGATATGACCATCGAAATCTATAACCTGCAGGTGCTGGGCCGTGTGCTCGGCAAGCTGAACCAGGTGCCGGATGTGATCGACGCCCGTCGTCTGCACGGCGGATAATCGCACCTTCTTTTGTAGGCCGGGTAAGGCGCAAGCCGCCACCCGGCATTTTTTTATCAGGACAAAACTATGACCCAAATCGACCGCCTGCTCGGCATTATGCAACGTCTGCGCGACCCGGAAAACGGCTGTCCGTGGGATAAAGAGCAGACTTTCGCCACCATCGCCCCCTACACGCTTGAAGAGACCTACGAGGTATTGGACGCTATCTCCCGGGAAGATTTTGACGATCTGCGCGGCGAGCTGGGAGACCTGCTATTCCAGGTGGTGTTCTATGCGCAGATGGCCCAGGAGGAGGGACGCTTCGATTTCAACGATATCTGTGCCGCCATCAGCGACAAGCTGGAGCGCCGTCACCCGCACATCTTTGGTGATGCCACCGCCGAAAACAGTACCGAGGTTCTGGCCCGCTGGGAACAGATTAAAAGCGCGGAACGGGCTGAAAAGTCGCAACATTCGGCGCTGGACGATATTCCGTTAAGCCTGCCGGCGCTGATGCGCGCGCACAAGATTCAGAAACGCTGCTCGACGGTGGGGTTTGACTGGACATCCTTAGGCCCGGTGCTCGACAAAGTGCATGAAGAGATTGACGAGGTGATGCACGAAGCGCAGCAGGCGGTAGTGGACCAGGAGAAGCTTGAAGAGGAGATGGGCGATCTGCTGTTTGCCACCGTCAATCTTTCTCGTCATCTGGGCGTCAAAGCCGAAATGGCGCTGCAGAAAGCGAACCTCAAATTCGAGCGCCGCTTCCGGGAAGTGGAGCGCATTATCGCGGCGCGCGGCCTGGAAATGACCGGCGTGGACCTCGACGCGATGGAAGAAGTCTGGCAGGAAGTAAAACGCCAGGAATCTGATCTCTAACGGGTTTTTGCGATCAAGCGCAATTTGTGTGATTTTTTAAATGACAAGCGCTTGATTTGCGTCAAAAACATTTACCCAAAAGGGGCTATTTTCTCACTCCCAATATGAGTCAAAGCCTGAGACAGGAGACGGAGAATGAAAGTTTGTGGCGCTCGCCGTGTTCGGGTATACTACTTTCCCGTCCTGGTTATTCCATCGTTTCACCCTAACTTCTCAGGTTCAGCATGACAACGAACTATATTTTTGTGACCGGCGGGGTTGTATCCTCTCTGGGTAAAGGCATTGCCGCAGCCTCCCTCGCAGCCATTCTTGAAGCCCGTGGCCTCAATGTGACCATGATGAAGCTGGATCCGTACATCAACGTCGATCCAGGTACCATGAGCCCGATCCAACACGGGGAAGTGTTCGTTACTGAAGACGGCGCTGAAACCGACCTGGACCTGGGTCACTACGAGCGTTTCATTCGCACCAAAATGACCCGCCGTAACAACTTCACGACTGGCCGTATCTACTCCGACGTTCTGCGTAAAGAGCGTCGCGGTGACTACCTGGGCGCAACCGTTCAGGTTATCCCACACATCACCAACGCCATTAAAGAGCGCATCATTGCTGGTGGTGAAGGCCACGACGTCGTGCTGGTAGAAATCGGCGGTACCGTAGGCGATATCGAATCCCTGCCGTTCCTCGAAGCGATCCGTCAGCTGGCGGTTGATATTGGTCGCGAACACGCGCTGTTCATGCACCTGACCCTGGTGCCTTACATGGCTGCCGCAGGTGAAGTGAAAACCAAACCGACTCAGCACTCCGTTAAAGAGCTGCTCTCCATCGGTATTCAGCCAGATATTCTGGTCTGCCGCTCCGATCGTGCGGTTCCGGCCAACGAACGTGCAAAAATTGCATTGTTCTGTAACGTGCCAGAAAAAGCCGTTATTTCAATGAAAGATGTCGATTCCATTTATAAAATTCCGGGCCTGTTGAAATCACAGGGCCTGGACGATTATATTTGTAAACGATTCAGCTTGAACTGTCCGGAAGCTAACCTGTCTGAATGGGAACAGGTTATTTACGAAGAAGCGAACCCGGCAGGCGAAGTGACTATCGGTATGGTCGGCAAGTACATCGAACTGCCGGACGCCTATAAGTCCGTTATCGAAGCGCTGAAACACGGTGGCCTGAAAAACCGCGTAACCGTCAACATCAAGCTGATCGATTCGCAGGATGTTGAAACCCGCGGTGTAGAAATTCTGAAAGATCTGGATGCTATTTTGATCCCTGGCGGCTTCGGCTACCGTGGCGTTGAAGGCAAGATCGCCACCGCACGCTATGCGCGTGAAAACAATATTCCTTACCTCGGCATTTGCCTGGGTATGCAGGTTGCACTGATTGAATTTGCCCGTAATGTGGTGGGCATGGAAAACGCGAACTCTACGGAATTTGTGCCAGACTGTAAGTACCCTGTTGTGGCGCTGATTACCGAATGGCGCGACGAAGAAGGTAACGTCGAAGTCCGTACCGAGAAAAGCGATCTGGGTGGCACGATGCGTCTGGGTTCTCAGGCTTGCCAGCTCTCTGATGACAGCCTGGTACGCCAGATGTACGGTGCGCCAGTCATCACTGAACGCCATCGTCACCGTTATGAAGTGAACAACCTGCTGTTGAAACAAATTGAAGCTGCGGGTCTGCGTATTGCGGGCCGCTCCGGGGATGATCAGTTGGTCGAGATCATCGAAGTGCCGAACCACCCGTGGTTCGTTGCCTGCCAGTTCCACCCGGAATTTACTTCTACGCCGCGTGATGGACATCCGCTGTTTGCTGGCTTTGTGAAAGCCGCGACGGAGTTCCAGAAGCGTCAGGCGAAGTAAGAAAAGTTAGAACGGCAACGCGTACCAGAGGTACGCGTTGTTTGTCTGGAGTTTTAGTTTAACTTGTACTGAGGAAAATCTAATGTCCAAAATCGTTAAAGTCATCGGTCGTGAAATCATCGACTCCCGTGGTAACCCGACTGTTGAAGCCGAAGTACACCTGGAAGGTGGTTTCGTAGGTATGGCTGCTGCGCCGTCAGGTGCTTCTACTGGTTCCCGCGAAGCGCTGGAACTGCGCGATGGCGACAAATCCCGCTTCCTGGGCAAAGGCGTAACCAAAGCGGTTGGCGCAGTAAACGGTCCTATTGCTCAGGCAATCCTTGGCAAAGATGCCAAAGATCAGGCTGGCATTGACAAGATCATGATCGATCTGGACGGTACTGAAAACAAATCTAACTTCGGTGCGAACGCAATCCTGGCTGTTTCCCTGGCTAACGCCAAAGCAGCAGCTGCTTCTAAAGGTCAGCCACTGTTCGAACACATTGCTGAACTGAACGGCACTCCAGGCAAATACTCTATGCCAGTTCCGATGATGAACATCATCAACGGCGGTGAGCACGCTGACAACAACGTCGACATCCAGGAATTCATGATTCAGCCGGTTGGCGCGAAAACTGTTAAAGAAGCCATCCGTATGGGTTCTGAAGTTTTCCATCACCTGGCAAAAGTTCTGAAAGCCAAAGGCATGAACACCGCTGTTGGTGACGAAGGTGGTTATGCACCTAACCTGGGTTCTAACGCCGAAGCACTGGCCGTAATCGCTGAAGCAGTTAAAGCAGCAGGCTACGAGCTGGGCACCGACATCACCCTGGCGATGGACTGCGCAGCATCTGAATTCTACAAAGACGGTAAATACGTTCTGGCTGGCGAAGGCAACAAAGCCTTCTCTTCCGAAGAGTTCACTCACTTCCTGGAAGAGCTGACCAAACAGTACCCAATCGTCTCCATCGAAGATGGTCTGGACGAGTCTGACTGGGATGGTTTCGCATACCAGACTAAAGTCCTGGGCGACAAAATCCAGCTGGTTGGTGATGACCTGTTCGTAACCAACACCAAAATCCTGAAAGAAGGTATCGAGAAAGGCATCGCTAACTCCATCCTGATCAAATTCAACCAGATCGGTTCTCTGACCGAAACTCTGGCTGCGATCAAAATGGCGAAAGACGCTGGCTACACTGCCGTTATCTCTCACCGTTCAGGCGAAACTGAAGACGCGACCATCGCTGACCTGGCTGTTGGTACCGCTGCTGGCCAGATCAAAACCGGTTCTATGAGCCGTTCTGACCGTGTTGCTAAATACAACCAGCTGATTCGTATCGAAGAAGCGCTGGGCGAGAAAGCACCTTACAACGGTCGTAAAGAGATCAAAGGTCAGTAATTCACGCTGAACTTTCATCTTTAGAAAAACCCGCTTCGGCGGGTTTTTTTTTATCATTACACCGTCGGTACGCGATGACGTGTGCATACCGCCTGTTCAATAATTTCGGCAGCCCGTGCTGCCCCTCCGGCATTTATCAGCTGAGTCTGGAGGGCGGTGATGCGCTGCGTGTACTGCTTATTTTCCAGCAGGTCGAGAAGATGCTGGCTGAGCGTGCGGCTCGGCGAAAAACGGCAGGCCTTCAGGCCAATGCCGCTGAAGACCACTCGGGCGGCGACGCCTGGCTGATCAAACGCCAGAGGTACGGCGAGGATCGGCGTGGCGGTGGCGATGGCATCCATAACCGTATTCAGCCCTGCGTGGGTGATGACGGCGCTGGCATCGCGCAATACCGCCAGCTGATCGGTAAATCCTACGGTTTGCGCCCCCGCACGCGCCAGCCGGGCGGTTTGACTTGCATTGAGTCTGTCACAGTGGGCAATAAGCAAGGGCACACCAGCCTGTCGGCAGGCGCGGGCAATCGTGCGGAACAGCCCGTAGCGGTAGCCCTGGAGCGTGCCCAGTGAGGCAAAAACAAACGGCTTCTTATTGCCGGAAGAGACCGTTGGCGGATCGTAGCGTAGCGGGCCTACCGCATGGAAGCAGGCGGGCAAGGTGCGTGGAAAATCAAAGCCCGGGATGGTCTGGCTGATTTGCGCCAACGGCGACAGGCATTGATCCAGCCTGGTGCGCGAGGGTAGACCAAACGCCCGGGCATGACAGGCAATGACCCGCCCCTGTTTCGACATCAGCCAGTCATAAACATCCGCGCTGGAGGCGTATAATTTCCGGCTGCGATTGCTGGTGCCATAGCGAAAAGGCATCACCGGCAAGGGAATGGTGTTATCCCGGTTTACCGGCAGGGCGCAGCAGATAGAGATAAAGGGCAGGTTGAGCGCTTGTGCAACCAGCCCTCCTGCCGGCTCCATCTGATCGACAATCACGGCGTCAATATTGTGCTGTTTGAAGGCGAGAGGCAGTTCACGGCACAGCATATCGGTAACGCTTGCCATGTCTGATATCAGGCGGAAAAAACCCGGCTCGTGCATCGCAGACGGCGTCGGGTGACCCACGGCGATGAAGTGCGCCTGCGGTTCCCTGAGCAGCGTGCGGGCCTCTTCCTGCTGAAAAAAAGTGACCCGATGGCCGCGCACGATAAGGTGTTTTGCCAGTGCTTCCATAGCGCGCATATGGCTGTATAACGGTAGCGTTATTACCGCAAAATGGCTCATTCTGCTTGTCCAGTATTCTGATGGCTACTCAGTCAAAGGGGTTAACGTCGACAGCCGGGTGGGCGATATCTTAAAAGCGTAGCGTAAGTTTTAATGTTTTTAACATTGCCTTCTGACCACGGCTTTCCACCCTAAGGCTGTTAACCTGGCTATCCTTAAACTGACCGGAATAAAATCGTGACGGGGGTTGTTTTGCCTGATTATGTGCGATCTGCAATAATGCCCCCCCCGTAAATCTGACCAGAGATAACTATGCAGTACCCGATTAACGAGATGTTCCAGACCCTGCAAGGCGAGGGTTACTTCACCGGCGTTCCCGCTATTTTTATTCGTCTGCAGGGATGCCCGGTTGGCTGTGCCTGGTGTGATACCAAACATACCTGGGAAACGCTTAGCGATCGGGAAGTGTCACTGTTCAGCATTCTGGCGAAAACCAAAGAGAGCGACAAATGGGGCGCAGCAAATCCGGAAGATCTGCTGGCGATCATTGGGCGTCAGGGCTGGACGGCGCGCCATGTGGTGATCACCGGCGGTGAACCTTGCATTCACGATCTGATGCCGCTCACCATGCTGCTGGAGAAGAACGGCTTTAGCTGTCAGATTGAGACCAGCGGCACCCATGAAGTGCGCTGCTCCCACACCACCTGGGTGACGGTATCGCCAAAAGTCAATATGCGTGGCGGTTACGACATCCTCTCCCAGGCGCTGGAGCGTGCCGATGAGATCAAACACCCGGTCGGGCGCACGCGCGATATCGAAGCGCTGGACGAGCTGCTGGCAACGCTGACGGACGAAAAACAGCGCGTTATTGCGCTGCAGCCCATCAGCCAGAAAGAGGATGCCACCCGTCTGTGTATTGAGACTTGTATTGCGCGTAACTGGCGTCTGTCGATGCAGACCCACAAATACCTGAATATCGCCTGATAGCCCTGCGGCCTCTGTTACTAAGGGGCCCGCAATTTGGGTAATAACGTCCAGGCCACCACCGCCGAACCGAGACAAATCGCACTGTTAAACAGCAGCGCATACTGGGCGGCGCTGGCCATGCCCAGCGGTAGCAGCAGGGCATACAGTGAAGCCGTTACGGCGATCCCCATTGCTCCGCCCAGCGAACTGCCCATCTTATAGATCCCTGATGCCACCCCAACTTTGCTCTCTGGCGCGTTCATCACCGCCGTGTCTGTCGATGGCGTGGCATAACAGCCCAGCCCGAGGCCAAACAGGACGTTGCTGAAAAAGACGGTCACGATATAGCTCTCTTTGCTCAGGAAAGTGCAGGAGATAAAGGTAATGCCGATTGCGGTCAACACCGGGCCGGTCATCATCGGCAGGCGGGCGCCATAGCGTTGAAGTAGCTTTTCCCCCACACGAATCATGGCGAGCACCGTCACCAGATACCCCAGCGTCATCATTCCGGTTTGCAAAGGCGTCAGATGATGGCCCTGCTGTAACCAGATGCTGGTGATCATCATGGTGCCAATACAGCCGTTGAGCATGAAGTTCGAGAGCACCGCCGCGCTGTAGGCCCGGTTTTTAAACAGCGCAAAATTAATCAGCGCCGCATCGCCTTTGCGCAGGCCGGTAACGATAAAGCCCAGTGCCGCGAGGATCGTTGCCCCCAGCACCGTCAGTGACAGGCCGCTGCCCCAGCCCCAGCTATGCCCTTTGCTGATAAACAGGTTGAGCAGCACCAGCATACAGACAAAACTCACCAACCCGCCAATATCCAGCTTGTGCTGACCAGCACTGGCGCTTCGGCTTTCCGGCGTACCGCGGATCAACAGCAGTGCAGCCAGGGCCATCGCGATGGAAAAAACAAAAATCCAGCGCCAGCCCAGGCTGGTGGCAATCGCGCCGCCAACAAACGAGCTCAGGCCGCTGCCGCCCCAGGAGCCAATGACCCAGAAGCTGATCGCCCGCTGGCGCGCTTTACCATCGTACCAGGTTTTAATCAGCGCCAGTGTCGCGGGCATAATGCAGGCTGCCGACAGCCCCTGGATCGCCCGTCCCAGCAGGAAAAGCACCGGTTCCCGGGCCAGAAACAACAGGCCGCTGCCGATGATACTCAGCACCAGGCCGATAACCGTCAGGCGCACGCGGCCAAACTTATCGGCAAAGCCACCGCTGGCGACCACAAAGCAACCGCTGAATAACGCGCTGAGACTGACTGCCAGCGTGAGCGTCTCCAGGGATATGTCGAGGCTATTTTTCATGGCCGGCACGACGTTAATCACCGACTGGGCAAATAACCAGAATGTCAGAACGCTCAGAACAATACCCGCCAGCAGTCGATCGTTACCTGCGAAAGCCGGGGTGCCTGTCAGGGGAACGGTACTCATTGTGCAGCCCTCCTGGGGATATGGGATCAACGCAGATAGTGTTCGGTCAGGGCGCTCCAGAGTGCGGCGCCGGTGATCAGGATCTTGTCGTTAAAGTCATAGCCCGGGTTATGCACCATGCAGCGATCCGCTTCATCGCCCACGCCGATGGTGAAGTAACAGCCGTCAGGGTTCCTTTCAAGCATAAAGGCGAAGTCTTCACTGCCCATGAATGAACCGATAGCGGCCACAGCATCTTGTCCGAACAGATCCTGGGCGACGGTACGCACCATCTCGTTGGCCGCAGGATTATTGATGAGCACCGGGCTGCCGTTGATATGGCGGATGGTGGCCGTGGCGTTGAAGCTCTCTGCCTGCGCAACGGCGATATCGTGGATGCGCTGCAGGACGGTTTGACGCACCTTTTCGTTCAGGGTGCGCACGGTCAGTTTCATCAGAACTTTGTCGTTGATGATGTTGGGCGCATGACCGGCCTGAATACTGCCGACCGTCACCACGGCGGGTTCAAACGGAGTGATATTGCGCGACACAATCGACTGCAGGGCGAGGGTGATATGGCAGGCCACCAGCGTCGCATCGACGGTATGTTCCGGCAGGGCACCGTGCCCACCCACGCCATTAACTTCAATGTGTATAGTGTCCGAGGAGGCCATCATGGCGCCATCGCGCAGGCCAATTTTGCCCAGTTTCTGCCCCGGCATATTATGCAGGCCAAAAATATGGTCGCAGGGGAAGGTCTCAAACAGGCCATCTTCGACCATCACCCGTCCGCCATACAGGAGCTCTTCCGCTGGCTGGAAAATCAGGTGCAGCGTGCCGTTAAAGTTGCGGGTGCGCGCCAGGTACTCGGCGGCATAGAGCAGGGTGGTGGTGTGGCCGTCGTGACCGCAGCCGTGGAATTTGCCTTCAACGGTGCTGCTCCACGCTTTGCCGCTCTCCTCCTGCATCGGCAACGCATCCATATCGGCGCGAAGACCAAGACGTTTGCTGCCGTTGCCCACTTTCAGGGTGCCGACCACCCCGGTTTTTGCCATCCCGTGATGTACCTCATATCCCCATTGCTGAAGCAGTTCCGCAACGCGCTGGCTGGTTTGCTGCTCCTCAAAACCGATCTCAGGATGCTGATGAAAATGTCGCCGCAGCTCAATAAACTGCGCTTCGTTGCCCTGCAGTGCTTCAACAATCGGATGTGTCATTTTTGTTATCCTTTTTTTATCAAACAATGCTAATTTCGAGTTTATGCCGATCGCAGCGACGGAAAATGCACTTTTTTGTTGTGAAGCGACGCATTATTTCTGATTGTTTTTCATACAATTCCGTAATGACAAAAAACAGCGCGTCATAATTTGTCTTCCCTGGAGGAACACATGGAGCAACGGGGTAGCGAGTTTTGGGTGAAGGTGCAGGATATTCGTCAGTTTCATCAGGAGGAGGACGACGCGCTGACGCTGCTGTGGCTGCTGGAAGGGAGCGCCGACCTGCACACGGACCAGCGGCAGATGACCCTGACAGCGGATAGCCTGACGATCGTTAATCGCAATCAACGCTGGCAGCTCACCAGCGAGAGCGGCAATACGACGATGTGTGTCATGCTTTCCGGGCGCTGGATCCAGCAGCTCTGTAGCGACTTTTTTACCCATGATTACGCCATCCCGCCCGAAGCCGGGAGCGGCTGGCCTCCTGGTGATGAGCTACGCCATCTTCTGCGCCAACTGCTGGTCTGCACCCTGATCAACGATCAGCATCGCTACCGGCTGGAGGCGACCCGCTGGCTGAGCGAGATCCTGCTCCTGCTGACCAGCCGGTTTCAGCAACCCGCCCGCCTGCTTCTGCGGGAACATCATCCGGGCGTAAGCAAACGCATCGCCCGAGTGGTGGAACGCATCAACGCCAGCTACACCCGACGCATTACGCTTGCTGAAATCGCCGGAAGCGAATTTGTTTCAGAAGCCTGGCTCTCCCGTCTTTTTCGCAAAGAGATGGGCGTCAGTTTTATGCAGTACATTACCACCCTGCGCCTTGAGAAGGCGGCCGACGCGCTTCGCCTGACCAACCGTCCGCTGCATCAGATTGCGCTGGAGCAGGGGTTCGCCAGTACGCGGATGATGAGCGATCTGTTCCGGCGTCATCACCAGATGGCCCCGGGAGCGTATCGCAAACAACGTCGTCATCACGCCGGGATGCCCCGTCTACGTCCAGGCAATGGGGAGCAGCGTTATCCGGTGGCAGTGGACAAGCTCTTCAGCCTGCTAAATGAAGCCGAAACGCGCGGTCGGGAGCCGTTGCCATTAACCCCGCATCCGGTGCAGGAGAGGGTGCTCGATCTGCATCTTCTCAAGCCCGCCGCGCCGCTGCGTCATACCCGAATGGTAGTGACGGTGCGTGAGCTGGACGATCTGCTGCGGGAGGATGTGCGCCGGGAGCTGGAAAAGCTGGGGGAGGCGATGCCTCTTTTCGGGATTGATATCGCTGAGCCATTTCTCAGTAGCCGCCTGTTTGCCAGCGGCTGGGACGATCCGCTGATGGCAGGTTATGCCTGCTGGTACAACCTTCATCAGGTCTTCAGCTGGCTTGCTCAAAAACAGTGGACGGTGCTGCTGCATACCGGCCTGACAACCCGCACCGACCTGCTGGCGCGTTTCTTACAGCAGTCGGTCAATCACTTTTCGCCTGAGATTACCGATCGCTGGCAATTTGTGATGCACTGGTCAACGCAGGCGAGCGAGGAGACAAGAGCGCAGGTCTGGCAGGCTCAGCGGGCGACGCTGCGGGAATATCTGCCGCAGGCGACGTTCGGCGTGTGGCACCGTTTTGCGCCCGGGCACACGGGGCATAACGATGAGGCTCTGCTGGACTCGACTCTCCTCACCCAGGCCGATTTTTTGGCCTGTCCGGCCGATGGCAATGAGCTTCTCGATCTGGCGCAGCTGGATCCGGCTCATCTCTCTTCCTCTGAAAACTATCCGGTGCAGAAGGTCCGGCAGATCCTGACCTCGCTTCGTCAGCGAAAGCTCTCGCTTCCGGTATGGCTGCTGTCGTGGAATACCCTCACCGGCAACACGCGCGCCACCAACGGCTGGTTTTTTCGTGGGGCACTGCTGATGCAAAACCTGCTCGGACTGTCGGAACAGGTGTGGCTGGCCGGGTTCTGGCTCAACTCGGGCTTACAGGGGGAAGCGCGGGCCAACAATACCATCGATACCTCGAGCCTGGCGCTGCAGTATAACCACGGCCTGCCGCGCCCGATCTATTGGGTAGTCTGGCTGTGGCGACGCCTGCGCGGTGAGGTGTTAGTCAACGAAAAGAATCTTCTGCTATTGCGCCACCACAACGGATACCAACTGCTGCTGCGCAATACGGTGGTGTTTAACCCGTTACTCTCCAGCGAAGAGGCTTTCATTCAGCGTTTTCGCCAGCAGTACCACGTTCAGCTGAAGGGGCTAAGCGGCAGGTGGCGGATTAAGTGTCATCTGTTTGATCAGCACAACGGCGCGCTGTACCCCTTGATTGAAGGCGTGCGCAGTGAAAGGGGACCTGACGAAGAGATGTGGCGCTGGATGGAGCATAAAGCGCGTCCAACGTTGTCAATGCGTGATGAACGGCTTCATGATGGCTGGCAGATTACGGCGTCGCTGGAAAGCAACGCGCTGATGCTCTTTGAGCTCGCGCCGTTGCTCTCTCATGAGACGTAATTATTCGCCGCGGTAGACGCAGCCCGCGGTGCAGGTCTCTTTGATCATTACCGCACTCAGCAGCGGCACCAGCGGTTTGATCTCATTCCAGATCCATTTTGCCAGCACTTCGCTGGTCGGATTTTCAAGACCCGGAATATCGTTCAGATAGTAATGATCGAGGCGATCGTAGGTCGGCTTGAAGGCGGCCTTCAGCTCGGCAAAATCCATGATCCAACCGGTATACGGATCGACTTCACCCGTGATCTCCAGACGCACCATAAAGGAGTGTCCGTGCAGACGACCACATTTATGCCCTTCCGGGACGTGAGGCAGATGGTGGGCGGCTTCGAAGATGAAATCTTTAAACAGTGTGGTGGACATCGTGGACTCTCAAAAATGCGGAAAAAACCGCCGTAGAGTACCGGAAAGTACATTTTTTATCATTAACTAAAACGGGCATTATGGTCAGGGGCACCTGACAGCGTAATAAGGGCTGTTTTTTATTTTATTTTTCAAGGGGATGGTTAATCACTTTTATTGTTAAAAACAATAGCTAAAAGAGGTTAGTCCATTTGGTTATTTATTATTTCCATCCTGTCTTTAATTGTTATGATCCGCGCCGTTAACCTTACACTCTGTTCTGTCTTTCAGATAAAAATTCAGCTTTGCTACTGGAACATAACGACGCATGACAACACAGGCCCCACCTTCAAATTTGCTTCCCCTGAACCCGGAGCAACTGGCACGCCTGCAGGCGGCCACCACTGACTTTTCACCCACCCAGCTGGCCTGGGTATCCGGTTATTTCTGGGGAATGCTCAATCAACAGCCGGGTGCTGTGGCGAGTGCGCCGGCTACGGCTGTAGAGATCCCGGCAATCACGCTTATCTCCGCCTCGCAAACCGGCAACGCCCGTCGCGTGGCGGAAGCCCTGCGCGACGATCTGCTCGCAGCCAAACTGAACGTGAACCTGGTGAACGCCGGGGACTATAAATTTAAGCAAATCGCGTCAGAGAAGCTGGTTATCGTTGTGACCTCAACCCAGGGCGAAGGTGAGCCGCCTGAAGAAGCGGTTGCGCTGCATAAGTTCCTGTTCTCGAAAAAAGCGCCAAAACTGGCGGGCACCGCCTTTGCGGTCTTCGGCCTTGGCGACTCTTCCTATGAATTCTTCTGCCAGTCGGGCAAAGATTTCGACAGCAAACTGGCCGAGTTGGGGGCAGAACGCCTGCTGGACCGCGTCGATACCGACGTTGAATACCAGTCTGCGGCGGCCGAATGGCGCGCGCGCATTGTCGAGGTGCTGAAAGCCCGCGTACCGACCGGGACGCCAGCCCAGGCGGCAGCCACCGCCGCTGGCGCAGTCAACGACATTCACACCAGCCCCTACACCAAAGAGGCCCCGCTGACGGCGAGCCTCTCGGTGAACCAGAAAATCACCGGTCGCGATTCAGAGAAAGATGTGCGCCATATCGAAATCGATCTCGGCGACTCGGGTCTGCGCTACCAGCCGGGTGATGCCCTTGGCGTCTGGTACCAGAACGATCCGGCGCTGGTGAAAGAGCTGGTTGAGCTGCTGTGGCTGAAGGGTGACGAGTCGGTCAGCGTGGAAGGCAAAACGCTGCCGCTCTCTGAAGCGCTGCAGTGGCATTTCGAGCTGACCGTTAATACCGCGAACATCGTGGAGAACTACGCCACGCTGACCCGCAGCGAATCCTTGCTGCCGCTGGTGGGCGATAAAGCCAGGCTGCAACACTACGCCGCCGCCACGCCCATCGTGGATATGGTGCGTTTCGCGCCAGCCCAGCTGGATGCCCAGGCGTTAATCGACCTGCTGCGTCCGCTGACGCCGCGCCTCTACTCTATCGCCTCTGCGCAGGCCGAGGTGGAGAACGAAGTCCACGTCACCGTGGGCGTCGTGCGTTACGACATCGAAGGGCGCGCCCGCGCCGGCGGCGCGTCGAGCTTCCTTGCGGATCGCGTGGAAGAAGAGGGCGAGGTGCGGGTCTTTATCGAGCACAACGACAACTTCCGCCTGCCCGCCAACCCGGAAACCCCGGTGATCATGATTGGTCCGGGCACCGGTATTGCGCCGTTCCGCGCCTTTATGCAGCAGCGCGCCGCTGACGAAGCGCCAGGTAAAAACTGGTTGTTCTTCGGCAACCCGCACTTCACCGAAGATTTCCTCTATCAGGTGGAGTGGCAGCGCTACGTTAAAGAGGGCGTACTGAGCCGCATCGATCTGGCCTGGTCCCGCGATCAGAAAGAAAAAATCTACGTACAAGACAAACTGCGCGAACAGGGCGCAGAGCTGTGGCGCTGGATCAATGACGGTGCCCACATTTATGTCTGCGGCGACGCCAATCGCATGGCGAAAGACGTTGAGCAGGCTTTACTGGAAGTGATTGCCCAATTCGGCGGTATGGATGCCGAAGCGGCGGATGAATATTTAAGTGAGCTGCGCGTCGAGCGCCGTTATCAGCGAGATGTCTACTAATGAGCGAAAAACATCCTGGCCCACTGGTGGTCGAAGGCAAACTGTCTGATGCCGAGCGCATGAAGGTTGAGAGTAACTACCTGCGCGGCACCATTGCCGAAGATTTAAATGATGGTCTGACCGGCGGTTTCAAAGGCGACAACTTCCTGCTGATCCGTTTCCACGGCATGTACCAGCAGGACGACCGCGATATCCGCGCCGAGCGTGCTGAACAGAAGCTGGAGCCGCGTCATGCGATGCTGCTGCGCTGCCGCCTGCCGGGTGGCATCATCACCACCAAACAGTGGCAGGCGATCGACAAGTTTGCCGGTGAAAATACAATTTACGGCAGCATCCGTCTGACCAACCGTCAGACCTTCCAGTTCCACGGCATTCTGAAGAAGAACGTGAAGCCGGTACACCAGATGCTGCACTCCGTCGGGCTGGACGCGCTGGCGACCGCCAACGACATGAACCGTAACGTGCTCTGCACATCCAACCCGTACGAGTCCGAGCTGCATGCCGAAGCGTATGAGTGGGCGAAGAAGATCTCCGAGCATCTGCTGCCGCGTACCCGCGCTTATGCCGAGATCTGGCTCGATCAGGAGAAAGTGGCGACCACCGACGAAGAGCCAATTCTGGGCCAGACCTACCTGCCGCGTAAGTTCAAAACCACGGTGGTGATCCCGCCGCAGAACGATATCGATCTGCACGCCAACGACATGAACTTCGTGGCCATTGCCGAGAACGGCAAGCTGGTGGGCTTTAACCTGCTGGTGGGCGGCGGTCTATCTATTGAACACGGTAACAAAAAGACTTACGCCCGTACCGCGAGCGAGTTTGGCTATCTGCCGCTGGAGCACACCCTGGCGGTGGCGGAAGCGGTAGTGACCACCCAGCGCGACTGGGGTAACCGTACCGATCGTAAAAACGCCAAGACCAAATACACCCTTGAGCGCGTGGGCGTTGAGACGTTCAAAGCCGAAGTGGAACGCCGTGCGGGTATCAAGTTTGAGCCGATCCGCCCGTACGAATTCACCGGGCGTGGGGATCGTATTGGCTGGGTAAAAGGTATCGACGATAAATGGCACCTGACGCTGTTTATTGAAAATGGCCGTATCCTGGACTATCCGGGTCGCCCGCTGAAAACCGGTCTGCTGGAGATCGCGAAGATCCACCAGGGCGAGTTCCGCATCACCGCCAACCAGAACCTGATCATTGCCGGCGTGCCGGAAAGCCAGAAGGCGAAGATCGAGAAGCTGGCGCGGGATCATGCCCTGATGGAGGCGGTTAAACCGCAGCGCGAAAACTCCATGGCCTGCGTCTCGTTCCCGACCTGTCCGCTGGCGATGGCTGAAGCTGAGCGTTTCCTGCCGTCGTTCACCGACAAGGTCGAAGCGATTCTGGAGAAACATGGCATTCCGAACGAACATATCGTGATGCGCGTGACCGGCTGCCCGAACGGCTGCGGCCGCGCGATGCTGGCCGAGCTGGGGCTGGTGGGCAAAGCGCCAGGGCGCTATAACCTGCACCTGGGCGGTAACCGTATCGGCACCCGTATTCCGCGCATGTTCCGGGAAAACATCACCGAGCCGGAAATCCTTGATTCCATCGACCTGCTTATCGGGCGCTGGGCGAAAGAGCGCGAAGCGGGTGAAGGCTTCGGCGACTTTACGGTGCGTGCGGGCATCATTCGCCCGGTGCTCGATCCCGCACGGGATTTCTGGGAGTAACCCACCCTTTGCCCGGTGGCGCTTCGCTTACCGGGCCTACGGGTTTTGTAGGCCGGGCAAACGCAGTGCCGCCCGGCAAAACAGGCAAACGAGGTTCTTATGTCCGTACTCGATCTAAACGCCCTTAACGATCTGCCAAAAGTCGAACGCATTCTGGCGCTGGCCGAAACCAACGCCCAGCTGGAGAAGCTGGACGCCGAAGGGCGTGTCGCCTGGGCGCTGGAAAATCTGCCGGGCGAATATGTGCTGTCGTCGAGCTTCGGTATTCAGGCGGCGGTCAGCCTGCATCTGGTGAATAAAATTCGCCCGGATATCCCGGTGATCCTCACCGATACCGGCTACCTCTTCCCGGAAACCTATCAGTTTATCGATGAGCTGACGGATAAGCTTAAGCTGAACCTGAAGGTCTACCGCGCAGAGCAGAGCGCGGCCTGGCAGGAAGCACGCTACGGCAAGATGTGGGAGCAGGGCGTCGAGGGCATTGAGAAATATAATGCCATCAACAAAGTTGAGCCGATGAACCGGGCGCTGTCCGAGCTCAACGCCAAAACCTGGTTTGCCGGCCTGCGCCGGGATCAGTCCGGTAGCCGGGCCTCTTTACCGGTTCTGGCGATCCAGCGCGGGGTGTTCAAAGTGCTGCCGATTATCGACTGGGACAACCGGACCGTATACCAGTACCTGCAACAGCATGGCCTGAAGTATCACCCGCTGTGGGATCAGGGCTATCTGTCGGTAGGGGATACCCACACTACCCGTAAATGGGAGCCGGGTATGGCAGAAGAAGAGACCCGTTTCTTTGGTCTCAAGCGCGAGTGCGGGCTGCACGAAGGGTAATGTTTTGCCCGGTGGCGACTACCCCTTACCGGGCCTACAAATGCGCATCCTGTTGGCCCGGTAAGCGCAGGGCCTCAGGCTTTCTCCGCTTTCGCCAGCTCTTTCACCAGCGGCAGCATCACCCGAACCACATCCCGGCTGCGGTGTTCAATCCGCTGCGGCAATGCCTTGTCGATGTGCTGCAGATTATCCAGCCTGACGTCGTGCCAGCTTGTTCCCGCTGGAAACGCTTTTGATTTTGCCTGCTGCTGATAACCATCTTTTTTGCCCAGGGACCAGTTGGTCGCTTCAACGTAGAGCACCGGGATCCCGGCTTTATCGAACACCTCGCCATCATTGCAGCAGCCGGTGCCTTTCGGATACGCGGCGTTGCCGCCCGGGTTGGTGGCAGCATAGATGCCGTGGGCGCGGGCAATCGCCAGCGCGCGGTCGCGGGTTAACTTGCGTACCGGTCCTGGGGTGGTTTTGCCGCTGTTAAAATAGAGCTTATCCCCCACAATCAAATTATCGAGGTTGATCACCAGCAGGGTGTTTTTCTTCTCGGCCGCGCTCATGCGTTTAAGGACATTCTCGGCACCCAGCCGTCCCTCTTCCTCGCCGCTGGTGGCGATAAAGCGGATGCTGTACTGGGTGGGAATATTTTTTAGCTGATCGGCCAGCTCCAGCATCACGCCGACCCCAGCGGCATTATCATCAATGCCCTGTAACGTGAGGCCGCCAAGATTGTTGTCGGCATCGCTGTCGCTCATCGGAGCATAGGTGTCCAGGTGCGCCAGAATAATAATCTGCTGCGCGGCTTTGCCTTCATGGGCCGCAATCACGGTACTGCCGGTGACGTTGTGCCAGTTTTTACTCAGATTGCGTGAGGTATAGATGTAGCGGCTCTGAAATGTGCGGATATCGCTCTGGTAGCCCATCCCGGCGAACTGCTGGCGCACGTAGTCAGCGGAGAGCATTTCAGCGGGGGTACCGGTCATCCGACCCGGGAAAAAGGTGGCAATATGACGTGCCTGCGTCGCGGCCATCTCACCCAGGGGCGAGGTCTTAGCCTGAACCGTTCCGATTAAGCAAACGCCGAGCGCCAGGGCAGCGTATCGGTGGCGCATTGCGGAAAACATAGTGAGTCCTTAAAAAAATAACGCAAAATTTTAACGCGCTTAGTATGAAACTGTGACCGCGCTTACACAATTTGATTTGCGCTTAAATGCCCGGAATGTCGCGCGTTAAGCACTTTTTGATATGAGCTTTTTCAGGGCGTTATTCCATTGAGTAACTACTCATTCCAATTCGTAATTTCATTCGCTCGTAGCCGCCCCCTATAGTCCCCCTATTCCTGGTTGTTAGCGAGTTGTAGCATTGTGGATTACCTTCCTTTATTCGCTGCTGTAAAAGACCGCCCGGTGCTGGTTGTCGGCAGCGGCGAAATCGCGGAGCGCAAAATTGCCTTTTTACATCGGGCAGGCGCTCGCGTGCAGGTTGTTGCCGAAGCGGACTTTGCTGAATCGCAAATCGACAATGTGGTGCTGGTGATTGCCGCCACCGAAAACCGGGCGCTCAACCAGCGCGTCTCCGATGCCGCCCACGCCCGTCACCGCCTGGTGAACGTGGTGGACGACCAGCCGCTCTGCTCCTTTATCTTTCCGTCAATTGTCGATCGCTCGCCGCTGCTGGTGGCGATCTCTTCTGGCGGGACTGCCCCGGTGCTGGCCCGCGTCTTGCGGGAAAAAATCGAAGCGCTGCTGCCGACAAGCCTGGGCCGCATGGCCGAGAAGGCCAGCTACT
The DNA here is from genome assembly GCF_965195605.1 of Leclercia sp. M-A074-M. Lineage (NCBI taxonomy): Bacteria > Pseudomonadati > Pseudomonadota > Gammaproteobacteria > Enterobacterales > Enterobacteriaceae > Leclercia > Leclercia sp. M-A074-M. The sequence goes on along the minus strand of NZ_CBDAHM010000006.1, from coordinate 132,438 downwards.
GGCGCAACCATCTGAAAACCCGTCTGACCAGCGTGGCGGAACGCCGTCGCTTCTGGGAGCGCGTATTTCGTGGCCGTTTTGCCAGCCTGATGCAGGCCGGTAATGAGACGGCAGCGCAACAGCTTCTTGAAGACGAACTCGATAACCCCGGCAGCACTGGCGGGGAGATCATTCTGGTGGGCGCCGGGCCAGGCGATGCTGGCCTGCTGACCCTGCGGGGGTTGCAGGTGCTGCAGGACGCCGATGTGGTTTTCTATGACCACCTGGTGAGCGACGGCGTGCGCGAGCTGATTCGTCGCGACGCCGAGCAAATCTGCGTGGGCAAACGTGCGGGCGGGCACGCTGTTCCCCAGCACGATACCAACCAGATGCTGATTGCGGCGGCCAAAGCGGGCAAAACCGTGGTACGCCTGAAAGGCGGCGATCCGTTCATCTTTGGTCGCGGTGGCGAAGAGTTGCAGGCGGCAGCCGAAGCGGGCGTACCTTTCCAGGTGGTGCCGGGGATCACCGCGGCCTCGGCGGTCACGGCTTATGCCGGCATTCCCCTGACGCACCGTGAATACGCCCAGAGCGTTACTTTTGTCACCGGCCACTACAAGGCCGACAGCACCCCGTTTGACTGGACGCATCTGGCGCAGAGCCGTCAGACCCTCGCCATCTACATGGGCACCATGAAAGCGGCGGAGATCGGCGAACAACTGATTCGACACGGGCGCGATGCGAATACCCCGGTCGCGGTGATATCCCGCGGCACGCGCGTCGATCAGCACGTGTCGATCGGAACACTACAACACCTTGCAACCCTGGCGAAAGACGCCCCGATGCCCGCCCTGATTGTGGTGGGGGAAGTGGTGCAGCTCCACAGCACCCTCGCCTGGTTCCAACATACAACCGACACAGAAGGCTTTAGTTCTTCTGTTGTCAATTTGGCTTAGTCCTGGAGCAACAGGCTATTTTATTTGCCATTTTTGCCCCGGGCTGTGCTCGCAATCCTCACGTACTTGAGTACGCTCCGGTTGCTGTGCGCAGGCCGTGACAAAACTGGCTGCAACAATAACGCCTGTTGCACCAGGCCTTATAAGGAACAGTTATGGATCAAAAACGACTGACGCACCTGCGGCAACTGGAAGCGGAGAGTATTCATATTATCCGCGAAGTGGCCGCTGAGTTTGCAAATCCGGTAATGATGTACTCCATCGGCAAAGACTCCAGCGTAATGCTGCACCTGGCGCGTAAAGCGTTTTATCCGGGCACGCTGCCGTTCCCGCTGCTGCACGTGGATACCGGCTGGAAATTCCGCGAAATGTATGAGTTCCGTGACCGTACCGCCAAAGCCTACGGCTGTGAACTGCTGGTGCATAAAAACCCGGAAGGGGTGGCGATGGGCATTAACCCGTTTGTCCACGGCAGCGCCAAGCACACCGATATCATGAAAACCGAAGGGCTGAAGCAGGCGCTGAACAAATACGGCTTTGATGCCGCTTTCGGTGGTGCCCGTCGCGATGAAGAGAAATCCCGCGCCAAGGAGCGTATCTACTCCTTCCGTGACCGCTTCCACCGCTGGGACCCAAAAAATCAGCGTCCTGAGCTGTGGCATAACTACAACGGCCAGATCAACAAGGGCGAAAGCATCCGCGTCTTCCCGCTCTCCAACTGGACCGAGCTGGATATCTGGCAGTACATCTATCTGGAAAATATCGAGATTGTTCCGCTTTACCTGGCGGCTGAACGCCCGGTTCTGGAGCGCGACGGCATGCTGATGATGATCGACGACGATCGCATCGACCTGCAGCCTGGCGAAGTGATCAAAAAGCGGATGGTGCGCTTCCGTACCCTCGGCTGCTGGCCGCTGACCGGCGCGGTGGAATCCGACGCGCAAACGCTGCCGGAGATTATTGAAGAGATGCTGGTTTCCACCACCAGCGAGCGACAGGGGCGCGTGATTGACCGCGACCAGGCAGGCTCGATGGAGCTGAAGAAACGTCAGGGTTATTTCTAAGGAGCCGCCATGAATACCACTATTGCTCAACAGATCGCCAATGAAGGCGGCGTCGAAGCCTACCTGCACGCCCAGCAGCATAAAAGTTTGCTGCGTTTTCTGACCTGCGGCAGCGTGGACGACGGTAAAAGCACCCTGATTGGCCGTCTGCTGCACGATACCCGTCAGATCTATGAAGATCAGCTCTCCTCCCTGCATAACGACAGCAAGCGTCACGGTACCCAGGGCGAAAAACTCGATCTGGCCCTGCTGGTGGATGGCCTGCAGGCGGAGCGCGAGCAGGGCATCACCATCGACGTGGCCTATCGCTATTTCTCCACCGAGAAGCGCAAATTTATCATCGCCGATACCCCGGGGCATGAGCAGTACACCCGCAATATGGCGACCGGCGCCTCCACCTGTGACCTGGCGATCCTGCTGATCGATGCCCGTAAAGGGGTGCTGGATCAGACCCGTCGTCACAGCTTTATCTCCACGCTGCTGGGGATCAAGCACCTGGTGGTGGCGGTTAACAAGATGGATCTGGTGAACTTCAGCGAAGAGAAGTTTAACGAGATCCGCGAAAGCTACCTGACCTTTGCCGAGCAGCTGCCGGGCAATCTCGATATCCGCTTTGTGCCGCTCTCGGCGCTGGAAGGGGATAATGTCGCTTCCCAGAGCGTGAGCATGCCGTGGTACAGCGGCCCGACGCTGCTGGAAGTGCTGGAGACCGTTGAGATCCAGCGCGACGTGGATACGCAGCCGATGCGCTTCCCGGTGCAGTACGTTAACCGCCCGAACCTCGATTTCCGCGGCTTCTCCGGCACGATTGCCTCCGGCAGCGTGCGCGTAGACCAGCGCGTGAAGGTACTGCCGTCCGGCGTGGAATCGGCCATTGCCCGTATCGTGACCTTCGATGGCGATCTGCAGGAAGCGGGGGCCGGCGAAGCGGTCACCCTGGTGCTCAAAGATGAGATCGATATCAGCCGCGGCGATCTGCTGGTGGATGCGCAGGAGTCGCTGCCTGCGGTACAGAGCGCCGCGGTGGATGTGGTGTGGATGGCCGAGCAGCCGCTGAGCCCGGGCCAGAGCTACGACATCAAGATTGCCGGGAAGAAAACCCGCGCCCGCGTCGACGGCGTTCAGTATCAGGTCGACATTAACAATCTGGCGCAGCACAGCGTGACTGAACTGCCGCTGAACGGCATCGGTCTGGTGGATTTCACCTTCGACGAACCGCTGGTGCTGGACGAATATCAGCAGAACCCGGTGACCGGCGGGCTGATTATTATCGATCGTCTGACCAACGTCACCGTTGGCGCAGGGATGGTGCGCGAACCTAAAGCGCAGGCGAGGGCGGTGCCGTCTGAATTCAGCGCCTTTGAACTGGAGCTCAACGCGCTGGTGCGCAAACACTTCCCGCACTGGGGCGCGCGCGATCTGCTGGGAGGCAAGTAATGGCGCAGCATGATGAGAACGTCGTCTGGCATCCTCATCCGGTCACGGTGGCCGAACGCGAACAGCTCCACGGTCACCGTGGGGTTGTGCTGTGGTTTACCGGGCTCTCGGGGTCTGGTAAGTCCACCGTCGCGGGGGCGCTGGAAGAGGCGCTGCACAAAGCGGGCGTCAGCACCTATCTGCTGGATGGCGACAACGTGCGCCACGGGCTGTGCAGCGATCTGGGCTTTAGCGATGCGGATCGCAAAGAGAACATCCGTCGGGTGGGCGAAGTGGCCAGCCTGATGGCCGATGCCGGGCTGGTGGTGTTAACCGCCTTTATCTCACCGCACCGCGCCGAGCGGCAGATGGTACGTGAGCGGGTGGGGAACAGCCGCTTCATTGAAGTGTTTGTTGATACCCCGCTGGAAATATGCGAGCAGCGCGATCCGAAGGGACTGTACAAAAAGGCCCGCGCTGGCGAGCTGAAGAACTTCACCGGCATTGATGCGGTTTACGAAGCGCCGGAAAACCCCGATATTCACCTGCAAGGCCAACAATTGGTAACAAATTTGGTGGGTCAATTATTAGACCTGCTCCGGCAGGGCGATATTATCAGATCCTGAGATGGTATTGATGGGGATGCTTAATCTCCATCAATATGTCACGGTCACAGGATCAGCTATGCGGAACAGTGAAAACTACATCATCACCGGGTCGGACACAGTATCGGCACATGACGAGACGACCTGGTCTTTTCCTGGGGCGATTGTCGGCTTTGCGTCATGGCTGATGGCACTGGGGATCCCTTTCCTGTTTTACGGCAGCAATACGCTGTTTTTCTTCCTTTATACCTGGCCTTTCTTTCTGGCGCTGATGCCCGTTGCCGTTGTGGTAGGGATCGCGCTCCACTCTCTGCTTCACGGCAAGCTGCTCTACAGTTCGTTTATCACCGTCTTAACGGTGGTCGCTATGGTGGGACTGTTATTTTTGTGGCTCATGGGATAAGTTCATCCATAATTCAAACCGTAACCAACTATGTGACATTGTTGGCTTGCGCGAATCTGCAAAAAAAATGTGGTACATTTGCCCGCAATGTTGCGGCATCTCTGTAGCCCCGATGTAGAGTCATGGGGAAAGTTATGGGATGATGATGCCGTTTTTCAGGGGGCAGGATGGGTAAACTTACGCTGCTGTTGCTGGCTCTGCTGGTCTGGCTTCAGTATTCGCTGTGGTTCGGTAAGAACGGCCTTCACGATTACAGTCGCGTCAGCGATGACGTGACGGCGCAGCAGGCAACAAACAGCAAATTAAAAGCGCGAAACGATCAGCTGTTTGCGGAAATTGACGATCTCAATGGCGGGCAGGAAGCCATTGAAGAGCGTGCGCGCAACGAACTCAGCATGACTAAGCCGGGCGAAACCTTCTATCGTCTGGTGCCGGATGCGTCTAAACGCAACCAGGGCTCAGTACAAAACACTCGATAATCAGGCCCAGGATTACGCCATGGCAGTAACATTTTCCAACGTATGCGCCGTTGTGCCAGCCGCCGGGTTTGGCCGGCGCATGCAGACTGAATGTCCTAAGCAGTACCTTTCAATTGGTGATAAAACGATCCTTGAGCACACCGTGGCGGCGCTGCTGGCGAACCCACGTGTGACGCGGGTCGTTATCGCTATCAGCCCGGGCGACGTCCGCTTCGCCGCGCTGCCGCTTGCCCGCCACCCGCAGGTGACCGTGGTGGACGGTGGCGCAGAGCGTGCCGATTCGGTGCTGGCGGGACTGAAAGCCGCCGGTGACGCACAGTGGGTACTGGTGCACGATGCGGCGCGGCCCTGTTTGCATCAGGATGACCTGGCGCGGCTGCTGGCCATCAGCGAAACCAGCCGCGTTGGTGGCATTCTGGCCACGCCGGTCCGCGATACCATGAAACGCGGCGAGCCCGGCCTGCCGGCCATCGCCCATACGGTGGAGCGCGTTGACCTCTGGCATGCACTCACGCCGCAATTTTTCCCTCGCGAGCTGTTGCACCACTGCTTAACCCGTGCGCTGAACGAAGGCGCAACCATCACCGACGAAGCCTCGGCGCTGGAGTACTGCGGTTTTCACCCGGAACTGATTGAAGGGCGCGCAGATAATATAAAGGTGACGCGCCCCGAAGATTTACAGCTGGCAGAATTTTATCTTACCCGTTCGACCCATCAGGAGAAGGCATAATGCGAATTGGACATGGTTTTGACGTACACGCCTTTGGCGGCGAGGGCCCAATTATCATTGGCGGCGTACGCATCCCTTATGAAAAAGGACTGCTCGCGCATTCTGATGGCGATGTTGCACTGCACGCGTTAACCGATGCGCTACTTGGTGCGGCGGCGCTTGGCGATATCGGCAAGCTGTTCCCGGATACCGATCCGGCCTTCAAAGGGGCCGACAGCCGCGAGCTGCTGCGCGAAGCCTGGCGCCGTATTCAGGCCAAAGGCTATACCCTTGGCAACGTGGATGTGACCATTATTGCCCAGGCGCCGAAAATGCTGCCGCATATTCCTCAGATGCGCGTCTTTATTGCCGAAGATCTTGGCTGCCATATGGACGACGTCAACGTCAAAGCGACCACCACCGAGAAACTCGGCTTTACCGGCCGTGGTGAAGGCATTGCCTGCGAAGCCGTGGCGCTGCTGGTGAAGGCGGTGAAATGACGGACTTCGACAACCTGACCTACCTGCACGGTAAACCGCAGGGTACGGGGCTGCTGAAAGCCAACCCGGAAGATTTTGTGGTCGTCGAGGATTTGGGGTTCGAGCCGGATGGCGAGGGCGAGCACATTCTGGTGCGGATCCTGAAGAATGGCTGTAACACCCGTTTTGTGGCCGATGCGCTGGCAAAGTTCCTGAAAATTCACGCTCGTGAAGTAAGCTTCGCCGGGCAGAAAGACAAACACGCCGTGACGGAACAGTGGCTCTGCGCGCGGGTGCCGGGTAACGGGATGCCCGATTTAAGCCAGTTCCAGCTCGAAGGCTGCCAGGTGCTGGAATATGCCCGCCATAAGCGCAAGTTGCGCCTCGGCGCGTTAAAGGGCAACGCCTTTACCCTGGTGCTGCGCGAGGTAAGCAACCGCGACGAGGTAGAACAGCGTCTTAACGCCATCCAGGCGCAGGGTGTGCCGAACTACTTTGGCGCGCAGCGTTTTGGCATCGGCGGCAGTAACCTGCAGGGGGCGCTACGCTGGGCGCAGAGCAATGCCCCGGTGCGCGATCGCAATAAACGCAGTTTTTGGTTGTCGGCAGCCCGCAGCGCGTTGTTTAATCAAATCGTCAGCGAGCGACTGAAAAAAACAGACGCGAATCAAGTTGTTGTCGGCGATGCGCTACAATTAGCGGGACGCGGCAGCTGGTTTGTCGCCACTGACGAAGAGCTGCGCGATGTGCAGGCGCGCGTCGAGGCAAAAACGCTGATGATCACTGCGGCCCTGCCGGGTACCGGCGACTGGGGTCCGCAGGGTGATGCGCTGCGCTTTGAACAGTCTGCCATCGCCGATGAAACAGAGTTATGCTCACTGCTGGGGCGGGAAAAAGTCGAAGCGGCACGCCGGGCGATGCTGCTCTATCCGCAACAGTTGAGCTGGAACTGGTGGGATGACGTAACCGTCGAGCTACGTTTCTGGCTGCCGGCAGGCAGCTTTGCCACCAGTGTTGTCAGGGAACTTATCAACACTTCGGGTGACTATGCGAATATTGCTGAGTAACGATGACGGGATCCATGCGCCAGGCATTCAGACGCTGGCGAAAGCGCTACGTGAGTTCGCCGAGGTGCAGGTGGTGGCTCCCGATCGTAACCGCAGCGGTGCCTCTAACTCGTTAACCCTCGAGTCGTCTCTTCGCACCTTTACCTTTGATAACGGTGATATCGCCGTGCAGATGGGCACCCCGACCGACTGTGTCTTTCTGGGGGTTAATGCGCTGATGCGTCCCCGCCCGGACGTGGTGGTCTCCGGCATTAATGCCGGACCCAACCTGGGCGATGACGTGATCTACTCCGGTACGGTGGCGGCAGCCATGGAAGGGCGCCATCTCGGCTTTCCTGCCCTGGCGGTCTCGCTTAACGGCCATCAGCATTATGACACCGCCGCCGCGGTCACCTGCGCCATTCTGCGCGCGCTGAGCCGTGAACCGCTGCGCACCGGTCGCATCCTTAATATCAACGTGCCGGATCTGCCGCTGGATCAAATCAAAGGTATCCGCGTGACGCGCTGCGGCAGCCGCCACCCGGCGGATAAAGTGATCCCGCAGGAAGATCCGCGCGGCAACACGCTGTACTGGATTGGTCCGCCGGGCGAAAAACATGATGCCGGGCCGGATACCGATTTTGCCGCCGTAGATGAAGGCTACGTCTCCGTCACCCCGCTGCACGTCGATTTGACCGCGCATAACGCGCAGGATGTGGTTTCAGGCTGGCTGGATCGCGCCGGGGTGAGCTCGCAATGGTAAGCAATCGTGTACAAACTCTTCTGAATCAATTACGCAGTCAGGGCATTGCTGACGAGCGGGTGCTGGACGCCATCTCGCGGGTACCGCGGGAAAAATTCGTGGATGAGGCGTTTGAGCACAAAGCGTGGGACAACGTCGCGTTGCCGATAGGGCAGGGGCAAACCATCTCCCAGCCCTATATGGTGGCGCGCATGACCGAGCTGCTGGAGCTGACCCCGGACTTGCGGGTGCTGGAGATTGGCACCGGTTCTGGATACCAGACCGCCATTCTGGCGCACCTGGTGCATCATGTCTGCTCGGTTGAGCGCATTAAAGGGTTGCAGTGGCAGGCGCGCCGCCGCCTGAAGCAGCTCGATTTACATAATGTTTCTACCCGTCACGGGGATGGCTGGCAGGGCTGGAAGGCACGCGGCCCGTTTGATGCCATTATCGTGACGGCTGCACCGCCTGAGATCCCGGCTGCGCTGATGGCGCAACTGGACGACGGCGGGATCCTCGTTTTACCGGTGGGCGATGAACACCAACTGTTGAAGCGTGTTCGTCGACGGGGCAACGAGTTTATTATCGATACAGTAGAAGCCGTACGTTTCGTGCCTCTGGTAAAAGGAGAGCTGGCCTGAGACTCGGATTTTTCCAGGGTTATTCAGGCAAATTCAGCGTATGGTGTGGCGCAAAACGTCGTGACATTACGGTAATTTTAAGTCACTGGTAATTAAAAATAATCCTGGGGGATAAATGAGCGCGGGAAGCCCAAAATTCACCATCAGCCGAGTTGCGGCATTGTCACTGGTTTCAATCTGGCTGGCAGGTTGTTCAACATCGAATAATGCCCCTGCGCCTGTCAGTTCGGTCGGCGGTAATAGCGGCTCTGGTAATTCATCCGGTGGCATGCTGATCACCCCTCCGCCCAAAATGGGCACCTCAACGGCGCAACAAACTCCGCAAATCCAGCCTGTTCAGCGTCCGGTTACCCAGCCAGTACAGATTCAGCCAGTGGAACAACCTGTCCAGACGGAAAATGGCCGCATTGTGTATAACCGCAAGTATGGGAACATTCCGAAAGGCAGCTATACTGGCGGCAGCACCTACACCGTGAAACGCGGTGATACCCTCTTCTATATTGCCTGGATCACCGGGAACGATTTCCGCGATCTGGCAGAGCGAAACAACGTTCCGGCCCCGTATGGCCTGAATGTCGGCCAGACGCTACAGGTGGGCAATGCGACCGGCGCACCGTTAACGCCAGGCAATACTGTTTCTGCGGCTGACGTCACAGCGCAAAATAACAGTGTGACGCCTGCGCAAAAATCAAGCACAGTGGTTGCGTCGCAACCGACAATTACGTATTCTGAAGATTCAGGTGAACAGAGTGCTAACAAGATGTTGCCGAACAATAAGGGGACTGCGACTGTAGTTACAGCACCCGTTACGGCTCCTGTGGTTAGCTCTACCGCACCCGTTGCCAGTAGTCAGACGTCCAGCTCGCCAATCTCTTCCTGGCGCTGGCCGACTGAAGGCAAGGTTATCGAGAACTTTTCTTCCTCCGAGGGGGGAAATAAAGGGGTCGATATCGCAGGGAGTAAGGGACAGGCTATTATCGCGACCGCTGATGGACGCGTGGTATACGCCGGTAACGCTCTGCGCGGTTACGGTAATCTTATTATCATCAAACACAACGATGATTACCTGAGTGCCTACGCCCATAACGATACGATGCTGGTCCGGGAACAACAAGAAGTTAAGGCGGGGCAAAAAATAGCTACTATGGGTAGCACCGGAACCAGTTCTACACGCTTGCATTTTGAAATTCGTTACAAGGGGAAATCCGTAAACCCGCTGCAGTATTTACCGCAGCGATAAATTGGCGGGACATATCTTTTGGTATGTTGCGCCTAGGGATCACGGGTAGGAGCCACCTTTATGAGTCAGAATACGCTGAAAGTTCATGATTTAAATGAAGACGCGGAATTTGATGAGAACGGAGTAGAGGCTTTTGACGAAAAAGCCTTAGTAGAAGAGGAACCCAGTGATAACGATTTAGCTGAAGAAGAGCTGTTATCGCAGGGTGCCACACAACGTGTGCTGGATGCGACTCAGCTTTACCTTGGGGAGATTGGTTACTCCCCACTGTTAACAGCAGAAGAAGAAGTTTACTTCGCGCGCCGGGCATTACGTGGTGATGTGGCTTCACGTCGTCGCATGATTGAAAGTAACCTGCGTCTGGTGGTTAAGATTGCCCGTCGTTACAGCAATCGTGGTCTGGCTCTGCTGGATCTGATTGAAGAGGGCAACCTGGGCCTGATCCGCGCAGTAGAGAAATTTGACCCTGAACGTGGGTTCCGTTTCTCAACCTATGCGACATGGTGGATCCGACAGACCATCGAACGGGCAATCATGAACCAGACCCGTACGATTCGACTGCCTATTCACATTGTGAAAGAGTTGAACGTTTATCTGCGTACCGCGCGCGAGTTGTCCCATAAGCTGGACCACGAGCCAAGCGCGGAAGAGATTGCCGAACAGCTTGATAAACCTGTTGATGATGTTAGCCGTATGCTGCGTCTCAACGAGCGTATTACCTCTGTCGACACCCCGCTGGGTGGCGATTCCGAGAAAGCGCTGCTGGACATCCTGGCCGATGAAAAAGACAACGGCCCGGAGGACACCACGCAGGACGATGATATGAAACAGAGCATCGTCAAATGGTTGTTCGAACTGAACGCCAAACAGCGTGAAGTGCTGGCACGTCGTTTCGGTCTGCTGGGGTATGAAGCTGCGACACTGGAAGATGTCGGTCGTGAAATCGGCCTGACCCGTGAACGTGTTCGTCAGATTCAGGTAGAAGGTCTGCGTCGCCTGCGTGAAATCCTGCAGGGGCAAGGGCTGAATATCGAAGCGCTGTTCCGCGAGTAAGCACCTTTTCGTCAAAAAAGGCCAGTCGAAAGACTGGCCTTTTTCTTTTGCTTAAGGCGCTGCGGTTTCGTGTAGCAGACGCCAGGTGAGAGTCTCTCCCTCCTGGTTGAGGACGGCGCTGGACCAGCGCACATTCACCGGCTGGTCCGGGCGGGTTTGTGTTTCGCGGTAGTGAAGCACTGCGCCGTTACCCCAGGTCTGCAACGTCGTTAATTCATCAATCACGATCTTCAGTCCAGGGCGGCTGCCGCGCTGCGCCTCGAGGAAACGTGCGAGCGCGGGGTGATCCAGGTGTGCGCCGGTTGGGGCAATCATCAAAAAGTCCTGATGAAAACGGGCGAGCAGGGGGGCAAAATCGCCTTCACCCTGGCCTAACCACTTTTCTAATGCGATGTGAGCATCAATAATTTCTGTTTCATAGCGGGTCATTCTCTCTCCTTTACCATCATTTTGCGAACCAACTCCGTAAACTGGCGACGCTCCTCAGCCGTTAAACGCCCCAGAAAAGCCTCATCGACATGATTCCCTACCGGTTTACAGTTGCCGAGCAACGCTTCGCCTTCCGGCGTTAAGAATACAAACCGGCGGCGCTTATCTGCAGCATCGGCTTCGCGCTTCACCAGCCCACGTAATTCCATACGGCTCAGCATCTCCGCGAGGGTAGCTTTGGTGCTTACCGCCGCTTCGGTGAGCGCCACCTGCTCAATGCCAGGATGTTCCGCGATAGAACGCAGCACCGCGTATTGCGGCTTAGTCAGCTCGGGTAAGGCCTGCTGCCAGCGCGCAGTATGTTGCTGAAAAAGCTGACGTAACAGGTGGAACGCTTCTTGTTTTAGTTCCATGAACTCTCCAGCATAAAAATGATCTCTTTATGATAGCCCCGATCAGCGGCGAATTTAACGCAGCCCGTTTTACCATTTCGTGTGATCGCATGCGAACGATCTTGTCAGCGTTCAGATCCGGGCGTACGGTAAGCAAAAAGTTCGTATACGAACAAATTAAATGAGGTTTTGCATGAGATTGATTGTTGGGATGACAGGGGCAACCGGTGCGCCGCTCGGCGTGGCGCTGCTGCAGGCGCTTCGCGACATGCCGGAAGTTGAATCCCATCTGGTGATGTCGAAATGGGCGAAAACAACGATTGAACTGGAAACGCCGTATACCGCTCAGGACGTTGCCGGGCTGGCGGATGTGGTTCACAGCCCGGCGGATCAGGGGGCAACCATCTCATCCGGCTCCTTTCGCACCGACGGCATGATCGTCATTCCCTGCAGCATGAAAACGCTGGCGGGCATCCGCGCAGGCTACGCCGAAGGGCTGGTGGGGCGTGCCGCTGACGTGGTGTTAAAAGAGCGACGCAAGCTGGTGCTGGTCCCGCGGGAAATGCCGCTCAGCACTATCCATCTTGAAAATATGCTGGCGCTTTCCCGCATGGGCGTGGCAATGGTGCCGCCGATGCCCGCTTATTACAACCATCCGCAAACCGCCGATGACATTACTCAACACATTGTGACCCGGGTGCTCGATCAGTTTGGTCTGGCGCATAACAAAGCCCGTCGCTGGGAGGGGTTACAGGCGGCCAGAGATTTTTCCCAGGAGAATAAACATGGCATTTGATGATTTGAGAAGCTTCCTGCAGGCGCTCGATGAGCAAGGGCAACTGCTAAAAATCACGGAACAGGTTGATGCGGAGCCGGATCTGGCCGCGGCAGCCAACGCCACCGGGCGCATTGGCGATGGCGCACCTGCGCTCTGGTTTGACAACATCCGCGGCTTTACCGACGCCCGCGTGACGATGAACACTATCGGATCCTGGCAAAACCACGCCATCTCGATGGGGCTGCCGCCAAATACGCCAGTGAAAAAGCAGATCGACGAGTTTATTCGCCGCTGGGATAACTTCCCGGTTGCGCCGGAGCGTCGCGCCAACCCGGCCTGGGCTGAGAACACGGTGGATGGCGACGCGATCAACCTGTTCGATATTTTGCCGCTGTTCCGCCTGAACGACGGTGACGGTGGTTTCTACCTGGATAAAGCCTGTGTGGTCTCCCGCGATCCCCTCGATCCGGATCACTTCGGCAAGCAGAACGTCGGCATCTACCGCATGGAGGTGAAGGGCAAACGCAAGCTGGGTCTGCAGCCGGTGCCGATGCATGACATCGCCCTGCACCTGCATAAAGCGGAAGAGCGCGGGCAGGATCTGCCGATTGCGATCACCCTGGGCAATGACCCGATCATCACCCTGATGGGGGCGACGCCGCTCAAGTACGATCAATCAGAATATGAGATGGCGGGAGCGTTGCGCGAAAGCCCGTATCCGATCGCTACCGCACCGCTGACCGGTTTTGACGTGCCATGGGGTTCGGAAGTGATCCTCGAAGGGGTGATTGAAGGCCGCAAACGCGAAATCGAAGGGCCGTTCGGGGAGTTCACCGGGCACTACTCCGGTGGCCGTAACATGACCGTGGTACGCATCGATAAAGTCTCTTACCGCACAAAACCGATTTTTGAGTCGCTCTATCTCGGGATGCCGTGGACCGAAATCGACTACCTGATGGGCCCGGCAACCTGCGTGCCGCTCTACCAGCAGCTGAAAGCTGAGTTTCCGGAAGTACAGGCGGTGAACGCAATGTACACCCACGGCCTGCTGGCAATTATCTCCACTAAAAAACGTTACGGCGGTTTTGCCCGCGCCGTGGGGCTGCGGGCGATGACCACGCCGCATGGCCTGGGCTACGTGAAGATGGTGATCATGGTGGACGAGGATGTCGATCCATTCAACCTGCCGCAGGTGATGTGGGCCCTGTCGTCGAAGGTGAACGCCGCGGGGGATCTGGTGCAGCTGCCGAACATGTCGGTGCTGGAGCTGGATCCGGGTTCAAGTCCGGCGGGGATCACCGACAAACTGATTATCGACGCCACCACACCGGTTGCACCCGATATGCGTGGACACTACAGCCAGCCGGTACAGGATCTGCCTGAAACCAAAGCCTGGGCTGAAAAACTGACCGCGATGCTGGCCGCACGTAAATAAGGAGGGGAAAATGATTTGTCCACGTTGTGCCGATGAACATATTGAGGTGATGGCGACGTCGCCGGTTAAAGATGTCTGGACGGTGTATCAGTGCCAGCACTGTCTGTATACCTGGCGCGATACCGAGCCGCTGCGCCGCACCAGCCGCGAGCACTATCCCGAAGCGTTTCGCATGACGCAGAAAGATATCGACGATGCCCCGCAGGTGCCGACTATTCCGCCGTTGCTGGCGGAAGATAAGCGCGGATAAAAAAGCCGGGTGGCGGCTACGGCTTACCCGGCCTACTATCCAGCGTCTTTTGTAGGCCCGGTAAGCGATAACGCCACCGGGCGTAAAAACCGCATGAAATCTCCGCAGGCCCGGTAAGCGATAGCGCCACCGGGCGATACAGACCGCAGAGCTTTACACCAGATTTTTCAACCGATAAATCCACTCCAGCGCCTGACGTGGTGTCAGAGAATCCGGGTCGAGGTTCTCCAGTGCTTCCAGCGCCGGGGAGGTCTCTTCGGCAGGGACCAGCAGAGACATCTGGGTGCCATCTACCTGGGTAGCCGCCGCATTAGGCGCCAGGCTTTCCAGTTCGCGCAGCTTCTGACGGGCCCGCTTGATCACCTCTTTCGGCACGCCCGCCAGCGCCGCCACCGCCAGACCGTAGCTTTTGCTCGCCGCGCCATCCTGTACGCTGTGCATAAAGGCGATAGTATCCCCGTGCTCCAGCGCATCCAGATGCACGTTCGCCACGCCCTCCATCTTCTCCGGCAGTTGCGTCAGCTCGAAGTAGTGGGTGGCAAACAGGGTCAGGGCTTTGATCTTATTGGCCAGGCTTTCGGCACAGGCCCACGCCAGCGAGAGCCCGTCGTAGGTGGAGGTGCCGCGACCAATCTCATCCATCAGCACCAGGCTGTACTCCGTGGCGTTGTGCAGAATATTCGCCGTTTCGGTCATCTCGACCATAAAGGTGGAGCGACCGCTCGCCAGATCGTCCGCCGCGCCCACGCGGGTAAAGATACGGTCGATAGGGCCAATCTCCACCTTTTGCGCCGGAACGTAGCTGCCGATGTAGGCCAGCAGCGCAATCAGTGCCGTCTGGCGCATATAGGTACTTTTACCGCCCATGTTTGGCCCGGTAATAATCAGCATCCGGCGCTGCGGCGACAGGTTCAGCGGGTTAGCGATAAACGGTTCGTTCAGTACCTGTTCCACCACCGGGTGGCGCCCTTCGGTAATGCGCACGCCTGGCTTATCGGTGAAGGTTGGGCAGCAGTAGTTCAGCGTCTCGGCACGTTCCGCCAGGTTGACCAGTACATCCAGCTCGGCCAGCGCCGTGGCGCTCTGCTGCAGATCCGCAAGGTGCGGCATCAGGATGTCGAACAGGGCGTCATAGAGCTGTTTTTCCAGCGCCAGCGCTTTGCCTTTTGAGGTAAGCACTTTGTCTTCGTACTCTTTCAGCTCCGGAATAATGTAGCGCTCGGCGTTTTTCAGCGTCTGGCGGCGCACGTAGTGAATAGGAGCCAGGTGGCTCTGTCCACGGCTGATCTGAATAAAGTAGCCGTGCACTGCGTTGTAACCCACTTTCAGGGTGTCCAGCCCAAGGCGCTCACGCTCGCGGATCTCCAGCTTATCCAGATAGTCCGTCGCACCATCGGCCAGCGAGCGCCACTCGTCCAGCTCTTCGTTGTACCCCGGGGCAATCACGCCGCCGTCACGCACCAGAACCGGCGGGGCATCGATAATGGCCTTTTCCAGCAGTTCACGCAGTTCGCTAAATTCGCCCATCGCCTCGCGCAGCTTTTGCACCGGGGCGCTGTCGATCTCCGCCAACTGGATGCGCAGTTCAGGCAGTTGCTGGAAGGCATGGCGCATACGGGCTAAATCGCGCGGGCGTGCGGTGCGCAGCGCCAGTCGTGCCAGAATACGTTCCAGATCGCCCACCTGACGCAATACCGGCTGAAGGTCGCTATACCGATCCTGCAGGGCGCCAATGGTCTGCTGGCGCGCGGTGAGCGTGGCAATATCGCGGACCGGCATATGCAGCCAGCGTTTCAGCATACGGCTGCCCATCGGGGTGACGGTGCTGTCGAGCACCGAGGCGAGGGTGTTCTCCACACCACCGGCTAAATTCTGGGTGATCTCCAGATTGCGGCGGGTGGCGGCATCCATAATGATGCTGTCCTGCTGGCGTTCAATCGTAATGGAGCGGATATGCGGCAGGGCGGTGCGCTGGGTATCTTTTACGTACTGCAGCAGACAGCCCGCGGCGCACAGGCCGCGCGGCGCGTTTTCTACGCCAAAGCCGGTCAGATCGCGAGTGCCAAATTGCAGATTGAGCTGTTGACGCGCGGTGTCGATTTCAAACTCCCACAGCGGACGGCGACGCAGGCCGCGACGCCCCTCAAGCAGCCCCATCTCGGCGAAATCTTCGGCATAGAGCAGCTCCGCAGGATTGGTGCGTTGCAGTTCGGCCGCCATGGTTTCGCGGTCGGCCGGTTCGCTCAGGCGAAAACGCCCGGAGCTGATATCCAGCGTGGCGTAACCGAAACCTTTGCTATCCTGCCAGATGGCGGCAAGGAGGTTATCCTGGCGCTCCTGTAATAGCGCTTCATCGCTGATGGTGCCCGGAGTGACGATACGCACTACTTTGCGCTCAACCGGGCCTTTCGAGGTGGCCGGATCGCCAATCTGTTCGCAGATGGCGACCGATTCACCCTGGTTAACCAGCTTCGCCAGGTAGTTCTCTACCGCATGATGTGGAATACCGGCCATCGGGATGGGTTCACCTGCCGAGGCGCCACGTTTGGTCAGGGAGATGTCGAGCAGCTGCGAGGCGCGTTTCGCATCGTCATAAAACAGCTCGTAAAAGTCGCCCATCCGGTAAAAGAGCAGGATCTCGGGATGCTGAGCTTTCAGCTTGAGGTACTGCTGCATCATGGGGGTGTGGGCGTCGAAATTGTCAGTAGTGGTCATGGAGTGATGATGTCCATTTCTTTGAAAACAGTGCTGTTCAGGCGACGTTAGGGTCGTGTATTGCCGCTATTGTCGCATGAAAAAATGGCCCGGCGCAGCAAAATGTCACTACCTTAACTCGTCTCTTCATTGACCAGTTCAATCACCAGTTTTCCCTGTTCCACCAGCACCCGCACCCGGGAATGGGTTTTAAAACCAGCCTCTTCCAGCCAGTCGCCTTTTAAACTCAGCGCGGCGTGTACGCTGTAGCGGGTCGGGATCTTGGTCTTGCGATCCTCATGGCGCTTTCTGAAATACCCCACGGTGAGCTGGCGGCTGGGTCTGGAAATGCTGATATCTGACATAGAAACTCCTTTTTCTCAGGCAAGGATCAGGTGATAAAAACACCTGTATAAAATGCCAGTAAAATGAACCTGAGACAAACGCAGAACTGCGAAGCGTCTTCAGAAAACGAAATGTAAAATATGAAATCGGGCTGAATATCCAGCCTTAAAAGGGTATTATAAATACAACTTATTATTAGGTATCAGACTATGGCAGGAAAACGGATCGCGCGCGAAAAAGAGACCATCCGCAAGATGATCGCGCTCTATGAAAAGCAGTGCCCGCAGGCCTCTATAGAGGCGGGGCATTACGCAGCGCTGAATGCGTATGCCGACAAGCGGCTGGATAAATGCGTGTTTGGCGAAGAGAAACCGGCCTGCAAGCAGTGCCCGGTCCACTGCTACCAGCCCGCGAAGCGTGAAGAGATGAAGCAGGTCATGCGTTGGGCGGGGCCGCGCATGCTCTGGCGTCACCCGATTCTGACGATTTGCCATCTGATTGACGATCGCCGCCCGGTGCCAGAGCTGCCGGAAAAGTACCGCCCGAAAAAGTAACCATTCAGGTGCGCGGCCTGCGCATCGGGCGACAGATTGCCACCATAGCAATTGCACTGCACAGTGGAAACACCGCCAGCACCAGCCACGGAACGATCGCCCCGGTGGATGGCGTCAGCGCCCGATCGAGCAGATCGCCGAGCAGTAAATTTCCCGCCAGCACCGCACAGCCCCCAGCGGTAGCCAGTGCGCCATAGTGCGCACCCAGGGTCGATTCGCTGGCAAACCATGGCACCACATCTTTTCCTGCCGGTACCAGCAGCATCTGCCCGGTGGTCAGCAGGGTGACAAAACAGGCCGCAGGCAGCAGCCGCAGTAACCCCGTGCCCGGCGGCGAAGAGGCAAACAGCGCGACGCTCAGAAACGCGGCGGCGATAAGCAGAAAACCCACCGGCAGGACCCGCACCGCGCCCACCCGACGGGCAAAACGCGCCAGCGGAAGCTGAAAGAGGATCACCAGCCCCGAGGCCAGCATAAACAGCGGGCCAAGATCTTTCTCGCTGCCGCCAGCACGCTGGATCTCCACCGGGAGCGCCAGATAGAGCTGGTTATAGCTCAACAGCCAGCTGCTCCAGGCGATGATAAACGCCACGAACCGCGGCTGGCGAAAGGTGGTCCACCAGGGGGTGATATGCAGCGGCTGGTTTTTTGCTGAGCCTGAAGGTAAACAGAAGAACAGCACTATCAGCGCCACCACGAAGACCGCGGCCCCGGCCAGCGCCACCTGACGAAAACCCAGGCCGGTGAGCAGGGCACCCGCGACCGGGCCCAGGACGGCCCCCAACTCGCCACATACCGCAAAGAGGGCGAACCACTCGGCGCGGCTGCGTTTTCCCTGCGCCTCGCTGCGGGTTCCGGCTTTAGCCAGTAAGGCTTCGATGGAGGGGGAGAAGAGCGCGCCCCCGATCCCGGTGAGGCACGCCCCGGCAATAATGACCGGCAGGCTGTAACCAAAGGCCAGCAGCAGATAGCCCACCACCCGTACAACGCAGCCGCAAAGAATAATGATGCGCGCGCCGTAGCGGTCGGAGAGAGCGCCGCCAACGATAAACATCCCCTGCTGGGAGAAGGTCCGCAGCCCGAGCACCAGCCCGATAACGCCGCCGGAGAGCAGCATATCGTCGCGTAAAAAAATCGCCAGGAAGGGGACGACGGCATAAAAACCAATATTGAAAACAAACTGGCTGCCCAGTAAGACGGGCGGCCAGAGTTGCGTCGCGGGGCGAATGGATAGCACCTGTTATTTTGCCTCAGACGAGGAAGTGAATATGTTTTTTGCCATGATCGGGGGAGAGCTCAATGCGGGTTTTCACCCGGAATATCTCCCACAGCAGCTCTTCGGTCAGGATCGCCTGCGGCGTACCGCTGGCGACAACGCGCCCTTTTTGCATCACGATCAGCGCATCACAGAACATAGAGGCGTGGTTAAGATCGTGAATGGCGACGATGCTGGTGACCGGCAGCTGGCTAATCAACTGCATCAATTGCATCTGATGGTGAATATCCAGGTGGTTAGTGGGTTCATCCAGCAGGATCTCGGTTGGCATTTGCGCCAGCGCCCGGGCGATGTGCACCCGCTGGCGCTCGCCGCCGGAGAGGCTCAGCCAGCCCTGCTCGCTATGATGCAGCATATCCACCGTCTTCAGCGCCTGGTTTACCGTTTCGTCATCCTGCGCCGTCCAGCCGGAGAAAGGGGAGTGGTGCGGAATACGCCCCAGCTTCACCACATCCCGCACGCGCATGTTGGCGTCGGTCATGCCATGCTGTTCCACAAAGGCTACCCGCCGGGCGAGCTGCTTTTTCGGGATGCCACTGATGCTTTTGCCATCCAGCGCGACGGTGCCGCTATGGGGGCGACGTAACCCGGCCAGGATCCGCAGCAGCGAGGATTTGCCGGAGCCGTTTGGCCCCAGCAGGCCGACGGTCTGCCCCTGGGATACTGCCAGCGAGACATTGTCGACGATGACCTTTTTACCCACCTTCCAGGTGATATTTTCAGCAGTGATGCTCATCACTTATTCCTTGAACGGTAGATAATCACAGCAAAGAACGGGACGCCCACCAGCGCGGTAACGACGCCCACCGGCAGGCTTTGCGGAGCGATCAGCAGGCGTGAGGCGATATCCGCCAGCACCATCAGGATGGCACCCGCCAGCGCGCTGGCGATAAGCAGCGTGCGGTGCAGCGGACCAAAGAAGAAGCGCATCATGTGTGGCACCACCAGCCCGACAAAGCCGATGGAACCCGCCATGCTGACGATGGTGGCGGTCATCAGTGCGGTAACGATGAACAGGATCAGCCGCACCCAAGGGACGGCGATCCCCAGCGAGGCGGCGGCATCATCGCCAAAGGTGAAGGCGTCGAGCGCCCGGGCGTACCAGAGGCAGACAGCCAGACCGACCAGCACCGCGACCAGCACCATCTGGAACTCGGGCCATCTCACGCCGCTAAAGCTGCCCAGCAGCCAGAACATCACGTCGCGCGCCTGCTGGGCGCTGGCCGAGGTGCTGACGGTCCAGGCGGTGATGGCGTTAAACAGTTGCGAGGCGGCAACCCCGGCAAGGATGGTGCGTTCACTGCCGCCGCGGGCACCGTTCGTCAGCAGGGCCACAAACGCGAAGGCGGTAAACGCCCCGGCGAAGGCCCCGGCGGAAAGCGTCACGGTACCGCTGCCAATGCCCAGCACGACCACGGAGACCGCCCCGGTTGACGCCCCGGCGGAGACCCCCAGAACGTAAGGTTCGGCGAGGGCGTTTTTCAGCAGGCTTTGCAGCACCGCGCCGCAGATAGCCAGACCCGCACCGCAGCAGGCCGCCACCAGCGCCCGGCTCAGGCGAAAGTCCCAGATCACGCTCTCATAGATGCGATTGAGCGGCACCTCGGTTAAGCCCATTTTATTGGTAATGGCGTAGAACACGCTCTGCAGGGGGATCGACAACTCCCCCACGCTGACGCCAAAAGCGATAACCAGCAGCAGCGCGACCACCGCCAGGAAACCCGAAGCTGGCAACAGCCAGCTCAGGCGGGTCTGTTGTACTACCGCGGTCATTAATTCAGTTCCATTTTTCTGAGCTGTTCACCAATCTGCTCCGCGCCGTAAAGGGTGCGGATGGTCGGGTTCATCGCCTGGCCGTCCATCACCACGATGTGGCCTTTTTTCACCGCGTCGAGCTGGCTGACGGCGGGATCGCTTTTCAGGAATTTGATTTTTTCCTCGGCGTTATCCAGCGCCCAGCGGTTGCGGTCGAGGCTGGAGACCACGATCACGTCCGGGTTGGCCGCGATAATGCTTTCCCAGCCGACGGTCGGCCATTCCGTTTCAGAGGTGATGGCGTTGTGGCCACCCAGCACGTTAGCAATAAAGCCGGAGGCGCTGTTTTTACCGCCGACGTAAGCGTCAGAAGAGGGGGAGGAGCTGGAGAACCAGAAGACAAATGAGAGATCTTTCTTGTTTTTGCTGAACTCAGCCCGCAGGTCGGCTTCACGCTTTTTGAAATCGGCAATCAACGCCTGGCCGCGATCTTCGACGTTAAAGATTTTGGCGAAATCCTCAATCTCTTTATACAGGAAGGTCATATCCCAGAGCTTCTGGCGGCTGCCGTACATATCGCCGATATCTTTTTTGGTGGCGCACATGCCCGGCGACATGTAGCTGTTGACGCCGACGGTGGCCAGATCTTCGCGTTTGGCGACTTTACTCTCTGGCCCCAGTAGCAGCGGCAGCTGGGCCGGAACGAAGTCCGGGTTTTGCGCAAGGATAGACTCCAGCGTCGGGATCTCAACGGTCAGCAATTTAACTTTTTCATTCTTTTCAGCGAGTTCAGGTAGCACTTTGGTCGGCCAGAAGGCGCTGGCGGCAACCTTATCCTGCAGGCCCAGCAGTAAGAGAATTTCTACGGTGTTCTGGCCCAGTGCCACCACGCGCTCTGGCGCTTTGGTGAAGGTCTCTTTATAGCCGCAGTTCTCGATCGTCAGAGGGTAGGTGGTTGCAAAAGCAGAACCGGCTGTCGCGATCAGCAAGCCTAATGCACTGATGATCTTTTTCATGAAACGCTATCCTTCATTAATTTATTGATGACAGCCCGGGAGCATGGCTGAGAATGAATATCATTTATTATGGCGGGGTTTTATACAATGATATATTCACGGTGTCAATGAACGATAATAACGTCATGAAATTATTGGGTTTCATAGGGGATTTGTAGGCCGGGCAAGCGTAGCGCCGCCCGGCGAAGGGGGGTTAATCTAAATCTGCACCATTGCTGGCAATCACTTTCTTGTACCACCAGAACGATTTTTTGCGTTTGCGTTCAAGGGTGCCGTTGCCCGCATCATCACGATCGACATAGATAAAGCCGTAGCGCTTGCTCATCTCGCCGGTGGAGGCGGCAACCAGATCGATGCAGCCCCAGCTGGTGTAGCCCATCAGCGGAATGCCATCTTCAATGGCGTCGCCCATCGCGCGGATATGCTCCCGCAGGTAGCTGATGCGGTAGTCGTCGTTAATCTCACCGTTGGCGTCCATCTCATCCTTCGCGCCTAAGCCGTTCTCCACCAGGAACAGGGGCTTCTGGTAGCGGTCGTACATCATGTTCATGGTAATGCGCAGGCCCAGCGGGTCGATGCCCCAGCCCCACTCGCTGACGTCAATATGCGGGTTACGCAGGGATTTCACGATATTGGCCGCGCTGGTGTTGTTGGCATTCATATCCGCCGAGGCGCAGCGCGAGGCGTAATAGCTGAATGAGACAAAATCGACGGTGTGTGTCAGCAGTGCGTCATCACCCGGATCTTTGACAATCACCACCCCCTTTTCGCGGAACACGCGAGCAGAGTAGGCCGGGTAGCGGCCACGGGCCTGGACGTCGATAAAGAACAGGTTCTCACGATCTTTTTCTAATGCCGTCCACACATCTTCTGGTTTGCAGGAGTAGGGGTAGAAGTTACCGCCCGCCAGCATGCAGCCCACCTGGTTTTGTGGGTTCACCTCGTGGGCAATTTTGGTTGCCAGCGCGCTGGCAACCAGCTCATGGTGGGCGGCCTGATACTTCACCTGATCCTCATTTTCACCTTCCTCAAACACCAGCCCGGCACCGGAGAAGGGGCTGTGCAGCATGATGTTGATCTCGTTGAAGGTGAGCCAGTATTTCACCAGCCCGTTAAATTCTTCGAAGCAGGTGCGGGCGTAGCGGGCGAAAAAATCGACCATCTTGCGGTTGCGCCAGGAGCCATACTCGGTCACCAGATGCATCGGCACGTCAAAGTGGCAGAGGGTCACCAGCGGTTCGATATTGTACTTTTTACACTCCTCGAACACGGCCCGGTAAAAGGCAATCCCTTCTTTATTAGGCAGCGGTTCGTCGCCGTTTGGGTAGAGACGGCTCCAGGCAATGGAGGTACGAAATACCGTGAAGCCCATCTCGGCCATTAAGGCGATATCTTCTTTATAGCGATGGTAAAAATCGATCGCGTCGTGGCTGGGATAGAACTCATCGTCACGCAGCGAAAAGCGTTTTTCCTTGCCGACCTTCACCGCCAGGCGGTTTGCGCCGTGGGGGATCATATCGACGGTGGTCAGGCCCTTGCCGCCCTCGCGGTATGCGCCTTCGCTCTGGTTAGCGGCCAGTGCGCCGCCCCATAAAAATCCTTGTGGAAAAACTGACATTCTTACCTCGCTATAAATTTATGCTTGTGCTGCTTTGGCCTGAACCGGTGCGGATTGCAGCGCGCGTGCTTTTTCTGCTTCGTCTTCTACCGGGATATCTTCAAAGCCCAGAATCAGGGTCAGCACGAAAGAGAGCACCACGGCCAGGGCCATGACTCCGAATACCCAGACGATGGACATCGGGTTGGCCGGGTCGAAGAACTGGACGCTGGTAAACAGGCCCGGCGCCGCCATCGAGTGGCTGGCCAGCCCGGCGATCCCGGCCACGGCGCCGCAGATAAAGCCGCTGATCAGGCTCGCAATTAAAGGACGTTTCAGACGAACCGCCACGCCGTACAGCGCCGGTTCAGAGATCCCGGCCATGATGGCGGAAGCGGCCGCGGCTAGCGCCGTCTGGCGCAGTTCCGGGTTTTTGGTTTTCCAGGCGACCGCCAGCGACGAACCGCCGAGGGAGAGGTTGGCGCCGATTTCTGACGGCATCACCATCCCCTCTTTGCCCGTTTCGGCAATGGTCTGAATGATGGTAGGCGTAAAGACGCGGTGCATCCCGGTCATCACCAGCAGCGGCCACAGCGCGCCCATGATGGCGACGGAGAGCCAGCCCAGATAGCCGTGAATGGTGTAAACCAGCGCGGAGATGCCGCTACCGATCCAGATCCCCAGCGGCCCAATCAGGACGATGGCGAGCGGGGCGGCAATCAGCACGATCAGCATTGGCTTGAGGAAGTTTTTCGTCACCGCCGGGGTGATTTTGTCCACCCAGCGTTCGATATAGGACAGGCACCAGGTCATCACCAGCGCCGGGATCACCGTATAGGTATATTTCACCGCCGTCACCGGCACAAACGCGAACTCAACGTGCTCGCCCTGCGCCGCTTTCGCCATCAGCTCAATAAAACTCGGGTGGACCAGCACGCCCGCAATAGCGATCGCCAGCGACATGTTGGTTTTGAATTTCACCGCCGCAGAGGCGGCCACCATCAGCGGCAGGAAGAAGAACGCGCCGTCGCCGATGACGGTCAGGATCGTCAGCGTCGGATCGCCTTTGGTCAGCACGCCGCTCATCTCAAGGATCATCGCCAGCAGCTTGACCATCGACCCGCCGATGATCGCCGGGATCAGCGGTGACATGGTGCCGATCAGGGCATCAAGAATGCCCGCGCCAATGCGTTTCAGGGTCAGCTTTTGCGGCCCCTGGGGTGCGGCAGGCTGCATGTCGGCGGGCAGCAGGTTGACCACCTCGCGGTAAGCCTGGGAAACGGTATTGCCGATGATCACCTGGCACTGGTTGTCGTTGCGCACGACGCCCAGCACGCCGCTGATGCTTTTCAGCGTCGCGCTGTCGATCAGGCTTTCGTCTTTTGCCACGAAGCGCAGACGGGTCATGCAATGGGTGACCGCGACGATATTCTCTTTGCCGCCGAGCGCGCTGACAACGGCATTCGCCAGCGCAGCATAATTTTTGGCCATCGGGTTGTATCCTGTTTTATCAGTAAGGTACGTCCTCATCGGGGTGAGCGATGAAACTTATATAGGAAACCGGTTCCACAAAATCATGAAGAGTTTCCTGGAATCTAACAAGATCACGTTTTAGCCATTTTTTAAATTCGTGATGGCGATCACCTGGCGTGTTAAAAAGCGTGTGACAGACGCTGCGACAATTTTCACGCGGTGCAGTACACTGCCGCTCACGGGATTAAGACGGAACAGATGCATGACCACGATGCTGGAAGTGGCGAAGCGGGCAGGGGTCTCGAAGGCGACGGTTTCACGGGTGCTTTCGGGCAATGGCTACGTGAGCCAGGAGACAAAAGACAAGGTTTTTCAGGCGATTGAAGAGAGCGGGTATCGGCCTAATTTACTGGCGCGTAACCTGGCGACCAAAAGCACGCAAACCCTTGGGCTGGTGGTGACCAACACCCTCTACCACGGGGTCTATTTCAGCGAGCTGCTGTTCCATGCCGCCAGAATGACCGAAGAGAAGGGACGTCAGCTGATCCTCGCCGACGGTAAGCACAGCGCCGATGAGGAGCGCGAGGCGATTCAGTACCTGCTGGATATGCGCTGCGATGCGATCATCATCTACCCGCGTTTTCTCAGCGTTGATGAGATGGACGAGATCATCCAGAAACACGCCCAGCCGGTGATCGTGCTTAACCGCCGCCTGCGTAAAAACAGCAGCCACTGCGTCTGGTCAGATCATAAAGCCTCCAGCCAGGCGGCGGTATCGACCCTTATCGAGCAGGGCCACCGCGATATCGCGTTTATCACCGGATCGCTCGATTCCCCCACCGGGATCGAACGCCTTTCCGGCTACAAAGAGGCCCTTGCTGCGCACCGCATTCCGCTACGCGAGTCGCTGATTGTCGAGGGTAAATGGCACCCGGCCAGCGGCGCGGCAGGGGTGGCGACGCTGCTGGCGCGCGGCGAGCATTTTACCGCGCTGGTGGCGAGCAATGACGACATGGCGATCGGCGCCATCAAGCAGCTTCACGACAGTGGGGTCGCCGTGCCGGAGGCGGTGTCGGTAGTGGGTTTCGATGACATTGCGATGGCGCCCTACGTGGTACCCTCCCTCTCCAGCGTGCGCGTACCGGTGACAGAGATGGTGAAAGAGACCATCAGCCGTCTGATCTTTATGCTCGATGGTGGGGACTTCACCTTCCGGCAGACCTTCGCCGGAGAGTTGATGCTGCGTGATTCCGTCATCCCCGGCCCGCACCACTGATTTATAGGGCAGCCAGGCACAAGTAAAGCCGAGTCGGCCGCCCGCGGTCAGCGCCATATCCTGCACGTTTTCCAGGGCGTTGAGCGGTGATGGGCTGAGACAGCGCCAGCGAAAAAAGAGGTTCATGCTTCCTGACCTGTCTGAACCAGGCGGCAAGCCAGGTTATTTCCTGGGTGAAGTTTGCCATGTGTCGTCTCCGGTGAAGGAGTAGCGCAACAGTGTAGGCCGGAAAACAGGCTTAAAACCTGACGCGGTTTCATCACTGTTCCGCATTAAAAAAGCCCCGGGCACCGGGGCTGCGAAAGGCAAAATCTGACAAGCATACAACGAGTAGAACAAGAGTTTGAGGGTTAAACAGGTAAGGCTTTCAGCAGGGCGAAGGCCTCCTTCATACGATCTTCGCTGACCACAAAGGCGCGCAGATTGCCCTCGTTGTCGGCCCCTTTCGCCACCATCCCCTGGGCTTCGATGGCGATCTGCCAGTTCAAATCCTGGCGCTGGGTTTCGCCTGCCAGGTGCAGCGGCAGTTCCGGCGTTTTGACCTTCACCAGCATCGCAGGCAGTTTCAGTGGCGTACTGGCCCCGAGCAGATTCTTCGCCAGATACATGGCGCTTAACTGGATCGGCTGCAGGAACGGCAGCACCTGACCGTTAATTTCGGCGCAGTCGCCCAGAGCATAAATATCGGGCCGGGTGGTTTGCAGATAGCTGTCGACCTTTACCCCGCGATCTGTTTCTGCACCGGCCCGCTGTGCCAGCCCGATTTCCGGGCGCAGGCCAGTGGCGGCAATCACCACATCGACTTCAAGGCAGCGATCCCGATCCAGCAGGGCGCAGATCCCAGTGTCGGTTTGGGTCAGGCTTTGCAGCTGGGATTTCAGCAGCAGATGCACCCCCATATCGGTCAGCCGGTGTTGTAAGCGACTGCTCACTTCGGCGGGCATCAGCGCGGAGAGAATGCTGGCGGAATGGTCAACCAGGGTGACCTCTTTCCCGGCCCGGCAAAAATCCATCGCCAGTTCGCTGCCGATAAGACCTGCGCCAACAATCATCACCCGTCGGGCGTCACGCAGGGTGCTTTCACAGGCCCGGTACTCCGTCTGGCTGTTCAGGGTCAGCATCAGCTCGCGGCCTGCAACCGGCGGCACAAAGGCCGAGGCTCCGGTTGCCAGCACCAGTTTGTCATAGGACCACTGCTTGTCTTTCCCTTTGACCACGTGGGCTGCGGCGTCGATGTCGGTGACCCAGGTGTAGGGAAACAGGCGCAGGTTAAACTGTTCGGCAAACTCTCCCGCCGTCTGGCGGGTGAGGTCGTCGGCCTGCTGGCGCTGACTGATAACGTGGCTTAAGTCTGGCTTGTTGTACTCATCCATGCTGTCCGCTGCAATAAGCGTCAGCGGGACGTTCGCATCCTGTTTACGGATGTTTTTCACCAGCTGGCGGGCGGCGAAGCCCGAGCCGATGATGACGATACCGTGGCTCATTTTGCCTCCGATGCCAGTTCTTCAAATACATCTTTACCAAGGGAACATTCCGGGCAGAGGAAGTTGTCCGGCACGTCGCTCCACGGGGTACCTGGCGCGACGTCCTGCAGCGGCTCGCCGAGGGTTGGATCGTAGATCCACTGGCATACGCTGCACTGCATGCAGGGGCCGAGGTCGGCGGTGGTCTCTTCGACGCTGGCGCTTTCTTCCGCCTGAGCGGCAGGTTTCACGCTGGCTTCAGGCAGCGGAGCGAGCGCCCACTGACGGGCAATATCGCGACCATGCTGACGGCAGACTTCCAGCGCATCGAGATCCGGGCGCCATTTCGCCTTCAGGCTCATCGACATTTCAAAACCCGCGTCCTGCAAACGGGTGGAGAGACGGTCTACCGCGCCGCCACTCCAGCCGTGAGAGCCGAAGGCGCTGGCACGTTTGTTACGGAAGCGCAGGCCGGTCATCTCTTCCACCAGGCCGGCAATTTTCGGCATCATCACGTTGTTCATGGTGGAGGTACCCACCAGCACGCCTTTTGAGCGGAAGACGTTCGTGAGAATGTCGTTTTTATCGCTGCGGGCGACGTTAAAGATTTTCACCGCCACGTTCGGGTCAACTTCATTAATGCCCTGGGCGATGGCGTCGGCCATCATGCGGGTATTGTTGGACATGGTGTCGTAGAAAATGGTGATGCGGTCTTCCTGATAATCCGCCGCCCATTTCAGGTACAGCTCGACGATCTGCGTAGGGTTATCACGCCATACCACACCGTGAGAGGTGGCAATCATATCCACCGGCAGGTTAAAGCCGAGGATCTCGGTGATTTTTGGCGTCACCAGACGGCTGAACGGGGTGAGGATGTTGGCGTAGTAGCGCTGGCACTGCTCAAAGAGTTCGGCCTGATCCACTTCGTCATTGAACAGACGTTCGTCGCAGTAGTGCTGGCCGAAGGCGTCGTTACTGAAGAGCACCGCGTCGCCGGTCATGTAGGTCATCATGCTGTCCGGCCAGTGCAGCATCGGGGTTTCCACGAAGATCAGCTGTTTGCCGTTGCCGATATCCAGAGAGTCGCCGGTTTTCACCACGTTGAAGTTCCACTCCGGATGGTGGTGATGGCCGGTGATGGAGTCGATGGCGTTGGCGGTGCAGTAGATCGGGGTGTCCGGGATGCAGGACATCAGCTCGGTCAGCGCCCCGGCATGGTCCTCTTCCGCATGGTTAATGATGATGTAGTCGATATCGGCCAGGTCGATTTCACTGCGCAGGTTCTGCACGAACTCGCGGCTGAATTTATGATCGACGGTATCGATCAGGACGTTTTTCTCTTCCCGGATGAGATAGCTGTTATAGCTGCTGCCGCGCAGCGTTTTGTACTCCGTTCCGTGAAAATCACGTACTTCCCAGTCACGTTGACCAACCCAATGAATATTGTTTTTAACCAGAATAGACATAGCAACCTCAACTTAATACAGCGCAATTAAATGAAAGATGTCATGCCTATTGCAGGGTGCGTGCCAACTTTTTAAGTTATTAATTTTTAATGGTTTTAAAAATAACTGCACTCTTATGGTAGTCAATTTGACTGTGTTTGTTATAGTCAATATGACACTGTGTATTGTCAAAATGACAATGAGGCGAGAATGAGTTTTTCTGTAGAGGTGCTGGCGAAAATCGCCATTGAATTGCAGAGCGGCATCGGCCATCAGGATCGCTTTCAGCGGCTGATCTCCACTCTGCGCCACGTGCTGGAGTGCGATGCCTCGGCGCTGCTGCGCTACGAAGGGCGTCAGTTTATCCCGCTGGCGATCGACGGGCTGGCGCAGGATGTGCTGGGGCGGCGCTTCACCCTTGAAGGCCATCCGCGGCTGGAGACCATCGCCCGCGCCGGGGATGTGGTGCGCTTCCCGGCCGACAGCGACCTGCCCGATCCCTACGACGGGTTGATCCCCGGTCAGGAGAGTCTGAAGGTGCACGCCTGTATCGGCCTGCCGCTGTTTGCCGGGCAGAACCTGATTGGCGCGCTGACCCTCGATGGCATGTCGCCGGACCAGTTCGACACCTTCAGCGACGAAGAGTTGAGGCTGATTGCCGCCCTGGCCGCCGGGGCGCTGAATAATGCCCTGCTGATTGAGCAGCTCGAGAGCCAGAACACCCTCTCCACCCGCCCGACGGGGTTTGAGCAGGTAAAAAGCACCGAGATGATTGGCCTCTCGCCGGGCATGATGAGCTTGAAAAAAGAGATTGAGATTGTCGCCGCCTCCGACCTGAACGTGCTGATCGAAGGGGAGACCGGCACCGGTAAAGAGCTGGTGGCCAAAGCCATTCACCAGGCTTCTCCCCGGGCGGTGAATCCGCTGGTCTATCTCAACTGTGCCGCGCTGCCGGAAAGCGTGGCGGAGAGCGAGCTCTTTGGTCACGTCAAAGGGGCGTTTACCGGGGCCATCAGCAACCGCAGCGGCAAGTTTGAGATGGCCGATAACGGCACGCTGTTCCTGGATGAGATTGGCGAGCTGTCGCTGGCGCTGCAGGCTAAGCTGCTGCGCGTATTGCAGTATGGCGATATCCAGCGGGTGGGCGATGACCGCAGCCTGCGGATCGACGTGCGGGTGCTGGCCGCCACCAACCGCGATCTGCGTGAAGAGGTGCTGGCCGGGAACTTCCGCGCCGATCTGTACCACCGCCTGAGTGTGTTTCCGCTTTCGGTGCCGCCGCTGCGCGAGCGTGGCGAAGATGTGGTACTGCTGGCAGGCTATTTCTGTGAACAGTGCCGGTTGCGGATGGGGTTATCCCGGGTGGTGCTAAGCCCCGGCGCCCGGGCGCATCTGCTGAGCTACGCCTGGCCGGGCAACGTGCGCGAACTGGAACATGCCATTCACCGGGCGGTAGTACTGGCCCGGGCGGCGCGGGCAGGGGATGAAGTGGTGATCCACGCGCAGCACTTTGCTCTGCATGATGAGAGCACACCCGTGGTGACGCCGGAGACGCCGCGCGTTGAGAATCAGAACCTGCGTGAGGCGACGGAGGCGTTTCAGCGCCAGATGATTGTCCGGGCGCTGGAGCAGAACAGCCGCAACTGGGCGGCGAGCGCGAGGGCGCTGGAGACGGACGTCGCCAACCTGCACCGGCTGGCGAAACGTCTGGGTCTTAAGGGTTAGAGAATGCCTGCCTGGTAGAAATCCTGCAGGTTGATGGCACCGCACAGGCGGCCATGGCTATCCACCACCGGCGCGGCGGTGATTTTGCGCTTCATCAAGAGCTCTTTGGCTTCAATGGCGCGGCTGTCGGCATTCAGCGTCAGGCCACCGGCGGTCATGGCGTTGCTGACGGCAATCTCCAGTTTGCCGCCGCTCACCAGCCAGCGGCGCAGGTCGCCGTCGGTGAAGACCCCTTTGACCTGCTGGACATCATCACAGACCGCCACCAGCCCCAGTCCGGTACGGCTCAGCTCCAGCATCGCGTCCATCACGCTGGTATTCAGTTTCACCTGCGGGATAGCCTCGTCGGTGCGCATCAGGTGGTGCACTTTATTCAGCAGGCGTGCTCCCAGGGCGCCTGCCGGGTGCGAGCGGGCAAAATCCTCTTCATTAAACCCGCGGGCCTGCATCACCGCCATCGCCAGCGCATCGCCCATCATCAGCGTGTTGACGGTGCTGGAGGTCGGCGCAAGGTGCATCGGACAGGCTTCGCGCTCCACCGAAATATCCAGCGTAGCGTTGGCGGCCAGCGCCAGCGGCGAGCGGGACTTGCCGGTCATCGCCAGCAGCGCCACCGATTTTTCCTGCAAACGCGGGAGGATCAAATCCAGCTCTTTTGCCGAGCCGGAGTAGGAGATAAAGAGCAGCACGTCGCGACTCTCAATCATCCCCAGATCGCCGTGCAGGGCTTCAGCAGGGTGGACAAAAAAGGCGGGGGTGCCGGTGCTGGCAAGGGTCGCGGCAATCTTCTTGCCGATATGCCCGGATTTGCCGATGCCCGAGACGATCACCTTCCCGTCGCAGTGAATAATGGTATTGGCTGCGCGAACAAAATCTTCCCCCAGACGGTCCGGCAGGCGGCTGGCCTCCTGCAGTTCCAGCATCAGGGTCTGGCGACCCGCGTTTAACAGAAAATCACTCATCACGCTCTCCGGTTACAATCACGTCGATTCCTTTCTCTTCCAGCGCTTTCTTAAACGCCGGATCGATGCCCGCGTCGGTAATCAGCTTATCGACGCTCTCCAGGCTACAGACAATATTCGGGCTTTTACGGCCAAACTTTGACGAGTCCGCCATCAGGATCACCTCCCTGGCGGCATTGCACATCGCTTTACTGACGCTGAACACTTCATTGAAGGTGGTGACGCCCGCGTTGAGGTCGATGCCGTCGGTGCCCATAAACAGGCGGTCGAAGCTGAAATGGTCGAAGGCGTTCTCCGCAAGCTGGCCGTGAAACGAGGCCGACTTTTTGCGGAAGGTGCCGCCGGGCATCAGGATGGTTTGTTCATTGTCGAATTCGGAAAGGGCGTTGACGATATGCAGGCTGTTGGTCATCACCGTGATGTTATTGAAGCGGCTCAGCATTGGCACCATCTGCAGAACCGTGCTGCCCGCATCGAGGATAATGGAGTCGCCGTCATGGATAAATTTTACCGCGGCGTCAGCGATTAACGCCTTCTGATGGGTGTTGATGAGCGTCTTGTGATCGATAGGCGGGTCGGCCTCGTCTTTATTCAGCACCACGCCGCCATAGGTGCGGATCACCGCCCCGGCGTTTTCCAGGATCACCAGATCCTTGCGGATTGTGGTGCCGGTGGTATCAAAGTAGTGGGCCAGATCCTCAACCGAACATTTTCCCTGTTTTTGCAAATGGTCGAGTATGGCCGCCTGCCGCTGGCGGGGTTTCATAGGCGTTGAGTTCCTTAGGTTGCGAAATGATAATTTCGCAAGCGTATAACGTTCACAACGAAATTATCCATGTTTCAATTTAAGCGCTAATGATAGTGCATCCTGACAGAGCGAATCATTGGGAAAGATCACATCGGGCTCTAATTCCTGCAACGCGGTGCCGTTAATCGCTGCAATTTTCACCGGTCGGGCAAAGACCGTCAGCCCACGCATCATCAAGGAGTCACAGACCCGGTGGTTATCATCCAGCGCAATGGCGACAATCACCCGCGGCTTAAAGCGACCGCCGGAGCGGCCCACGCCCACGCGCCCTTTCTGGCAAAGGGCGTCAAAGGCGCGGTTAAAACGATGGATTTGCCAGCCGCCGAGTGCCAGCTGGCACAGCCAGGCGATAACAGCGACGGTGATCAGGGTGGTGACCATGTTTAGCTCCTGTGCTATGGCCGGGCGGCGATACGCTTGCCCGGCCTGGGGTTCGGGGTTTGTAGCCCCGGTAAGCGCAGCGCCCCCGGGGAATGAACTCAGAACATCACCTGCCCACCGGTGACATTGATCGACTGCCCGGTGCAGTAAGAGGCTTTCGGGCTGGCATAAAACAGCAGCATATTCAGCACGTCCTGATAGTCGCAGCCGCGCTTCAGCGGCACTTTATCGATGTAGTATTGCTCCACCTGATCCTCATTAATGCCAAGTTTGGTGGCGTACTGCGGCAGCAGGGACTGGAACATCGGCGATTTCAGCAGGTTGCCGAGCATCAGGGAATGCACGGTAATGCCATATTCCGCCAGATCCAGCGCCAGGGACTGCGTCAGCCCCACGCCGCCGAACTTGGCCGCGCTGTAGCCGGAGTTGTGCTTGCTGCCCACCTTGCCGGATTTGGAGTTGATCTGAATGATGCGCCCGGCAATGCCGTCGCGGATCATCAGGCGCGAGAACTCCCGGGCGCAGAGGAAATAGCCCACCAGGTTCACCTGCAATGAACGGTCGAAATCCCCCAGCTCCACATCGCTGATAAATGCCGCTTTGGCGATCCCGGCGCTGTAGACCAGCAGATCGGTGCGGCCAAAAATCTCGTCCACGCCGCGGGCGAGAGCCAGCACGCTCTGCTCGCTGGTGGCGTCAGCGCCAAATCCCCAGGCCATCCCGTTACCGAATTCGGTATTGATGGCGTCCGCCACGCGGGCGGCCTTTTCACTCTGGATATCGACTACCGCCACGCGGTAACCCTCTGCGGCAAGCCCACGGCAGAGGAACTCCCCTAAGGTTTGTCCTCCACCAATGACAACGGCAACCTGACTCATATTTCTCTCCTTAATTACGCAACAAATTTTAATGTGCAGCCTGGGGTAACAGCCTGTGGAACCGGGCCCGCCACGTGAACCGTGCCGGGGTACTCCGCCTGGAGCCGACCATCGAAACGCAGGGTGATGTGGCCCAGCTCGCGCAGGTTTTGTTCGGCCACGTCGCCCACGGCGGTGACGGCATAGCGCGTTTCGCCCAGCTCCAGCTCGCTTCCGACCTTCAGTTCGCCATTGAGCTCCCCGTGGCAGTGGATAAAACAGAATTCCTCAATATCTGCCGGGGCCCCTTCACGAAAGGTGATCAGCATCTGGTCGCTCAGCGCATCCGGGGCGCTCTGGCCGATGCGGGTAATGGTGGTCTGGTAAATCACGGTCATCAGGAATTCCTCTTATTGATAAATAAAGCCGGAGACGAACCAGGCGATCAGCACCGTTGGCGCACCAGTCAGGAAGCGGCTTACCAGCACCGAAGGGACGCCGACGCGTACGGTCTCCTGGCGCGCTTCAGCCAGCGACAGCCCCACCGGGATAAAGTCACAGGCGGCCTGGGCATTAATGGCGAACAGCGCGGGCAGGGCGAGGTGCGGGGGAATATTGCCCAGCCCAATCTGCACGCCAATCAGTACGCCAATGACCTGGGCGATGACCGCGCCGGGACCGAGGAACGGCGACAGCAGCGGGAAGGAGCAGATCAGCGCCAGGGTCACCAGCCCGAGCGGATGACTGGCCAGCGGAGCCAGGCCGTGGGCGATCCAGTCCCCCAGCCCGGAGGCCATGATGATGCCGATCAGCGCCGAGACGAAGGCCATGAACGGCAGGATGGTTTTCAGCACCGTATCGATGGTGTCGCGCCCGGACTGGAACAGGACCGCAACCGCAGAGCCCATTCCCATCCCGACTTTTGCCAGCAGACCGTCGCTCTGCTCGGTGATCTTCTTGCTGGTGTCATATTCGCGCGGCGCGTGCTTTTTGGCTGGTGCAGCCCCGTCTACCAGCGTGATGTTCTCTTCTTTTACGCCTGAGACGTAAATGTCCTCCACGATATGCTGCGCCAGCGGGCCGGATTTCCCCGTCGAATGAATATTGACGGTGGGAATGCGCCGTTTCGGGTAGATGCCGCAGCGCAGGGTGCCGCCGCAGTCGATCACCGCCACGCCGATCTCCGCTTCCGGCGGCTCGCCCTCTTTAAAGCCGTCCATCGCTTCCCAGCCGGTGAGTTCGCGCAGCTTGTCGACGATAGCCGGGCGGGTGCCCGCGGTGATGTAGACGATTTTTTTGCCTTCGGTGGCGTCGAACTCCAGCGGGCCGCCCCAGCCACCCGTGCCTTTTTCAATGCGGATCCGGCTCATGCTGTGGCTCCCTTAAGCTGGACGTTCTGTTCAAGCTGAATGCCCATCTTCTTTTCGAAAATGGCGGTGGTGAGATCGGTCACCCAGCCGCGGAAGAAGTTAGTCACCAGGCCGACCACCAGGTAGCTCACCGCCAGCGGGCCGAGCGGCAGGCCGAGGGTGGTCAGGCCGCTGGCGATCCCCAGA
The DNA here is from genome assembly GCF_965195605.1 of Leclercia sp. M-A074-M. Classification (NCBI taxonomy): domain Bacteria; kingdom Pseudomonadati; phylum Pseudomonadota; class Gammaproteobacteria; order Enterobacterales; family Enterobacteriaceae; genus Leclercia; species Leclercia sp. M-A074-M. The sequence goes on along the minus strand of NZ_CBDAHM010000006.1, from coordinate 97,159 downwards.
TAGACAAACAGCTCGCCCGGGTTGATATGCGGGAACAGGCCGTTCATGGAGTGGCAGCTGTAGGATGCTGCCGCGTAGTAGCTCGGCTTGTAGCGTTCGGGCATAAAGCGCCCGAGGCTCAGGGTCATGGGGTTACAAAACACAAAGGTGCCAATGCAGGGCAGCAGCAGATAGCGGGAAAGGGGGTTACCTGCGCAGCGCTGGGCCAGCTTTTCAATCCGCTGCTGGCCGATAAAGTTGATCAGCGCATTCATGATCACCAGCAGGCTGATCAGCAGCGGCAGAATGCCGGTGACCATGCTGGTAAAGACTTCGCCACCTTTCTGAAACAGCCCGATAAACCACTCGGCGCCATGGGTGATGATTTCTATCATTATTTTCTCCTGTAGGGTATGTTCGCTCTGGCGGAGTAATAATAATCACTTTGAAAGGTTTTAAAGTGTTAAATAGATCCCACAATGAAAGAAAAAGTGATTATTTTGAAAGATAATAAGAAAGGTGACGGCGGCGTGGTGAAGAAGAGACTGAATTTACCTTTAGGCAGCGTAAAGATTTTGCCGGGTGCGTGTGCGCCCCTTCCTTGAGGTGTCCCGGATGCTTTACCATACTTGCCACTTATCGAATTCGTGAATGGATGTGTCATGTTCAAGCGTCGTTACGCAGCGCTACTCCCTGCGCTTATTCTGCTCTCCGCATGCAGTAGTAAACCGAAGACCGAAGAGGTCCAGCAAACGGCAGGCGCCCCTTCCGGCGGCTTCCTGCTGGAGCCTCAGCATAATGTGATGCAGATGGGGGGCGACTTTGCCAATAACCCTGCGGCGGAGCAGTTCATCGACAAAATGGTGAGCAAGCACGGCTTTAACAAAGCCCAGCTACAGGAGATCCTCTCCCAGGCGAAACGTCTGGATTATGTATTGCGACTGATGGATCGTCAGGCGCCGACCACCCAGCCTCCGGCCGGACCGAACGGCGCATGGCTGCGCTATCGCAAGCAGTTTATTACCCCGGACAACGTGCAGAATGGCGTGGCGTTCTGGAATCAGTATCAGGATGCACTGACCCGTGCCCAGCAGGTTTACGGCGTGCCGCCGGAGATCATCGTCGGGATTATCGGCGTGGAGACCCGCTGGGGCCGGGTGATGGGAAAAACCCGCATTCTTGATGCGCTGGCGACCCTCTCCTTTAACTACCCGCGCCGGGCGGAATACTTCTCCTCTGAGCTGGAAACCTTCCTGCTGATGGCCCGTGACGAGCAGGACGACCCGCTGGATCTGAAAGGCTCCTTTGCCGGGGCGATGGGCTACGGCCAGTTTATGCCCTCCTCCTATAAGCAGTATGCGGTCGATTTCAATGGGGACGGGCACATCAACCTGTGGGATCCTGAAGATGCCATTGGCAGCGTTGCCAACTACTTTAAAGAGCATGGCTGGACGCCAGGCCAGCCGGTCGCGGTTATGGCTAACGGCCAGGCACCGGGGCTGGAGAACGGCTTTAAAACCCGCTACAGCGCGGCACAGCTGACCTCTGCCGGCCTCACGCCGCAGCAGCCGCTGAACGGCAATCAGCAGGTGAGCCTGCTACGTCTGGATATTGGCACCGGTTATCAGTACTGGTACGGCCTGCCGAACTTCTACACCATCACCCGCTACAACCACAGTACGCACTATGCGATGGCGGTCTGGCAACTGGGGCTGGCGGTGGCCCAGGCGAGGGCGGCCTCGCCGTTCAGTTAACGCCTGAAAACGTGGGTGGCTTACGCCACTCACGTTTCACTCCTGGCCGGATGGCTACGTTTATTTTTTCTGAATCCCCCTCGTAAAAGCGCCACCTCATCCTCATATCTACCGACTAAAGTGCTATCTTGTGCTGCACGTTTTTATGGAGACAAAACGAGATGAGTGACCATGAATTAATGCAGCTCAGTGAGAGGGTAGGGCAGGCGCTGAAACAGCGCGGTGCCACGGTCACCACGGCTGAGTCCTGTACCGGTGGCTGGGTGGCGAAAGCTATCACCGATATCGCGGGCAGTTCCGCCTGGTTTGAACGCGGTTTTGTCACCTACAGTAATGAAGCGAAAGCGCAGATGATTGGGGTTCGTGAGCCCACGCTCATCGAGCACGGCGCGGTGAGTGAACCGGTGGTCATTGAAATGGCGATTGGCGCCCTGCGTGCTGCCCGGGCGGACTATGCTATCTCTATTAGCGGCATCGCCGGGCCGGACGGTGGCAGCGAGGAAAAGCCTGTTGGAACAGTGTGGTTTGGCTTTGCGACGGCCCAAGGGGAGGGGATTACCCGCCGGGAATGCTTTAGCGGCGACCGTGAAAGCGTGCGTCGTCAGGCCACCGTTTATGCGTTAAAAACGCTCTGGCAACATTTTCTACAAAACACTTGATACTGTATGAGCATACAGTATAATTGCTGCAACAGAACAGAAATCCAAGGTGAAGCGCAGTTGTTTCACCCGGCATGAGAGGAAAAAATGGCTATCGACGAAAACAAACAGAAAGCGTTGGCGGCAGCACTGGGCCAGATCGAAAAGCAATTCGGTAAAGGTTCCATCATGCGCCTGGGTGAAGATCGTTCCATGGATGTAGAAACTATCTCCACCGGTTCGCTTTCTCTGGATATTGCACTGGGTGCTGGCGGCCTGCCTATGGGTCGTATCGTAGAGATCTACGGGCCAGAATCCTCCGGTAAAACCACCCTGACCTTACAGGTTGTGGCTGCTGCACAGCGCGAGGGCAAAACCTGTGCCTTTATCGATGCTGAGCACGCGCTGGATCCGGTTTACGCACGTAAACTGGGTGTTGATATCGACAACCTGCTCTGCTCGCAGCCGGATACCGGTGAGCAGGCACTGGAAATCTGTGACGCACTGGCGCGCTCTGGCGCAGTTGACGTAATCATCGTCGACTCCGTAGCGGCGCTGACGCCAAAAGCAGAAATCGAAGGCGAAATCGGTGACTCTCACATGGGCCTCGCGGCACGTATGATGAGCCAGGCGATGCGTAAGCTGGCCGGTAACCTGAAGCAGTCCAACACGCTGCTGATCTTCATCAACCAGATCCGTATGAAGATCGGTGTGATGTTCGGTAACCCGGAAACCACCACCGGTGGTAACGCGCTGAAATTCTACGCCTCCGTGCGTCTGGATATCCGCCGTATCGGTGCCGTTAAAGACGGTGAGAACGTGGTGGGTAGCGAAACGCGTGTGAAAGTGGTTAAGAACAAAATCGCTGCACCGTTCAAACAGGCTGAATTCCAGATCCTCTACGGCGAAGGCATCAACTTCTACGGCGAACTGGTTGACCTCGGCGTGAAAGAGAAGCTGATTGAGAAAGCGGGCGCCTGGTACAGCTACAACGGCGACAAGATTGGTCAGGGTAAAGCGAATGCTATCTCCTGGCTGAAAGAGAACCCGGCAGCAGCGAAAGAGATTGAGAAGAAGGTACGCGATCTGCTTCTCAACAATCAGGATGCTAAGCCAGACTTCACTGCGGATGACGCAGACGTAGAAGAAACCAACGAAGATTTCTAATCACTTGATGTAATAAAAGGGCTGCGATTGCGGCCCTTTTTTGCATTTGTTTTTCAGCAGGTGCTTTATGAGTGAATCATCCCCCCGACGCCCCGCCTGGAACCGTCTGCTTGATCGCGCAGTACGCATACTGAGCGTGCGCGACCATAGCGAACAGGAGCTGCGCCGCAAACTCATGGCGCCGGTCATGAGCAAAAACGGCCCGGAACAAATCGACGCGACCGCGGAAGATTATGACCGCGTTATTGCCTGGTGTTACGAGCATAACTATCTGGACGATAGCCGCTTCGTCTCTCGCTTTATCGCCAGCCGCAGCCGTAAAGGTTATGGCCCGGCGCGTATCCGCCAGGAGCTTAATCAGAAAGGTATCCCACGGGAAATCACAGAACGCGCGATGCGTGAATGCGAGATTGACTGGTGCGAACTGGCGCGGGAACAGGCGGTGCGAAAATACGGCGAACCGCTGCCGCGTGAATTTTCAGAAAAAGTCAAAATCCAGCGCTTTTTGCTCTACCGCGGTTTCCTGATGGAGGATATACAGGATATCTGGCGTAATTTTATCGATTGAACGCATGCGGGATTTTACTTCCCTCCAAAGAAAACTTATCTTATTCCCACTTTTTACAGTAGCTGGTCCGTCCAACAACGGTTGCGTAGTGACCCGCTGTGACATTTCGTTAGCTTGATTTCAGGATAATTATGAGCAAGAGCACCGCTGAGATCCGACAGGCGTTTCTCGATTTTTTCCATAGTAAGGGACATCAGGTTGTTGCCAGCAGCTCCCTGGTACCGAACAACGATCCAACTTTACTTTTTACCAACGCCGGGATGAACCAGTTCAAGGATGTCTTCCTTGGTCTCGACAAGCGTAATTATTCCCGCGCGACCACCTCACAGCGTTGTGTACGTGCGGGTGGTAAACATAACGATCTGGAAAACGTCGGTTATACCGCACGTCACCACACCTTCTTCGAGATGCTGGGTAACTTCAGCTTTGGCGACTATTTCAAACATGACGCTATCCAGTACGCATGGGAACTGCTGACCGGTGAAAACTGGTTCAACCTGCCGAAAGAGCGCCTGTGGGTTACCGTCTACGAAACCGACGATGAAGCCTATGAAATCTGGGAAAAAGAGGTGGGTATCCCGCGCGAACGTATTATTCGCATCGGCGATAACAAAGGCGCCCCGTACGCGTCTGACAACTTCTGGCAGATGGGCGATACCGGTCCGTGCGGTCCTTGCACCGAAATCTTCTACGATCACGGCGACCACATCTGGGGCGGCCCTCCTGGCAGCGCAGAAGAAGACGGCGACCGTTACATCGAGATCTGGAACATCGTCTTCATGCAGTTCAACCGTCAGATCGACGGCACCATGGAGCCACTGCCGAAGCCATCCGTAGATACCGGTATGGGTCTGGAGCGTATTGCCGCAGTACTGCAGCACGTTAACTCCAACTACGACATCGATCTGTTCAGCACTCTGATTAAGTCCGTTGCCGACGTGACTGGCGCGACCGACCTGAGCAACAAATCCCTGCGCGTGATTGCCGACCACATCCGCTCCTGTGCATTCCTGATTGCTGACGGCGTGATCCCATCGAATGAAAACCGCGGCTACGTGCTGCGCCGTATCATTCGCCGCGCGATCCGCCACGGCAACATGCTGGGCGCGAAAGATACCTTCTTCTATAAGCTGGTGGGGCCGCTGATTGGCGTTATGGGCGCAGCGGGCGAAGAGCTGAAACGTCAGCAGGCGCAGGTTGAGCAGGTTCTGAAAACCGAAGAAGAGCAGTTTGCCCGTACGCTGGAACGTGGCCTGACCCTGCTGGACGACGAGCTGTCGAAGCTGAAAGGCGACACTCTGGATGGTGAAACCGCCTTCCGTCTGTACGACACCTATGGTTTCCCGGTTGACCTGACGGCTGATGTTTGCCGCGAGCGCAACATTAAAGTTGACGAAGCGGGCTTCGAAGCGGCAATGGAAGAGCAGCGCCGTCGTGCGCGTGAATCCAGCGGGTTCGGCGCCGATTACAACGCCATGATCCGCGTTGATGGCAGCAGCGAATTTGAAGGTTACGAGCATCTGGAAACCAACGGCACAGTAACAGCCCTGTTTGTTGACGGCAAAGCCGTGGAGAGCATCAGCGCGGGCCAGACTGCCGTTGTGGTTCTGGACAAGACGCCGTTCTACGCGGAATCAGGCGGCCAGGTGGGTGATAAAGGCGAACTGAAAGGCAATGGTTTCAGCTTTGCCGTCAGCGACACGCAGAAATATGGTCAGGCAATCGGCCACCAGGGGACGCTGGCATCCGGCGAACTGAAAGTGGGCGAGGGCGTTCAGGCTATCGTTGACGAAGCGCGCCGCGCACGTATTCGTCTGAACCACTCCGCGACGCACCTGATGCACGCCGCGCTGCGCCAGGTTCTGGGTACGCACGTTGCCCAGAAAGGCTCCCTGGTAAATGACAAAGTGCTGCGTTTCGACTTCTCCCATTTTGAAGCGATGAAACCGGCAGAAATCCGCGCGGTGGAAGATCTGGTTAACGCTCAGATCCGTCGTAACCTGCCGATCGAAACCAACATCATGGACCTCGAGGCGGCGAAGAACAAAGGCGCAATGGCCCTGTTCGGCGAGAAGTATGACGACCGTGTACGTGTGCTGAGCATGGGTGACTTCTCCACCGAGCTGTGTGGTGGTACGCACGCCAGCCGTACGGGCGACATCGGTCTGTTCCGCATCGTGTCCGAATCCGGTACCGCGGCAGGCGTTCGTCGTATCGAAGCGGTCACCGGTGAAGGCGCGATTGCCAGCCTGCATGCTGAGAGCGATCAGCTGCACGACATCGCGCAGCTGCTGAAGGGCGACAGCCAGAACCTGGGCGAGAAAGTGCGCAGCGTGATGGAACGTACCCGCCAACTGGAAAAAGAACTCCAGCAGCTGAAAGAGCAGGCTGCGGTTGCGGAGAGCGCAAACCTCTCCAGCAAAGCGGTTGAAATTAAAGGCGTTAAACTGCTGGTCAGCGAGCTGACGGGCGTTGAGCCGAAAATGCTTCGTACCATGGTCGACGATCTCAAGAACCAGCTCGGTTCAACGGTTATCGTTCTGGCAACGGTAGCGGAAGGTAAGGTTTCTCTGATTGCGGGCGTATCTAAGGACGTGATCGACCGTGTGAAAGCAGGGGAGCTGATTGGTATGGTCGCTCAGCAAGTGGGCGGTAAAGGCGGTGGTCGTCCTGACATGGCGCAAGCCGGTGGTACGGACGCTGCGGCCCTCCCGGCAGCACTGGCCAGTGTAGAAAGCTGGGTAAATTCGAAACTGTAATAATTACAAAGCGTAATCAGACGCCATAACGACACCGTTATGGCGTACTGCGCTCTACGCTATCCATAATGATAAAGTCAGGTTGAGTTTGTGTATATCGGCTAAACTTACGTTTAACAGATTGTGATGCCGTGACTACCTACACATTACGTGTTTGTCATCGCTTACTTTTTGGCGTTATATGATGGATAATGCCGGGATACAAGAGACCCGACTCTTTTAATCTTTCAAGGAGCAAAGAATGCTGATTCTGACTCGTCGAGTTGGTGAGACCCTCATGATTGGGGATGAGGTCACCGTGACAGTTTTAGGGGTAAAGGGTAACCAGGTACGTATTGGTGTGAACGCCCCTAAAGAAGTCTCTGTTCATCGTGAAGAGATCTACCAGCGTATCCAGGCTGAAAAATCCCAGCAGTCAAGTTACTGATATTATCGCGTCTCGCTCTCTGGCGAGACGCACCCCTCCTGACATTCTCCTTCCTTAAAGTTACCGTTCTGTTTCGTTCGCTCTGTTTTTGACCACTCTCATCTCTTTTACTTCGCCAAAATCTACCGTTCTCCATGCAGAAGAGTGTAGAAAGAGGGGCAAAATACGTTTATAAAACACTCTCTTTGCAGGTTTTACGTCCGAATTGCCTGTGAATTGTGCAAACGATAAAAGCTTGTGGAAAATTGTTTGACTTATAAGTCCCAGAAAGTAATATATGCGCCACGCAGCGACGAGAAGCTCTTAGCGAGTTACTCGGAGCACTCGAAAGAGGCGTTGTGTGGTGAGGTGGCCGAGAGGCTGAAGGCGCTCCCCTGCTAAGGGAGTATGCGGTCAAAAGCTGCATCCGGGGTTCGAATCCCCGCCTCACCGCCATTTTGCATCCGTAGCTCAGCTGGATAGAGTACTCGGCTACGAACCGAGCGGTCGGAGGTTCGAATCCTCCCGGATGCACCATCTATTACTTCATATTGCTTTAGAAGTGATATGAATATCGAGCAGTACAGTAGTAAATCCCGATGCATCCGTAGCTCAGCTGGATAGAGTACTCGGCTACGAACCGAGCGGTCGGAGGTTCGAATCCTCCCGGATGCACCATATTCTCCGAGATAACAGCGAAGCTGTTGTTTCAAGGTCTGCGAGTTAATCGCCAGNACCAGGGAGGATAACGTTGCTTCAGCAACGGCCCGAAGGGTGAGGCGCAGCCGAGTAATCCTCCCGGATGCACCATCTTTTATTGCATGTCGATTTCGAAATGATATGTGGTATCGAGTAGTACAGTAGTAAATCCCGATGCATCCGTAGCTCAGCTGGATAGAGTACTCGGCTACGAACCGAGCGGTCGGAGGTTCGAATCCTCCCGGATGCACCATCTTCTCAGAGATAACAGCCAGGCTGTTGTTTCATGGTCTGCGAATCAATCGTCAGCATCAGGGAGGATAACGTTGCTTCAGCAACGACCCGGAGGGCGAGGCAACGCCGAGTAATCCTCCCGGATGCACCATCTTCTCCCTCATTGTTTATTCCTTCGACGTTTCGTCAGCAATCATCTTCTCTGTCAGCGACAAAACCCCTTGTTTACGATAAAGTAACGCTTTGTAATCCTTTCGCGAGAGCACGATGTACGCACAGTATGACGGTTTGATTTTCGATATGGATGGCACCATCCTCGACACTGAGCCAACGCATCGCCAGGCATGGACTGAAGTCCTGGGTCGTTATGGTATGCGTTTCGACTTACAGGCGATGATAGCCCTCAACGGATCTCCAACCTGGCGTATTGCGCAGGCCGTGATTGAACTGAATCAGGCCGATCTCGACCCGCACCTGCTCGCGCGTGAAAAAACCGATGCAGTAAAAGCCATGCTGCTGGACACTGTGCGTCCTTTGCCCTTAATCGACGTAGTGAAGGCGTGGCACGGGCGACGTCCCATGTCCGTCGGTACGGGCAGTGAAAGCGCTATCGCTGAAGCACTGCTCAACCACCTTAACCTGCGCCACTATTTCTCTGCCGTGGTCGCGGCCGATCACGTTAAAAACCACAAGCCTGCACCTGACACCTTTCTGCTTTGTGCAGAGCTGATGGGCGTACCACCCGCGAAGTGCGTGGTGTTTGAAGATGCCGATTTCGGTATTCAGGCAGCGCGTGATGCCGGTATGGCCGCGGTGGATGTTCGCTTACTGTGAGTGACACACTGTCACTCGCCTCATTATTCGCCAGCAGTTTTTTAAGCGCCACGATCCTGCCCGGAAATTCCGAGGTGGTACTGGTGGCGATGCTCTTGTCCGGTGTCAGTCAGCCGTGGTTACTCGTGTTAATAGCAACAATGGGTAATAGCCTTGGAGGGCTGACTAACGTTATTCTTGGGCGATTCTTTCCGCTACGCAAAAAATCGCGCTGGCAGGAAAAGGCAGTCGGCTGGCTAAAACGCTATGGCGCTGCCACGCTTTTACTAAGCTGGATGCCGGTAATCGGTGATTTACTGTGCCTGCTGGCGGGATGGATGCGCATCTCCTGGGGGCCTGTGCTCTTTTTTTTATGCCTTGGCAAGGCATTGCGCTACATTCTTGTAGCGGTTGCAACTTTGCAGGGCATGACGTGGTGGCACTAATTGGACTGTTTGTGACCAGAAACCATTACAATTATGCTAAATGAAATGATTTTGACAGGCGGGAGGTCGAATTGATCCCGGACGTATCACAGGCACTGGCCTGGCTGGAAAACCACCCTCAGGCACTGAAGGGTATTCAGCGCGGTCTTGAGCGCGAAACGCTGCGCGTTAACGCAGATGGCAGTCTCGCAACGACAGGCCATCCACAGGCGTTGGGTTCGGCGCTGACCCATAAATGGATCACTACTGATTTCGCCGAAGCACTGCTTGAGTTTATTACGCCGGTCGACGGCGAAATTGACCACATGCTGAAAATCATGCGTGACATTCACCGCTACAGCGCCCGTAATCTGGGTGATGAGCGGATGTGGCCGCTGAGTATGCCGTGCTATATCGCGCAGGGGCAGGATATTGAACTGGCGCAGTACGGCACGTCCAATATCGGTCGTCTGAAAACGCTCTATCGCGAAGGATTAAAAAATCGCTATGGCGCGCTGATGCAGACGATCTCTGGCGTGCACTATAACTTCTCCTTGCCGATGGCATTCTGGCAGGCGAAGTGCGGCGAAACAGATAAAGAGGCGATCTCCGCAGGCTATTTCCGCCTGATTCGTAACTACTATCGCTTCGGCTGGGTCATCCCGTATCTGTTCGGCGCATCGCCGGCGATTTGCTCCTCTTTCCTGCAGGGCAAACCGACCACGCTGCCGTTTGAGAAAACCGACTGCGGTATGTACTACCTGCCATATGCCACCTCCCTGCGTCTCAGCGACCTGGGTTATACCAATAAGTCGCAAAGCAATCTCGGTATTACGTTTAACGATCTGCACGAGTATGTGGCAGGATTGAAGCGGGCGATCAAAACCCCGTCGGAAACCTACGAAGAGATCGGTCTTGAGAAAGACGGTAAGCGTCTGCAAATCAACAGTAACGTTTTACAGATTGAAAACGAACTATACGCGCCTATCCGTCCGAAACGCGTCACGCGCAGCGGAGAAACACCATCGGATGCGTTACAGCGCGGTGGGATTGAGTACATCGAAGTGCGCTCCCTGGATATCAACCCGTTCTCGCCTATCGGCGTGGACGAGCAGCAGGTACGCTTCCTGGATCTGTTTATGGTCTGGTGCGTGCTGGCCGATGCGCCGGAAATGAGTGCTGACGAACTGCTCTGCACCCGCACGAACTGGAACCGGGTGATCCTTGAAGGGCGTAAACCTGGCCTGACGCTGGGCATAGGTTGCCAGACGGCACAGTTCCCGCTGCAACAGGTGGGTAAAGATCTGTTCCGCGATCTCAAACGCGTCGCCCAGACACTGGACAGCGTTTATGGTGGCGATGCGTATCAGCTGGTTTGCGATCAGCTGGTCGAAAGTTTTGATAATCCTGAGCTAACGTTCTCGGCACGCATTCTGCGTTCTATGATTGATCGGGGCATCGGCGGGACCGGTCGTGCACTTGCGGCGGAGTATCGCGATATGCTGCTGCAGGAACCGCTGGAGGTGCTTACCGAAGCTGAGTTCGCTGCTGAACGCGAAGCGTCAACGGTGCGTCAGCGTGAGATTGAGGCGGCGGATACAGAGTCGTTTGCTGAGTTTCTGGCGAAACAGACCTGACAGAAAAGAAAAAGGCCACATCGCTGTGGCCAAAATAACATCTCTGAAGAACAGGGATGATGATAACAAATGCGCGTCTTTCATATACTCAGACGCGCGTTGAAAAGAAGAGTTCATTTTTTTTAAAAAAAAATCACTATCGGAGGTGACGTATGCCGTTATTAGATAGCTTTACTGTCGACCATACCCGTATGGAAGCACCTGCTGTACGCGTTGCGAAGACCATGCATACCCCGCACGGCGATACGATCACGGTATTCGACCTGCGTTTCTGCGTACCGAATAAAGAAGTGATGCCGGAAAAAGGCATTCACACCCTGGAGCACCTGTTTGCCGGCTTCATGCGCGATCACCTGAACGGTAACGGCGTTGAGATCATCGATATCTCGCCTATGGGTTGCCGTACCGGGTTCTACATGAGCCTGATTGGGGTGCCGGAAGAGACCCGCGTCGCAGATGCGTGGAAAGCGGCGATGGAAGATGTGCTGAAAGTTAAAGAGCAGAACCAGATCCCGGAGCTCAACGTTTACCAGTGCGGTACATATCAGATGCACTCTCTGGAAGAAGCCCAGGATATTGCCCGCCACATCCTTGAGCGTGACGTTCGCGTCAACAGCAATGACGAACTGGCGCTGCCAAAAGAGAAGTTGCAGGAACTGCACATCTAGCAAATTACCCGGCTCTTCGCAAGGAGTATGCCGGGTAATATTACTCTATTAATAAATTCCTAAAAGCCTGTCACTCGTTGTGCAATCCTCTCTTTCTCTTTATTATTGCAGCTAACGCATGATAGTTATTTATATATATTATATCTATGGATGAAACCTTAACGCTCATTCACTGTAATTATTGATGCGTTAATATTTCATGGAATAGAATATAATTAAGAGGGATTTATGAAAGTTTATTTTGCTGGCTCCGCGATTCTTTTTTCCGCTATTCTGCTGTCTGCCTGCAGTTCTAAACCGGTGACTACGCCTATAGCCAAAGCCCCTGCCGAACGTAAGCAGGAGGTGCAGTGCTATCAGGAGTTTTCTGCGCTGCAAAAGCTCGACCCGGCGGCCTACGAGACCTACCGTAAGCAATTTGAGAATATTAATAAAAACTATAAAATTTACGAATCGAATAAATCTCTGGTTGATGATAACGCTTCCGAAGTTATGCTCACCGAAATTAATAAAAAACTGTCGCTGGTATGCGTAAGGATTCGTAATACGGTTTATACCAATATGATGAACCGTGCCAATGAAATGAACAAGTTATGAATAAATATTTTAGCGCAGCACTGTACTGCGGATTGTTATTATCGGGTGGAAAAGCATTTTCAGCCGGAACGGAACTATTGGAACGTTTAAATAACGAAAAAATTATCGGCAATAATTCAACCAATCCTTTTATCTCCTCAGAGACCACCACTACTCCCCTGGATACAGCGCCGCAGCAGGTAAAACCTGCCCGTCCGGCGACCCGTGCCGCGTCTGTTAAAAACGACAAGGCCGTCGCGGCCGATCAGGCCAAACTTTCCCGCCTCACCGAGGCACTTCGTCAGGCCAATACCACCATCACCCAATTAGATAAACAGCTAAGTGCGGTGGAAAGCGAAAAGGCGCTGCTGGAACAGGCGGTTGCTCATGAAAGGGATCGTGTCGCGGAAAAAGAGCAGAAGCTCTCCCGGCTGACAGCACAATCGGAAGGCAGCGCGCAAAAGCTTGCCATTGAGAGCCTGATCGCGATGCTGCCGAAGCCTGCTGGCGTCGATCAACAAAAAAATGCAGAACTGGTGGAGCAGCTCAATAAAGCCAACGCGCAACGCGCCGCTCTGACGAAAGCGCTGAACGATCTACAGGCGCAGAAGGACGCGCTTGATGCGCAGCTGAGTGCCCTTAAGACCAACAGCATCCAGACCACTGGCGTGACAAAAGAGCTCGATGCTTTAAAAGCCCAGCTCTCGTCGCTGAATCTGCAAAAAGCGACTCTGGAGACCCGGCTCGCCGAACAGGAAAAAGCGTTCAGCGGCGAAAAGACAAAGTCTGAGATTGCGCAGAATCAGCTCGAAGATGCCAAAAAGGTGATTGCCTCGCAGGAGTCGCTGCTGGCTGTGCAGAAGAGCAGCGCCGGAAGCGACAAAGAGAAGCTGCTTAAAGAGCTGAGCGACCTGGAGGCGCAGAAGAAGGCGCTGGAAACCCAGCTGGCTTCACTGAAAGCGGCCGATGAGAAGAGCGCCACGCTGGCGAAAGAGTTGACCGATCTGCAGGCGCAGAAGAAGGCGCTGGAAACGCAGCTCGCTTCACTGAAAGCGGCCGAGGAAAAGAGCGTCGCGCTGACGAAAGAGTTGACCGACCTACAGGCGCAGAAGAAGGCGCTGGATGCCCAGCTTGCCACCCTCAAAACCAGCAGCGAGAAAAGCGCCGGGGTGGCAAAAGAGCTTGAGGCTCTAAAAGCCCAGCTGTCGTCGCTGAATCTGCAAAAAGCGACTCTGGAGACCCGGCTCGCCGAACAGGAAAAAGCGTTCAGCAGCGAAAAGACAAAGTCTGAAATTGCGCAGAACCAGCTCGAAGATGCCAAAAAGGTGATTGCCTCGCAGGAGTCGCTGCTGGCTGTGCAGAAGAGCAGCGCCGGAAGCGACAAAGAGAAGCTGCTTAAAGAGCTGAGCGATCTGCAGGCGCAGAAGAAGACGCTGGAAACCCAGCTGGCCTCCCTGAAAGAGGTCAGTACCAAAAATGACACTCTCAGCAAAGAGCTGTCCGATCTGCAGACGCAAAAGAAAGCGCTGGATACCCAACTTGCTTCTCTGAAAGAAGCCAGTGCGAAAAATGCGACCCTTACCAAAGAGCTGACCGATCTGCAGGCGCAGAAAAAGACGCTGGATACTCAGCTGACGGCGCTGAAAGCGGTCAATGAGAAAAGTGCCGCGCTGGCGAAAGAGCTGACCGAACTGCAAACGCAGAAAAAGGGGCTGGAGACGGAGCTGGCTGCCCTGAAAGCGATCCGCGAGAAAAACGTGGCATTGTCCAAAGAACTGGCCGATCTGCAGGCGCAGAAGAAAGCGGTGGAGGCGCAGCTTGCGACCCTTAAAACCAGCAGCGATAAGAGCACCGGCGCGGTAAAAGAGGCGGATGCCTTAAAAGCCCAGCTGTCGTCGCTGAACCTGCAAAAAGCCACTCTGGAGACCCGGCTGGCCGAGCAGGAAAAAGTGCTTAAAAGCGAGAAGTTAAAATCTGAGATTGCGCAGAACCAGCTTGAGGATGCTAAAAAAGTTATCGCTTCACAGGAGTCCCTGTTGGCTCTTCAGAAAAATAACGTTGGCAGCGAGAAAGATAAAAGCGGTGCGCTGGTCACTCAACTGGCTGCTGCCGGAAAAGAGACCGAGGAGCTGAAAAAGCAGCTGGCCCAGCTACAGACGCAAAAAGCCTCGCTTGAGGAGCAGCAGAAAACGCAAAGCGCCTCCCTGGCAACGTTGACGGCCGAAAACCAGAAGCTGAAGGAGAGTCAGGCAGCATCCGCAAAAGCGACTAAGGAGCCGCAGCGGATGAAGATCGATAAGACGGCGGCAAAAGATACGCTGACCAGCTACGCTATCGGCACCTGGTATGGCGATGCGGCAGGGCGTGAAAAGAGCAAGCTGCGCGGGCTGAACAAAAAGCTCGATCTTAACGCCTTTATGCAGGGCTTTAACGACAAGGTGAACAATAAGCTCCAGATGACGCCAGCAGCGCTGTCGAAGGAGCTGGTCGCGCTGGATCAGGTACAGAAAAAGCAGTTTGTCGCAATGCAAAGTGAAAACGAAAAGCAGAGCAAAGCGATCATGACTAAGGCGGCGAATGAGAAAGGCGCTAAACGACTGCCGGAAGGAGCTATCTATCGGGTGATTCAGCAAGGTGAGGCGCCGCTGATTACGGCCCAGAACGAGATCATTGCCGAGATTGATGAGGTGCTGGGTACCGGTAAAGTGATGTCCAGTAAAGAGGTGCGCGCCAGCCGGGTTAAGGATTTACCGCCGCTGTTCCAGACGGTAGTGAAAAAACTGGGTCTGGGCGGGGAGGCAAAAATCCATATCCCGGCGAAACAGGCCTACGGTGAAGAGGGCGTACCCGGCTTTGTGCCACCAGGCACGGTCTCGATCATTACGATTAAAATTATCGGCATTAAGTAAGTTCTATCGCGCCCATAAAAAAACGGATCTGCATGCAGATCCGTTTTTCTTTTCAGATGATTAGTGCGCGCCACCGCCTCCGCCACCCGCCCCGAACGGCGGTTTAGCGAACCAGATCAGCCCCAGTAACACAATGAACACCCCAGCCGATAGCCAGAAGATCTCGTTGGCCGAGATGATTAGCCCCTGGGCGGTGATCTGCTGTGCTATCCACCCGGATGCCTGTTGCTCGGTCATGCCCATCCCCTGCAGCTGGCTGTAGACTTCCTGCGCCTGCGGATTGAACACGTTCACCGATTCAGTCAGCTGCGCATGGTGCAGCGACTCGCGGTTAGTCCACATGGTGGTGGTCATCGAGGTCCCGATGGAGCCCGCCAGCGTACGCATAAAGTTCGACAGGCTGGATGCCGCCGCCATCCTTTCCGGCGGCAGACCGGAGAGGGTGATGGTGGTCAGTGGCATAAAGAAGCAGGCCACTGCAAACCCCTGGATGAACTGCGGCCACGCGGAGGCGCCAAAGTCCATGCCCGGTTCAAAGGTATAGGCGCGCCAGTAGAAGCACACCGCATACATGATGAAGCTGAAGGTCACCAGGCGTCGCATATCCAGCTTATGGGCGAAGCGGCCGATGATCGGCGACAGCAGGACCGGGATCACCCCGACCGGCGCCGACGCCAGCCCTGCCCAGGTGGCGGTATACCCGTATACCTCCTGCAACAGCTGCGGCAGCAGAACAATGGCGCCGAAGTAAAGCATGTAGGCAAGGCTGATACACAAACACCCTATGGTGAAGTTGCGTGATTTAAATAGCGACAAATCGACTATCGGGTTGTCGTCCGTCAGCTCCCAGACAATCAGGAAGCTGAGCGCCACCACCGCCACAACAGTCAGAACGATGATCTCCTGCGAGGCGAACCAGTCCAGCTCTTTCCCGCGGTCGAGCATGATCTGCAGGCTACCGATGCCCAGCACCAGTAGCGCCAACCCCACGCCATCAATCCGCCGCTGTTCAGTGCGGGTTTCGCGGCCACGCAGCGACTGCAGGGTCAGCAGTACCACCAGGGCGCCAATCGGCACGTTGATAAAGAAGATCCAGCCCCAGTGATAGTTATCGCTGATATAACCGCCCAGAATCGGGCCGCAGATCGGGGCGACAATCACCGTCATCGACCACAGCGCCAGCGCAATAGAGCGCTTGGCAGGCGGGTAGTTGTTCAGGAGCAGACTTTGCGACAGCGGGATCAACGGTCCGGCCACAATCCCCTGGATCACGCGGAAGAAGATGAGCATGTTCAGGCTGGTGGAGACGCCACACGCCCAGGAGGCCAGCACGAAAGCGATCGTTGACCAGAGGAACAGTTTCACTTCCCCGACGCGCTTCGCCAGCCAGCCGGTAATCGGGATGGAGATCGCATTCGCCACCCCGAACGAGGTGATCACCCATGTCCCCTGGCTCAGGGATGAGCCAAGGTTCCCGGCGATGGTCGGGATCGCCACGTTCGCGATGGTGGAGTCCAGCACCTGCATGAATGTCGCCAGCGAAAGCGCAATGGTCATGATGACCAGCTGCGCCCCTTCCAACGGTTTTTGCGGTTTTTGCTGCTGCATAACGCTCACCTTCGGATTAACCGGCGTTTGCCTTCACGATCTCATCGATCAGTTTATTCACCGGCTCAAGGCTGATCTCACGGGCATTACTTTCGTAGGCCGGGTTCGAACGTGCCTGGTTTGCCAGCATCTGGCCGTCACGGTTGGAGGTGTCCACCGTCACCAGCGTGGAGAGGCCAATACGCAGCGGATGGTCCGCCAGCTGTTTCTCATCCAGCTCGATACGCACCGGCAGACGCTGAACCACTTTGATCCAGTTCCCGGTGGCGTTCTGCGCAGGCAGCAGCGAGAAGGCGCTGCCGGTCCCCATATCCAGCCCCACCACTTTGCCGGTGTACTTTACGTCGTCGCCGTAGATGTCGCTGACGACCGTGGCGGTCTGGCCGATACGCATATGCGCCAGCTGGGTCTCTTTGAAGTTGGCGTCAATCCACAGGTTGGTTGCCGGCACCACCGCCATCAGCGGGGTGGAGGAGGTGATCTGCGCGCCAGGCTGCACGGAACGACGGGAAACGTAGCCGGTCATCGGGCTGACGATTTTAGTACGCTGCAGCGCCAGCCAGGCGTTACGGACTTCGGTCGCCGCCTGTTTTACCGCCGGTTGTTGGTCGAGCGTGGTATTCAGCACGATCGCCTGATTAGCGTTATATTGCTGAAGTGCCACATCCAGCTGGGCCTGCGCGCTGGCGACCGCGTCACGGGCGTGTTGCAGCTCTTCGCGGCCAATCAGGTTGGCCGAACCCAGCGGGACGCGACGATTGAGGTCGCTCTGGGCCTGGGCGAGGGCGGTTTTCTGCACGTCAATATTGGCCTGCAGCTGTTTGCTGTTGATCATCAGCTGGCGGGTCTGACGTACGCTCGAGGCCAGCTCAGTCTGCGCTTTTTCAAACGCCTGCTGGGCATCGGTCGGATCGAGCGTTACCAGCACATCACCTTTTTGCACAAAGTCGGTATTGTCAGCCCAGACTTTCGTCACGCTGCCCGACACCTGCGCCATAATCTGAACCTGGTTCCCTGCCACATACGCGTCATCCGTCTCTTCACTATGACGCAGTACTAAAAACCAATAGATCCCATATGCCACGGCAATGATAATAAAGAGCAAGGTCAGCAGCAGAAGGGCGCGCTTGCGTTTGCCTTTCTTGTTGACCGGTTGCTGCGGGGTTGTGTTCTCCGCATTTGCGCTCATGTTGTTCTCCACGATCTTATTATTTCACATCGGCTGAGCCGACCTGTTATCAGAAAGGCCAGCACGATGAGATGCTGGCCTGACGGTTTTCTTATTAATCTGGATTTTGGAGCGTGTCGTCGCGTTAGCGCAGCGCCTCAAGAACAGCGCCATCTTCATCCATCTGGTCCAGACGGGTGAGCAGCTTACGGGTGATATGCTCGAGCTGATCTTTCTCTGCGTTACTTAAAGACGACCAGAGTTGATGCAGGCAGTTGTGCTGAGGTGGGAGCACCTCGCGCAGGAATTCGTGACCTTTCTCGGTCAGTTGCAGGTGCAGACAACGGCGGTCGTTGTCACTTTCGCGGCGCTCAATCCAGCCACGTTTTTCAAGCTCATCGGCAATACGGGTCGCATTGGTACGGGACGAACCCAGCGCGCAACTCAGTTCCGAAGGCTGAATGCTGTGATTTTCCTGAGACTCCAGCGTAATCAACGCCATAAATAACGTCTCGTTAATCCCTTGAGCTTTCAGCATTTTATTGCGATTTTCCAGCAGCTTACCCTGCATGTGCATGCAGAGACGCGTTAACAGGATCTCCTGATATGGGAAATCTGCATAGCGACTGGCGCGAAATTTAAGCATTTGTTCAATGGGCGTAAACGAACTATCCATTTGGGCATAACCTCATTAATTACAGCCAATATAGTAACGACAGTGACAAATAATGTAAATGAATTATTTGTGCGGATAAAATCCACAAGGCGAATTTCACTGTCATCAAGAGCCGGGTTGATCCGTGACCCGGTAAGCACAGAAAAGAGGGGGTGGCGCTGGCAAAACGGGGATGAGTCATCAGGCGTAAGCTATTCATGCGGTATTCTAATATATTACCCACATAAAAATTTTCGGTATAAATGATTGCGTACCTTAACAGACTGAGGGGCTCCTTAACACCCTGAGAGCCCCAAACTTATGTAAACCTTATTGAATAGCCTCCTGACGGTGATAACCGCGCCACCAGACCAGCAGGTTAAGCAGCGCCATCACCGACCCGACCGCACACACGCCCGTCCAGCCGGCATGCTGCCACGCCGAGGCCGAAATGAGCGACCCGGCCGCACCGCCGATAAAGTAGCTGGTCATATACCCGGCCGTCAGGCGGTTACGGGCATCCGGCTTGACGCGGTAAATCACGGTCTGGTTGGTGATATGCACCCCCTGCACGGTCAGGTCGAGCACCAGGATGCCGATAATCAGCGCCAGCACCGAGACATGTCCGTACCAGATTGCTGCCCAGGAGAGCAGCAGCATCACCAGACCGGCGGTGGTGGTGAGGTGCGATTTACCCTTGTCCGCCAGGCCACCCGCAGGACGCGCCCCCAGCGCACCGGCAGCCCCGGCCAGACCAAACAGACCGATCACCCCTTCGGAATAGTTAAACGGCGGAGAGGCCAGCAGGAAGGCCATCGAGGTCCAGAGAATACTGAAGTTAGCGAAGGTGAAACAGCCGAGCAACGCCCGGGTACGCAGCAGTTTATCCTTTATGAACAGGCTAAAGACGGAGCCCAGCAGCTGCGGATAGTTGAGATGGGTTTCTGACTTCACCTTCGGCAGGCCGCGCCACAGCGCCAGCGCCATCACCACCATCAGCACCGAGGCGACCCAGTAGACGGTGCGCCAGCCGCCGATACCCGCCAGTAAGCCCGCAACGGTACGCGCCAGTAAAATCCCCAGCAGCAGGCCGCTCATAATGGTGCCGACCACCTTACCGCGCTTATCCGGCGAGGCGAGGGTAGCGGCGAGGGGCACCAGAATCTGCGCCACCACCGAGAAGAGACCGGTCAGGGCGGTGCCGAGGATCATCATGCTAAGCGACTGGCTGGAGGCGGTGATCAACATCCCGCCCGCGGCCAGCAGCGTCATGGAGACAATCATCGCCCGGCGTTCAAACATATCCCCCAACGGGACGAGGAACAGCAGACCCACAGCGTATCCCAGCTGGGCGGCGGTAACGATAAAACCGGCTGAGCTTGCCGAGAGCGAGAAGTTGCGGGCGATGGTTTCCAGCAGGGGTTGCGCATAGTAGTTGCTGGCGACCGCCAGACCGGTTGCCACTGACATCAGCAGAATAAGTGCGGGGCTAAGCCCCTGAGGTGTTTTTGTCATTTGGTTTCGAAATCATTAGTTAAGTGATTATTTTTTCGTAAACCATAATAACGGATGAAGAGAGGAGGCGGGGAGTTGTTGAGTGATGGATCGTGCGGTCTGCTCCCCTCTCCGGGAGAGAGGAGCAGAGTAGCGTTACTTCTGTGCCGCCAGGGCTTCATTTACCCATGCATCAAACTGCTGCTGGTGGGCTTTGATCCAGCCATCGATATGGCCCTGTACATCGGCCTCCGATGACTTGCCGGCATGCATCATCGCGTTCTGCGCGTTGATGTCCGCCAGCGGCAGCTTCATGACCGAGAAGAGCTTCGCCGCTGCCGGGTTTTTCTCAGCCCAGGCTTTGTTGGCCACAATGTGCATGGTATTCACCGGGAAGCCGTAGTTCATGCCGTTAGGCAGTTTGGTGTCGATATCCTTCTGCTCGCCCGGCAGAGAGGAGAACGGCACCTGCAGCCAGACCACATCTTTACCCGGCTTCAGTACGTCGCTTACCCAGTATGGCGTCCAGGTGTAATAGATGACCGGTTTACCCTCTTTAAAGCGGGCAATAGTGTCCGCCATCATCGCAGAGTAGTTGCCGTGACTCACCTCCACCGTTTTTGCCAGGTCGAAGGCTTTGTTCTGATGGTTAATCACCGCCTCACAGCCCCAGCCCGGCGAGCAGCCCATCATGTCGGCTTTGCCGTCCCCGTTGGTATCGAACAGCTTCGCAATCTTCGGATCTTTCAGCTGCTCAATATTGGTGATGTGGTACTGATCGGCGGTTTTCTTGTCGATCAGGTAACCCTGAGCCGCACCGGAGACAAAGGTCCCTTCACGGTAGAACTTTTTGTCGCCGCCCGCGGCGGTGTACATGTCGTCATGCAGCGGCTGCCAGTTGACGGCAGTAAAGGTGGCATCCCCCGAGGCAATAGAGGTATAGCCGACGTTGTAATCCACTTCGCTGGGTTTATTGACCGTATAGCCCAGCTTCTCCAGCGCGCGGCTGACCAGCCCGGTCTGGAATGACTCTTCGGAGATGGTGCTCTGGACCGGTTGCACGGTAATACCGGTGCCCGGCAGGTCGGCAGCGAATGCGCTGGTGGAGGCAAGGGTGGCAAACGCTGTGGCAAAAAGTACGCTATGTCGCATCGTTGTTCCTTATTTAGACGTTGTGAATGGGCGGGTAAGCAACCCGACAGGGCCGGTGTTATACCAGCGACGGTTGCCGCGACTGCGTGCATCACGACCGACAGCCTGGGTCAGGCGGTCAAGGATAATGGCGAGGATCACGATCCCGACGCCACCGACGGTGGCCAGCCCCATATCGAGACGACCAATCCCGCGCAGCACCATCTGGCCCAGACCGCCCACGGCGATCATCGAGGCGATCACCACCATCGACAGGGCCAGCATCAGGGTCTGGTTCACACCCGCCATAATGGTGGGCATCGCCAGCGGCAGCTGGACTTTAAACAGCATCTGACGCGGGCTGGCGCCAAACGAGCGCGAGGCTTCGATCAGATCCGCCGGCACCTGATTGATGCCCAGAATGGTCAGACGCACAATCGGCGGCAGGGCGAAGATAATGGTCACCACCACGCCCGGCACGTTGCCGATGCCGAACAGCATCACGATAGGCACCAGGTAGACAAACGCCGGGGTGGTCTGCATCGCATCCAGCAGTGGGCGAATAATTTTCGCTGCCCGCGGGCTGCGCGCCAGCCAGATCCCCATCGGCAGGCCGATCACCACGCAGAAGAGCAGGGCGGTCAGTACCAGCGCCAGGGTGATCATCGCCTGGGACCACGCGCCAATGGCGCCGATGGCGATCAGCGAGATCAACGTGGCGATCCCCATCCCCGCGCTGCCAAACTGCCAGGCGATCAGCGAGAAGAGCACGATGGCGACCGGAGCCGGCATCCCCAGCATCAGCTGCTGGAAGCCGTTGAGGATGTAGTCCACCGGGACGCGGATCCCCTGGAAGACCGGGCGGAAGTGGGTCACTACCCAGTCGATCCCCTCCGTCACCCAGCTGTCGAGCGGGATCAGGGTCTTATGGAACGGGTCCATAATATTGAAATGTTCTGGCGCAGGCGCAGGGGCGCTGGTCAGCCAGTCAGCGCCACCGCCGTCGGTGGGTGCTGGCGTAGAAGAACCCCACGCGTCAGCGGATTGCGCCGCGCTGTCCGCCGCCTCTGTAGTACCCCACGGGTTAGATTGATCAGCCATTGTTTGCCCCCTCGCGATCTAAAGCCTGCAGCAGCATGCGTTTTGAAATGATGCCGACGTACTGTTGTTCCTCTCCAACCACCGGCACCGCACAGGGCGCCTGGCCAACGTGAGAGAGCAACTCGCTGAGCGGCGTTTCGGCGTCCACAGCAAGTGGCGCGTCGATTAACGCCGCATCGATCCCCTGACCTTCGCCGAGGGCGGTTTTCAGGGAGTCGATGGAGACCACGCCGACAAATTTATTGCCGCGTTCAACCAGATAACCGTATTCCCGGTCCTCATCCTGCAGCAGCTTCAGTGCCGAGCGCGGGCCGAACCCTGGCGTTTTACGGATAATGCCGTTTGGCGTACGGCGGGCAATATCTTTGGCGCTAAACACCTGGCTAATATCCACGCCGCGGAAGAAGGTGCGGACATAATCATTTGCCGGATTATTGAGAATTTCGTCCGGAGTACCCACCTGAACCACTTCGCCGTTTTGCATAATGGCAATACGATCGCCAATTCGCATGGCTTCATCGAGGTCATGGGAAATAAAGACAATGGTGCGTTGATGCCGGGATTGCAGTTTTACCAGCTCGTCCTGCATCTCGGTGCGAATTAATGGATCGAGGGCCGAGAAGGCTTCATCCATTAATAATATATCGGGGTTGATCGCTAATGCGCGGGCTAATCCCACGCGCTGGCGCATCCCGCCGGAAAGTTCATCCGGATATGCGTGGGCGTAATTTTCCAGCCCCACCTGACGCAGCGCATCCAGCGCTTTTTCCTGGCGCTCATTGGCCGGTACGCCGGCTAATTCCATGCCGAAGGCAGTGTTATTTAACACCGTCATATGCGGCATCAGGGCGAATGACTGAAACACCATCGCGATCTTTTTTCTGCGCACCTCGCGAAGCTCGGCGTCTGATATTTTGGCGATATCGACGCCGTCAATCAGCACCTGCCCGCGGGTGGGTTCAATCAGGCGATTGAGAAGGCGAACCATAGTGGATTTACCCGAACCGGATAATCCCATGATGACAAATATCTCGCCTTCTTCAATGGCCAGACTGGCGTCTTTAACGCCAAGCGATAGCCCGGTTTTTTCCAGAATTTGTTCTTTTGAGAGACCTTTTTCAATATATTTGAAAGCCCTCTGCGGGTGCTCACCAAATACTTTGTAGAGGTTTTTAACTTCTAATTTAATTGCCATGCAATAAAGAATGTCCCGTTATTTATTTAAATCGATAGCGTTACCAGTGAAATAATAAGCAGGCCATACCCTAACATACTCAGAATCTGAGACAACCCTTGCGGCGCTTGTGGCATGAATTTTGCCGTGGTTTGCACGCAGGTAATATCGCTCAATTTCCCATGAGATAAGGGCTGAGCGGGAAATGAATTTTTTTGAGATTTTTACCGTGCGGATGGGAAATTTCGCCTGAATCGATGTGATTCAGGCGAATATGACCGGAGAATTACAGCGTAGATCACGAAGAGATATTTGTCAGACATTAAGTGATATATTTCGCATTGAAAACCGATTTATTTTACTTAAAAATCCCAGTCCTGGTCTTCTGTCTCCACCGTTTTTCCCATGACATAGGACGATCCCGATCCGGAGAAAAAATCATGGTTTTCGTCACCATTCGGCGAGAGCGCGGCGAGGATCGCCGGGTTGACCTCCGCCATTTCCGGCGGGAAGAGCGCCTCGTAGCCGAGGTTCATCAGCGCTTTGTTGGCGTTGTAGCAGAGGAACGCTTTCACATCCTCCTCCCAGCCCGTTCCGGCATAGAGCTCGTCGGTATAGTTCAGCTCGTTATCATACAGATCCATCAGGAGATCCAGCGCAAAGCCCTTCAACGTCTCGCGTTCGGCCTCGCTAACTTTCTCGAGCCCTTTCTGATACTTATAGCCAATATAATACCCATGTACGGCCTCATCCCGGATGATCAGCCGAATCAGATCCGCAGTATTGGTGAGCTTACCCCGGCTCGACCAGTACATCGGCAGCCAGAAACCGGAGTAGAAGAGAAACGACTCCAGAAAGACGCTGGCGATCTTCTTCTTCAGCGGTTCGTCGGCGCGGTAATGTTCCAGTACCCGCTGGGCTTTATGCTGCAACGCAACGCTCTCTTCGCTCCAGCGGTACGAGGCATCCACATCTTTGGTCTGACAAAGCGTCGAGAAGATGGAGCTGTAAGAGCGGGCATGCACCGCCTCCATAAAGCTGATATTCGACATCACCGCCTCTTCGTGCGGGGTCAGCGCATCGTCAATCAGCGACGGTGCGCCCACCGTGTTCTGCACCGTGTCGAGCAGGGTCAGGCCGGTAAAGACGCGGATAGTGACCTGCTGCTCTTCGTGGCTTAAGGTCTGCCACGCCGGAACGTCGTTCGACAGCGGCACCTTTTCCGGTAGCCAGAAGTTGCTGGTCAGGCGGTTCCATACCTCCAGATCTTTGTCATCTTCAATCTTGTTCCAGTTAATGGCGTGAACCCGGGACAGTTTCATGCTCTCTCCTTACAGCGCGCAGGACACGCAGCCTTCTGTTTCGGTGCCTTCCAGCGCAAGCTGGCGCAGGCGAATGTAGTACAGGGTCTTGATCCCTTTCTTCCACGCATAGATCTGCGCTTTGTTGATGTCGCGGGTGGTGGCGGTGTCCGGGAAGAAGAGCGTCAGCGACAGCCCCTGATCGACATGTTTTGTCGCCTCGGCGTAGGTATCGATAATTTTTTCCGGGCCGATTTCATAAGCATCCTGATAGAGGTCCAGATTCTCATTCGTCATAAACGGGGCAGGGTAGTAGACGCGCCCGGTTTTCCCCTCTTTGCGGATCTCGATTTTCGACACAATCGGGTGAATGCTTGAGGTGGCATGGTTGATGTACGAGATCGACCCGGTGGGCGGTACCGCCTGCAGATTCTGGTTGTAGATGCCGTAGCGCATCACGTCGTCGCGCAACTGTTGCCACATCGCCCGCGTCGGCAGGCGGACCCCGGCGCGGGCAAACAGCGCCCGCACTTTTTCCGTTTTCGGCTGCCAGTCACCGCTGAGGTACAGGTTAAAGTACTCTCCGCTGGCGTAACGCGACTGCGCAAAACCGGCGAATCGCTGCCCTTTTTCACGGGCCAGCATCATAGAGGTGTTCAGCGCGTGCCAGGTGATGGTGTAGAAGTAGAGGTTGGTGAAATCCAGCCCCTCCGAGCTGCCGTAGGCAATGCCCTCCCGCGCCAGATAGCCGTGCAGATTCATCTGCCCCAGCCCAATGGCGTGCGAGGCGGCATTCCCGGCCTCCACCGACGGCACGCTGCGGATGTGGCTCATCTCCGACACTGCCGACAGGCCGCGCACCGCGGTTTCAACGGTGCGGCCAAAGTCCGGCGAGTCCATGGTATGGGCAATATTCAGCGAGCCCAGATTGCAGGAGATATCGTGCCCGATACGGGCGTAGTCCAGATTCTCGTCATAGGTTGAAGGGCTGTTAACCTGCAAAATCTCGGAGCAGAGGTTGCTCATATTGATGCGCCCGGCAATGGGGCTGGCATGGTTGACCGTGTCCTCGTACATGATGTAGGGATAGCCGGATTCAAACTGGATCTCGGCCAGCCGCTGGAAGAACTCCCGGGCATTGAGGGTTTTTTTGCGGATCCGCGTATCCGCCACCATCTCGTCATACAGCTCGCTCACCGCCACATCGCCAAACGGCTTACCGTAGATGCGCTCCACGTCGTAGGGGGAGAAGAGCGCCATATCGGCATTCTCTTTTGCCAGCCGGAAGGTGACATCCGGGATCACCACCCCCAGGGAGAGGGTTTTGATGCGAATTTTTTCGTCGGCATTTTCGCGTTTGGTATCAAGAAAACGCATGATGTCCGGGTGATGGGCATGAAGATAGACCGCTCCGGCCCCCTGGCGCGCGCCAAGCTGGTTGGCGTAGGAGAAGGCATCCTCCAGCATCTTCATCACCGGGATCACCCCGGAGGACTGGTTCTCGATGCGCTTGATGGGCGCCCCCGCTTCCCGCAGGTTCGAAAGTAAAAAGGCCACGCCGCCGCCGCGTTTGGAAAGTTGTAGTGCCGAATTGACCGCCCGGCCAATCGACTCCATGTTGTCTTCAATGCGCAGCAGGAAACAGGAGACCAGCTCCCCGCGCTGCGCCTTGCCGCCGTTGAGGAAGGTCGGCGTGGCGGGCTGAAAACGCCCGGAAAGGATCTCGTCCGTCAGCTGGCGGGCCAGCGTTTCATCTCCCTGGGCCAGGGTAAGGGCGACCATCACCACCCGATCCTCAAAGCTCTCCAGATAACGCTTTCCGTCGAAGGTTTTCAGCGTATAGCTGGTGTAAAACTTCCAGGCGCCGAGGAAGGTCTGGAAACGAAAACCGCTGGCATGGGCATGGGCAAAGAGCGCCAGCACAACGCTGCTCTCATAGCGCGCCAGCACCCGTGGGTCGTAGTAACCCTCCCTGAGCAGGTAATCCAGACGCGCCTGCGGGCTGGCAAAGGTCATGCTGTTGGGGCGGACATGGGCATTAAAAAAGGCGTCCACCGCCTCACGATCTTTGCTGAACTGGATCTTCCCGTCTTCATCGTAGAGGTTCAGCATGGCGTTCAGGGCATGGAAATCCTGCGATCCCTGTATCACGCGTTCTGCGGTTGTCGTTGCCAAAATTCGTTTACTCCTTTACGCACGTTGTCGACGTCCTGCTGGGTCCCCATCAGCTCAAAGCGATAGAGGTACGGCACGCCGCACTTTTGTGAGATGACATCCCCGGCGCGGCAGAAGGCCTCGCCGAAATTACGGTTGCCGGCGGCGATCACCCCGCGGATAAGCCCCCGGTTATGGGGATCGTTAAGAAAGCGGATCGCCTGGCGCGGTACCGCCCCGGCGGTTCCGCCGCCGCCGTAGCTGGGCACCACCAGAATAAAAGGCTCGTCCACCTGGATGCGCTCCCGTTCGTTCAGCGGGATCCGCACGGCGGGCAGCCCGAGGCGCACGATAAAGCGGTGCGTGTTCTCCGAGCTGCTGGAGAAGTAGACGAGCAGGCTCATGCCCGGGCGGCCTGCGCAGCCTGCGGCAGCCGGTTAATCAGGTCCGGACGGAACCCCGACCAGCTCATCTCCCCGGCGACCACCACCGGCAACTGGCGGAACCCCTGGGCTTTAAGCCTCTCTGCCGCGTCGGCAACCTGATCCACATTCACCAGTTCGAAGCTCACGCCCCGGCTCTCCATGGCGCGTTTGGTGGCATGGCACTGCACACAGTTGTTGCGAGTGTAAATAATAATGCGCATGATTCGTATTTCCATTTAAAATGGGAGTCCAACGCGATTGAACGCGTCACAGGAGTCTGTCTTGCTAAAAGGAATACTAGATGTAGTTATCCAAACTTTCAACCACACAAGATATGGGAAATTCAAGCGTGCTTGCTGCCGGTAACAACTGTTACGGGAAGGGGAGGTATGGCTTATAAAAATGAAAAACCCCAACACCGCAGGGCATTGGGGTAGAAGAACATAGTACGGCGTTGGGCGTTACTTACGCAGGGCGAGCAGCGCACCGATGAAGATCCCGACGGCGGCGACAGTACCTACCGCACACATGGGTCTCTCGCGAATAAAGGTGTTCGCACAGTTTATGGCATCGCAGGCAGACTGTTTGCTGGTGGAGCATCCATTAAGGCGCGCACGGGTTTCACGCAGTAGCGATCGCGCCTTACGTCTCGCATCTTCCGCTTCGCCCTTCGCATCTGAACCCCAGGATTTCAAAACGCTTTCCAGCGTATCCGCTAATTTCCTGACATCGTTATGGATATCCTGAGCATCGTCCTCAATGTCGTTTCGGTTTGATCGGCTAAACATACAATTCTCCCTTGAATTTGCGGTAATAAACAGTTTAGACCACCTTTTTAATATCTGAAGCCGGTCACGGCTTATCAGGCCGTTTATGGATTTTTCTGAAAGCACTGCTAATGCTGAATACGGTAAGGTTGCCCGGCAGGAAATGATAACGAGGAAAGAATATGTATTTACGACCCGATGAGGTTGCGCGCGAACTTGAAAAAGCGGGATTTACGGTGGATGTGGTAACACAAAAAGCATACGGTTATCGTCGTGGCGATAATTATGTTTATGTGAACCGGGAAGCCCGCATGGGGCGCACTGCGCTGATCATTCATCCGACGTTGAAAGAGAGAAGTCTTTCCTTCGCGGAGCCTGCTTCAGAGATGAAAACCAGCGACCATTACCAGCAGTTCCCGCTCTATTTAGGGGGCAATAATCAGGAACATTATGGTATTCCGCATGGTTTCAGTTCCCGCATGGCGCTGGAGCGCTTTCTGAAAGGCCTGTTTGGCGACTCGCAATAACGACGCGACTGGCTTTCGCCAGTCGCCGTGCTTCAGGCCTTGATCTGCTGGTACTGGCTCACTTTAAACAGACGTCGGCAGTAGTCGAGGAAATAGCCGTAGACGGCACCCATCATCATCGACACCACAATATTCGAGCTTACAGCAGTGGCGATCTGGTGCCAGTCTGCGCCCACCGTTAATAAAATGGCGACATATACCGGCGACTGGAAGGTAACATAGGCCACCACGTCCGCCAGATTTTTCATCCAGCCAGTAGATGAATAGCGGCGGGCAAAACGCATCACCGCATCGCGGTAGAAACCGTACGGCCATGCAATAAGGATGTTCACCGGCACGGCGACCAGACGTGAAGAAAGTGACTGCTCAAAGGTCATTCCGGAGAGGAATATTTCAATCAGCATGTTCACCACCGAACAGTAGACCACCATTGCAAATGTGTCCGCTACAGCGTGGCGCAGGCGAGACTGCCGTGAGAACATGTTCTGACTCCTGAAGATGATACGATAACGAGGCTAAAGCGGGTTGGGATAGTGCTTTAGTTTGCTTTGTTTTTCGTGTATAGCGTATCTCTCTGCATTAAAACTCTCAATTAGCGATAAATTTTTATTTAATGGCGTTTTGTCCGTAAAATTCTCTAAACGAACCGGTTTTGCCAGAACGGCGTTATTTTCTCTGCCCTGGTTATTTTTATCAATGTTAAACAATGACTTAAGTGGTTTTCTTTCTGCGCTCTGGCATGAGCTCTCTGCAGATAAGGTAAAACGCGCACCTCTCAAGCAACTTGTGTTGCTAAGTGGTCGCTATGTAGCGTAAAGCTCTGGAAGTGAGGGTTTGGTTTTATGCGAAACCAGTGAATGGCTATTCGTTTCGGGCGAGGGCGTCACCGCCATTGATGCGGGTAATAACACAGGACAAATAAATAATGGTTAAACGGCTACGCTGAATAAATCATACATTCTAAAAATAACCGCCGTTATATATTCTTTATTCTCAGATGTTGGGCTGGATTATATTTTCGTGCGGTATCGTCTGGATGTTTATAAACAAATGAATTACCATGAGCCGGTATTGATTATTTAGCAGACTTTTGAAAAGGTTTTCATATTATATGACTTCAACATTACACACTCTTAATAATATCCGTACACTCCGCGCGATGGCGCGTGAATTCTCTCTGGACGTGCTGGAAGATATGCTCGAAAAGCTGCGCATCGTCACGGAAGAAAAACGTAACGAGCAGGCTGAGATTGAACAGCAGCGTGCTGAGCAGCAGCAGAAAATTAGCGCTCTGCTGGAGATGATGAAAGCTGACGGTATTTCGGCCGAAGACCTGCTGGGTTCGGAACTGCTGAGCACCAGCGCGCAGCCGAAAAAGCGCAAACCGCGTGCTGCAAAATATCGCTATACCGATCTCGATGGCACTGAAAAAACCTGGACCGGCCAGGGACGTACGCCGAAGCCTATCTCCCTTGCGCTGGCAGAGGGTAAATCGCTGGATGATTTCCTGATTTAATCCGCGCAGACCGGGCGGATTCACGCCGCCCGGTAGCACCGGCGCTTAGCAGACGCCGAAATCGCCATCTTCTTTATACAGCGCCACATCCGCTGCTTTCAGGGTGAACTTCTCGCCCTGCTCGTTACTTGCCTGCACCGCCACAATCTGATCTTCATGCACTTCGATGACTTTAAGTTTCGGGCCGCCCATGCGCGGCTGTACGAGATCGCCAACAGAAAACATAGTTACCTCCTTCTGATAGATGAGCTCCGAGCTTAGCCCAGGCGCAGGCCGCGGTACAGCGCGGCGGGTGGAATACCCCTTAATCGCCCGCCTAAACCTGTGTAAAGAGGGTAAAAGAGGGTAAAACTTCACGCCAACGCTGGCAGCTGTGCGTAGACTCGCTACTCTTAGAGTGAAAATCTCTTTTTTTACAATGACCTGACTGCTTGTATGGAGAATCTATGGGTTTCTGGCGTATCGTAATTACCATCCTGCTTCCCCCGCTTGGCGTGCTGCTGGGCAAAGGGTTTGGCTGGGCCTTTATCCTCAACGTCATCCTGACGCTGCTGGGTTACCTCCCCGGCCTTATCCATGCATTCTGGGTGCAAAGCCGCAGCTAATCCCGCCACAGTAAATCGCTGTAGATCCCGGTCAGCACCCCGTCGGGCGCGAACTGCTGTTTGATCCAACGGGTGACCAGACCGGTTGCCGCATGCTGCGTGGCAAGCAGCATGCGCGAGTCCTGGCGCGGATTATTGATGCGCCGCGTCACCAGTAGCCCCGCCTCCACCGCCTCTCTCGCCATATGTTCCGGTAAAAAACCGATTCCTTCACCCAGAATCTGGCACTGGCATTTAGTATTAAAATCCGGGACCAGGATCGCCTCCTGGCCGTGCAGCAGCCAGCCCACTTTCTTGTTAATGGTATGCGCCGTGTCTTCGACCATGATGTTGGGATACAGGCGCAGCTGGCTCTCGGCCAGCGGCTCCGGGGCCAGGGCCAGCGGGTGGTCCGGGGCGATGGCAAACACCCAGCGGATCGCGCCAATCTCGGTGTAATCGATCCCGCCGCCGTCCAGCAGGGTATCCGGCGCGCCAATGGCGATGTTCGCCTGATTATTGATGATCGAATCCCAGACGCCGTTATAGACCTCGGTAGTGACGGTGATCTGGCAGGTGGGGAACTGTTTCTTTAATACCTGCAACAGGCGGGCGGTATGGCGCGGCGTATAGAGCAGCTGGTTGATGCAGATCCGCACCCGCGTCTCAATGCCCTGGGAGATGGTATCTATCCCGCGCTTGATGGCATGGAAGTCATTCAGCAGGTCTACCGCCTTACGGTAAAAGTAAAAGCCCGATTCGGTGAGCTCGATGCTGCGGGTGTTACGCACAAACAGCACCACGTCGAGGCCGGTCTCCATGCGCTTGATGGTATAGCTGATGGCCGAGGTGGTGACCCCCAGTTCGGTAGCCGCTTTGCTGAAGCTGCTGAAGCGGGCCGCGGTAGTAAACGCCAGCAGGTTCTCTTCGGTAAAGATGGAATTCATATCATGGCTCCTGGCACCCATCAGTTTTGAACATATTTTAACAACGCGGTTACAACTCATTTGAAGCCGGTCACAGTTCTGCGAAATTGCTGCGAGCCCCGCCGGGCAAGGGCTCGTTAACCATAAGCAGAATGCAGCGCAGGCGGTAAAAACGCGGCCAAAGATAAGAAAAAGATTGCACGGACGCACGTTTTGACCGGACTGTTAAATTTATCTCAACAATGAATTGCCTGTCGATGAATCATTTTTAAGCGGATTCTTTTCTGACCAGGCGGTTGCTATGCTCACTCCATCAGAAAGGAAAACCCGGAGTGTGGATATGTCCAGCAATGAACTCGTTACTGAATTTCTGTTAGCCGCCGAACAGGGGAATGTCGAGGCATTAAACGCCTGTCTGGAAAAAGGGGTGGATATAAATGCCACCAACCGGCAGAAAAGAACCGCCATTATTATCGCCAGCCTGAATAAACACTATTCCTGCGTGGAGCGGCTGATTGCCGCTGGCGCAAATATCGACCAGCAGGATCAGACCTGTTTTAACCCGTTCCTGATTAGCTGCCTGACCAACGATCTCACCCTGCTGCGTCTTGTGCTACCGGCCAACCCGGATCTCGACAGGCTGACCCGTTTTGGCGGGGTGGGGATCACCCCGGCCAGCGAGAAAGGGCATCTGGAGGTGGTGCAGGAGCTGCTGGCCCGCACCGACATCAATGTTAACCACACCAACTTTGTCGGCTGGACCCCGCTGCTCGAAGCCATTGTGTTAAATGACGGCGGCCCTCGCCAGCAGGCGATTGTGAAGCTGCTGCTCGACCACGGCGCCAACCCGCACATGACCGATAAATACGGCAAATCCCCCCTCGAACTGGCGCGGGAAAAAGGCTTCAGCGAAATTGAAGACCTGCTGATCGCCGCCGGCGCGTAATACTCCCGGCCAGCCGTTTCGCGCTGGCCTGAATTAAAAATAGCTCTTGCCGTCATGCCTTCGGGCGTGATGTGGCCCCCTTTTGCCCGCATTCAGGAGGACGTAATGCCCACCAAAATCGTGATAAGAAAGAATACCTATTTTGATTCTGTTTCGCTGATGTCGGTTTCCACCAAAGCCAACAAATTGCCCGGCGTGGAGCAGGCTTTTGTTGCTATGGCCACCGAAATGAATAAAGGCGTATTAAAAAATCTCGGCCTGCTGACGCCGGAATTAGAAGACGCCAAAAACGGCGATCTGATGATCGTGATTAAAGGCGAGGCCGCCAACGACGAGACGCTGGCCGCCATCGAGGCGCTGTTTACCCGAAAGGAGCGCGCAGGCTCACACGAATCGCGCTACGCCACGCTCGCCAGCGCCAAAACCCACCGTCCGGACGCCAACCTGGCGGTGATTTCGGTCAACGGCACCTTTGCCGCCCGCGAGGCGCGCCAGGCGCTGGAGAACAACCTCAACGTAATGCTCTTCTCGGATAACGTCTCCCTCGACGACGAGCTGGCGCTCAAGCAACTGGCCCACGAAAAAGGACTGTTAATGATGGGGCCGGACTGCGGCACCGCCATCATTAACGGGGCAGGGCTCTGCTTTGCCAACGCGGTCCGTCGCGGATCCATTGGCATCGTCGGCGCCTCCGGCACCGGCAGCCAGGAGCTGAGCGCGCGCATCCACGAATTCGGCGGCGGCATCTCCCAGCTGATCGGCACCGGCGGCCGCGATCTGAGTGAAAAAATCGGCGGCCTGATGATGCTGGATGCTATCGCCATGCTGGAAGCGGACGAGGCCACCCAGGTCATCGCCCTGATCTCCAAGCCGCCAGCGCCTGCGGTGGCCGAGAAAGTGCTGGCCCGCGCCCGCGCCTGCCGCAAACCGGTCGTAGTCTGTTTCCTTGGTCGCAACGAGCCGCCTGCCGATGAAGCGGGATTACAGTTTGCCCGCGGCACCAAAGAGGCGGCGCTGAAGGCGGTGCTGCTCACCGGCATCAAACAAGAGTCCCTCGATCTGCACCCGCTCAACTGGCCGCTGATTGAAGAGGTGCGCGCCCATCTCACCCCGCAGCAGAAGTACATTCGCGGCCTCTTCTGCGGCGGCACCCTGTGCGACGAAGCGATGTTCGCCGCGCTGGAGAAATATGACGAGGTCTACAGCAACATCCAGCCGGACCCGGCTAAGCGCCTGAAGGACATCAACGTCAGCCAGGCCCATACCTTCCTCGATTTCGGCGATGACGATTTCACCAACGGCAAACCGCACCCGATGATCGATCCGACCAACCGCATCAGCCGCCTGTTGCAGGAGGCACGCGATCCGGAAGTAGGCGTGATCGTGATGGATTTCGTCCTCGGCTTTGGATCGCATGACGATCCGGTAGGGGTGATGATCGAGGCGATCCAGGAGGCGCAGGCGATCGCGAAGGCCGATCACCGCCCGCTGGTCATCCTCGGCTATGTGCTTGGCACCGACCAGGATCCCCAGTCGCTGGCGCAGCAGTGCCAGCGGCTCACCGACGCGGGCGTCATCTGGGCCAGCAGCAGCACCAACACCGGATTACTGGCACGTGAATTTGTCTTCAAAGGAGAGAAAGCCTGATGACCACCTTATTTAACCAGCCGCTGAACGTCATTAACGTCGGCATCGCCCTGTTCAGCGACGATCTGAAGAAGCAGCACGTCCCGGTCACCCATCTCGACTGGACCCCGCCGGGGCAGGGCAATATGCAGGTCGTTGAGGCCCTCGATCAGCTGGCAGAAAACTCGCTGGCGGAGAAAATCGCCGCGGCTAACAAGGTTGCGCTGGAGCGCATTATCCAGTCCCATCCGGTGCTGGTGGGCTTTGATCAGGCGATCAACGTCGTGCCAGGGATGACCCGCACCACCATTCTGCACGCCGGCCCGCCGGTGGCCTGGGAGAACATGTGCGGGGCGATGAGAGGGGCGGTCACCGGTGCGCTGGTATTTGAAGGCTTAGCCAGAGATCTGGAAGAGGCGGCGCAATTGGCCGCCTCAGGCGAGATCACCTTCTCGCCGTGTCACGAGCACGACTGCGTGGGGTCGATGGCGGGCGTCACCTCGGCGTCGATGTTTATGCATATCGTCGAGAACAAAACCTACGGCAACCGCGCCTTCACCAACCTCAGCGAGCAGATGGCGAAGATCCTGCGCATGGGGGCCAACGACCAGAGCGTCATCGACCGCCTGAACTGGATGCGCGACGTGCTCGGCCCGATGCTGCGCGACGCCATGAAGATCATCGGCGAAATCGATCTGCGCCTGATGCTGGCCCAGGCACTGCACATGGGTGACGAGTGCCACAACCGTAATAACGCGGGCACCACGCTGCTGATTCAGGCGCTGACGCCGGGGCTGATCCAGGCGGGCTACCCGGTAGAGCAGCAGCGCGAGGTGTTTGAGTTTGTCGCCAGCAGCGACTACTTCTCCGGCCCAACCTGGATGGCGATGTGTAAAGCCGCGCTGGACGCTGCCCACGGCATCGAGTACAGCACCGTAGTCACCACCATGGCGCGCAACGGCTACGAGTTCGGCCTGCGCGTCTCCGGCCTGCCGGGGCAGTGGTTCACCGGTCCGGCGCAGCAGGTGATTGGCCCGATGTTCGCGGGCTACAGGCCGGAAGACTCCGGGCTGGATATCGGGGACAGCGCCATCACCGAAACCTACGGCATCGGTGGCTTTGCCATGGCGACGGCCCCGGCGATTGTCGCCCTGGTGGGCGGCACGGTGGAAGAGGCCATCGACTTCTCCCGCCAGATGCGCGAGATCACCCTCGGCGAAAACCCGAACGTCACCATTCCGCTGCTCTCGTTTATGGGCGTTCCTACCGCCATCGACATCACCCGCGTGGCGGGCAGCGGTATTCTGCCGGTCATTAACACCGCCATCGCCCATAAAGATGCGGGCATCGGCATGATTGGGGCGGGCATCGTTCACCCGCCGTTTAGCTGTTTTGAAAAGGCGCTGTTGGCCTTCCGCGATCGCTACTTCCTTTAAGGTAAGCATCCATGAAAAGCATGAAACTGGAGTGGAAAAGAGGTGACTGGGCGGCGTACTTCGGGTTGATGACCAACAACCTGACGAACCTGCTGACCATGATGGGGCTGCTCATTTTTGTCGTCGGCATCCCGAAAGAGATTGTTTATGGACGTATTGCGCCAGCCTTCGGGCTGGCGGTGCTGGTGGCGAGCGTCTGCTACGCGTGGTTTGGTCTGCAGATGGCGCGCCAGACCGGGCGTAACGACGTGACTGCGCTGCCGTCGGGGCCGAGCGCGCCCTCGATCTTCACCGTCACTTTTCTGGTGCTGATGCCGGTCTACCAGCAGACCGGTGACGCGGATTTCGCCATCCAGATTGGTCTGGTGTGGTGCTTCGTGGAGGCGATGATCCTCGCGGGCGGTTCCTTCCTCGGCGAAACCATCCGCAAGATGATCCCGCGTACCGTGCTGCTCTCGTGCCTCTCCGGTCTGGGTCTGCTGCTGCTGGCGATGAACCCGATGTTGCAGGCGTTCGAAGCGCCGACGGTCTCCTTTATCGTCCTGCTGCTGATCTTCATCAACTGGTTCGGCAAAAAGCCGATCTTCGCCCGCATCCCCACCGGTCTCCTGCTGCTGATCGCCGGTACGGCCCTGGCGTGGATCTCCGGCCTGCAAAGCCCGGAAGCGATCAAGGCGTCGATGTCCTCCTTCGGCTTTAACCCGCCGGAAGTGCATATCGACAGCTTTATGCAGGGCCTGCCGCACGCCCTGCCGTATCTGGCCTCTGCCGTGCCGCTGGGGCTGGCCAACTACATCTTTGACCTGGAGAACATCGAAAGCGCCCACGCGGCGGGGGATGAGTACCCGACCCGCAAGGTGATGCTGGCCAACGGGCTCTCGTCCATGCTCGGCTGCCTGATGGGGAACCCGTTCCCGGTAACGGTCTACGTCGGCCACGCGGGCTGGAAAGCGATGGGGGCCAGCATCGGCTACACGCTGGCCTCCGGCGTCACCATGTTCATCGTGCCGCTGTTCGGGTTGGGAGCCTTTATGCTCGCCATCATCCCAATGACCGCCATTGTGCCGATTCTGGTCTTTATCGGCGTGGTTACCGCCAACCAGGTGGTGAGGGAGACGCCCAAAGTGGAGGTGCCCGTCATCTTTATCTGTCTCTTCCCGTGGATCGCCAACTGGGCGCTGACCATGATGAACAGCGTGATGGGCGCGGCGGGCACCAACGCGGCGAAAATCGGCACCGACGTGCTGCACAGCAAGGGCATTTACTACGAAGGGCTGATGCACCTGGGTAACGGCGCACCGCTCGCCAGCATGCTGTGGGGCTGTATCGCCATCTTCGCCATCGTCAACAAGCCGTTGCGCGGTGCCGTTGCCGCTGCGGTCGGTGCACTGCTGGCGCTGTTCGGGGTCATCCACGCCCCGGTGGTGGGCTTTGCTGAGGGCAGTTCGCTGACCTTTGTGCTGGCTTACCTGATGATGAGCGGCATGTTTGTGCTGAAGCATGTTCTGGATAGCCGCGAAGCGGCAAGCGCGACGTCGGGCACCGTTATAAAGGACAACGTATGAAAGAGCTTATGGTCGTTGCCATTGGCGGCAACAGCATTATCAAAGATAACGCCAGCCAGTCGATTGAGCACCAGGCGCAGGCGGTGAAAGCGGTGGCCGAGTCGGTGCTGGAGATGCTGGCCTCGGACTACGACATCGTCCTCACCCACGGCAACGGCCCGCAGGTGGGGCTGGATCTGCGCCGCGCCGAGATTGCCCACGAGCGGGAAGGGCTGCCGCTGACCCCGCTGGCGAACTGCGTGGCCGATACCCAGGGCGGCATCGGCTACCTGATCCAGCAGGCGCTCAACAACCGCCTTGCCGCCCGCGGGGAGCAGAAAGCGGTCACGGTGGTCACCCAGGTGGAGGTGGATAAAAACGATCCCGGCTTTACCCATCCTGCCAAGCCCATCGGGGCGTTTTTCAGCGAGACGCAGCGGGATGAGCTGCAACGCGCCCATCCCGACTGGCATTTCGTCGAGGATTCCGGGCGCGGATACCGCCGGGTGGTGGCCTCGCCCCAGCCGCTACGCATCGTTGAGGCGGACGCCATCAAGGCCCTGACGCAAAGAGGCTTTGTGGTGATTGGCGCGGGCGGTGGCGGCATTCCGGTGGTGCGTACCGAACAGGGCGACTACCAGAGTGTGGATGCGGTGATCGACAAAGATCTCTCTACCGCGCTGCTGGCGCGTGAGATCCGCGCCGACGTGCTGGTGATCACTACCGGGGTGGAGAGAGTGTGCATTAACTTCGGCAAGCCAGACCAGCAGGCGCTGGACACCGTCAACGTGGCGCAGATGACGCGCTATATGGAAGAGGGGCACTTCCCGGCGGGCAGTATGCTGCCGAAAATTATGGCCTCGCTGGAATTTCTGCACCACGGCGGCAAGCGGGTGATCATCACCTCGCCGGACTGCCTGCCCGCAGCCCTGCGTGGTGAAACCGGGACCCATATTGTGGCTTAACCCTGGCGGGCTTCCCGCCCGCTGTGTGAATGCGTAAGTAAAAGGACAAGACAATGAGTGAGAATAAAAGCCGCCGGGAGTTTCTCAGCCAGAGCGGCAAAATCGCCACCGCTGCAACCGCCTGCGCCCTGTTTGGCACTGCTGGCTCCGTCGCGTATGCTGCTGACACCGCAAAAGCGACCTGCGAGACGGGCAAACCGATGAACATCACCGCGACACACTACTATCTGGACAACGTGCTGCTGGAGGCCGGGTTTAACGTCGACGGCGACGTGGCCGTCAGCACCCGCACCGAACTGAAAACGCTGGAGATCAAGGAGGGCAAGATCGCTGCCCTGCGCGACAACAACAGCCACGCCGACGCCACGCTGCCGCACTACGATGCGGGCGGCAAACTGCTGTTACCGGCGATGCGCGATATGCACATCCATCTGGATAAGACCTTCTACGGCGGCCCGTGGCGCTCGCTCAACCGCCCGGCGGGCACTACCATTCAGGATATGATCCGCCTGGAGCAAAAGCTGCTCCCGGAGTTGCAACCTTATACCCAGGAGCGGGCGGAAAAACTGATCGACCTGATCCAGTCGAAGGGCTCCACCATCGCCCGCAGCCACTGCAATATCGAGCCGACCTCCGGGCTAAAAAACCTGGAAAATTTACAGGCGGTACTGGCCCGGCGTAAACCCGGGTTTGACTGTGAGATTGTCGCCTTCCCGCAGCACGGCCTGTTGCTCTCAAACGCTGAAAAGCTGATGCGTGAGGCGATGCAGGCCGGGGCGCACTACGTCGGCGGGCTGGATCCCACCAGCGTTGACGGCGCGATGGAGAAATCCCTCGACCTGATGTTCCAGATTGCGCTCGATTACGACAAAGGGGTGGATATCCACCTGCACGAAACCAGCCCGGCGGGGGTGGCGGCGGTGAACTACATGGTGCAGACCGTAGAGAAGACCCCGGAACTGAAGGGCAAGCTGACCATCAGCCACGCCTTTGCGCTGGCGACGATGAACGAACAGCAGGTGGATGAGATCGCCACCCGCATGGCGGCGCAGCAGGTGACGATCGCCTCCACGGTGCCGATTGGCACGCTCCACATGCCGCTCAGGCAGCTGCGTGACAAAGGCGTGTTTGTCATGACCGGGACCGACAGCGTGATCGACCACTGGTCGCCGTATGGCCTGGGGGACATGCTGGAAAAAGCGAATCTCTACGCCCAGCTCTACATTCGCCCGAACGAGCAGACGCTCTCCCGCGCGCTGGGTATCGCCACCGGCGACGTGCTGCCGCTGAACGACAAAGGCGAACGCGTATGGCCGAAGGCGCAGGATGCCGCCAGCTTTGTGCTGGTGGACGCCTCCTGCTCCGCCGAAGCGGTGGCGCGAATTTCTCCGCGTACCGCGACCTTCCATAACGGGAATCTGGTGTGGGGCACGGTAGGGTGATGTGAAGCCGGGTGGCGGCTACGCCTTACCCGGCCTACGAGGTAAAAGCAAACCTCGCCCCGGCCTTCCGGAAACGCTTCGGCGATTTTCAGCCGGACCAGGGAGCCGTTTTAAGTTCCTAATTTTTATGTGATCATTTCATTGCTTTAAAGGCAATTAAATTACCTGGGGTTCCTCAGCTCTGTGGGGAAGGGCATCAGACCGCACGTTCTGTAGGCCGGGTAAGGCGAAGCCGCCACCCGGCGTTACAGGTGATACCCCGACAGCCGCAACTCCCGGTCGATCCACTCGACAAACTGCTGGATCTTCCAGCTACGCTCGTTCATGTGCGGCATCACCAGATGATGGGCGTTTATGGCGATCCCCATGCTGTCCGGCAGCACCTGCACCAGCGAGCCATCGTTCAGATGATCGGTGGCCATCATTTTGCTTTCAAGAATAAATCCCAGCCCCATGCGCGCCGCCTCGAAGCTCATATAGGAGCGATCGAAGCTCAGGCTGAAGTTGAGCCAGGGCCGGTCGATATTGTGCCAGGCAAACCACTTCTCCCAGTTCACCAGGGTGCTGGTGGATGAAATCAGCGCCTGCTGTAAGAGATCCTGCGGTGACTGTACCGGATGCTCGCGCAGGTAATCGGGCGAGGCCAGCACCACCAGCGCGTCATTTTTAATGGTCATCACCCGGTAGGCGTCCCAGTCCGGGATGCCGTGGCGAATGTCGATGTCGATATTATCCCGGGCGAACTGCAGGTTCTCATAAGAGCAGGTGAGGTTGAGGATGATATCGGGATATTCGGCGCGGAACTTGCCCAGGCGGCGCAGCAGCCAGGATAAACCGAAGGTCGGGGAGGAGTGCACGCGCAGCACAGCGTTCTCCTTCTCTTTGATCACCTGCTCGGTGGCGCGCCCGATGGCGCTCATGGCCGCCGAGACCTCCCGCAGATACTTCTCTCCGGTAGGCGTAAGGGTGACCCCCTTGCCGCTGCGGATAAACAGCTTTTTGCCCATCCAGGACTCCAGGGAGGCGATCTGATGGCTCACCGCCGAGGGGGTGACGTTAAGCTGCTCGGCCGCCAGGTGAATGCTCAGGGAGTTGGCGACCGCGATAAAAGACTGAATGTTTCGCAGCGAAGGGATGGGGAGCGTCTGGCGATCCTGCGCGGGCATAACCGGTCCTCCTTGAGGATGTTGCGGTAAAAAAACATAACATTCTGACCCTGCACCGGCAATATTATTGCGGCTGAATGGATTAAACAGGATCCCCGCCACATTTTTAAAAAACCTATATCCCCATAAACGAAGCCGTTATTTTTATGACGCGCTTCGCGAATCAAATTTATCTCAGCAATAAATGAGTTTTATTGAATGGTGTTTCAAACGTAAGCCGATATATTGAGTTTGAACGCGAAATTAAAACGACTCACGTTGTTCGAATAATGAGGTAAAACATGTCTCGTATAGAACAAGCTGTCCCCTACATAGCCACTAAAAAAACCAATTACCGCTTCGTGGTGCTGGCGTTAATATTTATTGTGTATGCCATTAATTATGCAGACAGAACCAATATTGGCGCCGTGCTTCCCTTTATCATCGATGAATTTCATATCAATAATTTCGAGGCCGGCGCCATCGCCAGCATGTTTTTTTTAGGCTATGCCCTGAGCCAGATCCCGGCGGGCTTTTTTATTGCTAAAAAAGGCATTCGCGGCATGGTGGCCCTGTCGATATTTGGCTTCTCTGCTTTCACCTGGCTGATGGGCACCGCCACCTCGGTGCTGGGGCTGAAGTTTATCCGCCTCGGGCTGGGCCTGACGGAAGGCCCCTGCCCGGTGGGGCTGGCCTCCACCATCAATAACTGGTTCCCGCCGAAGGAGAAAGCGACCGCCACCGGCGTCTATATCGCCGCTACCATGTTCGCCCCCATTCTGGTGCCGCCGCTGGCGGTGTGGATCGCCATGACCTGGGGCTGGCGCTGGGTCTTTTTCTCCTTCGCCATTCCGGGGCTGGTGATTGCCGTGCTCTGGTATCTGCTGGTGCGCACCCGTCCCGCAGAGAGCCCGATGGTCTCTAAAGCTGAGTTGGAGACCATCGTCGGGGGGCAAAACGCAGCGGAAACCCGGCGGGAAAATATCGTGATTGAACCGCGCTTCAACCGCCTCGACCGGTTGATCCGCGTGCGCGAGCTGGCCCCGATAGAGACGGTAAAAGGTCTCTTCACCTCGAAGAATATTCTTGGCGACTGCGTGGCCTACTTCATGATGGTGAGCGTGCTCTACGGCCTGCTGACCTGGATCCCGCTCTACCTGGTCAAAGAGAAAGGCTTTACCTTCATGAGCATGGGGCTGGTCGCCAGCATGCCCTGCATCGGCGGCTTTATCGGGGCGATTTTCGGCGGCTACGTGTCGGACAAGCTCCTGGGCCGCCGACGCAAGCCGACCATGATGTTTACCGCTATCAGCACCGTATTAATGATGGTCATCATGCTCAATATTCCGCAAAGCACCGTGGCGGTGTGCGTGGGGCTGTTCTTCGTTGGCCTGTGCCTGAATATCGGCTGGCCCGCTTTTACCGCCTACGGCATGGCGGTGGCGGACAGTAAAACCTATCCCATCGCCGCATCCATTATTAATAGCGGCGGTAATCTCGGCGGATTTGTTTCGCCCATGCTGGCGGGTTATCTGCTGGATAAAACAGGAAGTTTTAATTCTGTCTTTATTTATTTCGGTATTTGCGCAGCCGTTGGCTTATTAATGATTACCCTGCTGGAAGAACCGAAATAATAAATTAAACACCTCTCAATATTTTGGAGTAAATATATGCTACTGAAAGATAAAGTCGCCGTTATTACCGGCGCGGCTTCCGCACGCGGTTTGGGTTTCGCTACGGCAAAACTCTATGCCGAACAGGGCGCGAAAGTGGTCATTATTGATTTAGATGCAGAGGCCAGCAAGCAGGCGGCGGCAAGCCTGGGCGAGGGGCATCTGGGGCTGGCGGCGAACGTCAGCAACGAGCTGCAGGTGAATGCCGCCATCGAGCAGGTGCTGGGCAAATACGGGCGCATCGATATTCTGGTGAATAACGCCGGCATCACCCAGCCGATCAAGCTGATGGATATTAAGCGGGAAAACTATGACGCGGTGCTGGATGTCAGCCTGCGCGGCACGCTCTTAATGTCTCAGGCCGTTATCCCCACCATGCGCGGCCAGCAGTCCGGCAGCATCGTCTGCATCTCCTCGGTGTCGGCCCAGCGCGGCGGCGGCATCTTCGGCGGGCCGCACTACAGCGCCGCCAAAGCGGGCGTGCTGGGGCTGGCGAAGGCGATGGCCCGCGAGCTGGGGCCGGATAACGTGCGGGTTAACTGCATCACCCCGGGGCTGATCCAGACCGACATCACCGCGGGCAAACTTTCGGACGAGATGAAAACCGCCATTCTGGCAGGCATTCCGCTTAACCGCCTCGGCGACGCGCAGGATATCGCCCGCGC
Source organism: Leclercia sp. M-A074-M (assembly GCF_965195605.1). Lineage (NCBI taxonomy): Bacteria > Pseudomonadati > Pseudomonadota > Gammaproteobacteria > Enterobacterales > Enterobacteriaceae > Leclercia > Leclercia sp. M-A074-M. The sequence goes on along the minus strand of NZ_CBDAHM010000006.1, from coordinate 53,954 downwards.
CGCGCTGTTCCTCGGCAGCGATCTCTCCTCTTACTCCACCGGCATCACCCTCGACGTCAACGGCGGCATGCTGATCCACTAAGGAGACAGGATTATGACTGATACCACGATTCAACAGGTCGCTGCCGCCGCGTGGCGCATCCGCCGCTATGCCCTGCGGATGGGCGAAGTGCAGGGGCAGGGCTATATCGGCCAGGCGCTGGGCTACGCCGACGTGCTGGCTACCGCCTTTGCCCACGGCATGACCTTTAAGCCCGACGAGCCGGAGTGGGAAGGGCGCGACCGCTTCCTGCTCTCCCACGGCCACTACGCCATCGCCTGCTACGCGGCGCTGATCGAGGCGGGCATTATTCCCGAAGAGGAGCTGGAGACCTACGGCGCCGACGACAGCCGCCTGCCGATGTCCGGTATGGCCACCTACACACCGGGTATGGAGATCTCCGGCGGCTCGCTGGGGCAGGGCCTGAGCATTGGCGTGGGCATGGCCCTGGGGCTGAAGCACAAGGGGAGTGATGCCTGGGTGGTGAACTCCATGTCCGACGGCGAGCTGGACGAAGGCTCCACCTGGGAAGCGGCAATGTCCGCTGCCCACCACGGCCTGTCGAACCTGATCGTGCTGGTGGATATCAACCGCCAGCAGGCCGACGGCAACTCCCACAAAATCCTCGGCTTTGAGCCGCTGGAAGATAAGTGGACCTCGTTTGGCTGGTACGTGCAGCGGGTCAACGGCAACGACGCGCCGGCGCTGGTGGCGGCGTTCGATAACGCGAAGCGCTATCCGGAGAATCAGCCCCGCGTCATTCTCTGCGACACCCTGATGGGCAAGGGGGTGCCTTTCCTTGAGCAGCGCGACAAGAACCATTTTATCCGCGTGGATGCTGACGAGTGGCAAAAAGCGCTCGCGGTGCTGGACGCGAACAAACCGGAAGGAGTGCAGTGATGAGCCAGACCACCGAGAAAAAACCGCGTTTAACCACCTCGGCGATGATCGCCTCTATTGCCGAAGAGGGGCAGGAGACCCGCGCCGCGCCGTTCGGCCACGCGCTGGTGAAGCTGGCGGAGCAGCGCCCGGAGATCGTCGGCATGACGGCGGATCTCTCAAAATATACCGACCTGCATATCTTTGCCCAAGCGCACCCCGAGCGCTTCTTCCAGATGGGGATGGCGGAGCAACTGCTGATGGGCGCCGCGGGCGGGATGGCGAAAGAGGGCTTTATCCCCTTCGCCACCACCTACGCGGTGTTTGCCACCCGCCGCGCCTATGACTTTATTCATCAGGTGATTGCCGAAGAGCACCTGAACGTGAAGATCTGCGCCGCGCTGCCAGGGCTGACCACAGGTTACGGTCCCAGCCATCAGGCGACGGAAGATCTCGCCACTATGCGCGGCATTCCGGGCATGACGATTATCGATCCCTGTGATGCGATAGACACCGAGCAGGCGGTACCGGCCATGGCAGAGCACGATGGCCCGGTCTATATGCGCCTGCTGCGCGGCAAGGTGCCGGTGGTGCTGGACCAGTACAACTACCAGTTCAAAATCGGCAAAGCCGCGCTGCTGGAGGAGGGGAGCGATGTGCTGATTATCGCCTCCGGCCTGATGACCATGCGGGCGCTGGAAGCGGCGAAGCAGCTGCGTAAGGATAACATCAGCGTGGCGGTGCTCCACTCGCCCACCATCAAGCCGCTGGACGAGGAGACCATTCTGGCGCAGGCGGCGAAGCCGGGCAGGCTGGTGGTAGTGGCGGAAAACCACAGCAGCGTGGGTGGCCTGTGCGAGGCGGTGGCGTCACTGCTGATGCGCAACCGGGTGCAGGTCGATTTTGATACCGTCGCGCTGCCGGACGCCTTCCTCGACGCCGGAGCGCTGCCGACCCTGCACGACCGCTACGGGATCTCCACCGCGGCGATGGTGGAAAAAATCCGCCGCAGGCTCTGAACCTGAACGGGGCGAGGCCGACTCGCCCCGGTTACCATCAATACCCTACCTGATACACCCGTCCGCTCTGTACCCCTTCCACGCTGCGGCGATAGGCCTGGGCGACCGTTGCGGCGGGCACGCTTTCGAAGCCCGGGAAGAAACCGTCGTAGGCTTCAGCCGATTCGGTGAGTACCGTCGGGCTAATCAGGTTGATGCGGATCCCGCGCGGCAGTTCGCAGGCGGCGGCGCGGACAAAGCCTTCCAGCGCGACGTTTACCGTGGTGGCATTCACCCCCTGGGCGATAGGCTCGTGGGCGACGATGCCGCTGATCAAAGTGATCGACCCGCCCTCATTCAGATAGTGCTGCCCGGTGAGCGCCAGCCGCACCTGGCCCAGCAATTTGTCCTGCAATCCCTGGTTAAACTCGCTGTCGGTCATGGTCGACAGAGGGCCAAAGTGCAGCCCGCCGCTGGCGGAGACAATCGCATCCACCGGACCGATCTTTTCGAACAGCGCCTGCACGCTGGCCTGGGAGGTGATATCTACCTGATGATCGCCTTTCGTGCGACCCACGCGAATGACTTCATGACGACGACTCAGCTCTTCTGTAACGGCCTGACCGACCGTACCGCTGGCACCAATAATGACGATTTTCATAGCCGACTCCTCTGTGTTGTGAGCCTTGATTGTTTAACAAACCAGAGAGCGGATAAACTGGGCTAAAGTTAGATCATTATTAACCAGAGGTTTGCAATATGGATAAGCTTCGCGGCATGGAGACCTTTATCGCGGTGGTGGAGAGCGGCAGCTTTACCGGTGCCGCCGCCCGGCTGGAGATGTCGGCGGTGATGGTCGGGAAGTATATCGCCTGGCTGGAGGCGCAGCTTGGCACCCGGCTGCTGGAGCGCAATACCCGCCGCCAGAGCCTGACTGACGCCGGGCGGGTCTGGTTCGAAGAGGCAAAGCGGGTCATTGAGCAGGTCGCCATCGCTGAACGTTCGGTGGAGCGTCTGCGTACCGCGCCCGCGGGCACGCTGCGGGTGACTGCGCCCACCTCGTTCGGCGGGTGCGTGATTGCCCCGCTGACTGCCACCTTTTTGCAGCGTTTCCCGGAGGTGCGCGTCGAGCTGGATCTCACTAACCGGATGGTCGATCTGGTGGAGGAGGGGGTAGATCTGGCGATCCGCATTGGCGACATCCACACCGAGGATCTGGTGGCGAAATACCTCTGCCCGTACCGGATGGTGATCTGCGCCGCGCCGGACTACTTAGCCCGCCACGGCACGCCGCAAACGCCGGACGATCTGGTGGAGCATCTTTGTCTCTCTCATACCGTCTGGACCGCACGCAACGAGTGGCGGCTGCCGGGAGTGGAAGGGGAGGTGCGCTGGAAGCGCGATGCGATCCTGCGCTGTAACGACGGATACGGTCTGCGGATGGCGGCGATTGCCGGCGCGGGATTGCTGTTGCAACCGGAGGTGCTGGTGGCGGATGAGCTGGCGAATGGACGGCTGATACGTGTTTTAGAAGGTTACACACCACAACCCCGACCGGTGCACCTGTTATGGCGTCAGGATCTACGTCCGTTGCCGAAACTCACGCGGTTTATTGAGCATATTATGCAGGCACAGTGCGGTTTGTAACGCCCGGCGGCGCTGCGCTTGCCGGGCCTACAAAACCTTCAGACCGTAGGCCGGGTAAGGCATCGCCACCACCCGGCATCAGGCCGCACCAATTAAAAACGGTAACCTACGCCCACATTCCAGCCGTCGATCCCGTAATCATCACCCAGGTCGGCCGTGGTGCCTTCGTAACCGACGTGGATCGCCAGCTCAGGCGTTGGGTTGAACTGTACGCCCGCGCCGTAAGCGAAAGAGGTGGATTTCTCATCGATGCCGTCGCGCTGGGTATAGTTGTCGCCGCCGTTCACCCAGGTAGTGTGGCCGTCTGCTTTCACGCGTGCCACGCCGCCCAGCGCATACAGGGAAACGAAATCATTCAGGCGATATGCCGGGCCTGCCATCAGAGAGTAATATTTCACTTCGACGTGGTTTTTAATGGAGTCGGAAGCGAGATAATAATGCTCGTCCTGATCGCCGCTCATATAGGTAAATGAACCCATCAGGCTGACCGGGGAATCCCACTCGTAGCGATACTGAACGTTCACGCCGCGGATATTTTTGAAGTCTTCAACGTTACTCTGCGCATAACCCACAGAAACAGTCTGATTATCCGCCAGAGCAGCCCCGCTCGACAGACTCGCCGCAACGCATACCGCCAGAGAGAGTTTTTTCATTTTCCGTAATCCTTGTTGTCATTTTTTATGTGTAATGCCATATATCCCCATCTGTCAGGCTGGAGATATTCCACTGCAAATTAAGGCGATAAAATTGTTGGTTTTTTTGGCAGGCGATGAAATAGGGAATAATCTTAAAGCCCGGAATAGTCCTGGAATTTGCCTCCCCTATATTGGTAGGGCGTCATATTTAAAGCTGATGCTTATTTTCTCTGCGGGTATTTCAACGGTGATATCGCAACCTGTCCAGGGCGCTTTACCCTGCATCATATTATTCTGAATATAATAGTCCCGCAGGTTAACTAACAGGAGCCGAAGATGATAACTGGCGAGCTTATCCGGCACGAACCAGTCCAGGTTATCCTGCTGATCAACATAATCATATTCATATTCACAGGACTCGCCATCTTGGGCTAATTTTGCGCGAGCAATGATTTTCTTCGCCTCAGCAGGACCGGCATCAACCAGTAATTGACCAATTTTATTATGCAGATCGTCTAAGTCGCTCATTTATTTGTCCTGAATTTTTATTTAGTACGAGATTATTATCTGTTAATCAGCATACTTAAAATCAATCTTGATTCTGAGCGTTTCAACATCGACCGTTATTTCGCAGGCATGCCAGAACGAAGGCTGTTTTGAGGAGATGTTATTAACAAAAAATGTCCTCAGCTCAACCAGAAGGTCCAGCAAATCAGCATTGGCCTGTGCGCCTGCAGTAAACCAGTTTGTCTCACCTGAGGTGCTGTCCACATAATCAAACTCACATTTGCAGTGATCATTTTCGGGCGACAGCTCAGCACGCACGATGACGGTTGCGGCGTTATCGGGCGCTGCGGCAACTAAGACCGAGCCAATATCATTATAAATAGCCTGGGATTCGCGCATATTTTCATCCTGGGGTGACAAATCGTATTAATTAGGGCAAAGGCCGGTCGGCGCTTTAAGTGGGCCACACGCATCGTAACCGTACACCTTGTAGCCTTTACTTTTCATACAGCCTGAAATTTTTTCGTTCCTGGCAACGATCTCCTGAAGCGTTTGCTCCGGGCGGGCGCTACCACCGTTCCAGCTACCATCATCAAGATTGGCATTTTTAGGTACGCCACAGCTATAGAGATCGGCTTTACGCTGTTCATTATCGGTGTAACCGCCAGCACCTGGCTTCTGAAACGTTTGCACATAGCGCACGTATTGATAGTCGGTTGAATCCATATTGCCAACAACACAGCCGCTGAGTGTGAAACAGAAAAGGATTGGATATATTTTCATTTGCGGCTCCCTGTATTAGTCCTTGTCAATTAACCTTAGCTGAACGTTGCTACCATCAGGAACGTCTCTTATTTGTAATGCAAAATTGGCTCTCGCTTTCATTGCTATTGTCGATTTTTCTAAATAAAGTTTATCTGGCTCATATTCGCCACCCACTACAAACGGAATTTTGGGAACCAGGCGATAGCCCGCTGGTATTGAACCATACTTCTTCTGCCACGCGTTTGCCAGTGGGTAGCCCGTTAAGACATCATAGTCTTCAAGGATTTGTTTACACCATTCATTGATATCTGGTGCAAGATAATCAAATAAGCACGTCTCAGGATCAAACGTGTATATGCCATCTTCTTTTAGACAAAATTGACCGCCGCAACCGGATAAGAGTTTTTCCAAAAATTTTGACATGTTAGTTATCATATTTAAAGTCAATATTAATCCTGAGTGTTTCAACGTTTACCGTTACCTCACAGCCCTGCCAGAAAGGCTTTTCGAGTGATTGAACGTTATCAACGAAAAAATTCCTCAGTTCGACCAAAAGATCTAAAAGTCTTTCACTGGCATCTGCTGTTTCAGTAACCCAATGCTGGTTTCCCTGTTTATCGACATAGTCATAAGTAAACTCACCGCAGTCGCTTTCAGGTTCTAACTTTGCGTTCAGAATGATTTCTACCGCATCCTCAGGCGCGATCGAAAGCAATACCGCACCAATGTCATTATAAATATCCTGGGATTCGCGCATCATTCCTCCTGACAGATAAATTTGCTCAAAGAGGGCAATATTTGTGCCCGTAATCGTTATACACCGATTCGGGCTAAAATTTGATTAAAATCGTTACAAATCATTGTGTTTTAATTTTTAATTAACGTTGCGTGACACAGATGATTATGCTCCTTGTACTGAAGATGTACTGAGTGGTTCCCGTAATCATACTTTGACCATCCATTAATCCCTCCAAGGAGCATGTCGACTTTGCCTTCGCCAGCCAAAGTGGGTTTTCCAAGCAATTTTGTAATGTATGCTCTGTCCATTCCCGCTTCAATTCCAGGGATGAAATTACCTGTAAACGGTGAATATTCATCTTCATAGCCAAAGTAAAAATGAATATGACTTAAGCAGTCTTTCCGAAACCCCATCTCGATACCCGAGTGGTAAAATTTATAGTACTTTGTTTTTCCATCCGGATCATTATATTCGCCAGCATCAGCTGATATAACCGGGGATTCACCGATAGCATGACACAGGTTGTTAACTCCAATAGAATCTTCCCTTTCACCAAGAACATCTATAAAACTAGCCCATTCCACTGTCATTTTATAACCCCATCTGGCGTGTACTTCTCAACTATAATATATCTTGTTTGTTAAAGAACAAATTTATAGCCAAAATTCCGCTAACAAAGTGCCAGGCAATTTAAAGTCAATTACGCCTATCAGAAAGTGTTTCAACAAAGTCATTATAGGCTTCATGAAGATGATAAAAATAAGCATCGGGCTCATTCTTAACAATCTCGTATCGTGCTAACAATTTTGTGAATAGCCCTTCGGGAACGGGATGAGGTTCGGCTTCGTTTTTATCACAATAAAAATAAAAAAACGCCTTTTCAAGTTCCGGGATAGAAAGTCTTTCCGCCTGGCTATAAAGATACTGATACGCGAAACTCCATTCACTGGACAGTAGTAAAAAATCAAGTGCGGCTGATTTTAGTTCATCATTGGCCTGGGACTGCTGCAAAAATCTCTGGCAATACTTTAGCGCCGTGGGTTGTTCTTCCACGAGCAGCATGCCCAGATATTCCAGAGCATCATCATTCGGATCGTTAAATGAATTAGATTCGACATAGCCGTTTGACTGGTAGAGATCTAATCCTGCCCGTAATTGGTTAACTGATTTATTCGTCATTTAAAGGCCCCTGTCGTCACCGTCGATAATCGTTTCGTTCATTGTTCAGGAAGCAGAAATAATTTACATCATCCTGGCCACGTCATCGGGACAGAGCGAATTCACATCCAAATACAACCTTCCAGCCATAATCACCTTACCTTAATTTTTGTTCAGGAAAGAAGGTTAAACAGGTCGCGTCTGAGCTGATCGAGTTCATCGTTCTCACTCATCAAAACCTTTCCGTTTCTATACAGTACGAGATCGTTTAGAGATCCCATTCCACCATAGAGATTGAGAAAAATGTGTTTGGTATCATCAGGTTCCAGCTCATATTTTTTAGCCAGTTTACAAATACTACTGACCATTCGGCATAACCCCCTAATTCTAATAAAGTAGCCATGCGTTGCATTTTCTCTACGATTAGCGTCGTTTTCTCGATAGTCAATACCTTCACCTGTTCTTCGGCCATTTGCTCGGTGGGTTTACCGGGCACTTACCCCGTGGCGATGTCGCCAGGGGCGCTATTCTCAACAACAATCCCAGTCTGCTGGCTGAGATTGTTGTTGGCTTATTTATCTGCTTCTTTTTTTCTTTTTACGCTCTTGTAACCTGGCTTTAATCCAGATGCCGAAAGCAAGTATTAAGCCGCCAGCGATACCTTTCCTTAAGGCATCACTGAAAGCTTCTCTCCAATCGAACTCAAATACATTTATTTTAAAATAAACGATTACTGAAACGATTAGATAGCCGATGACTACCGCAATAAACAATATGCTTACACATATGCAAACCAGTTTAACCAAATCCTTAATGTTAATTTTTTCCATTTTTCTTTCCTGCATTGTCAAGTTTATCTTTAACTTTATTGCCGGAAACCTCTCCCACAGTGGCCCCCGTAGCTGCTCCAATTATTTCAGCACTACCTTCTTTTATAACAGGTTTTAGCTGCTCGGTTGCCACTTTGCCAATACCACCACCAAATAGAGAGCCAACTCCGGCGCCAATAGTTGAGTTAGTTGGATCTTCACCTTTAATACTACTACCTATTGCCGCACCACCCATATTTATAGGAGTTGAAACCAGAATACCTTTCCCCGTTGTTGCTGCGGCTGTTACTCCCGCCATGATTGCGTCCACATAACTGAAAGGATCCTTTCCTGCCAGTTGCACACCCGTATTTACTCCAATACCAATTGCAGCATTAGCGGCCATACCTTTCACAGTAATGCCCAGCACGCTGCCCCCGAACATGACAGGTGCGTCGCCAATGCTGGCATTCGATTTATGGTAGCCCCAGGTATTCATGATTGTCTGAGCCTTAGACATGGCCTCAGAGTCAGGGTTACGTTTCATGTAATCCTGTCCGGAGAGCAAACCTTTGACCAGTTCTTGCGAAACAGCAGAACCGTATTCCCTCTCCATCTCTGATGCGTAAACACGTAAGTAACCTGCCAATTCAGCCCGTTCATTGCTGCTCATCTGTGATGGATCTTTAGTAAATTTAGAAACCAGTGCATCGCTACGTTTGTCGGCATTTTCCAGCTTGATTAGCTCATTGGCAGTTGCTAATGACTTATCACCGTTCTTAATTTTCTCAACGGCTTTGTCAAGTTTGTCTGAAGATGTAGAACCAAGGAAATTATTCTCAACCGTCGTTTTACCCGCCTGCGCCCCCGCCACAGCAGACGCAGAGCTGTCGCCCACCAGTCCACCGGACAAGCCCGCCGCCAGCGTCGCCAGCGCAGAAACCGTCTGCTTCTGGGTTTCGTCCAGCTCGTCGGCCGGTTTCCCGTACATCTCGGTGGCGATCATCCCCACCAGCTCGCCCGTGGCGGCACCGGCGGCGCCCGCCAGCGCGTCCTGGCCCTGGGCGGCGGCGAGCGCAGCGTTGACCACCGCGTGGGCGGCGACTTTGCCCGCGTCGTTCAGACCGCTGTAGTGACCAATCACCTCCGCCACGTATGGCGCAGCACCGCCCGCGAGAGCGGCACTGAGATCGCTCCCGGCCAGCCCCTGAACCGCTGCCGTCGCCGCCTGAATCGCCTGCTGATACTGCCCGCCGGTGCCAAAGCCGGAGGCACTGAGCGCGTCGTTATACGCTGTCTGGTAGATCTGGCTGTTAATGTCTTCAAGAGTCGCGGTTTTGCCCGGGTTGGCTTTCTCCCACGCCGCTTTCGCCTCCTGCAGATCCTGCGCGTTGACGTTTTTCAGCTTCTCTTTCGCCGCGTTGGTGGCGCGGATGCTCCCCTCGGTGCGGGCAATATCCGCTACCTGATTGCCAATCTCGCCGATCAGCTGCGCCTGCTGGAGCCGCTCCTGCTCTTTCTCTTTGTCGAAGATAGGGGAGAGCGTCTGGTTGGCGTGCTCCACGTCGCGGCTGAGCTGATTGACATCCTGAACCTGACGATCCTGGTCGCGGACAATCAGGGTGCCGTCCGATACTGCGGCGTGCGTGGTGCTGCTGTCATGCCCGTCGCGGTTGGCCCCCACCAGCAGGCCGTTCGCCATATTCCCGGCAAACTGGCTGCCGATGCTGCCCCCGGTGCTCATCCCCACGCTCTGGTGTTCCACCTCGAAGTCGGCGCGGTTTTCGATATCGCTGAAGCCAATGGTGCCGGTATCGAGACGGTTTTTATCGGCGGTAGCCGTTGAGCCAATCACCGCCCCGTTGAGCTGGGTATGTTCGCCCACGGTGACGTCGTAGCCGCCTTTGCCGGCGAAGATCCCGGTCTGTTCCACCACAGAGTCGTAGTTGCTGTGCATCTTGTCGCGGCTGAGGTTGACGCTGGCCGAACCAGTCATAGAGCCGATGCTGAAGCTGCCCCCCGCGCTGGCGTTCTGCTGCTTCGAGTCGTAGCGATCGCTGTCCTGCTCGGAGGTGAGGGTCAGGTTGCGGCCAATGTCCGCTTTCACCGTTTCGCCGCTCACCTGCGCCCCGGTCAGGGTGGCGTCACGTCCGGTCAGGATATTCACCTGGCGGCCCGCGTCCACGGTGGTCTCGCTGTGAGTGGTGCCGGTGCCGCTCTCGTTACCCTTGCCGCGGTTGACGCTGGCGGAGATGTTGATGCCCGCGCCGCCGGAGCCGTATCCGATGCCCACCCCGACGCTGCCGCCCTTGCTCTCGTTTTTGCCATCCAGCAGCTGGGTGTTTTGCGCCGAGCGCAGATACAGATCGCGGTTGGCGGCGAGGGTGAGATCGTTGCCCGCTTTCAGCTGGCTGCCTTCCACAGTCAGATCCCCGTCCACGCCACGCGCGCCGCTGCCGGTGGCGACAACGCTCAGATCGCGCCCGGCGTTAAGCGTGCTGCCCTGGGCGGTGTTCTGCTCGCTGTACTGGGTCGATTTCGACGACTGGCTGCCGTAAGAGAGGCTGATGCCCACGGTATTGGTGTTTGATTTGTCTGCCCCCAGCGCCTGGTCCATGCGTGCGGCCTGGGCAGCCTGCACGCCGGAGAGCGCGGCCTTCACGCCCTGCAACGCCTGCATGCGGCTGCTGCCGGAGGATTTCGCCTGCTGGGAGGCCTCAACGGCGCTGTTCAGCGCGCTGCCGACGGTGCCGGAGAGCGCCAGGGTCAGCCCGGAGGTTTTCTGCTCCACCTCATGGGTCTGCTGGCTGCGGTTGTTCACCGCCGTGATGTCGACGTTTTTACCCGTGAGCGTCATGTCCTGACCGGCCACCAGGTCGGAGCCGCTCACCGTCAGGCGATCCCCCGCCCGCAGGGTCAGGTCGCCGTCGACGCTGCCGACGGTGCTGCCCGCCTGGGTCGCGTCCGCGCCGGTGTCGGTGGTTTTGATGCTCCGGGTGCCGACGCTAAAGCCGATCCCGCCCGAGCTCATTAGCCCCGATTTTTTCTCCTGCTTCTGGTGCAGCTCATTATTGCGTTCGGCCTGGGTCTCCACGCTCAGGTTGTTGCCCGCCAGCAGGGCCACATCCCCCGTGCCCGCCACGTTGCTGCCGCGCACGGTGAGATCGTTTCCGGCGGTGAGGTTTACCGTGTCGCCGTTCAGCTCGCTGCTCTGCACCGTCTGACGGGCGATCTGGTCGCGGGTAGTGGTGGTGGTTTTCGACAGGAAGCCGTTACCGCCCACCACTTTGTGCCGTTCGTCCAGATCCTGGCTGTTTTCGCCTGCCGTCAGGGTCAGGTTATTCCCGGCGCTGACGTTCAGCGCCTGCCCGGCGGAGAGGGCAGCGGCGCGGGCGTTGAGGTCATTCCCGGCGGCCAGGGTCACGTCGCCTTTGCCGGTCACCTCGCTGCCGATGCTGTTGGTCTGGCCCTGTTTCAGGCTGTTGTCGCCATCCCACACCAGGCTATCGCGGCTGGCGGTCTGGAGATCGTTGAAGGTCATATCCCGCCCGGCCACCAGCTGCGCTTTGCCGTTCTCGCCGCTGGCGATCACCTGTGCGCCGGTCAGAGTGATATCCCGCCCGGACTGCAACGCCAGTTTGCCGTCGTCGCCCTGCACGTAGATGCCGGAGACGCTGTCGATGGTGGTGCGGGCGAAGCGGTTCTCGCCGTTAACGCTGTCGGCACTGAGGGTGGTGCTGGTGAGATTGATATCGCGTCCGGCGCTGGCCAGCACGCTGTTGTCACCCACGATGGCACCACCGATATTGTTGATATCGGTGCGCGCGTTGAGGTTGACGTCTGCCCCCTGAATCGTCCCGGTCTGGTTGGTGATGTTGTCGGCGTCCAGTTGCAGGACTTTGCGCCCGGCAAGGGTTCCGCGGTTAAACAGGTCGCCGTTAAGCTTGATGGAGACGTTGTTCCCGGCAATCAGCGCGCCAGAGCCGTCGATATCACCCGGTTTCACTTTGGCGTAGACCTGCGGCACCAGCACGTTCTCGGTGGAGCCGTCCGGCATCTTCACCCGGGTGTTGACCAGCCAGACGATATCCCCGGTCAGCAGCGCCATCTGCTCTGGCGTCAGCGCCACGCCAATCTTCAGGTCGTACTGCTTGCCGAAGGTGATGCCGCGATCCATCAGCGCCTTGTACTGCTCTTCGTCGTTGCTGTAGCCATCCAGGTAGCGCTGGCCGGTGATGCCAATCACCTGCTCGCGGATCAGGCGCTGCTCGTAGTAGCCATCCCCCAGCCGTTTCAGCGTGTTGTCGCCATCGGCGGTAAAGGCGTCCTGCATATAGTCGCTGCCGAGCCACTGGCGCTCGTTAGTGAAGCGCGGATCGGTCTCCACCAGGTACGGCACCTCCGCCGACGGGTTCACCTTGAACAGGCTGTTGTCCGGCAGGGTGGTGTTGGGGCCGATAATGCGGATCGCACCGTCGGCCGGGGTCACTTCAAACTGCTGTCCGGCAGGTGGGGTCACCGGCTCGCCCGGCGAAACGGTCTGCTGCGGGGCGGGTTTCACCCCGGCGGCCTGGCCAATGGTCACGTCCGTTCCCTGTAGTACCAGCGGAGTGATGCTGAGATTGCTGCCCTCGACGCTGCCGTTGCTGATCAGCTGGCCCGGCTTCAGGGAGATGTCCTGAATGGTGGTGGGCGGGGTATATGCCGTGCGGTCGCGCCCCTGCTCATCGTCGCCCTTGTGGCGAATACGGTAGTAGTGGGTGACGGTGCCTTCATCGGTGGTGTAACGCTTGCCGGGCACGTCCTCGTTCTGCACGCTGCCCAGCTGGTCGATTGCCAGGGTGCCGCCTGCAATCACCTGGCTCTTGTCGTTAAACAGTTTGTCACCGGTCAGCAGCAGGTTGCCCCCGGCGAGGATCTTCGCCGGGTCGCTCTCTTTGATGCGCGTTTCGTCAATGGTGCGGGTGTAGTCGTACTGGTTGAAGTTGTCGTTATTTGCGCCGCTGTCTTCTGGCGTATTCAGGTTACGCAGTCCGTCGGAAGAGTTGTCATCCACCCAGACGCCTTTTTCTGTCGAACTCCAGCGGTTGGTTGACCCCGTGTGCTGATAGTCGGTGAGCTCTTCCTGCGACACCCGCACCACCTCGGTGGAGAAGTGGTCGTTGATGTTGTTGATCTGCCCGGCGGCAATCGCCATATCCCCGGCGGATTCAATGGTCGAGCTGTGGTTATTGAGGGTCCCGGCGCGGCCAGTGACGGCGCCGTTATCATCCAGCGCGCCGCCGATGGTCATGCTGCCCGCACTGTAGATCAGGCCGTGGTCGGCGTTGTTCAGGGTCTGCACGCCGAGGTTGACGCGCTCGCGCCCGGCCAGCGTCGCTGCGGTGCCGTTTTCGGCGAGGTTGTTAAAGGTACCCACATTTACCCCCACCGCATCGCCGTAAATCCGTCCGGTGCCGGTGTTGGTCAGGGTGTCGGCGTTGATGCGGGTGGCGATCCCGTCGATCAGGCCGGTGTTGCGTACCGTGCCGCGGGCCGTCAGGGTGGTGCTGCCGGCGTTGATTTCACCGCTGGCGAGGTTATTAAGATTCGCGCTCTGCACGTTGAGGGCGCTGCCCGCCATTAGCTGGCCGCTGTTGGTGAGATCGCCATCGGTGGTGAACGTCAGGTTGCCGTTGGCGAGGGTAGTGCCGCTGTTGTTCACGCCGCGGGTGCTGTGAAGCGTCATATCCCCCAGCGACAGCAGCTGGCCGCTGGCATCCAGAGACTGAGCCTCCACGCGCAGCGCTTTACCCGCTTTCAGGGTGCCGTCCGCGTTCAGCAGATTCAGGGCGCTACCGCTGAGATCCAGGGTATCACCCGAGGCCAGCACCCCCGCGCCGTTGTTCAGCACGCCGCTGTTATTGATGCTCAGGGTGTTATTCGCCAGGATACTGCCGCGCTGGTTATCCAGACTCCCGGTGTTCAGCGCCAGGCTCTGGCCCTCCAGCCCCTGGTTCTCGCCGAGCGTACTGGTGTTAACAAATTCCAGGGCAGTGAGGGTCACGCTTTTGCCGCTGCGGATCAGCCCGGAGACGTTATCCACCACACCCTGGGCGCTGTCGAGGAGCAGGTCGCCCACCGACTGGATCTCTCCGCCGCCGTTTTGCAGGTTACCGGTATGCAGGGCGGTATCGGCCTCGCCAATGATGCGTCCATTGTTGCGGTTATCCAGGCTGGTGGCGGCGATCTCCGCCGCGCCGCTGGCCGCCAGGGTGCCGGCCTGGTTATTCACGTTGTCCGCCGAGAGGTTCAGCGCCCCCAGGCTGTTCAGGGTGCCCGCGCTATTATCCAGCGTGCCAGAGGTGACAGCCACGCCGTCGCCCTGCAGCACGCCTTTATTATTGATGAGCTGCGAGGTGCCCAGTGACAGGCTCCCTGTCGCAGCAAGCTGCCCGGACGTATTATTCAGCGTGCCGCCGTTGAAATTCAGGCTTTCGCCGGAGAAGGTAGTCCCCTGGCTGTTATCAAGCAGGCCGCCGCTGAGGGTCATAGCCCCGACCGATTTCAGTGCGCCGCCGTTATTGGCGAGGGTGTCGAACCCGGCGGTCAACGTCCGGTTCGCACCAATCTGCCCGTCGGTGTTGTCGATAGCCCCCGCGCTCAGGCTAAAATCGCCCTCGCTCGCCAGGAAGCCGCGCTGGTTATTCAGCGCGCCGCTCTCAAGATTAAGGGAGCCCTGAGAGAGCAGGGCGCCGTCGCGGTTATCCAGGGCGCCGCCGTTGAGGGCCAGGGTTGCGCCGTCGGCGACAATCACCCCCTGCTGGTTGTCGAGGCTTGCGGCGCTTATGCGCTGGGTTTTCGCCGCCTCAATGCGGCCTTTGGCGTTGTTCACCGCCTGCTGGCTGGCAATCTCGCCGTCACCCGCGCTAGCTGAGATCAACCCCTGCTGATTGTTTACGCTCCCGGCCTCGAGCCGGGTGTTGCCCGCTACCGCCACGATCTGCCCGGCGGTGTTGTCGAGGGTCCCGGCCTTAAGCTGCACGCCGTTCGCCGCGCCAATCTGCCCCTGCTGGTTATTGAGGGCGCCTGGCAGGTCTACCGCCAGGGTGCTGCCGCCGCGCTGCACGATGTTGCCTTTCTGGTTGCTGAGGTCGTGGGCGCTGAGGCTGATGGTCTCCGCCCCCAGCGTGCCGCCGTTGTTATTGAGCATTTTGCCGGTACGCACAGTCAGTTCGCTGGCGTTGACCTTCGCGCTGGCGGTGCTCACGCCTTCCGCGCCGCCGTCCAGCAGCACGCGTTTGCCCTGGGTCTGGCTGCCGCTGACGTCCACCCCCTGGCCGCTGGCACTGAGATTGCCGCCCGCCAGGGTTTGCCCGTGGGCGCTCAGCTGGCCGCGGGTGCTGATTTCCAGATCCCCCGCATCGGCGAGCTTGCCGTCGCTTTTCACCCCGGCGGCCAGCACGCTCTGCTGACTGCCGGTGAAGCTGGCCGCGTTCACCCGGACGTTATTCGCGGCGGTCATCACGCCGCTGTTGTGCACTTCCCCTGCGGTTTGCAGGCTGGCACTGTCGCCGGCGCGCAGGGTGCCGCTGTTCTCGATGCGGCCGTCAGCGGAGATCGTTACGCTGCCCGCCTGGGCGCCAATGGCCCCGGCGTTACGTACCCCGACGCCGCTCTCGGTGCCGACCATGCGGATTTTGCCTGCGTACATGCCACCGAGGCTGGCCACGTCCACCGCCAGCTGCGGACGGGTGGCAGGATCGTCGCTGCCTTTTTCGATCGTCTCGTGGGCGGCATCCACCTTGTTACGCCCGGTGGTGACCTTCAGATCCTTGGCCCACAGCCCGGCATTAACCTTCACCGAGCGGGCAATGATGTCGGTGTAATCCGCGCCAGAGGTGTCCATCCCCGCGCCTTCAACCACCACTTCGCCGCGCTCGACGTTAAACCCGGTCAGCGCGCCGTCTTTCATCTGCGGCTGACCGGTGGTGAGGGTGGCGCGGTTGGCGTTGATAAAGCCGCAGCCGCTACAGGTAATGCCTGACGGGTTGGCGATCACCACCTGGGCTTTTTTACCGGCCACTTCGATCATGCCGTTCAGCTTGCTCGGGTCGCGGGAGCTCACCTCGTTGAGGATCACTTTAGCTTCGCCTTTCGCCAGCCACGGGTTGCCCGCCACCATGCCGCCGATGTTGGTCTGCACGTTTTTGTGCGAGTTGTTGAGGATCGCCCCTTTGCTCTCCACGTCGAACTGGGTGTAGTTGTTACGCGACACCCCCGCAGCAGATGGCGTCTGGATATTGACCTGCGGCGTGCCGTTGGCGCTGTTGATGACCGTTGGCTGCTGGTTTTTTGGCGCACCGGCGTCGGCCACGATAGTGGCCTGCGCCGTCTGCACGGCCCCCATCGCCAGCCACAGGCTAAAGCTTAAGGCGCTCACCTTGCCGATAAGCTGGCTGTGGGTATGGCCAATGCCGGAAGAACGGGACGAACCCGCGCGGCCGGAGCGGGCGATATCCGCCACCACCATCAGCATGCCGCGCGCTTTGTTAAAGACAATTCGGTACAGGTTCTTATTCATGGTTCATTCCTTTAAACGCTTCCGGCAGGCTCACGGTGAGCGGGTGATTCTGTTGCCACTCTCTGGCGTGTTGACGGCTGACGCGGCTGCCGTGGAACAGCATTACGCGCTTGCCACGCGCCGCGCCGCGGTGATACAGCGCGCGGCAGACGTGGTCGGGGAAGATATCGCGACGCATCAGGTTATACATCGCGGCGGTATGGCCGAAGGGGGCGATCCAGTCGCAGAACCAGATCCGATCCCCGCAGTCCCAGTCCGCCTCTCGCATCTCGATGGCGGGGCGGGTGAGGTAGCGGACTTCCGCCTCCTCGTTCAGCCAGGCCCAGCTGAGGAAAAAGACCGGGCGGTCGTTTTCGCTCACCAGCACGTACTGGCGGCGCTTGATGATCGGCAGCAGCAGGGTGGGCAGGGCGTGCAACGGGGCATCCCGGTGCATCGGGGAGTGCATCCACAGCCAGACGGTGGCGCCCAGCACTTCGGCCTCGCTCTCCTCACCGCCGAGGATCAGCGGCGCTTTGATATCCAGATCTCCGACGCGCATCACCAGCTCCAGTTGAGGTTAAAGCCGAGCGTCAGATCGCTGGTTTCAAAGCCGTCCGGCTTCGAGAATGGCGTCCCGGCGAACAGGTCGTAGCCGGTGTTAAAGGCGTTGCCGCGCAGGCCCGCTACGCCGCCCGCCAGATGTTTACCCACCTGGAGATCGGAACTGTAACCGCCCACTTCGCCGTAGTCGGCGCCCAGATAGAACTCCTGGTTCGGCAACGGCGTGCGCCAGGCCAGATCGTTACGCACGTACCAGCCGTGGCTGGCGCTGAGGGTGCGTTCGCCGTCAAAGCCGCGCACCGTCCAGCGGTTGCCGATGGCGAACTGATCCTGCGGCGTCAGCGGCGTGTTGCTGATCTGACGCAGGTACTGCACGTTGTAGCGGAAGTTTTGCGTACCGATGGCAAACGGCAGATCGAGCTGGGCGCTCAGCAGGGTAATTTTGCCAAGCGCGGTGGCATCGCCCCAGTACTCTTCCGGCGCAGGCCGGGCACCGAACCAGCGGGTGCCGCGCTGATAGCTGATGCCCGCATCCAGCGTCGCCTGGCCGATGTAGTGGCGATGATCCAGCCCGATGCGCCAGCCCGCGGTCTGACGGCGCTGGACGCCCACTTCCGTATCGTCGATATAGTTGCGGGTCTCCCGCGCCAGCACGTCGTAAGAGAAGGTGGTTTTTTGTGAGCCGCTGCGGTGCAGCACCCGGCTGAGCTGAATGTCGAGGTTTTTACTTTTACCGCTGTAGCGATAATCCTCGTTCAGCCCGGCGACGGTCTGGTGGTAGTCGTAGTCGCTGCCGGTGACGCCCAGCATCCAGTAGCCAAACGGCACCGAGTAGTGGGCGGTGACGTTTTTACTCCCTTTGCCGCCCTTGTCGTTCAGATCGTGGCTGGCAGAGACATAGAGCAGATCGCTCAGCGAGAAGGGGTTATCCAGCGACAGCGTCACGCCGCCCTGGTAGCGCCCGGTGGTTTCGGTCCCGGCATCGTCCAGCGAGAGGCCGATACGCCACATTTTGCTCTGCTTGCGGGTGATGACCACGTCGCTCTCGCCCGGGTTTTCCCCCGGCAGCAGCTCCATACTGGCCTCAACCGTTGGCAGGCGCTGTAAGTTTTCCAGCCCCTGTTCAATATCGCGCAGATCCAGCAGGTTGCCTTCGTGAGCCGGGAAGGCGCTGTAGAGCTGGATATAGTCGTCGCTCTCTTCGGTCAGCTTCACGTGGCGGATAGTGCCCGGCACGATGGCAAGCTTCAGGGTGCCGCTCTTCAGATCCTGCGACGGGGCCAGCACGCGGGTGGTGATCCAGCCGTGGTCGACGATGCGGTTCTGCAGGGTGCTCATCAGCAGGTTAATGCCCTTGCCGCCCAGACAGCGCCCCTGCGCCTGGTCCGCAATACGCTGCAACGGCACCCAGTGGGGCAGGGCCTCCTCGCCGCTTAGCTCGACGCGGTTAATCGGAAAACAGGGCGTTTCGGTCGGGAAGGCAATGTTACCAAAACCGGATGACGGTTCTGAAAGGCGCACATCCGGGACCGGCGGGGTTAATTGCTCCTCTAATGCTCTCTGGCGCTGCTGCTGAATAATAAATTGATTATCGGGTGGCGCCGCATGGGCAGAGACCATTAAAGACAGACCAGAGGCTGTCGCCATTATCAGGGCAATATTATGTCGGGCTTTCATCGGCGAATCCGTGCTGTGTAAGCAATAAAGAAGGCAATGTGAATTTGTGTAAAATTGTTTAAGTATTGCGAGGGGAAGGAAAGGGGGATTAATCCTAAAGCCCGGAATTATCCGAGTTTTTGGCTCCTTAAATCTGGTAGGTTAAGGTTTAGAGAATATATTCCTCAGGGTTCTCGTGGATATTCGGGAATATCCACGAGAAACTTAAGTGAAATTTACACTATTTCTGAATACGGTCGACACGGACCACCGGTGGATTTGATTTTTTATCCAGACTGCCGTTAATGCTGATCATATTATCGGGCTGGACGGTACGGCCATCAAATACCGCCTGGGGGATCACCGTATCAATAGTGCCGGTTTTATCGCGGAATTTAAATTTATCGCCGCCGGAACCTTCTATGAGATTACCGCGCAGGGAGATCGTAGCCCCGTCGTGCATCTCTTTGGCCTGCTCCACGGTCATGATGCGGGCATCTTCCGCGCCACGATAACCATCATCCAGCGCGTGCGGTGGAGGAGGGGCAGTATCTTTCTTCAGTCCACCATTATCATCGGCATATACAGCCGGAATTATAAGACAACACAATAAGGGTGCGACGGATAATTTCATACAGCCTCCTTGGTTTAGCCTGCTTGACAGATTAAGCCTGGTTGCTATTTTTTATTTTGCAAACAGGAACAGTCTTAATCAAATTTATCGATAAAAATCATCTGGCTGCATAATATTAATTAACGAGACGGTGAGGTGATAAATGGCAAAAGCCAAAGAACCCCCCCCTGAATTGCCCGGCGTCAAACAGAGTCATGCTGCCCTGCAGTTTGAATACGATGCGCACCGCTTCGGTTTTTTTCTGTTAATACTCATTATCACCGCTGCGCTGTCAGGGCTTTTTTCTGGTGGCTATTTTAGCGAAGCGACAAAGAGTAACGCTCCGGGTAATTTGCAGGTTGAGTATGAACGTTTTGGACGCTTGCAAACGCCCATTGAGTTGAAAATTAGCGTGCCAGAACAGAGTACTACGCCGCTGACGTTGCGCATCGGCGGCGAATATATGGAACGGATGCAAACCGATAATATCTGGCCCCAGCCCGATGAAATGTACAGCGAGGGCGGGGAGATCGTGCTGGTTTATCAGGAACCGCGCAAGGGTTTAACCGTCTGGCTCTATACCACCCCACAACGCCCCGGCAAAACCGACCTCTCTGTCACGGTAAATAATCAACCGGGCCTCTCTTTCTGGCAATTTATCTATCCCTAAGGCACCAATATGGAAATGATACTCAGGGCGGTGGCGATTTATCTGATTTTACTGGTGGTATTTAAAATCGCCGGCAGGCGGGCGCTGCTGCAAATGACCAGCTTCGATCTGATCCTGTTATTAATTATTAGTGAAGCTACGCAACAGGCGCTGCTGGGGGATGATTTTTCCGTCACCGGCGCCATGCTCACCATTATTACGCTGGTGGTGGTGGATATGCTGTTTGGCATGGTAAAAAAATATATATCCGGTGCGGAATCGGCCATCGACGGCTCCCCGGTTATTCTGGTGGTGCACGGTGAACTGCAAAACGAAAAATTAAAGAAAGTCGATGTCTCCTGCGACGACATTCTGGTCTCTGCCCGGCAAAATCACGGCATAACCACTCTGGAAGAAATTAAATACGCCATACTTGAACGTAATGGTCATATTTCGATTATTCCTGAAGAGAGTGCATCATGAAAGAAAATGAAAATGTCTGGAACCAGGCCAAAACCACCAAAGAACTCACCAGCCAGGTATCAACTGTCCTGATCGATCTGGGCTGGCTGCTTACTACCGCAGAATCCTGCACCGGCGGCAACCTGGCCTCTGCGCTCTGCGCCGAGAAAGATACCGCCTCGTTCTTTGGTACCGGCGTGGTCACCTTTAACAACGAAGCTAAACACAAGGTACTGGGTGTCAACAATGCCACCCTGGAAAAATATACCGCCGTCAGTAGCCAGACGGTGGGCGAGATGGCTCAGGGCGCACTGGAGCTTGCCGACGCGGATATCAGCATCGCCATCAGCGGTTATGCCGGGCCGGACGGCGGTGAGGATGGCACTCCGGCAGGCACCGTCTGGTTTGGTTGGTCTTTTCGCGGTGAGGTCACTACCGCCGTGCAGCACTTCACCGGCGAGTGTGAAGATGTGATTGAGAAAGCGGTTCGTTACGCGCTTTCTGAACTGTTGCGGCAGATCCCGCACTGGAAAAAGCAACTGCATTAAGGAGAGCATGATGAGCGTTGTGGTGATCACCGGAGCGACGGCTGGCGTGGGCAAAGCCACGGCGCTGCGTTTTGCAGAGGCGGGCTATCACGTGGGGATTATCGCCCGGGATGACCCCAGCCTTGAGGCGGCGCGGGCCGAAATTGAACGCTTCGGCGTGAAGTGTCACACGGTGAATGCCGATGTGACGGACGCGTCGGCCATCATGGCGGCGGCCAACGCGTTCGAGACGCAGCTCGGCGCAATTGATGTATGGATCAACAACGCCATGTGCGGGGTGCTGGCGCCGTTTCGCACCATGAGCGATGAGGAGTTTCGCCGGGTCACGGACGTAACCTACCTGGGCTACGTTAACGGCACCCGGGCGGCATTGTCCGTGATGACCCCGCGCGATGCGGGACAGATTATCCAGGTGGGCTCTGCCCTGGCTTACCGCTCCATCCCGCTCCAGTCCGCCTACTGCGGCGCGAAAGCGGCGATCCGCGGCTTTACCGACGCGGTACGCACCGAGCTTATCCACGAGCGTATCAATATCCAGCTGACGATGGTGCAGATGCCGGGCCTTAACACGCCGCAGTTTAGCTGGGCGCGCAATAAGTTTGCCTTCGCTATGCGCCCAATCGGACCGGTCTATGAGCCGGAGGTGGCCGCCGAGGCGATTTTCAACGTGACCCGCCGCCCGGTGCGGGAGCTGTGGGTCGGGCGCAGCACCATACAGGCGATTATCGGCCAGTTTCTCTTCCCCGGCCTGCTGGATCGCATGATGGTGAAAAAGGCGTGGGAAGGGCAGATGACCAACGAACTCAACGTCCCCGAGCGGCAGGATTATCTTTCCGGGCCGGTCAGGGGGATGCACCAGGTCCACGGGCGCTTTTCCGACGAGTCGAGAACCCGGGCGACGGCCATCACCTCCGGCGTGCCGGGGAAAGTACTGCTGGGTAGCGCTGCGCTGGCGGGACTGCTGCTGGTGGGGAAACTGATCACCCGGCGGAAATAGGGTAAGCAGTATCGTTTTGTAGGCCGGGTAAGGCAAAGCCGCCACCCGGCTTTTTATTGCGCACCGCCCGGCGGCGCGATGCTTGCCGGGCCTGGGGGCGATTTGTAGGCCGGGTAAGCGTCAGCGCCACCCGGCAATGCTGCCGCGCTTAATGGTAGCCCTCGGTGTCGGTCACCTTGCCGCGAAACACGTAGTAGCTCCAGGCGGTATAGACCAGAATCAACGGGATGATCAGCAGCGTGCCCACCAGCATAAAGAGCTGGCTGGACGGCGGCGCGGCGGCGTCCCAGATGGTGATGCGTGGCGGGATAATGTTGGGCCACAGGCTGATGCCGAGCCCGCTAAAGCCAAGGAAGATCAGCCCGAGGGTCAGCAGGAAGGGTCGGGTATGGCTGTGCGGATCGCGGGTGAGTCGCCAGATCCACAGACCGAAGATCCCCACCAGCAGCGGCACCGGCAGGAAGTAGAAGAAGTTCGGCAATGTGAACCAGCGGTCGGCCACATATTGCCAGTCGAGCGGGGTCCAGACGCTTACCACCGCCACGACCGCCAGCAGCGCCAGCAGCACCTTGCGGGTCAAATCCCGCATATGGCGCTGTAATGCCCCTTCGCTTTTCATAATCAGCCAGGTGGTGCCCAGCAGGGTATAGGCCACCATCAGCCCCAGCCCGCAGAAGAGGTTAAAGGGGGTCAGCCAGTCCAGCGACGAACCCGCGAAGCGGCGGCCTTCAACGTCAAAGCCGTTAATCATCGCCCCGACGACAATCCCCTGGCTGAAGGTCGCCAGCAGCGAGCCCCCGGCGAAGGAGTAGTCCCAGAAGGCGCGGTGCGACGGCGTGGCTTTGAAACGAAACTCGAACGCCACCCCGCGGAAAATGAGCCCGATCAGCATCGCGGTCAGGGGAATGGTCAGCGCATCGATAACCACCGCATAGGCCAGCGGGAAGGCGCCAAACAGCCCGGCTCCCCCCAGCACCAGCCAGGTTTCGTTTCCGTCCCATACCGGGGCGACGCTGTTTACCATCACGTCGCGCGCCTGCGGGTCGCGCTCAAAGTAGAAGAGCATGCCGATACCTAAATCGAAGCCATCCATGATGATGTACATCAGGGTGGCGAAAACGATGATGGCAAACCAGATAACTGAGATATCGACGCCCATTACAGTTTCTCCTCTTCCGGAACCGGTTCTGCCGCCGAGAGCGGGCGTGCGGGTCTGCCGTCGGTCTTCATCGAGAGATTATCGGTAGGCTGCGGTCCTTTCTTAATCAACCGCACCAGATAGACTAACCCCACGCCAAATACCGAGCAGTAAACAACGATAAACGCCAGCAGGCTGATGCTCATTTGCAGGGTGCTGTGCAGCGACACCGCATCAATGGTGCGCAGATAGCCATATACGACCCACGGCTGGCGGCCCACCTCGGTCGTAACCCAGCCGGCGAGGATCGCGACGACACCCGCTGGCCCCATACTCAGGGCAAAGCGGTGGAACGGGCGGGAGTGATAGAGCCGACGGCGATGGCGCAACCAAAGGCTGATAACCCCCATCAGGATCATCAGCAGCCCCAGGCCCACCATCACGCGGAACGACCAGAAGACGATGAGCGAGTTAGGGCGCTCATCTTTCGGGAAATCTTTCAGCGCCGGGACCTGCTTATCCAGGCTGTGGGTGAGGATCAGGCTGCCAAGCGCCGGGATCTCCAGCCCATACTTGGTGCGCTCCTCTTCCATATCGGGCACACCAAACAGCAGCAGGGGCGTCGCTTCGCCAGGGGGATTTTCCCAATGCCCTTCGATGGCGGCGATTTTTGCCGGCTGGTGTTCGAGGGTGTTCAGGCCGTGCATATCCCCGACAAAGGCCTGAATCGGCGCCACCAGCAGCGCCATCCACAGCGCCATTGAGAACATTTTGCGCACCGCCGGGCTGTCGTTACCGCGCAGCAGATGCCATGCCCCGGAGGCGCCAACAAACAGGGCGCTGCTCAGGAAGGCGGCGATGGACATGTGGATCAGACGATACGGGAAAGAGGGGTTAAAGATGATGGCGAACCAGTCCTCGGGGATGACCTGACCGTTCTCGATGCTAAAGCCCTGCGGCGTGTGCATCCAGCTGTTGGAGGCGAGGATCCAGAAGGTGGACATCAGAGTGCCCAGCGCCACCATACAGGTGGCAAAGAAGTGCAGGCCAGGCCCAACCTTGTTCCAGCCAAACAGCATGACCCCAAGGAAACCCGCTTCGAGGAAGAAGGCGGTGAGCACTTCATAGGTGAGCAGCGGGCCGGTGATGCTGCCGGCAAACTGCGAAAAGCCACTCCAGTTGGTGCCAAACTGGTAAGCCATCACCAGCCCGGAGACCACGCCCATGCCGAAGTTAACGGCGAAGATTTTTAACCAGAAATGATAGAGCGAGCGCCAGACATCATTTTTCGTTCTCAGCCACATCCCCTCCAGTACCACCAGATAGCTGGCAAGGCCGATGGTTAACGCCGGGAAGATAATATGAAATGAGACAGTGAAGGCAAACTGAAGCCTGGCGAGATAAAACGCATCGAGTTCGAACATCGTACTCTTCCCCTGTCAGCGAAAAGCCCCGTATAAAACGGGGCATCGTGGTACGGCTGTTGTTGCGGGCGGGGTTACGGTTTATTTTTACCGGCACCCAGCTCAGCGCCAGTGAGCGGATCGGCTGTTGGATCCGACTCGGTGCGGCTCGCCATCGCTTTGAGTAGTGCGGCCTGCTCTTTCGTGAGCGTAACCTCAGCGCTGCCATCGCCGCCATCAACGGCGGGTTGCGGATCGGCAACGTACTCAAAGTTTTCATCGCTGTTCCAGCTGCCGCGAAGATCATCACCTGCAGACATATTGTAGTAGGTGGTTGCGTATTGTTCGATTGGCGGTAGTTTCCCTGGTGGGAAATTATTGCGAATCGACTGCAACGCCTTCTCAAACGAGAGCTGGTGTGCGGCTTCACGGGTCATCAGGAACGCAAGGGCATCTTTTACCCCGACATCGTCAGTGACGTTGATCAGGCGTTCATAGATGATTTTGGCGCGTGCTTCCGCCGCGATGTTGGAGCGCAAATCGGCGGTGGCTTCCCCGATAGTATCGATATACGCCGCAGTCCATGGCACGCCTGCGGAGTTGGTCAGCGGTGGCCCACCGCCATACAGCAGGGAGGTGATATGGCTATCGTTACCGTTTTGCGTCAGTGAGCGGTAGAGTTCCGCTTCACTTTCGGTACCTTCCGCCAGTTCGCCTTTGGCGCCTTTGTTCAGCATGCCGACCAGCGTACCGATGATCTCAAGGTGGCTGAGCTCTTCGGTCGCGATATCCATCAGCATCTCTCTGCGGCCTGGATCGTCATCGCCCAGCCCCTGGGTGAAGTAACGGCAGGCGGCCGCCAGCTCGCCCTGTGGGCCGCCAAACTGTTCAAGCAGCAGGTTTGCCAGGCCGGGGTTCGGCTCGGCAACGCGGACGGTATACTGCAATTGTTTTACGTGTCGAAACATACGCTCACTCCCTAGTTATTTTTTCGCTTCGACACCGTCAGCATCTGAGCGCAGCAGGAACTGCTCAGTCGTGTCAGGAATATGCTGGATCAGCCAGTCGGCCATGCGCTGCTCTTCGGCGAGGATCGATTCGATCGCTGGAATCGATGCCACGTCTCCGGCTTTTCGCGCCGCGGCCAGCAGGGAGGTATAGCAGGCAATTTCGAACTGCTCGAAAACGTAGCCGCTAATAGAGCCTTTTACGATTTCATCCGAGGTCATAATGCCGCCGACAGACTGGCCGAACGCCATCATTTTGCTCATGGAGTCTTTCAACATTGAGCGGGAAATATCGTTACGGTCGAGGATCTCTTCCAGTACATTTATTTGCTGTTTGGTTTCAGTAAGATGTTGCTCAATACGGGCGCGGACATCAGGGTAATTATCGATACGGCTCGCCATTGATTCGAGCATAGATTCCGCTTGCTTTTCCATGGCGTGAGCATCGCGTAGCCAGTCATGGTAGTGTTCTACGTGATTCATATTTTCGTCCTCGGGTTCGGTTAATTCAGGCTTACTTTTCTGCTTTCTGATTAATATTACCGACTGCCAAATCGGTCAGTTTAAGATCGGTGGATTTCTCTTCTTCCAGCGTCTCGGCTAATAATTTGACCGCCTGGGTGTATCCTAATTGCTCCGCCAGGGTAGCGAGTGTGCCGTAGCTGGCAATTTCATAGTGTTCGACTTTTTGCGCCGCAGCGATTAATGCTGCATCACGCACTTCATTTTTTTCTGTGCTTTCAAGGACTTCATTGGCTTCTTCAATTAACCCTTCCATCGCCACGCATTTCATTCTTTTCAATTTAATATTTGGCGTTTTCTCGATGAGCTGATCGATACGCTCAATCTGACCATGGGTTTCTTCCAGGTGCGCTTTAAACGCAGCGCTCAGATCGGGGCTGGCGGCTTCGCGGGATAATTTAGCCAGCGCACGAGTAAGCTGTTTTTCTGCACTATAGGTATCGGATAACAAATGAATAAATACATCCTCTATACTTTTCATATTCATACTTTTTCTCCAGTGCTATAAAAATCTGCGAGCCCGCGGACCCGCAGAGGTTACCCATTAAAGTGAAGAACAGGCTTTAATAATGAGATGAATTAAGAGTTGTCAGACTTACGTCCGCCACCATGGCTATGCTGACCGCCCTTTTTACCTGCTTCGGAAGCGCGCTGCGGATCGTTTTTGAAATTACCACCGCTCTGCTGACCGCCTTTTTTCCCTGCTTCAGAGGCCTTTTCACGATCCTGTGCGAAATTACCTGAACCACCACGTTGCTCTGCCATATTATGTTTCCTCATTTACATCGTTTATGTCAGTAAGATACGTTTTTATTCGTATCCGTTGTCGTTCAGGATTAAATTTAGCCCCTATTTCAGAAGAGTCAAATGCGGTTTTGAAAATAAATTATCTTATGTTTTAAGATTTAACTGAATATATCGCTCCGCTTGTTTCGCAAATAAGTTTCGCCAAGGTAATGTAAACAAACGACCTTCCGGTTGTTCTGCTTTATCGCTTGTTTTGTGTTTCGCTGAAACGTTCGAGTCCAGGCGTGGCGGGGCTCTTTACGTAAGTTTACGTTCAGGGTGGCCCGCTTATAGCCCATATGAAAATATTGTACGTGGGATTAATCTTAATTGGTTTTTATATTATTTATGGACATTGTTTTCGGCTGTTAAATAATATAACAAATTGTTTGCGTATATTATGTATGGATTACAGTTACTCACGGAAATTACTACTTCAAAAAGGGTAAGCGAAGGGCAAATAAAAGAACCTGATAAAGTATGATGGTAGAGCGGGTACCCCAGGCAATACTCAACCGGAGCGGTGACGCGGTGTCACCCCGGAGTCGAAGGTGAACCCTATGCTTGATTTCATCTCTGGTGTCCTGATTCATACCCCCGTCTGGGTCTATCTGGTTCTGCTGTTCCTGATAAGCAGAGGCATCCGGGCGCGTAAGCCCGCCACCGTTGCGCTGGAAAAGCTCGCCATCGTTCCGGCCCTGTTTCTGATCTGGGATATCTACGACCTGCTGGTCTTTCGCACACTCACCTTCGGCACCGGCTCCCTGTGGCTGGCAGGTCTACTCAGCGGCGCGGCGATGGGCTATTTCCTGAGCAAAGGGGTGACGGTGAGCCGGGCTGCCGCCCCGCGCAGCATTTACCGTTCGGCGGACTACTCGGCACTGCCCATTATGATGCTGGCCTTCGCGGTGAAATATGTGCTGGGAGCGATCAGCGCCATTGCGCCCGAGACGCTGCAGCGCCCCGGCGCAAGCGCCTTCGCCATCATTACCGGCGGGCTGTTCGCCGGGGTCTTTGTCGGCAAATTTGTACGCTACGTGCGGGTCTATTTGTCGGCACAGGTGCAGCAGTCGGGGTGAGAGGGCTCATCGTTCTGGATTAACCGGATAGCCACATTCCGCTGCAAACTCACCCAGACCGCCCGGCGGCGCGATGCAACATCAGGCGTGCCGCCGTTATGTCGGAACGCACTGAGAGGAAAATGGCAAACGCAACGGCAGGTAGACTGAGACGGCATGATAAACCAGCAGCCCACAGGAGCCCGGATGTTCACCCATATGCGTATTGCCAGACCTGTCATAAACCTCGACAACGCTTTCCTGATGTACAGCCAGGGATTAGGACTGAAAAAGATTGCGGACTTTAGCGATCATCAGGGCTTCAGCGGGATCATGTTAGGGCGGGAAGATTTACCCTGGCATATCGAATTTACCGTGTGCCACCACCATCCCGTTCAGCCTCTGCAAACGAACGAGGATCTGATCGTTCTCTATTATCCCGATAAAGCCGAATGGGAAGCGACCTGCGGGCGAATGCGCAGCGCGGGCTTTACGCAGGTAAATGCGTTTAACCCCTACTGGGAGGTCAATGGGCACACATTCGTGGATGACAACGGGTACCGGGTGGTGATTCAGAACCAGGCGTGGGGCTGAACTGACAGAGAGCCGCGTGGCAAAATGGCACTATCAAAACGGGCTGGCATGGCGGATATGGACAGGCTCCCCGTTGACCGGATGCACGAACCGCAGCTCGCTGGCGTGCAGCATCAGGCGCGGCGTGCGTTCGGTGCCGGGTATCTGCACTCCGCCATACAGGTCGCAGCCTAAAATCGGGTGGCCCAGCTGCTGGCAGTGAATGCGCAGCTGGTGGGTGCGCCCCGTCTCCGGCGTCAGTTCCACCCGCGTGACCGGCACATCACCCTGATAATGCCCGCGCTCCACCACCCGATAGCGGGAACGGGCGGGCTTGCCGTTGATAGCGCAAATCGACATCCGCGGGAACAGCGCCGGATCTTTGGCTATGGGGGCGTCTATCACCCCTTCATCATCGGCCAGATGCCCGCAGAGCAGGGCGGTGTAAGTCTTGGTTACGCTGCGCTGGCTGAACTGCTGGCAGAGAGCGGCATTGATCGCCTTGTTGCGGGCAATCACCATCAGCCCGGAGGTGCCAAAATCGAGGCGATGCACCAGCGTGCAGCCGGGAAAGGTCTGCACCAGCCGGTAGTGCACCGAATCGAGGTTTTGCGGATTTTTCCCCGACAGGCTGAGCAGCCCGCTGGGTTTATTGATCAGCACCAGATGGTCGTCCTGCCAGAGCGTCTCTATCGCCGCATGGCAGGGCGGGGCAATAAAATTATCGATAATCACTGACATCAGTCTGACCGCAGAAAGAGGAGGGAGACGGATGATAACCCATTATGTATGCGATTTAAGCTGTGACGTGTTATCGAGTCGTCTTATCGCCGGCACCAGGCTGGCGGCTACCGTGGCGAGAACCACGGCACAGGCCGCCACCAGCAGCACGTTGCTGGTGCCGTACTGGTTGGCCAGCGGCCCGGCGATAAGCTCGCCGCAGGGGATCGCCACAAACGATCCCACCGCATCGTAGGCATAGACGCGTGCCAGCTTATCCTGCGGAATATGCGTTTGCAGGGACTGGGCCCAGGCCACCCCAAAGAGGCCAAAGGTCACCCCGGCAATAAAGAACGCGGCAATCAGCCAGGGCGTGGAGGGGAGCAGGCTCAGCATAAAGATGGGCAGGGCGCAGCATGACACCAGCATCACGCCGATAAAGAGATCCCGGCGCGGTCGCCAGCGCAGGGCAAGGGAGGAGCCCACAATGAGGCCAATACTCTGGCATGCCAAAATAATCCCCCACTGCGCCCGGCCAAAAGAGGTATCTGCAATCACCGGCCCGAGCACCATCATTACCCCGCTAAAAGCGGCGTTAATAATGGTGAACTGCACGACGATCGACCACACCCAGGCCCGGCTGGCGAACTCCTGCCACCCCGCTTTTAAATCCTGCAGCATGTTGCTTTGAGAAGGCCCGGCTTCAAGGGCGGTCACGCGAATAATCAGGTAGAGGGGGGCGGCGGCGGCGAACCCCAGGGCATCAATGGCAAGCCCCCAGCCCGGTCCGACGGCGCCTGTCAGAACGCCGCCCAGCGACGCGCCGATAACCGTCCCGCTGTACACCCCGAGCTGAATGAAGGCGTTGGCTTCGCGCAGGCTTTTACCGGGGACCGTCTGGGGAACGAGGGCAGAAGAGGCGGGAAGGGTGATGCCCGCGGCGGCACCGTTTACCGCGCCAAGCAGGGTCAGGCTGAGCACCGTGGCGGACCCGTCCAGCACCGACCACGCCACGACAGCCTGTGAGATGGCGGCCACCACCGACGAGGAGACGAGCACCCGGCTGCGGGAGTAGCGGTCCGCTAATACTCCGCCCAGCAGCAGAAACAGCACGTTAAAAATCGAGCGGGAGGCCACGACGATACCTAAATCAGAGGCCGAGCCGCCAATATCCAGCACCGCAAATGCCAGCGCAATGGGGGCGATACCGTTGCCCAGAACGGTGAGAAAACGTGCGGCAAAAAGATGGCGAAAAGGGGAAAAATGATAAGCACGAACGCGTTTATTATCGGTTTTCATGGTGTTAATGGCTACGGGATGAGGGGAAGTACTATAAATGACCTGAAAAGCAAAAACACCTGCCTGCGCCTCCCCTCACCGAAGCTGGCTTAACTTCGCGTTTCTGCAGGCGCCTTCTCCTCTGACTTCTGCGTGCTGCTGGCGTAGATGAACCAGAGTGCAATCCCGAGGCAGAGGACAGCGCCCAGGCGCGTCATCGAGAAGGGAATGGCGTCGTTCCCCAGCCAGCCAAAATTGTCGATCAGCATGCTCATGGTCAGCTGACCAAAAATCACCGCCACCGTGGCCACCGCCGTACCGATACGCTGCACGGCCAGCACCATGATGACGATGTACGGCACGCCAAACATCGCCCCCAGCAGCTGCCATTTGGGCACATCCAGCAGGCTGACGGCATGGCGCGGTTCAAAGAAGAAGATCAGCAGGGCGGTGATCAGCGCCCCGACGGAAAAGGTCAGGAACGCGCTTTTGAATACGCCCACCTTGCTGCCCAGCTGGCCGTTGATGGCGGCCTGAATGCTCAGCGTCGCACCGCCAATCACCGCCAGAATAATCATAATTAATGTCATCGTCTTACCCCTGTGCAACCAGAACCAGCGCGGCAATGATAAAAATCAGCGCGATGATGCGTTTAGTGTCAATTTTGCGGTGCGGCGTGCCCAGCAGGCCGTAGTGATCGATGATCAGGCTTTTAAAGACCTGGCCGGCAAGGATGCCAATCATCGTCATGGCGATACCGATGGCGGGCGTCACCACGGTGAGAATAATGACGTAGACCGGGCCGAGAACGCCGCCCAGTAGCTGCCATGAAGGCTGTGAAAAAAACGACGGGCTGTTGCGTGGGCTGAAAAAGAGCATCAGCAAAAAGGTCAGGGCGGCACCGACGCCGAACACGCTGAACGTGGCCCATAAATCACCTACCTCACCGCCGAGCGGCCCCAGTAGCCCTGCCTCGACGGACAGTCCCATCCCCCCGGCAATAACCAGTAAAATCAATATCAGCTGCATAGTTACTCTTCTCCGTTTTCAAGGCGGGGAAGCGTACCCCTGAACATCCGTGAGAAAAATGCCATAATGAAAGAAACACCTGTGCAGGAAATGCATTAATGCGCGACTCCGCCACGATCAGCCTCCGCTGGCTGCAAACCTTTAAAGAGGTCTATGAATCCCAGAATTTTTCGGTGGTAGCACGCCGGGAGGGGATCTCCGCTTCGCAGGTTTCGCGGGTCATCCATCAGCTTGAGGATGCGCTCGGCCAGCAGCTTTTTTACCGCAACACGCGGGCAATTATTCCCACGGAAAGTGGGCACCTTTTTATCCGCTATGCCCGCCTGATGCTCGGCAATCTTGAGGAGGCGCGCCGGGAGCTGGACGCGCGCAAGCAGGAGCCCTCCGGTCTGCTGCGCATCAACGCCCCGGTCTTTTTCGGTCAGCGG
Organism: Leclercia sp. M-A074-M; assembly: GCF_965195605.1. NCBI lineage: Bacteria > Pseudomonadati > Pseudomonadota > Gammaproteobacteria > Enterobacterales > Enterobacteriaceae > Leclercia > Leclercia sp. M-A074-M. The sequence goes on along the minus strand of NZ_CBDAHM010000006.1, from coordinate 21,804 downwards.
CATATCGCGCCGGGGCTTCCCGGCCTGACGGAACGCTACCCCCGGCTCAGCATCGAGCTGACGCTGACGGATGACTATATCGATCCCCATCGGGATGCTGCCGACCTGATCTTTCGCATCGGTATGCTGACCGACTCCTCTTTTCACGCCCGGGTTTTCGGGCCGCAGTTTTATCACCTCGCCGCCTCTCCGGCTTATCTGCGTAAATATGGTGCGCCCGAGGTGCCCGACGACATAACCCGGCATAAATGCCTTGTCTACCGCGGTTCGTCCGGCCCCAACCGCTGGCTGCTGCGTGCGCCTGGCGGGGCGTGGGTCCACTATCCCGTGTCGCCGCTGTTATCGTCCAATAACGCGGAAACCCTGCTGACCTCGGCGCTGGGCGGGATGGGGATGGTGCTCTTCCCGGACTGGCTTATCGGCGACCGGTTGCGCAGCGGGGAGCTGGTAAAACTGCTGCCGGACCATGAGGCCGCTATCAACACGGAACCGCAGAACATTTCGGCGATCTACCCCAATGCGCGTCATCCACCGCTGAACGTCAGGGCGGTGATTGACTACTACGTGGCGTTTTTCGGCACGCCCCTTTACTGGCAATCCGCAATGAAGGAGTAAAGAGGCGCGGGCGTTTCTAATGATTTCCTATTATTGCTCTAAGTCAGCCTGCTAATAAGAATGTAACTACGCTACTTATCTTGCAGGGTGACTCACATGTTTGTGTCATGGTGGTTAATTGTTCCTGTCATCGCCGGGGTCGCCATCCTCTTTATGATGGTTTCCCGGCTGACCAATGAGGTTGATAAACTTGAAACGGCGCTGGAGGAGAGCCGGGGGCAGCTGAAGTCTGCCAGTCAGCACGCTGAGGCGTGCAAGCTGACGAATCTGCGCATGACGGAAAATTTGCTTCAGGTGAGAGGCTACACGCAGCAGTTGTCCGGCAGCAGCGGGCCTGAACAGGAAAGGCTGCTGTATGAGATGCACTGCGCCCTTAATCTGGCGACAAACAATGTTATTCATCACCCTGATTTTATCGAACACCCTTCAGCATCAGGCGCAACCCGACCGCAGCAGCCTGGCGAAACCTTGCCGTTAATGTTTCGTTGAGAGTATGGCCTGGTGGGTTTGCACCGGTGCGACCTGTTTGCCGGGCGGCGCTTCGCTTGCCCGGCCTACAAGGGCGTGCCGGTTTGGTAGGCCGGGTAAGGCGCCGCCGCTACCCGGCGCTCTTGCTACCGCTCCCTTAGTGCCTCTTTCGCCCGGTTAAACGGCTTGATCATATAATCCATCACCGATTTCTCGCCGGTTTTGATATCCACCGTGGCAATCATCCCCGGCACAATCGAGAAGTGCCTGCCCGCTTTGTTCACCAGGTAATCCTGGCTGGTGCGGATAAACACCCGGTAGTAAAACACTTCCGGTTTGGCTTCATCCTGAATGGTGTCCGGGGAGATGGTCTCCACCACGCCATCCAGCCCGCCGTAGATGGCGTAATCGTAGGCGGTGATCTTCACCAGCGCCTTCTGGCCGGGGTGGATAAAGGCGATATCCCGCGGCGACAGGCGGGTTTCAATCAGCAGGTGATCGTCCACCGGCACAATCTCCATCACCTCGCCGTTCGGGGGAATAACGCCGCCGATGGTGGTCACCTTGATGTTCTTCACAATGCCGCGCACCGGCGAGGTCATCGTCAGGCGGGTCACCGAGTCTTCACGTCCTTTCAGGACCGCCGAGAGCATATCCACTTCGGCGTTCGATTTAGAGAGCGCCTCCCGGGCCTGAACATAGTACTGCGAGCGCAGGTCGGTGAGCTTCAGCTCAAGATCGCTCTTCTGGCGTTGCAGGCGCAGCGCCTCGACGTGGCTGGCGGCGCCGGTTTTTACCAGCCGCTGGGTGATCGCAAGCTCTTTATTCACCAGATCCAACGCCTGGCGCAGCTCGCGCCGGGAGTCTTCCAGCTGCTCGCGGCGGGAGTTGTAGAGCCGGGTTTCGGCGGCGATCAGGTCGGTCCATTTCGCCAGCTCCGGCGGAAAGATGAGGGGCAGATCGTTCACCTCCGCACGCAGACGGGCGCTGGAGGCCAGCGACGCGCGGTAGCGGGCGGCGCTTTCGCCGACGTTGGATTCAGAGCGGGTCGGGTCGAGACGCGCCAGCACCTGGCCGGCCTGCACCTGATCCCCTTCGTGAACCTTTAGTTCGGCGAGGATCCCGCCGTCGAGAGACTGCAACACCTGCTCCCGGGAGCTGGGGATCACCTTCCCGGTGCCGGTGGAAACCTCATCGAGAATGCTGAACCACGCCCACACCCCGGCAGCGACAAACAGCAGCAGGCTGAATAACACAATGCTTCTCGCCCCGGTATAGCCGCTCTCGGAGCCGAGGGCGTTATCCAGGTCATCCATCGCCGCAACGTCACGCTGATTGATTTTCATTTTTCCACTCCCGGCCATTTGTCTGCTGCGGTTGCTGCATCCGGCTGTTGCTCAGCGCCTGCGCTTTCGGCGCGTCCATCACCAGCATGCCCTCTTTCAGCACCACCACGCGCTCCACCAGCTCCAGCATCGGTACGCGGTGGGTGGCGACAATCAGCGTGCGATGACCGAGCCACTGGCCCAGACGCTGGATAAATTCACGCTCGGTGTGCTCATCCAGCGAGGCGGTGGGTTCATCCAGCAGCACGACGTTGGGATCGCGCAGGAACATCCGCGCCAGCAAAATCGACTGGCGCTGGCCGCCGGAGAGCCCGACGCCGTTCTCCATAATCGGGTGATCCAGCCCCTTCGCCAGCTTCTGCACAAAGCTGGCCGCGCCGCACATCTCCAGCACGGCAAAGATCTCCTCATCGGTGGCCCGCGGCATCCCGAGGGTGATGTTCTCCCGCAGGGTGCCGTAAAACAGCCGCGCGTTCTGGCTCATCAGGCCGACGTTGCGGCGCACATCCGCCATGTCGAGATGGGGCAGGCTGAGGTTGTCGAGCCGCAGCTCGCCGCCCACCAGATCCATGCTGCCCACCATCGCCTGCAGCAGGGTCGATTTGCCCGCGCCGTTACGTCCCAGCACTGCCACATGTTCGCCGGGTTTGATCTCCAGCCGGTTGATGCGCAGCGCCGGGTTCTGCGCGTCGCCGCCGTAGGCGAACTGCGCCTGCTCGAAGAGGTAGTGTCCACGCAGCACGTCCTGGCGGATCGGCGTCTCTTCACGCTGGTTCTCGGTGGGCAACTGCATAATGTTGTCCAGCCCCTCTTTAGCCGCCTTCACCTGCTGCCAGCGGGCCAGCACGCCGCACAGGGTCGCCATCGGGGCGATCATCCGCGAGGCCAGCATTGAGGCGGCCACCACCGCACCGGTGGTCATTTCGCCTTCGATCACCATCGGGGCACCCACCACAATCACCGCGGTGTAGACCAGGCTCTGAATGGTCATCCCCCAGCTGATCAGGCCCTGAGTCAGCTCCCGGGTCTTAAGGCCCGACTCGGCGGTGATCTGAATGTAGCTGTTCCACTGTTGCAGGAAGCGGTTCTCCGCCTGCATCAGCTTGATGTCCTCCAGCCCCTGCACGCTCTCCACCAGCACGGCGTTGCGCAGGGTCGCCTCGTGGGCCGACTGCTTCGCCAGCGCCGCCAGCTTTTTCTGTAGCAGCAGGCCCGGCAGCACCATCACCACTGCCGCAACCGGGGCGATCCAGGCGAGTGACGGGGCGATGATCGCCAGCACCACCACAAACAGGAAGAAGAAGGGCAGGTCGACGATGGTAGAGATGGTGGAGGAGGTGACCATCTCGCGGATCTGCTCCAGCTCACGCAGCTGGGAGATAAAGCTGCCGGTGGAGCGGGGCACCGCGCTGTTGCGCAGGCGCAGGGCGTGGCCAAACACCCGGTCCGAGACGCGCATGTCGGCGCGTTTGCCCAGCAGATCCATAATGTGAGACCGGGCGAGACGCAGGATAAAGCCGAACAGGGTGGCAATCAGCACCCCGATGGTCAGCACATAGAGGGTGGGGTAGGACTGGGCGGGGATCACCCGGTCATAGACCTGCATTGAAAAGAGAATGCCCGCCAGCGACAGCAGGTTGATGAACAGCGCCGCCAGCATGACGTAGGTATAGGGGCGCAGGTCGCGCATCACCAGCCGGTAGAGCCAGTCGGGGCGGTATCTGGAGATATAGGCATCCACCCGGCTGTCTTTCAGCGCCGCCAGCGGGCGCAGGGCCACCACCTGGCGAATGGCCGGGAGCATCTTCGCCAGCGAGATGCGGTTGGTCTGCGCCTTGCCGTCAAAGAAGCAGACATCCAGCAGATCCTCGCCGTCGAAGTGCTCAATCACCCCAATCTTGCCGTCATTAAGCTCCACCACCACCGGCAGGCGCCAGCTGTTGATGGACTCCTGGCCGTTGGTGAGCAGCTGAAAGGAGAGGCCCGCCTCGCGGGCAAGCCCGGTCAGCGCCGGGATTTTGCTTTTGCCCTGCAGCCAGGGCGCGCCCGCCACCAGCGCGCCGGGGGAGCAGGCCACCCGGTAGCGGGTGGCGACGTAGCCAAACGCCTGCGCCCAGTGCTCCAGCGCCTCTTGCGTCAGTGTCTCCTCATAAAGGATATCGTCTCGGATCATGGCTGGATCTCCACTGACTGAATGGTGTGGTTTTCAAGGCCGAAGGCATTGCGCATTCGCCCGGTGTTATAGAGGCAGTTGATCTGCAGCTGGCGAAGCTGTCCGGCGGTTTGCCACTGGGTAAAGCGGGCCTGGTAGACCTCCTGCTCGGCGTTCAGCACGTCCAGCAGGGGGCGGGAGCCCAGATCGAGATACTGCTGCTGATAGAGTTCGCGGGTACGCTGGCTGAGCGTCTCCTGGCGGGACTGGATCTGCAGGGTGCTCATCAGGCTCATCACCTGACTTTTGGACTCCAGCAGCTTTTGCCGCACGTCCAGCCGGGTGCGCTGAATATTGGACTGCGCCGCTTCCACCGCGTGGCTGGCGGCGTTGCGCCGGGCGCTTAGCCCGCCGCCCTGGTAGAGGGGCATCTCGACGTTCACCGAGACGTTGTACTGGGTCTTGTCCAGCGTATCGTGGCCGGGGTAGCGGTTGTTCATGTAGTGACGCACCTGCGGCTCCAGCGAGACGGTAGGAGTCATCTGCGCATTGGCGTAATCGAGGTTCGCCTGCGCCACGTTAGCCTGCGCCCAGGAAGCCAGCACCGCGGGCACCAGCCGGTCATCCGGCTCGTTGATGTCGCAGCTGCGGGCCAGTTTTTCCGGGAAGGCGTTGCTGACCGCGTTCAGATTGCTCCAGCCGAGGTTGCTCATCAGCGTGGCGCGGGCGCTGTCGAGGTTGGCCTGATACTGCATCAGCTGCGAACGCGCCCCTTCGATACGGGCGTCGGTCTGCACCACGTCCGAGAGCGAGGTGGCCCCTTCGTCGTTACGCTGGCGCGTCAGCTTGCCGATGGCGCCGAGCGCCTCAAGCTGCTCTTCTGCGGTCTCCACCATCTGCTGCCACATCTGCACCTGCACCAGGGCGATGGCGGTATCCCGGGCGATAGTGTCGATGCTCAACAGCACGTTGGCCTGCTGTTGCACCACGCCCGCGTCTTCAGCGCGCACCTGGCTTGCCACCTTGCCAAAGTCATAGAGCATCTGGGAGAGGGAGACCACCACCGAGGGGGTAAAGCCGGTATCGCTGGAGTTATTGCTGTAGCCGTTGTCTATCCCGGCGCTGATTTGCGGATAGTATTTCGATTTAGCGACATCGACCTGCTGGATCTGTTCGTAAAGTTTGCCCACCGCTTCGCGAATGGTGGGATGCCAGTTGACGGCGCGGGTCACCGCATCGCCAAGGGTTAAGGTACCGGGGGCGGCCTGACGGGTGGGCAGGGCGACCCGTCCATCCAGAGCGGGCAGCGCCTGATTTTCATTTAATTGTCCAAAACTGATTACCGCAGGCGAATCGGCGGCAAGGACCTGTGCAGACAACAGGCAGCACCCAAGCCACCAGCAAGGTACTTTGTTCATGGCATTATCCCTAAAAAAACTGAACAACTTTATAATGTTAAGCCCGGGCGACGAGCGCCCGGGTCTTGTTATTAGCGCTAACCGGTGATGATGTGATTCTGGTTAACCAGCTCCTCATAAGTTGTCTGAACGTTATCCAGTGTTACCAGTGTAGTATTCGTGTAAATATTTGCCGCTCCGTCCCGGTCGACGGAGATCACGGTATTGCCATTGCTATTTGTGACGTGCAAATAGTTACCGAGCGTCGCGCTACTTCCGTTCCAGCCCACCAGCAGATCGCTGATATCGATCTTGTCTCCCTGCGCCAGTGAGAAGTTGGTCCAGTGGTCGTTACCGCCGTTGCCTGCCGTCCCGTTCCCCGCCGTGTTGTTCAGCACTTCGTAAATCAGCGTGTCGCCATAGGCGCTACCGGTGAAGGTATCGTTATGCTCCGTGCTGACGAACTTCGGTGCCATGTTGATGGTGAGGGTGGCGGTGTCGGTCGTGCCGTTATCGCCGGTCAGTTTGTAGGTAAAGGTCTCCTTCGTGGTCATTGAGGCCAGCGAGACGCCGCTGTTCAGGGTGTAGGTGTAGTGACCATCTACTCCGATGTTCAGCACCCCGTAATGCCCCTGAATGTTGGCGGTAGCGTTGGCCGTGGTGTACGGATCGAGGGTAGTGGTGGTGCCGTTATAGCCGGTGATGCTCAGACGGCTGTCTACCGAGTGCAGCTGATCCAGCACGCCGCCGGAATCCGTCCCGTCGAAGATATTGCCGGTGACGGTGTGGCCCGCGGTGGTGAGCTCATTGTTCAGGTAGACGGTAGTACCGGTGACGTATGGCGTGATGGAGATCTGGCCCACTCCCAGCGGCCCCATGGAGCCGGTAAAGCTCAGGGTGTAGGTCCCGGCGTCCAGATCCAGACCGGTGACGTTAATGGTCGCCACGCCACCCAACAGCAGGCCGCCATTGAATGAACCGCTTCTGGAAACCCCTCCCCCGGTAATGGTCCAGTTTACGTTCAGCCCGCCCAACGACAGCAGGGAGGCGACGTTAAAGTGGAGCACGATGTCATGCAGGGCGGTGTTGGCGTCCACCACAAACGTGCCGCTGCCGCTGCGGGAGGTTGGGGCCAGCAGGGCGGCGTTCCACGTTGCGTTACCCACCGTGTCATCGCGGTAGGCGGCAACCTGCGGGGTAGTATCCACCACCAGCTCGCGGCTGACGTCGTTCACCGCATCCAGCGCCACCGGTGTCGGGGTGATGTTCAGGGAGGCGGTGTCCTTATCGCCATTCGGTGCCGTCACGGTGTAGATGAAGCTGTCCGGGGTGCTGATTTGGTCGGCGCCCACCCCGGCGCGCAGGGTATAGGTATATTTGCCCTGGGCGTCGATCAGCAGTGTGCCGTACTCTCCCTCGATGCGGGTGGTGCCGGTGGCGTTCACGTTAACGCCGTTCACCTGGGTGACAAGCGTGCCCGCAGGCGCGATGTCACTTTGCAGCACGTCGCCGGTGGTGCTGGCGGTGGTGCTGGTGACGGCATAAACGTGGTCCTCAAGCACGTTCAGACGGTAGCCGGTCAGGGCGGTGATCCCCGAGACGGTGTTCATCAGGAAGATGTAATCCCCTGCCGGCAGGGTCAGGGTCAGCGGTGCCGAGGTGCCACCCAGCAGCGGCGCGCGCAGCCAGCCTGCCTCGGTGCGTACCCGCTCGTAGCTCTGGGTTGCCGGGTTGAACTTGTAGATATAGAGGTCAAACACCGAGGCCAGGGCCACCCCGCCGACGCTACTCTGGATGGTCATGGTGCGGGTGGTACCCTCCGCCACGCTGTACTTCATGGTCTCGCTACGATCGTCCAGCAGGTTGAGGTTCAGCACGTTGCCGAGGTTAACCCCCACCACGGTAAAGCCGCCCTGGCTTGACGGGCCGTAGTCGATGGACTGTACCTGCGTGCCGAAGGTCAGGGAGGCGGTGTCGTCCACCGCCGTCACGCTGTTGCGCACCGTGTTCTCACCCAGGGTGATCACCAGGCGGGCGTCGTCCGTGGCCCCTTTGCCGGCGATGTTATAGATGAAGGTGTCGGTCCGGCCCAGCACCGAGGCGCTGGTGTTGGTCAGGGTGTAGGTGTAGCTCCCGTCGGTGTGCAGGGTCAGGGTGCCGTACAGCCCGTTGATGGTGGTGCCCGCCGCCCCTGCCGCCACGTTGACGGTGACGCCGTTGGCGTTGGTCACGCTGGTCACCACCGTGCCGTTTGGCGCGCTGTCGCTGCCGCTCACCGGATCGATATCGGTGATGACGTTACCGTTTTGCACCAGCGTGCCGGACAGGGTACCAGCCGTGGTCTGGGTGACGTCCACGTCCAGGCTGGTGTATGACCCGGTTGCCAGCAGGTTGGTGTTGTAGCTCAGCACACGATACTGCCCGCCCGGCAGACCGGCCAGGTTCAGGGTCACGCCGCTGGCACCCAGGGTCAGCAGGTTGGCGAACTGCGGCAGGCCAGTATCCACTTCGGTGGTCCAGGAGCTGCCGTTCCAGCGCTGCACAATGATCTCCAGGGTGTTAAGCAGGGAGAGCACGATACCCGTGGCGCTGGCGTTGATCTCCATATCTGCGCTACCGCCGGTCGGTACGGTGAAGGTCACCTGGGCGGAATTCTCCCCCAGCAGCGACAGCACGTTGCCGACGCCGCCCACCAGCTGCACGCCGTAGTCGCTGTACTGGGCGGTGCTGGTGGTGGCGTTGGTGGTCAGGGCCAGCCCTACCACGTTGTCACTCGCGGACAGCGGCAGGTTTGGCGCAATCACCGTACCGGTGGCGGAGGTGTTGCCCGCCGCATCGGTGGCGGAAAGGGTGATTCGCTCCCCTTCGGACTGTCTGTCGAGGAAGGTGTAGCTCCAGTTGCCCTGGGCGTTAGCGGTGGTGGTCACCACGCTGTTATCGCTCAGCAGCAGGGTGATGGTGCTCCCCGCTTCGGCGGTCCCGCTCAGAACGCTGCCGTCGGCGTTAAAGGTTCCCTGCGGCGTGCCCGGGGCGACGGTATCCACGACAATCGAGCTCAGCGGCGTCACCGGGCTGGTGCCAACCGCATTGCCTGCGGTGGCGGTAAAGGCGTGAGGGCCATTACCCAGCGGCACGGTTGGGGTGTATGTCCAGACCCCGGCGCTGTTGGTGGTCACCGTGGCTAACAACACATTGTTGTCATACAGGGTGATGGTGGAGAGCGGCTGCGCGGTCCCGGTCAGCGTTGGGGTGGTATCGTCGGTGCGCTGCCCGTTGAGCAGATTGCCAATGATGCTGCCCACGTTGTCGTTGACGCTGGTGATGACTGGCGGATTCGGGATCACCGAGTACGGCACCCGCAGATCCACCGTCTGCCCCACGTTACCGGCCCGGTCGGTGGCGAAGAGGTGCAGCAGTTCGGCGTTCACCTGCGGCGTGGAGAGCGCGATGCTGAAGCGCCCGGACGCGTCGGCTACGCCGGTGCCCAACACGGTCACGTTGTCGGTGCCGAGAATGGTGACGGTGCTGCCCGCCTCGGCGGTGCCGTTAATCCGGCCCCCGCTCTCCAGTACAGTCAAGCCGCCCGGTGCCCCTGGGGCGATAGTGTCGACGGTGATGGCGGTGACCGGCGATGCTGCGCTGAGGTTGCCCGCCGCATCGGTGGCGGTGGCAGTAAAGTTATGTACTCCGTTGGTGAGGGCGGTGGTGGTCTGCGCCAGCGTCCACTGGCCCTGGGCGTTGGCCGTCACCTCGCCTACCAGCGTGGTGCCGTCGTAGATGCGCACTATTGCGCCCGCTTCGGCGGTGCCGTTGAGGGTTGGACGGGTGTCATTGGTCGGATTGCCGTTGATCACCGGGCCCTGGATCGAGCCGACGTCATCCACTACCGAGGTAATGACAGGCGCAGCCGGGGCGGTGGCATCGACATTCACGGTAAAGCCCGCGGTCGGCAGGCTGACGTTGCCCACCGCGTCGGTGGCGGTCACCGTCAGGGTGTGCAGGCCATCCGCCAGCGGGGTAGTTGGAGTAAAGCTCCAGGCGCTGTTGGCATCGGCCACCACGCTGCCGAGCAGCAGGGTGCCGTCGTAGATGCTCACCGTCGCGCCCGCTTCCGCGGTGCCGCTGAGGGTCGGTCTCGCATCGTTGGTCAGCTGGCCGCTGGTGAGGGTTGTCACCGCACCGACATCATCCACCACTGAGACCAGCACCGGCACCGCTGGCGGCTGGGTATCTACCGTCAGGCTGAAGGTATTGGACGGATCGCTGACGTTGCCCGCCGCATCCGTCGCCAACGCTGTAAAGTTGTGCGTGGCGTTGGTGAGCGGGGTGGTCAGGGCAATCGACCAGTTACCGCTGGCATCCGCGGTGGCGGTGCCCAGCAGGATATCGCCTTCAAACACCTGCACCCGGGCGTTCGCTTCGCTGGTCCCGGTGAGCACCGGCAGGGTGTCATCGGTGCGCTGCCCGCTGGGGAGTGCCCCGGTTATGCTGCCGACATCATCCTGGGCCAGGGCGATCACCGGTGCGAGCGGTTTGACGGTATCGACAATCACCGTGAACCCCGCCGAGGCTTCGCTGAGGTTGCCTGCCGCGTCGGTGGCGATGGCGGTGAAGGTGTGGCTGCCGTTACCGAGCGCCGTGGCCGGGGTAAAGCTCCACTCCCCGGCGGCGCTGGCCTGTACGGTGCCAAGGGCCACGCCGTTGTCATAGATCGTCACCGTGGCGCTGGCGGCCGCCTGGCCGGACAGGGTTGGGGTCGGATCGTCGGTCACCTGGCCCGAAACGGTGAGCGGCGTCTGGATGCTGCCCACGTTATCGGCGGCGGCCAGGATGGTCGGTGCCGCCGGGGCGGTGGTGTCTACCGTCAGGGTAAAGGCTGCGCTTGCAGGACCGGTGTTCCCCGCCGGATCGGTGGCGGTGAAGGTGACGCTGCGCAGCCCCTCGGCGAGGGCGGTGTCAGGGGTAAAGGTCCAGTTCCCGGCGGCGTTAACCACCGCGGTGCCGACCGCTTCTCCATCCACAAGGATAGTGACAATCGAGCCCGCTTCGCCGGTGCCGTTAAAGGTTGGGCGGGTATCGTTGGTGATGCCGCCGTTGTTCACCGTGCCGGTAAGGGTCCCGACGTCATCCACCACGTTTGCCAGCACCGGCGCCAGCGGCGCGACGGTATCGACGTTCAGGGAGAAGGCTGGAGAGGTGCCCGAGACGTTGCCTGCGGCATCGGTGGCGCTGACGCGCAGCTCGTGCGGCCCCTGGGCCAGATCGGTGTCCGGGGTAAAGCGCCAGTTGCCGCTGCCGTCCACCAGCGCGGTGCCGATCTGCTGGCCGTTATCCAGAATGCGCACGGTGCTGCCCGCCACGCCGGTCCCGGTCAGTTCCGGACGCGCGTCATTGGTGATCTGGCCGCTGACCAGTACGCCGGTGTTGCCCGCCACGTCGTCATTAACGCTGACCAGGACTGGCGTCGCCGGTGGCGTGATGTCCACGGTCAGGGTATAGGCCCCGGACGCTACGCTGACGTTGCCCGCCAGGTCGGTGGCGATGGCGGTAAAGCTGTGTTGGCCCTCCGGCAGCACCACCGTCGGAGTGAAGCTCCAGATCCCGCTGGCGTTGGCGACCACGGTGCCGAGCAGACGGGTGCCTTCATAGAGGGCGACGCTGCTGCCCGCTTCCGCGGTGCCCGTCAGGGTCGGAGTGTTGTCGTTGGTGCTGCCGCCGCTGACCACGTTGCCGGTCACCGGCCCGACGTCATCATTCGCTCCGGTAATAACCGGTGGTGTCACCACCGTATCCACCACCAGTGAGAACGGTGCCGACGGCTGGCTCTGGTTGCCCGCCGGATCGGTGGCGGTGAGGAGCAGGGTATAGGTGCCATCCGCCAGCGGCTCGGCGGGGGTGAAGCTCCAGGCTCCGGTTGCGCTCACCGGTACGGTGCCGAGCACGGTATCACCGGCATAAATGGTGATTACATCCCCCGGTGTCGCCGTGCCGTTCAGGGTTGGCTGGTTGTCGTTGGTCGGGGTACCGCTAACCACTGAACCGGTGACGGTGCCGACGTTATCCACCAGCGTGCCCAGAGCAGGTGCCGCAGGCGGGGTGAGGTCGATATTCACCGTCGCCTCTGGCGACTGGCCGCTGGTCTGGCCGTCGACGGTAGCGGTGACGCTGAAGCTGTGGCTGCCTTCGCTCAAGGCGGTGGCAACCGGCAACGTCCAGGCCCCGGTGGTGGCATCGGCGGTGACGGTGCCCAGCGGCGTGGTGCTGCCGTCGAGATAAACGGTCACCACGCTGCCCGGGATCGCCGTGCCGGTAAGGGTTGGCGTAGCGTCGTTGGAGCTCAGGCCCTTGACGTTGATGCTGCCGCCGGTGCCGTTGTCATCCACGATGGCGTCGATAACCGGCACGTCCGGCAGCGCTGGCGTAGCCGGAACGTCATACGATCCCGGCAGGCTGGTGTTGCCCGCCACGTCGCTGGCGGTCAGGCTCAGGGTGACCGCGTCGCTTTGCGGCGGGGTCAGGGCGACGGAGAACTGCCCCTGGGCGTTGGTGATGCCGGTGCCCAGCACCACGTTGCCCGGGCCGGTCACCGTAATGATGGAACCCGCTTCGGCGGTCCCGGTCAGCGGCGTACCGCCGGAGACAATCCCGGTCACCACCGGCGCACCCGGCGCCTGGGTATCAACGATCAGGTTAACCGGCGTGCTTTCGCTGGTGTTGCCCGCCGCATCCCGCGCCACCACGGTAAAGGTGTGCGGGGCATCGGAGAGCGGGGTGCCGTCAGGGATCGGCAGCGTCCACTGGCCCTGGGCGTCGGTCTGCACCTCGCCCAGCGGTTGTCCGTCAACAGAGACGGTGATGGTGCTGAGCGGCTCCCCGGTCCCGCTCAGGGTCGGGGTGCTGCTGTTGGCGTAGAGCTGGCCGCCTGCCAGGGTGCTGTCGGAGATCGCCAGCAGCTGCGGGATGGCAGGAGGGAGGGTGTCAATGGTGAAGGCGAAGTCGCTCCCCGCCGCGCTGACGTTCCCGGCAACATCCACCGCCGCCACGGTCAGGGTGGTGGGGCCATCTCGCAGTTCCGAAGTGGTGATGCTCCAGATGCCGTCAGTGACCTGGCCGCGTCCCACCTCAATGCCGTTGCTGTAGAGAATCACCGTGGTGCCGTTCTCTCCGGTACCGGTGACGGTTGGGGTATTGTCGTTGCTGCTGCCCCCCGCCGTAATGTTGCCGGTGACCGGACCGACGTTGTCATCCACGATGCCGATAGTTGGGATCGCTGGCACGACGCTGTCAACGGTGACGGTCATGCTGCCAGATACCGGCGATGCGTTGCCCGCCGGATCGGTGGCGGTCAGGGTGAAGCTGTGGGTGCCCTCCGTCAGCGGCAGGTCCGGACGCCACGTCCAGTTGCCGTTGATGTCGACCACCACTTCGCCCACCGGATTGTTTCCGTTGAGGGTCTCGTCATAGATGGTGATGATGTCGTCCGGCGTGCCTGTGCCGCTCAGCACCGGACGGGTATCGTTGGTGGCGCCGTTGTTGGCTACCGGGCCGGTGATATCGCTGACGTTATCCGTCACCACCGGCAGCGCTGGCGTCTCTGGCGCTTCGGTATCGATGGTGATGCTTACCGGCTGGGATGGCGCACTCTCGTTACCCGCGCCGTCGCTGTTGGTCACGGTCAGGCTCAGATCGTAGGTGCCGTTAGGCAGATCCGCAGGCGGCGTCCAGGTCCAGGTCCCGTCCGGCTGCACGGTGGTTTCACCGATAGGGGTGGTACCGTTATAGATGGTGACGAGATCCCCCTCATTCCCGGTCCCGCTCAGGGTTGGGGTGGTATCACGGGTGCTGCCCCCACCGGTAAGCGGGGTCTCGCCGCTGCCGTCCGGGTTGACGGTGATAGCCGGAATCTCCGGCGTGGCAGGCGGCACGTTATCCACCACCAGGTTAAAGGTGCCGGAGGTGGCGATGTTGCCCGCCGCATCGCTCACCGTGGCGGTCAGGGCGTGGGTGCCGTTCCCCAGCGGCGTGGTGAGCTGTACGCTCCATGCTCCCGTCGCGCTGGTGGTGGCGGTGCCCAGCAGGGTGGTGCCGTCATAGAGGTTAATCTGCGCGTTCGCCGGACCCGTTCCGCGGATCAGCGGCAGATTCTCATCGGTCGGCTGGTCGCTGAGCACGTCGCCGGTGACGCTGCCGGTATTGTCCACGGCCAGGGTGATGACCGGGGCGGCTGGCGGTACGGTATCGATAGTGATGTTAAAGGCGGCGGACGGCTCACCGGTGTTCCCGGCGGCATCGGTCGCCACCACGGTGATGACGCGTAGCCCCTCGCCGAGCGCCTCCGGCGGCGTGAAGGTCCATTCGCCCCCCGCGCCCACCTGGACAGTACCCACTTCCTCGCCGTCCACCCGAATGCTGAGGGTGGTGCCCGCCTCCCCGGTCCCGCTCAGGGTTGGCTGGTTGTCGTTGGTGGCGCCGTTATTGCTGATGGCAACCGGGCTGCCGGAGAGATCGTTGATCGCCTGGGTAATGACCGGGGCGTCCGGGGCGGTGGCATCCACTACGATGCTCCAGCTGTTGGACGGCGCGCTGTTGTTGCCCGCGGCGTCCGCCGACTGCGCGGTCAGAACGTGACCGCCATCAGGCAGCGGTGCCGTCAGCTGGATCTCCCAGGTTCCCTCTGCGCTGACCTGGGTGGTGCCAACCAGATCCGTGCCGCTGTAGAGCAGGATAGTGGCGTTGGCAACGCCGGTGCCGCGCACCAGTGGCGTGTTGTCATTGGTGGTCTGCCCGTCATTGATGGTGCCGGTATACGCACTCACGTTGTCCACCACGTCGGTGATCGCCGGAACGGCAGGCGGCGTGGTGTCCGGAGCGACGATCTGGCCTTCCGCGCCGGTGTTCCCGGCCCGGTCGGTTGCCGTTACCGTCAGCAGTTCCCCATTCTGTTTTGGCGTGGTGAGGGTAAGGGAGAAGTTGCCGGTCTCGTCAACGACCCCGGTGCCAATCACCGTGTCTCCATCGCGCACGGTGATGGTGCTGCCCGCTTCGCCCTGGCCGGTGAGGGTATTGCCGTTGTTGAGCACGGTGAAGCTGCCCGGCGCGCCCGGGGCGATAGTGTCAACGGTGATCGACGTAACCGGTGACCTCGCGCTGAGGTTGCCCGCAGTGTCGGTGGCGGTGGCGGTGAAGTTATGCACCCCGTCGATGAGAGCGGTGGTGGTCTGCGCCAGGGTCCACTGGCCCTCGGCGTTAGCGATCGTCTCGCCCACCAGGGTGTCGCCGTCGTAAATACGCACGATGGCCCCCGCTTCGGCGGTGCCGTTGAGGGTCGGACGGGTATCGTTGGTCGGGTTGCCGTTGAGAACAGGCCCCTGTACCGAACCGATGTCATCCACAACCGAGACGATGGCAGGCGCTGGCGGCGCGATGGTATCCACGTTGATCACAAATCCGCTGGTCGGCGGGCTGACGTTGCCCGCCGCGTCGGTGGCGGTCACCGTCAGGGTGTGCAGACCGTCGCCCAGTGGGCTCTGCGGGGTAAAGATCCAGGCGTTGTCGGCCCCGACGAGCGCCGTGCCCAGCAGGGTGGCGCCGTCGTAAATGTTCACCGTGGTGCCCGCCTCTGCCGTGCCGCGCAGCGTCGGGTTCGCATCGTTGGTCAGCTGGGCGTTGTCGAGGATGCCTCCGGCGCCGACATCATCAGTGACCGAAACCAGTACCGGCGCCGCTGGCGGCTGGGTATCGACGGTCAGGGTGAAGGCGGCGGATGGATCGCTGGCGTTGCCCGCGGCATCAATGGCTACCGCCCTGAAGCTGTGCTGAGCATCGCTGAGCGGCTCGGTGAGCGTGGCCGTCCAGTTTCCTTGCGCATCCGCCACGCCAACGCCCACCAGGGTTTCGCCTTCAAAGATCTGTATCCGGGCATTCGGCTCGCTGGTGCCGGTGAGCACCGGCAGGGTGTCGTTGGTGCTGCTTCCGCTGGCGAGCGCGCCGGTGCCCGGGGCGACGTCATCCTGGGCCAGGGCGATCACCGGGGCTACCGGTTTAAGGGTATCGACAATCAGGGTGAAGCCCGGCGAGAGCTCGCTGACGTTGCCCGCCGCGTCGGTGGCGCGGGTGGTAAAGGTATGGCTGCCGTTGTTGAGCGCCTGGTCTGGGGTGTATGTCCAGTCACCCGCTTCGTTGGCCTGCACGGTATCGATCAGGGCGCCGTTGTCATAAATATCCACCGTGGCATTGGCTTCAGCCCTGCCGCTCAGGGTCGGGGTGGTGTCGTCGGTGGTCTGGCCGGAGGTGGTGATCGGGTTCTGGATCGTCCCGACGTTATCGCTGATGGCGGTGAGGGTCGGCGCCGTTGGCGCCTGGGTATCCACCGTCAGAACAAACGGCTCGCTGGCATCCCCGGTATTTCCGGCGACGTCAGTGGCGGTAAAGCGAATGCTGCGGGTGCCCTCTTCCAGGGGCTGATCGGGCGTGAAAGTCCAGCTGCCCGCGGCGTTAACCACCGCGGTGCCGATCTCCCGATCGTCAACAAGGATACGGATCGTGGCACCCACTTCGCCGCTGCCGGTAAAGGTTGGACGGGTGTCGTTGGTGGTATCGCCGCTTGCCAGCGTGCTGGTGGCCGCGCCGACATCATCCACTACGGTGATCACCACTGGCGCCAGCGGGGCGGCGGTATCCACGTTCAGCGTGAAGGCTGGTGAGGTGCCCGAGAGGTTGCCTGCGGCATCGGTGGCGCTGACGCGCAGATCGTGCGAGCCCGGTGTCAGATCGGTCCCAGGGATAAAGCTCCAGTTGCCGCTTTCGCTGACTAAGGCGGTGCCGATCTCCACGCCGTTATCGAGAATATGCACGGTGCTGCCCGCCACGCCGGTCCCGGTCAGTTCCGGGCGGGTGTCGTTGGTGACCTGGCCGTTGGTCAGCGGCCCGGTGCTGCCCTCCACATCATCGTTGACGCTGACAATGACCGGGGTGGCCGGTGGGGTCATGTCCACGAACAGCGTGTAAGCACCGGATACCGGGCTGACGTTACCCGCGCTGTCGGTAGCCACTGCGGTAAAGCTGTGCTGACCTTCCGCCAGCACGCGGGTGGGGGTGAAGCTCCAGGCGCCCGTGGCGCTGGCGGTGACGGTACCCAGCAGCGTAATGCCATCGTAGATCGCCACGCTGCTGCCCGCCTCCGCGGTGCCCGAGAGGGTAGGGGTGTTGTCGTTGGTGCTGCCGCCGTTAGCCACGTTGCCGCTGGCCGGATCGACGTTGTCGTTAGCGCCGGTGATAAGCACTTCGCCCGCGCTGGTATCCACCACCAGCGTGAACGGTGCCGAGCGCGGACTTTCGTTGCCCGCCGGATCGGTGGCGGTCAGGGTCAGGCTGTAGGTGTCATCATCCAGCGGCTGGGCGAGGGTAATGCTCCAGGCCCCGGTGTTGCCCACCGTTGCCGTACCGAGCACGGTGTCGCCTGCATAGAGGGTAATGACGTCGCCCGGCGTCGCTGTGCCGTTAAAGGTCGGCAGATCATCGTTAGTCGGTCTGCCGCTGACGATGGCGCCCGAAACCGGGCCCACGTCGTCCACCACGCTACCGAACGCCGGGGCGGATGGCGGGGTGATATCGATATTGACCGTCGCCTCCGGCGACAGGCCGCTGGTCTGGCCGTCAACGGTGGCGGTGACGCTGAAGCTATGGCTGCCCTCATCCAGGGCAGTTTCAATCGGGAACGACCAGGCGCCGGTGGTGGCGTCGGCGGTGACGGTGCCCAGCGGCGTGGTGCTGCCGTCGAGATAGAGTGTCACCTCGCTGCCCGGGATGGCGGTGCCGGTGAGGGTCGGGGTGGTGTCGTTGGAGCTGCCGCCTTTAACGTTGCCGCCGGTACCGTTGTCATCAACAATCTCGTTGATGACCGGCACCTCCGGCAGCGCTGGCGTAGCCGGAACGTCATACGATCCCGGCAGGCTGGTGTTGCCCGCCACGTCGCTGGCGGTCAGGTTCAGGGTGACCGCGTCGCTTTGCGGCGGGGTCAGGGCGACGGAGAACTGCCCCTGGGCGTTGGTGACCCCGGTGCCCAGCACCACGTTGCCCGGGCCGGTCACCGTAATAATGGAACCCGCTTCGGCAGTGCCAGTCAGCGGCGTACCGCCGGAGACAATTCCGGTCACCACCGGCACGCCCGGTGCCTGGGTATCAACGATCAGGTTAACCGGCGTGCTTTCGCTGGTGTTACCCGCCGCGTCGCGCGCCACCACGGTGATGGTATGGCTGGCATCGCTCAGCGTGGTGCCCTCGGGCAGCGGCAACGTCCATTGGCCATCGGCATTGGTCTGCACTTCGCCTACGGCGTTGCCGTCGATAACGACGGTGATGGTGCTGAGTGGTTCACCGCTGCCGCTCAGGGTCGGAGTGGCGTTGTTCACATAAAGCTGGCCACCGGCCAGGGTGCTTTCAGAGATCGCAAGCAGCTGTGGGTTACCTGGCGGTTGGGTGTCGATGGTGAAGGCAAAATCGTTGCCCGCGCCGCTGACGTTCCCGGCAGCATCCACCGCCGCCACGGTCAGGATAGTCGGGCCATCTCGCAGTTCCGGAGTGGTGATGCTCCAGCTGCCGTCAGTGACCAGGCTGCGTCCGACCTCCACGCCGTTGCTGTAAAGGATCACGGTGGTGCCGTTTTCGCCGGTACCGGTGACGGTCGGGGTATTGTCGTTGCTGCTGCCGCCCGCCGGGAGGTTGTCATCCACGCTGCTGATAACCGGGATCGCCGGTACCTCGCTGTCGACAGTCACGGTGATGGTGTTTGAGATCGCCGAGACGTTACCCGCCTCGTCGGTGGCGGTCACGGTAAAGCTGTGCTGCCCCTGGGCCAGCTCGTCATCAGGTCGCCAGCTCCAGTTGCCGTTGATGTCGACCACCGCTTCGCCCACCTTGACGTTGCCCGTGGCGGTCTGGTCGTAGATGCTGATGGTGTCATCTGGCGTGCCCGTGCCGCTCAGTACCGGACGGGTATCGTTAGTGGCGCCGTTGTTGCCAACCGGGCCGGTAATTTCACTGACGTTATCGGTAATTACCGGGGCGGCAGGCTGATCCGGCGCGTCGGTATCGATGGTAATGCTCACCGGCTGCGACGGGGCGCTCTCGTTGCCCGCGCCATCTTTGTTGGTCACGGTCAGGCTGAGATCGTAGGTGCCGTTAGGCAGTCCTTCTGGCGGGGTCCAGCTCCAGCTCCCGTCTGGCTGGACGGTGGTTTCGCCGATTTTGGTAGTGCCGTCGTAGATGGTGACGATGTCGCCTTCCGTACCGGTACCGCTCAGGGTTGGGGTGGTGTCGCGGGTGCTGCCGCCGGAGGTGAGGATCGCTTCCTCGCCGCCGTCAGGATTGACGGTGATCTCCGGTAGCGCCGGAGTGTTCGGGGCGAGGGTATCCACCACCAGGTTAAAGCTCTCCGAGGTGGCGGTGTTGCCCAGCGCATCGCTGACGGTGGCGGTAATGGTGTGAGTGCCATTCCCCAGCGGGACGGTCACTTGCAGGCTCCATTCGCCCTGCGCATTGGTGGTGGTGCCCAGCAGAGTGGTGCCTTCATAGAGGGCGATCTGCGCGTTCGCCGGGCCGGTGCCGTAGAACACCGGACGGGTTTCGTCGGTGGGCACGTTGTTGCCCACATCACCCTGCACGCTGCCGGTGTTATCTGCCACCCGGGTAATGACCGGGGCGGCGGGGGCGGTGGTATCAACGGTCAGCGTAAAGGCGTCGGAGGCGGCGCTGTTATTCCCGGCGGTATCTTTCGCCACCACCGTGATGGCGTGCTCCCCATCCTCAAGCGCCGTCGCCGGGGTGAAGTTCCACTCGCCGCCGCTGCCCACCTGCGCGGTGCCCACCTCCACGCCATCCACCAGAATAGTGATGGTCGACCCGGCTTCACCGGTGCCGTAGAGGGTAGGGCGGTTGTCGTTGGTGGCGCTGTTGTTATTAATCACGCCAGCGGAGTCAGGCAGATCGTTGATCACCTGGACGATGGCAGGCGTACCCGGCGCGGTGGCATCGAGAATAATGCTCCAGGTGTTGGACGGGCCGCTGCGGTTGCCTTCACTGTCCACCGCTTCCGCCCGCAGGACGTAGCCGCCGTCCGCACCCAGCTCTGTTTGCGCTGACCAGTTGCCGTCCGCATTCACTACGGCAGAACCGACCACAACGTCGCCGCTTAAGATGTAAATGGTGCTCCCTGGTTCCCCGGTGCCGGTGATAACCGGACGGGTGTCGTTGGTGATCTGACCCTCGAGAACCAGGCCAGTAACATCATCCACGTCATCAACCACGCTGTTGATAATCGGCGCCTCGGGCGGGGTAACGTCCGGGGCGGCAACGGTGCCCTGCGGCCCGGTATTGCCCGCGGCATCGGTGGCGGTAACCGCCAGTGCCTCACCGTTGAGCCTTGGGGTGCTGAGAAGAATATTGAAGTTGCCGTCAGCGTCCGCCACCCCTCTGCCGATCACGTCGTCGCCATCGCGGATGGTGACGGTGCTGCCCGCCTCCGCCTTACCGGTAACGGTGGCGCCATTCAGGGAGATTTGCAGATCGGTTGGCGCGTCAGGCGGGGTGACATCCCCCACCACCGCAGTGGCGGGCTGGCTCTGGTTCCCGGCGGCATCGGAGGCCACCACGTTGAGGGTATCGCCTTCGTTTTGCGCCTCGTCGAGGGGGATCGTGAAGTCGCCGTTGGCATCGGCAGTGCCGCGGCCAATTTCGTCCCCGGCACCGTTGGTGATGATGATGTTACTGCCCGGCTCGGCGGTACCGACGACCTCGGTGCCGCCCGGGATCAGGCTAATGGTTGGCTGGTCCGGTGGTGTACGGTCGATGGTAAAAGCAAACGGCTCGGAGGGGGCGCTGGTGTTGCCCGTGAGATCCGTTTCCGTCAGGGTGAGGGAGTGTGGCCCGTCGGCAAGGGGCGTCTCCGGAGTAAAGCTCCAGGTGCCGTCTGCGCCGACAACGGTCTCGCCTACGAGCTGGCCGTTATCATAAATCCGGATGGTGCTGCCCGCCTCACCGCTGCCGTTCAGGGAAGGGCGGTTGGCGTCAGTGGTCTGCCCGGCGGCAATGACTCCCTGTATCGTGCCGGTGGTGTCATTCACCGTCACGCCGGATGGCGCATTCGGCGCGACGGTATCCACGGTAAAGCTGAAGGCCGGGGAGGCCGGTCCGGTGTTACCCGCGCCGTCGGTGGCCCGGGTGGTGATCTGATGCGCCCCTTCGCCCAGCGCGCTGGCCGGGGTGAAGGTCCAGCTACCCTCGCTGTTGACCTGCGTGGTGCCGATGGCGTTGCCGTTGTCGTAAATCGTGATAGTGGCACCGGGTTCGCCGCTGCCGCTAAAGGTAGGGCGGGCGTCATCGGTGGTCTGGCCGCTGGTGAGCGACCCGGTTACGTTGCCCACGTCATCGACCACGCTGGCGACAACTGGCGCTGCGGGTGGGGTGGTATCTGCGGCGGTCACCGGGGTGCCCGGGCCGACGTTGCCTGCGCCGTCGGTTGGCGTGACGGTCAGGGTTTCCCCGTTGGTATAAGGCTTGCCGAGATCGACGGTGAATTCGCCGTTGCCGTTGGCCTGGCCCCGACCGATGACGTTGCCGTTGGCATCGGTAACGGTGAGGGTGCTGTTGGGTTCGGCGCTCCCGCTAAGCTGGGTGCCATCTGCTGAGAATCGGAGGTTGGCGGGTGCGCCCGGCGGGGTGGTGTCGTTCGGGCTGCCCGGGAGGTTGGGGCTCCCGCCGTTGTCGCTGCCACCGCCGTTATCAATGCCGCCGT
The DNA here is from genome assembly GCF_965195605.1 of Leclercia sp. M-A074-M. NCBI lineage: Bacteria > Pseudomonadati > Pseudomonadota > Gammaproteobacteria > Enterobacterales > Enterobacteriaceae > Leclercia > Leclercia sp. M-A074-M. The sequence goes on along the minus strand of NZ_CBDAHM010000006.1, from coordinate 36 downwards.
CACCGTCGCCATTACTTCCGCCACCACCACCACCAC
>NZ_CBDAHM010000005.1:0-326682 GCF_965195605.1 Leclercia sp. M-A074-M | reverse complement strand
GCATGTGTTAGGCCTGCCGCCAGCGTTCAATCTGAGCCATGATCAAACTCTTCAATTTAAGTTTGATGCTCGTGAATTAAACTTCGTAATGAATTACGTGTTCACTCAGAGACTTGGTATTCATTTTTCGTCCGAGGACGTTAAGAATCCATGTCACTTTGAGTGCCCACACAGATTGTCTGATAAATTGTTAAAGAGCAGTGCAACGTGGCTTTCGCTCACCGTTGCGAGGTGGCGTATATTACGCTTTCCTCTTTCAGAGTCAAGCGATTATTTTCGCTTTTCTCCTCAACCGGCCCGGCTGTTAGTGTGAAGTGATTCACATCCGCCGTGTCGATGGAGGCGCATTATAGGGAGTTCTCCGGCGCCCGCAACCCTTAAATGTCATAAAAATGACTGACTGCTGCATTCCCCAGCAAAAGCCCGCCTTATACCTGATTACCCACAGAGTTATCCACAAACATGCTGATATTCTCTGCTATATAGAGGCTAAGGCGGGTTCAGAATCACGCTGCGGTCTGTTCTTTGCGTACCAGAAGGGTGGTAAGTATAAAGGAGAGCACCAGCGAGATCGCCACACCCGCCAGAGCAAAGATAAAGTACGGCCCTATATAAGCAGGCAAACTGAAGATGCTTGACAGGATATAGCCATAGAGGCGCACCCCGAAGAAGGCGATAAAGGCTGATGCCAGCGAGCTGGCCACCGTGGCGGCGATAAAAGCTTTCTTGTAGCGCGTCAGGACGCCAAAGAGTGCCGGTTCGGTAATCCCCAGCAGCGCAGAGATGGCTGCCGACAGCGTAACGGTCTTCTCCTGACGGTCTCGGCTCAGCCGCCAGATAGCAAATGTCGCCCCCGCAATCGCCATATTGGCCATAAACATCATCGGCATCAGCATGTCGTAACCACGGTCGCTGAAGTTTTGCAGGGCAATCGGCGTCATTGCGTGATGCATACCGGTCAGGATCGCCACCGGACGGATAGCCCCGACGATAAGCCCGGCAAAGCTGGCCGACACGCCAAACAGTCCTTCTATAAAGAAGGCGAGTCCTTTACCCAGCCAAATGCCCACGGGGCCGATCACCACCAGTGCCGCCAGGGCGCCTATAAAGAGGGAAAGCGTTGGTGTGAACACGGTTTTCAATACATCCGGCATAATGCTGTCTACCCAGCGATGGATATAGCTTAATGCCAGCACCGAGAAGATCACCGGAATGACGCTCGAGGCATAGTTAAAGACGGAGACCGGTATGGCATTCATTAACCAGAGCGCGCTGACCGCCCCTTCCTGATGTGTCGCCAGGGCTTTCGCTGCTTCTATTAAGGAGGGATACATCAGACAGGCGGCAACCGCCGCGGCAAGATACTCATTCGTTTTGAAGATCTTTGCCGCCGACACGGCAAGAAAGAAAGGCAGAAAATAGAACACGCCGCTGGCAATCAGGTCGATAACCATAACAGTATCGCTTTTCGCTGATACCAACTTCAGTGCAATCAGCCCGGCCAGCAGCCCTTTTATCATCCCGGCCCCGGCAATGGCCGGAACAATCGGGCCAAACACGCCCGAGACGGTATCCATAAAGAGGGAGACCAGACTTTTACGCCCCTTCGTCGCCGTCGGCGCCTGATCGCCCCCTTGACCGAGTACCTTAACCATTTGCACGTACCAGCTGTTCACCTTCGGCCCAATAATCACCTGAAACTGATCGCTCTGCAGTTGCGCGCCCAGCACGCCCGGCAGATTTTTTATCGCGGTCTGATCAACTTTGTTATCGTCGATAAGATCAAACCGTAGCCGCGTCATACAGTGCCAGACTTTATTAATATTCCCCTGGCCGCCGACCAGATAAATAATATTGTTGATGGCTTCTTGCATCCCCATAAAGACTCCTGCCGGTATGGTTGTTGTTTTATTGATGCTCCGAGAATAATTAACCCCCCCATACAAAACAAACCAATAAAATTTGACACCGCTCACACTTAACCATCTAAAAGACGGTAAAACAATATGCAATGCACAATTGGTACGGTTTTTAATTAAAATAGAATAAAATAACTGACCAAAATAAATAATAAAAAAATGGTTTACCTGTAAACATTTTTAGGGCGATGATATTCCCATTCCGTATTTCCACAGCGCAGCAAAGGAGTTTTTCGTGACGCCTGTGATTATTAAAAATATCGAGTGTTTTATTACCCGCCCGGACCGACATAACCTGGTGACCGTGCGCGTCACCACCGAAAACGGGCCCATTGGACACGGTTGCGCCACCTTCCAGCAACGCCCGCTGGCGGTGAAAACCCTGGTGGATGAGTACCTTAAGCCGCTGCTCATCGGCCGGGATGCCAATAACATCGAAGATCTGTGGCAAATGATGAACGTTAACGCTTACTGGCGTAACGGTCCGGCAATGAACAACGCGATTTCAGGCGTGGATATGGCTCTGTGGGATATTAAAGGGCAACTGGCCGGAATGCCGCTTTATCAGCTGCTGGGTGGAAAAGCCCGTGATGCGATCCCGGCTTACAGCCACGCCAGCGGCGAAACGCTGGAGGAACTCTTTGCCTCCGTTGATAAACTGGTGGCGCAAGGCTATCGGCATATCCGCTGCCAGCTTGGTTTTTATGGCGGAACGCCATCGGCGTTACATGCCCCGGAAAATCCGACGTCAGGGGCCTGGTTCGATCAGCATGAATATATCGCGAATACCGTGGAGATGTTCCGCACCCTGCGCGAAAAATATGGCTGGAAACTCCATTTCTTACACGACGTTCATGAGCGATTATTCCCGCAGCAGGCGGTGCAACTGGCAAAACAACTTGAGCCTTACCAACCCTACTTTATTGAAGATATTTTACCGCCGCAGCAGAGTGCCTGGCTGGAACAGGTTCGCCAGCAGAGCTGCGTGCCGCTGGCGATGGGCGAGCTCTTCAATAATCCCGCTGAATGGCACGAGCTGATTGTGAGCCGCCGCATCGACTTTATTCGCTGCCACATCTCGCAGATTGGCGGCATTACACCGGCGCTGAAGCTTGCGCATCTCTGTCAGGCCTTCGGCGTGCGTCTCGCCTGGCATGGCCCCGGCGATATGACCCCTATCGGCGTGGCGGTAAATACGCACCTGAACATTCATTTGCATAATGCCGCCATTCAGGAATTTATTCCGCGTTCTGCCGCCACCGACAGCGTATTCCCTGGCGCGCCTGAGGTGAAAGACGGGTTTGTTTATCCGCCGACAGCGCCCGGCATCGGCACCGCCTTCAATGAAGAGCGAGCTCTGGCCTATCCGTTGGTTTATCGCCCGCATGAATGGACGCAAAGCCGCCTGCCGGACGGCTCGATTCACACGCCCTGATGTTGTCGCCAGGCTAAATTATCGCGGTTATACGGGCTGACCCAGGTGCAGGTGTAGTTGATATCAATAATATCGCTCACCTCAAAGACCCGCCCCCCCTCCAGTATTCCACGATTATTAATATGCATTGCTGGGCTGCCTTTTTTGCAGCCCAGTATTACCGCCTGCTCCCGGCTGACGCTGACCGCCCGGTAGGTGGTCAGCATATGGGAAATGATCATTCCTTTATTTAAGACGTACTGCTGAATGGAACGCTCAATCGCCTGCTGATTAAGATCGGGGAAATCGGCGGCCGGCATGCTGGACACTTCCAGCTGTACGGGCTGGTCATCGACGTAGCGCAGGCGGCAAAAGTGCCAGATAAAACTCTCTTCATCGATGCCGAAGATCTGCTGCGCCGCGCGATCGGGCCTCCTCTTATGCAGGCTAATCATCCGGTAACGCATCTGATCGAATCGCTTTTCCGTGATCGAATTATAAATCAGCGGATTATTGCGCGCATGCTCGTTGATCCAGATCCCCGAGCCCTGCACGATCCGCACCACGCCAATACTGACCAGTTTTTCCAGCGCCTGGCGGATGGTGAAACGCGAGACGCCATACTCTTCGGCCAGCTGTCTTTCAGGAGGAAGTTTACGTGGCCCTGCCGTGGTGTCCTGATAGATTTTGCTCAACAGATCCTGGGTCACAAACTCTTTCTTTTTCATTGTTCCATCCTGAAGTCACTCAACGTTGATCGCACCTCAACACTCCGGCAAATCTTGTGCCAGCAAGCGCGGCCAGACTGCCGCCCAGTCGGAGCCATGCCCCAACCCGCTGACCACCTCCGTTTGCACACAGTTCCCCCCCACCGCCTGTTGAAAACGTCTGGCGACGGCGGGCGGCACGGTGGTATCGGCTTCTCCACTGTAGTGGATCTGTGGCAGGACGCGAAGCGTAGGCGCACGATCAATAGCGCTTTCCGCCTCGGGCATCGGACTGACACGGTGCAGGGCATTGACATACGCCACGTCGAGATTGCCCGCCACCGTGCGCAGAGAGCGCACATCATTCCGTCGTTCGGCTAACAGCGCGGCGATATTACCGCCCCCGGAGTAGCCAACCAAATCGAGCTTCACGCCGGGATAACGCTTCACCATCTGGCTGAGCGCCTCATTCATCGCATCAATGACCGCAGGTGAAAAACGATCCTGCGTCCAGATATTTACACGGCAGTGCGCCGGCAAAGGCGGCCCGATAAACTGGCAGGGCCGGGCCAGATAAAGCACATTGGCATGGCTATCCGCCGCCGCCAGCATCAGGCCAACTGGATTACGAGGTGTCGGATTATCCGAGGGTGTGAAGCGGTTTTTCCAGGCAAAGCCATCCCCCTCGATATAGACCCGCAACGAAACAACCGGAGGCGTGATTCGATGCCAGCTGGTAATCGGGAAGGGATCTGTATCAAACTTCTCACTGATCAGACCACTCTCCCTGGCGATTTTTTGTACGGCACCCTGCGGATTGGCTGAAATACATCCCGCCAATAATAAAGATAAATTAATCAATACCGTTCCCTGCATTAAGTGAGGATATATCCTCATTCCGCCACCAGCCTTAAGTCAAATTATAAACATTACAAAAAATATGCAATAAATTCGCCCTGAAATAATTAAGCAGGACTTATTGTTTTCAGCAACGAATTGTATATTCTGCGCCCGAAGATATCGGATTAATCCGAAGAGATCGCCACAACCTTTGCACAATCATCGCTACTTATGACGGAATACCATGGAAAAGAAACGCCTTAGCCAGCTGATCTCCCTGCTGGTTGCATCGACGGCTGCGCACGCCTTCGCAACGTCTCCCGAGTTAATTATCGACACGCCAACGAGTAATATTCAGATCGCTGACGGAAAAGAGCTGGTGCATATTACCCATGCGGGAAGTATCACCGGCACCCCTACCAATGCCTTAACCGTGAACGCGGGCGTCACTGTAACGACACTTACTAATGATGGGATGATTAGCGACACCGTTGATAACCCATTATTGTTAAACAACAATATTGTTCAGATTGATGGAACAATAGATACGCTAAACAATAACGGCACCATCTCCAGCCAGAGCCTGTATCAAAACGGCAGCGTCGTGGCGGTGGGTGCGACGGGGGTGATTAACACCTTCACTAACAGCGGCACGCTCGAGAGGGTTTCGGGCTCTTACAACCTTTTCGGGTATAACAACAACGGTACCTTGAGCAATGCCGGGACTATCGGCACCCTGGTTAATGCCGTGGATGGCAAGATTGTGGGCTATCGCGGCATCAACAATCAGGGCACCATCGACAACCTGAATAATGCCGGCCTTATCTCTTCTGTGAATAACGATAACGGCATATTCATGGGGCAAAAAGGGGCCATTTTTAACAGCGGTACGATTGGCTCCCTGCATAACACCGGAACAATTGAAGGCGGCACGACCGATTATTACGGCAGCTCCGGGATCATCAACCAGGGCATCATTAACGCTATCGTTAATGATGAGAAGATTAACGGCAGCTCCTTCGGCATTATCAACTCCGGCACCCTTAATACCCTTGTTAATAACGGTAACATCACCGCCAACGACACCGCTGTCTATAACAACAGCAATAACAACAGCGTTATTGGCTCCATTGTGAACAACGGTGAAATCTCGGGTAACTGGAGCGGGATTTACATCTGGAACTACAACAACCAGGGCAACACGGAGATCGTCAATAACGGCCTGTTAAGCGGCGGGGGCTATGCCCTGTTTGTTAACGGTAATAATAGCGACACGGTAACCCTCACCAATACCGGCACCATTACCGGTGATATTTACTCCACCAGCACGGCACCATTAACTCTTAACGGTGGCACCACCATGGGCACGCTGACCGGCATCGACGGCGCGACGGGCACCATTACTGGCTCTAATGTCACATTTGGCAGCGGCTCGCTGCTGCTCAACGATAATGTCAGCACGTTTAGCGTTATCCCTGAGTATGGCCTGATGGCAATGCAGATGAGCGACGACATTGAAGTGACGACCGGCACCGTACTGAACGAAGCCGCGTCCCTTCAGGTCAATAACAGCATCAACATTCTGGGTGATTATCATCAGAAAGCGGCCGCAACGCTCATCTCCGGCATCTCCGATCTGGCCGAGGCTAACGGCGATGTGCTTGCCGACGCCGGATATGGTCGTCTGAACGTCAGCGGTAATGCCACTATCGACGCGGGCTCAAGCATCAATCTGCTGCGCACCGGCAGCACCTATAAGTTCGCTGAAGGGCAGCGCTATGTGGTCATCAACGCCAGTGGCGCCCAGACCGACTACCATGCCGATCAGCTGAACTATAAAGCGCTCGGCTACCGTGGTGCGGTCAACGGCACCGTGTATGAAGATGCGACGAGCAAGGCGCTGGTGTTAACCCTGGGCGCAGAGCCGGTCACTCCCGATCCGGTAGAGCCACAGCCCCAGCCGCAGCCGCAGCCTGAGCCGACGCCAGAAGTGACCCCGCCTGTGGTGACCGAGCCTGAGATCGCCCCGCCGGTCGTTACGACCCCGGCACAGCCGACCCAGCCTGCGCCAGCGGAACCCACACCTGCTCAGCCGACCAAACGGGGCTATGCCACTATCCCAAGCGCTACCGCGTCACTGGGCGGGCTGGCGAGCTACTCCGGTATCGCCTCACCGCAACTGCTGAATTTGTATAACGCCTCGCTGGCAATTGAAGGTAAACAAGAGGCGAACCGCGTTGGCGAGCGTCTCTCTACCAGCCAGAATCTCAACACCAGCTCAGCGGCAACCGTTGCCATCTCTACCGCTCAGGCCGTAGTGGGTGCTCACATCGATGCCGTGCGTAATCCACAGGCCTCCGGCGTGAGCGGGGTGGCAACCGGTGATGACTACGCAGAAAACTGGATTGTCTGGGGTCAGCCGTTCGGCGGTTATGCCCGCCAGCAGAGCAGTGACGACGTGAGCGGTTACTCAGCGAAATTTGGCGGCCTGATCATCGGTGCCGACCGTGCCCTGGGTGACGCCTGGCGTCTGGGCGCGGCGCTGAACTACAGCAACACCTCCGTACATGGTAAAGACAACCTGAGCGGCAACAACTCCACCGCCGATAACTATGGGGTGATTGGTTATGCGGCCTACACCGGCAATCCGTGGTATCTGAACCTCTCCGCGGGCCTGAACCGTCAGAACTACAGCTCCGTTCGCCGCGCCGATTTCACCGGTTTCTCCGGCGCGGCGCACGGCAAGTTCAACGGCCAGTCGGTCACTCTGCAAAGCGAGCTGGGTTACCCGATCACGCTGCCAGCCGACGTGGTACTGACCCCGCTCGCGGGCCTGACCTACGGTTATCAGCATGTGGAGGGCTACAGCGAAACTGGCGGCAATGGGATGGCGCTGGATGTCAGCAGCACCCATACGCAGTCGGTAGTCAGCGATATCGGCGCCCGCCTGGAGAAGAGCTTCTCCACCGGACTGGGTAATCTGACGCCGTTTGCCCAGCTCTCCTGGATCCACCAGTACGATAACCGCCAGGTCAGCAGCCATGCGACCTATGCCGCCGATGCCGTGGGTGAAACCAGCTTTATCACCAAAGGAGCTTCACCGGTGAAAGATATGGCCGGCGTAGCTATCGGCACCACGCTCTACGACGCCAACGATCTGAGCTTTGACGCGCGTTACGACCTGCAGGCCGGCGATCGTTACCAGGCGCATACTTTCAGCCTGCGTTTACGCAAATCGTTCTGATTGTTATGTCCCTTCAACGGGGCCCTCAGGGGCCCCATTTTTTTTACCCGGGTAAAACATTATGTTTTTAGCACACCTGCAGGCATCCCGTTGAGCGCATAATCTTATGCGCTCAGTTCGTTAAACCGTTCACGGCACAGCTGCTACACTGCCTCAACACCTCCACAAAAAGGCAGATCAACATGTCCGAGAATAACTACCAGCCAGCGAAAGTCTGGGAATGGAAGCAGAACAACAGCGGCGGCGCGTTCGCCAGCATCAACCGCCCAATCTCAGGCGCTACTCACGAGAAAACCCTGCCGGTCGGTTCACATCCGTTGCAGCTTTATTCACTGGGTACGCCAAACGGCCAGAAGGTCACTATTCTGCTGGAAGAGCTGCTGGCGCTCGGCGTCACCGGTGCGGAATATGATGCATGGCTGATCCGCATCGGCGAAGGCGATCAGTTCTCAAGCGGGTTTGTTGAGGTCAACCCGAACTCTAAAATTCCGGCCCTGCGCGACCACTCCACCACGCCGCCAACCCGGGTGTTTGAGTCCGGCAATATCCTGCTCTATCTGGCGGAAAAGTTCGGCCACTTCCTGCCAAAAGATCCGGCTGGACGAGTGGAAACCCTGAACTGGCTATTCTGGCTGCAGGGCGCTGCCCCGTTCCTTGGCGGCGGTTTCGGCCACTTCTATCACTATGCCCCGGTAAAAATCGAGTACGCCATTGATCGCTTCACCATGGAAGCCAAACGTCTGTTCGACGTGCTGGATAAACAGCTGGCGCGGGGTCGCTACGTGGCGGGTGAAGAGTACACCATCGCCGACATTGCCATCTGGCCGTGGTTTGGCAGCGTGGCGCTGGGCCAGGTTTACGGCGCGGCAGAGTTCCTCGATGCCGAAAGCTACAAGAACGTTCAGCGCTGGGCGAAGGATGTCGCCAGCCGTCCGGCGGTGAAGCGCGGGCGTATCGTCAACCGCACCAATGGCGAGCTGAGCGAACAGCTGCATGAGCGCCATGCGGCAAGCGATTTTGATACCAACACTGAAGATAAACGTCAGGGCTAACCCCTGTGCCGGGCGGGCCACCGCCCGGCGACGGTCAGATTACGTTGAGTTTCCCCACTACGGCATTATTGGCCTACCTGGCAAACCGCGCAGCTGGCAGTATCCCCAACGTCTCACTGCATATTTATAAGGGAACAGCCATGAAAACCATGAAAATCACTTTGATGATCGGCGCGCTGATCTTCTCTGCTACCAGCCTGGCGGCAGATAAAACCGCTACCGGGGCGCTGGTGGGTGCCACCATCGGCGCAGTAGCCGGGAAAAGCGTAAAATCCACCGTCGGTGGCGCGGTGGTTGGCGCGGGTACCGGGGCAATGTTTAAAAACGGTGAGAAAGGCAAAGCCGCGCGTAAGGGGGGAGCCATTGGTGCCGCTGTAGGGGCTGGTGCAGCCGCCGTAACCGGCAATAGCGTTCTCAAAGGCGCCGCCCTTGGCGCAGGGGCGGGCGGCCTGGTCGGCGAAGCGACCCACTAATAAAAATGCCAGGTGATTATTCCACCTGGCTTTTTCAGGCCCCTCATTTCTTATTTCCTGGCTGTTTATAAGACCTTCAATATAAGCCTTAACGCAAATCCCTCTCTTTTTTCAACACCATATTTACTTCCATCCAGTAAACTGGCATCAATAATTTCTTTCTTCAGATTATTCGCATGTCAGAAAAGGCGCTGAAACAACAGATTCAGAATCTCAAAAAGCACAATGCCCGGCTTGCCAGGCTGGCGCGTGACGCCCGAAACAAGCTCAGTGCTGCGCTCGACGGAACCGGTCTCTGTTTATGGCAGCTCGACGTTCCTACCGGCAAGCTGATTATCTATAACCGCCGCTGGGGTGCGATGCTGGGCTATCAGCCCAAGGAGCTGAACGCGCAGTTTGAGATCTGGCGTGAGCATCTGCATCCGGATGACAAACAGAACGTGCTGGATGCCTTCTACGATCACCTGCACGGCAAAACGCCCTTCTATGAAGCGCTGCACCGCATGCAGCACAAAAACGGCACCGTCACCTGGGTGCTGGACCGCGGACGGGTGACGGACTGGGATGAAAACGGCAACCCCCTGAAGGTGACCGGCACCCATATCGACATGACCAAAGAGAAGCAGTACGAAGAGCAACTGGCCCAGCTGGCTAATCACGATCCACTCACTGGCCTTGCCAACCGTCACGCATTGCTTAAGCACTTCGCCCAGCTTAAGGCCCAGGGGCCGCTCAGCATCGCTTTTATCGATCTTGATGATTTTAAAACGGTGAACGACACCTTTGGTCATCGCAGCGGCGATGAGCTGCTGATCCAGCTCAGCCAGCGCCTGCGCGATGCCTGTCCGCCGGAGGCCATCGTTGGCCGCCTGGGTGGCGATGAGTTCGTGCTGCTGTTGCCTTTCCCGCTTTCCAGTGTGCGGGTGAACAGCACCGCCCACCGTTGTCTGCAGGCGGCGCTGACGCCGTTCGAGCTGGATAATGGCCAGGCGCAGGTCGGCGCCTCGGTAGGGATTGACGAAGTGCTGGAGCAGGATGATTTCGTCAATGCCCTGCGCCGTGCCGACCGATCGATGTACCAGATTAAGCACACCGGCAAAAACGGCGTGGCGATTGGCCAGACGCCGCTCGCCTTCACCCGTACCGGAACAGAACCATGAAAAGCTCCCGTCATCAGGATCTTATCCGCCTGCTGGCGGCCTCCGACTGGCTGACAACAGAGGCGCTGGCCGCCGCGCTTGGCGTGAGTAAAGAGACGATTCGGCGCGATCTTGCCCTGCTGCAGCAGCAGGGCAAGATCGTGCGCCATCACGGGCGGGCGCGGGCGATCCACCCGGATCACCGCGACGGCGGAGAGCCCTTTGGCGCGCGGTTGAAAAGTCACTACGCGGATAAAGCCGATATCGCCCGTCATGCGCTGGACTGGGTCAGCGAAGGCATGACGCTGGCCCTGGATGCCAGCTCAACCTGCTTTCACCTGGCGCGGCAGCTGCCGGATATCGCTCTGACGGTCTTTACCAACAGCCTGCCCATCTGTCATGAGATGGCGAAGCGCGAGCGCATCACCCTGATCTGCTCGGGCGGGACGCTGGAGCGCAAATACCGCTGCTATGTGAATCCGGCCCTGGTGACGCTGCTGAAATCGCTGGAAATTGACCTGTTTATCTTCTCGTGTGAAGGGGTGGATGAGCAGGGTGTGATGTGGGATCCCACCCCGCACAGCGCCGGGTTTAAATCGCAGCTGCTGGGCCGCGCCAGCCAGTCGCTGCTGCTGATCGACAAAAGCAAGTTTCAGCGCTCCAGCGAAGTGAAAATTGGTCACCTGTCGCAGGTGACGCAATTGATCAGCGACGCGCAGCTTGCCCGGCGTTAGTCTGCCAGACGGAACTTCTGCACCGAACGTTGCAGCTCTTCGGTCTGGCGCTCCAGTGCGGAAGCCGCCGCCGACACCTGCTCCACCAGCGAGGCATTCTGCTGGGTCACGCCGTCCATCTGGGTGATCGCCACCCCAACCTGCGAAATGCCTTTGCTTTGCTCTTCCGAGGCGCTGGCAATCTGCTTCATGATGGTGGTGACGCCAGTAATGTCGCGCAGCACCGCCTCCATGGTGGTGCCAGTCTCGGTCACCAGTTTGGCCCCCTCCTCCACGCGGGAGACGGAGTCAGAGATTAACCCCTCGATCTCTTTTGCCGCGTTCGCACTGCGGCTGGCGAGATTCCGTACCTCACCGGCTACTACCGCAAAGCCACGCCCCTGCTCGCCCGCCCGCGCCGCTTCCACCGCCGCGTTGAGGGCCAGAATATTGGTCTGGAAGGCGATGCTGTTGATGACGCTGGTGATCTCCGCAATCTTCTTCGAACTGATGGAGATCCCGGTCATGGTACTGACCACATTTTCCACCAGCGCGCCGCCGCGACTGGCGCTGACAGAGGCGACGTCCGCCAACTCGCTGGCCTGCCGGGCATTATCCGCGTTTAGCTTCACCGTGGCGGTGAGCTGCTCCATGCTGGCGGCGGTCTCTTCCAGCGCCGCTGCCTGCTCTTCGGTACGGGACGAGAGATCGTTATTGCCGCTGGAGATCTCCGTCGCCCCGCGCCAGATGTTCTCGCTGCCTTTGCGGATGGTGCTCACCGCCTCGCGCAGGCTCTCCTGCATCGCCGTCAGCAGCGGTACCAGCTGCCCCACACAGTTACGGCCAAAAGGCGCGATCGGCTGGCTAAGATCCCCCTGCGCAATCAGGCGGAAATGGTGGCGGAGCTGCTCAAGAGGTTTCACCAGCATGGCAACCAGATAACGGTCAGCGAACAGCAGGATCAGCAGGCCGATAATCGTTGCGGTAATCATTACCGTGCGGGTAGTGCTGGTGAAGCCATCCACCGTCACCCGGGTGGTGTCGAGGATCGTGTCGGCGGCCTTATTGAACTGTCCGGCGCTCTCGCCAAAGGCGCGGCTTAGCGGTGGGGTGACATTGTTCGCCTGCTGGCGATAGCCCTCAAGGTTGCCCTGCTGAGCCAGCTGCATCTGGGGCTTAACGCCGTTATCCAGCAACGCCTGCCAGCTGGCGATCACCCGGGCGGAGACGTCGGCATCCATTGGCCCCGGCGACATGGCTTTCAGCTCGTCGAGCCTGATGCTCATGGTATCCAGCGCCTGCTGCACAGCGGCAAAATCGGCCTTGCCGCCTGCCGCCTGCGTCTCCATCGCGCGGCTCAGCCGGGTAACAAAACGGAAGTATTGATCGTTGCCCTGGCTGAGCACCGTCATCTGTCTGACCAGCTGGCGATCGACCTCATTGCCATCCGCCACGCGGGAGAGCGCCCATGAGCCATACAATCCCACGCCCGCCCACATTAAACAGAAGATACCCAGAATCGTCAGCATCACGAACCGGATTGTAAGATTACGAAATATACGCATAACTCTTTCCTTGCCTGAGGGAGATGTCGCCCGGAGGCGAGTATTACCCTCGTTATCGGCAAGAAAAGGCGAAGCAATACCTTTTCCTGGTTATTTTTATAAAACTTTTCATTTCTGTTTACCGGGCCGGAAAAGGATAATCACGCCAGGATAAATACCCCTCTAAATAACGTGATATTAGATTTCATAAAATTTACAAATGTAAATCAGGCTCTCCATTCATAATCCACATAACTCTAAAGGGTTAGTCCTCCGATCTCTCTTGACAGAGAATTTTCCTGTTCAAGCGGAAAAAGTCTTACTTTTTGTACGTTAATAAAACTGTAACATTCACAAAACAGATATATTTAGAAAAACCAATCATTTGTTTTTATAAAAATGGTCATTTAATGGCTTGATATAATTTCAAATTTCATTACACCCTTTTCGTCTGAGAAAGTTCTTAATTACGCATATCTGGTTTAAAAAGAATTCACTTTGATCCGGTTATAAGAGATGAAGAAATGCGTATTTCAATGAAAAGGACCTTGTTGTCACAGTGTGTATTACTGTCACTTGCCTCGTTTGCTACCCAGGCAGGCGAGACCCCTGCCACGCCTTGCCAGAATGGTGACACCACCCAGACCTGCGGCCTGAAAGAATATCCGGACGGCAGTTTCTATCAGGATCCAGGGGTCACTGATGCCGTTATGGCAAATGAAACAGCAACCAATATTTATATGGATGGTGACCGTAAAACAGGCGATACGCAGACCTTAACTGTGACAGGTACGGACATGTCCGGTTATTATATTCAAGGAAGCAATGGCGGTACCGTGAATATTAACGTCACTGACAATGCCAAAGTGGATATGATTGAAGTCGGTTCCGCATTCAAGACCACCAATACAACGATCAACGTCAATGACTCCACGCTGAACGGCCAGAACAGCGACGGGGCCTATCAGCGAGACAAAGATTATATGATGGGCGCCGCCATCTATCTCGACCCGCTCGATGCAGGGTACCACGACGTGAATATCAGCAACGACAGCGCACTGCATGGCAGTATTATCAGCGCCGGTCAGGGCACCCAAACCATCGCCATGAGCGACAGCATCATGGATAATGGCGGTATCTACGTCGGCAGCGATAAATCCGATACCTCCCTTACCCTGACGAACGCCAGCGTGGATGCAACTAACAGCCAGGTGGCGCAAAATCTCGATACCATCGTAGAAACACTGAGCCAGTACCAGCCCTTCCAGAATATCAACGTTGATGCCTTTAGCGATCTGGCAGTGGCACTGTACGGTACCACTCAGGATACGCTGGCACTGAACAACAGCACCGTGACCGGCGACATCGGGGTTATTAACGAAAAAGGCCAGACCAACCTGTCATTCACCAATAACAGCGTCGTGAACGGCAATGTGACGCTGGACGGTAACTCCACCAATACCGTTCTGGTGGATAACAGCACCATTAATGGCGACCTGAATGCCAGCCAGAACAGTGGCGATACCACCATTACTCTGCAAAACGGTGCTAACGTTGACGGCAATATTACGACCGGCGCAGGCGATGATACGGTGGTCCTGGTGAATGATTCCCACGTCACCGGTAATGTCAGCGGCGGAGACGGCAACGATACCCTGTCGATGGATGCGGGTAGCTCTATTTCCGGGCAAATTAATCAGTTTGAAACTGTGAATACCACCAGCGATAACAGCATCAGCCTCGACACCATTAACGATTCAACTACATGGAGTCTGCAAAACGGCTCCACCCTGACCGCCGACACCACGGGTAGTAATGCCGTAGTGAACATGAGCACCGATAGCCGGGTTAACTTCGGCCAGATCACCGGCTCCCGTAACGCTGTGGTAGTCAATAACATTACCTCTTCGGCGCTCAATCAGCAGAACATCGTGCTGGGGTCCTTTACCACGACTACGGCAACCACCACGCCGGAAACGGCCGCCAATGCGACCTTCAGCAACGGTCAGCAGCAGGTTGAAAACCGCAGCGCAGCTTATAACTACAACAATGCTCTGAGCATTGTGCCTGGCGATAACAGCCAGGACTGGAATATTGTCTTTAACAGCTCCCGCGGCGCACTGGCCAGCGATGTCCAGGGATTAGTCGCCGGGCTGGATGCAGCCGAACAGGCGGGCCATCAGGTCACTGATGACATCGCCAGCCATTTGGATCGCCTGCACTTTGCTGGCCTGACAGGTGAACAGCAGGAAGGGGCCCAGCTGTGGGGAGACTTCCTCTATCAGAACGGTAACTTCAGCAACGATGTGGATTACAAAAGCATCACTCAGGGCGCACAGGGTGGCGTTGACTGGACGGCGTACCTCGCTAACGGGGACAGCGTAACCGGCGGCGTGGCACTGGCCTGGACCCGTAGCCGCGTTGAAGATACCGCCAACGGCCCGGACAGCTTCAAGGACACCGTCTATGGTAACTACTACAGCCTGTATGGCGGCTGGCAGCAGGCGCTGAACGGTCGTCAGTGGGGCATGTTCGCCGACGCCAGCTTCAGCTATGGCGATATGCGCTACTCCCTCTCCGCGCATAACGTCACTGGCGACACCAGCGGCATGACCGAAGCGCTGCACGGCTCCACAGACGGTAGCCTGTATATGGCTCAGGCTCGTACCGGGGTGAACGTGCTGCTGCCAGGCGAAACCGTGCTGCAACCATACGCCATCCTCGGCTGGGATGAGACCAAAGCTAACGGCTTCTCCGACAGAGAAGTGACCTTTGCTGACAGCCAGGTCTCCTCCTGGAACGGCGGCGCGGGTCTGCGTCTGACCACCACCCTGACCGATCTGAACAAAAACGTGCAGATCATGCCATGGCTGGATGCCCGCGTGCAGAAAGAGTTCAGCGATGATACCGATATCCAGGCAGCGGATTATCACAACACCGCAGGTCATAACAACAGCATGGGAATGTTTGGTGCGGGTGTGAATGCCACTATCGCGCACAACTTCTCGGTAAATACCGGCATTTACTATGGCACGGGCGATGTCGATAACGACGCCAGTGTTCAGGCAGGTATGAGCTACAGCTTCTGATGACCACGCCTACCCGGTAGCCTGAGGCTGCCGGGTATTTTCTTAACTCAAATATTTCTCAAACCATCCCAGGGTTCTTTTCCACGCTAATTCGGCAGCAGGTTCGTCGTAACGCGGGGTAGAGTCATTATGGAACCCGTGGTTGACCCCCGGATAGATCCAGGCTTCGTACACCTTACCGTTAGCTTTAAGCGCGGCCTCATAGGCAGGCCACCCCTCGTTAACATTCTTGTCGTGCTCGGCGTAATGCAGCAGCAGCGGCGCCTTAATTTTGGCGACATCCGCCGCCGGTGGCTGGCGGCCATAAAAAGGGACCGCGCAGGCCAGCTCTGGCCAGGCGACCGCGGCGGCATTAGAGACACCGCCGCCGTAGCAAAAGCCGGTGATCCCCACTTTACCGGTAGCGTCCGGGTGTTTTTGCATAAACCCGATGGCGGCAAAGAAGTCGTTCATCAGCTTCGTCGGATCGACCTTCTGCTGCAGGATCTTGCCCTCCTCATCGTTGCCGGGGTAACCGCCCACCGAACTTAAGCCATCCGGCGCCAGGGCGATGTAGCCCGCTTTTGCCACCCGACGCGCCACATCCTCAATGTAGGGATTGAGGCCGCGGTTTTCATGCACCACCACCACCGCCGGCACTTTGCCGGTGGCTTTGGCCGGTTTCACCAGATAGCCGCGCACCTGGCCATGGCCGTCCGGGGAGGGATAGGTGATGTATTCGGGCAGGATATCGGGATCGGTGAATTTCACCTGCTCCGCGAGGGCGTAATTGGGCTTAAGCATATTAAACAGCGCCAGCGCCGTGACGCCGCCAACCGCATAACGGGCAGCCAGATTGAGGAACTCACGTTTGTTGATTTTGCCGTGAGCGTAATAGTCGTAGTAGTCGAGCAATTCCTGAGGAAAGTCTTTGGCGGTCATACGCGTCATCGCATATCTCCATGAATTGTGAACAAACTAAGGTTAGAATAGAAACGCTGTTTCGAAAATCAATCACTAAGAAAGGAGACATCATGCCCTGGAACGCCTCCCCTGACCGCTACGAGACGATGCAGTACCGTTACTGCGGTAAAAGCGGCCTGCGTTTACCCGCCCTGTCACTCGGCCTGTGGCACAGCTTCGGCCACGTCCACGCCCTCGACTCACAGCGCGCCCTGCTGCGAAAAGCCTTCGATTGCGGCATCACCCATTTCGATCTCGCCAATAACTATGGCCCACCGCCGGGCAGCGCGGAGGAAAATTTTGGCCGCCTGCTGCGCGATGATTTCGCGGCTTATCGCGACGAACTGATTATCTCCACCAAAGCGGGCTATGACATGTGGCCGGGGCCTTACGGTGCGGGCGGTTCGCGCAAGTATCTGCTCGCCAGCCTCGATCAAAGCCTCAAGCGGATGGGGCTGGACTACGTGGATATCTTCTATTCACACCGGGTCGATGAAAACACGCCAATGGAGGAGACCGCTTCTGCGCTGGCGCAGGCGGTGCAGAGCGGGAAAGCGCTCTACGTAGGCATATCCTCATATTCGCCGGAGCGGACCCAGAAAATGGCGGAGCTGCTGCGCGAGTGGAAAATTCCGCTGCTTATCCACCAGCCCTCATACAACTTGCTTAACCGCTGGGTGGACAAGAGCGGCTTACTGGATACCCTGGCCGCTAACGGCACCGGCTGCATCGCCTTTACGCCGCTGGCCCAGGGGCTGTTGACCGGAAAATACCTGAACGGCATTCCTGACGGCTCCCGCATGCAGCGTGAGGGCAAAAAGGCGCGCGGCCTGACGGAAAATATGCTGACCGAAGCCAACCTGAACAGCCTGCGTTTGCTCAATGAGATGGCCCAGGCGCGCGGACAGACGATGGCGCAGATGGCGCTGAGCTGGCTGCTGAAAGATGAGCGTGTCACCTCGGTACTGATTGGCGCCAGCCGGACAGAGCAGCTGGAGGAGAATGTGCAGGCGCTGAATAACCTGCACTTTAGCGAAGAGGAGCTGCAGCGGATTGACCAGCATGTGGCCGACGGGCAGCTGAATCTGTGGCAAGCCTCTTCGGATAAATAATTTCAGAGGATAGTGTCGGGTGGCGCTGCGCTTACCCGACCTACAGACTCCCCGTAAGCCTGATAAGCGCAGCGCCATCAGGCGTTTTGTCTTATTTGCGGCTCAGCTTGTCCAGATATCCCATCACAAATGCCGACAGCACAAACGTGAGGTGGATAATCACGTACCACATCATCTTGTTGTCAGGGATATTTTTGGCATCCATGAACACCCGCAGCAGGTGAATGGAGGAGATCGCCACAATCGACGCCGCCACTTTGTTTTTCAGCGACGACGCATCCATTTTGCCAAGCCAGCTCAGCTTCTCTTTATCCGCGGAGATATCCAGCTGCGAGACGAAATTTTCGTAGCCCGAAAACATCACCATCACCAGCAGGCCGCCCACCAGCGTCATATCCACCAGCGACAGCAAAAGCAGGATCAGGTCAGATTCAGCGATGCTGAATATATGCGGCAGAACGTGAAAAATTTCCTGAAAGAATTTAATACAGAGCGCCACCAGCGCCAGCGAGAGGCCAAAATAGACCGGAGCTAACAACCAGCGGGAGGCATACATTGCGTTTTCAAAAAAGCGTTCCATAGAGTCCTGTCTGCAAACGAAACCAGTGTGCAGTATATCGCAATGGCCCAAATTGTTTGCAACAACTAAACAACAGATCCCCTACACTTGCTCAGGCTTTACCACCGGGCGCTGATACTCAGGCCACACCAGCACCACCAGCGAGGGATACGCCTCGAGGCTGAACTCGCGAAAACACTGGCGCAGGTTCATCACCTCCAGATCGGTGTGCGACACTTTTTCGCCGTTCAGGCAGCGCTTCTTAATATTGTCGTAATATTTGTAGACCGCCGAGTTAAGATCGCTGCAACGACGCTGCGCCTCAAACAGGTCAGGAATGCTATTTATTTCCACCATATTCATTCGTTTAATTGTGGCATGGAGGAAATCAATATATTCATGGTTAACGCGCCAGTACCAAACCGGGGTAATCGCATTCATTAACACAGAAAAATGGTCTTCGCCCTCTTCTTTTGACATCCGCTCCGGCTGAGACGGGACGTGCGCGCTCCCCACATCGCTACTTTTATTGAACTCGCGCATCAATAAAAGAACTACGGCGGTAAGCAATAACAAAGTAATGACAGTATAAAAAATGCTGTTCATATAGGCAGGCTCCATTTTTTTTGATTTTAAATTTGCCTCATGTTATTGTCAACGAATCTCACACTCCAGACAACCCTACCCCGTTGAAATTAAAGGAAATATAAAATGTTGCCCGACAATCTGGTTCCGGCCAAGTTTCACATTTCTTCCGTGGAACCAAAACCGCCAGAAGCAGAAAGCAATGCCAATTTCACTAAGGGGAAAAGAACACTCGCTGATTACGCGCCAGATATATTAATTGGCGTTACCCGTACCGGTAACTCCCGCAATATGTTGCTTGAAGAGCACGATCGGCATATTAAAGACCGGTTATTTCGGGTAGTTAAAATCGAGGTGTTCGCCCGGCTGCTGAATGATTTGCAGGCGGAGGGGGAAATAGATGCCCAGGCACTAAGTCAAATATTGGCGGAAAAAACCGATGAGATTAACGAAGCCGGTAATGAAATCTGGTTGAATCTTATTACCTGCGAAAAAAACACGCCTGTGTTTTATACGCTAGAGGATGAATAACGTGAAGGATGTTGATAACAACAACGTTTATTTAGCTTTAGATGACAAAAAAAGCGATGAATTTATCTTAGAGCAAAACCTTGCCGCGCTTAAAGAGATTAAAAACGCTGAAATACAAAGAATTGCTAAAGATCTGCTCTCCATTCCGGCGGGCCTGGTGCGTCTGAAATGGCAGAATCGCCGTGAAATTTATCCATTGCAGGTAAAAGAAGAGATCTATGGCGCGACAATAAACGCCATTATGCAACAGCGTCCGGATTTAAAAGAAAAAATACTGGCGCGCCTGGAAACCAATTATCAATATATTCTGGCACGTGAAACCGCGACCCTGCGCGTCACCCGTAAGCTGGCTGATGAAGGCTATCGCACCACCAGCGTGACCACCGTTGCGCTGAATGAAGAGGTGCTGGCCGCCAAAGCGGACATTCCACCGCAAAAGCCGTAACCTCTCGCCGAACCCTGCCGTCTCGCCTGTTTCTGATCAGCCCATTTCTTTTAAGGATTATACTGAATAATCCTCACAGCCCAGTTGATTCTCCTAAGCTTAAAGTCTGATTAACCCCTCAAGGAGAACACCTATGGCAAACTCTCAGAGCAAAATTCAGGATCCGACAACCCAGTACTACACCGGCGAATATCCCAAGCAGAAACAGCCTGTACCGGGGCTGCAGAGCAAGATGGACCCGGTGCCGGACTGCGGCGAAAAGAGCTATAAAGGCAGCGGCAGACTACAGGATCGTAAGGCACTGGTGACAGGGGGCGATTCCGGGATTGGACGCGCTGCCGCCATCGCTTACGCGCGTGAAGGAGCAGATGTCGCCATTAACTATCTGCCCGCCGAAGAAGAGGACGCCCAGCAGGTTAAGCAGCTTATTGAAGAGGCCGGGCGCAAAGCGGTGCTCATCCCTGGCGACCTGAGCGATGAACAATTTGCCCGCTCGCTGGTACATAAAGCCCATCAGGAGCTGGGTGGGCTGGACGTGCTGGCGCTGGTAGCCGGTAAGCAGGTGGCGGTGGAGAAGATTGCCGATATCACCACCGAGCAGTTTAAGCAGACCTATGCCGTGAACGTGCTGGCTCTGTTCTGGATTACCCAGGAGGCACTGCCGCTGCTGCCCGCCGGGTCGAGCATTATCACCACCTCCTCGATTCAGGCCTATCAGCCGAGCCCGCATCTGCTGGACTATGCTTCCACTAAAGCGGCTATTCTCAACTTCAGCCGCGGGCTGGCGAAACAGGTGGCTGAGACCGGCGTGCGCGTCAACGTGGTAGCCCCTGGTCCTATCTGGACGGCGCTGCAAGTCTCCGGCGGTCAGCCTCAGGAGAAGCTCCCGCAGTTTGGTCAGCAGACGCCGATGAAGCGCGCAGGGCAGCCTGCGGAGCTGGCGCCGGTCTATGTCTATCTGGCAAGTCAGGAGTCCAGCTACGTGACCGCAGAAGTGCACGGCGTGTGCGGTGGGGAACATTTAGGCTGATGGTGCAGTGCCGGGTGGCGGCTTCGCCTTACCCGGCCTACGTTTCGCATGCAGGCGCCATCCGGCAAATACAAAAACGGCAACCCGTGGGTTGCCGTTTCTCTTTATTTCGCCGCCGCTTTCTCTTCGCCGACCAGACCAATTTTCAGGTAACCCGCCTGGTGCAGCGTGTCCATTACCTTCATCATGGTTTCGTAATCGACCGTCTTATCGGCGCGGAAGAAGACGGTAGTCTCTTTCTTGCCTTCGGTCAGGGCGTTCAGCGCCGGGATCACCGACTCATCGGTCACCGGATCGTTGCCGAGGAACATAGATTTATCGGCCTTTACAGAGAGATAAATCGGTTTTTCCGGGCGCGGCTGCGGCTGACTGGATGACGCAGGCAGATTCACCTTCACGTCTACGGTCGCCAGCGGCGCCGCCACCATGAAGATAATCAGCAGAACCAGCATAACGTCGATAAACGGCGTCACGTTGATTTCGTGCATTTCGCCGTTATCGTCCAGATTTTCATTAAGACGCATTGCCATGACGAATCAACCTACGTGAAATTTCTGAGCAGAACGAATCGGCTTAGCCGAGCTGGCGCTGAGATCCAGATCGCGGCTTTGCAGGAGCAGAACCTGGGCGGCAACGTCGCCGAGGGTCGCTTTGTAGCTGCCAATCATACGGGCGAAGACGTTATAGATCACGACTGCCGGGATTGCCGCCACCAGACCAATGGCTGTTGCCAGCAGCGCTTCGGCGATGCCGGGCGCCACAACCGCGAGGTTGGTGGTTTGCGTCTGGGCGATGCCGATAAAGCTGTTCATGATGCCCCAGACGGTACCGAACAGACCGACGAACGGCGAAATCGCGCCGATGGTCGCCAGGTAACCGTTACCCCGTCCCATATGACGGCCAACGGCCGCAACGCGACGCTCAAGGCGGAAGCCGGTACGCTCTTTAATCCCTTCGTTGTCTTCACTGCCTGCAGAAAGTTCGAGCTCGTTCTGCGCTTCGTTGATTAACAGGGTGGTCAGGCTCTTCGCCTGGAAGGAGGCGGCCATGTCGCTCGCCTGATTCAGGGTACGGGCTTCGGCCAGCTGCTGCTGCTCGCGCTTAAGGCGGCGTTTATGGGAAAGAAGCTCTACGCTCTTGCTAAAGAAAATAGCCCAGGTGACGACAGACGCCAGAATCAGGCCGATCATGACAATCTTCACCACGATGTCGGCATGATGATACATACCCCAGACGGAGAGGTCCGTCTGCATCAAATTATTACCCACTCGGTATCTCCAGGACGCAAATCACAAAATCTGAGCATAATAATATCAAAACAACGTCGAATTGATAGTAGTTCTCATTAGTATTTACATAGTGCCGTAAATTCGTTTCATTTTCCTTGCGCTTACGCAGGAAAAATTTCCCGGAAACAAATTTTAAAAAATTTTCCGCTGAACCCACTACCGTTAAGGTGACCATTTTTACTTTCGTGATAGTCTGGACGTCCAGACGTATAAAAACAGGTTGCGCAGACATGAAAGAGAAGCATCTTGATACCACCCTTGTCCAGGCGGGACGCAGTAAAAAATATACCCTTGGTTCCGTGAACAGCGTCATCCAGCGCGCCTCGTCGCTGGTGTTTGATACCGTGGAGGCGAAAAAGCACGCCACCCGTAACCGGGCCAACGGTGAACTGTTTTACGGGCGTCGCGGCACGCTGACCCACTTCTCGTTACAGGAAGCGATGTGCGAGCTGGAGGGCGGCGCGGGCTGTGCGCTCTTCCCCTGCGGTGCCGCGGCGGTGGCCAATACCATTCTGGCGTTCGTTGAGCAGGGCGACCATATCCTGATGACCAACACCGCCTACGAGCCAAGCCAGGACTTCTGCACCAAAATCCTCAGCAAGCTGGGGGTCACTACCGACTGGTTCGATCCGCAGATTGGCGCGAACATCGCCGAGCTGATCCAGCCCAACACCCGGATTGTGTTCCTGGAATCACCCGGCTCTATCACCATGGAAGTGCATGATGTGCCAGCCATTGTGCAGGCGGTACGCAGCAAAGCGCCGGACGCTATCATCATGATTGATAACACCTGGGCGGCAGGGGTGCTGTTTAAGGCGCTCGATTTTGGTATCGACATCTCGATTCAGGCGGCGACGAAGTACCTGATTGGCCACTCTGACGGGATGATTGGTACCGCGGTTTCCAACGCCCGCTGCTGGGAGCAGCTGCGCGAGAACGCCTATCTGATGGGCCAGATGGTGGATGCCGACACCGCCTATATGACCAGCCGCGGCTTGCGTACCCTCGGCGTGCGTCTGCGTCAACATCATGAAAGCAGCGTGCAGATTGCACAGTGGCTGGCGCAGCATCCCCAGGTGGCGCAGGTTAACCATCCGGCACTGCCGGGCAGCGTCGGACATGAATTCTGGCAACGTGACTTTACGGGCAGCAGCGGTCTGTTCTCCTTTGTGCTTAATAAACGCCTGAGCAATGACGAGCTCGCCGCTTACCTGGATAACTTCTCGCTGTTCAGCATGGCTTACTCCTGGGGCGGCTTTGAATCACTGATCCTGCCGAACCAGCCAGAGCAGATTGCGGCCCTGCGTCCCGGCGGCAAAGTGGACTTTACCGGCACCCTGATCCGCCTGCATATCGGCCTGGAAAACGTCGACGATTTGATTGCCGATCTGCAAGCCGGGTTTGCGCGCATTGAATAGCGCAGGGCCACAAACACACTCCGCGGACACTTTTCTCTCCATTAGCTGCAGAAAAGTCTGATTTGTTGCGTCTGCGATCAAAGCCCGCCGACGAAATAGGGAGTACAATAGCCTTATATATGCTGTTCCACAGGAAAGCCCATGGCTGTTATTCAAGATATTATCGCTGCACTCTGGCAACACGACTTTGCAGCGCTGGCGGACCCGCACGTGGTTGGGATTGTCTATTTCGTTATGTTCGCCACATTGTTTCTGGAAAACGGGTTACTGCCCGCCTCCTTTTTACCGGGGGACAGTCTGCTGCTGCTGGCAGGGGCGTTAATCGGTAAAGGGGTGATGGACTTTACCCCCACGATGGTGATCCTCACCTCAGCCGCCAGCCTGGGCTGCTGGCTCAGCTATTTGCAGGGCCGCTGGCTCGGCAATACGCGGGTGGTCAAAAGCTGGCTGGCGCAGCTGCCGCATAAATACCATCAGCGGGCGAACTGCATGTTTGACAGGCATGGCCTGCTGGCGCTGCTGGTCGGGCGTTTTCTGGCCTTTGTGCGTACGCTGCTGCCAACCATGGCTGGCATCTCCGGGCTCTCTAACCGCCGCTTCCAGTTCTTTAACTGGCTGAGCGCGCTGCTGTGGGTCGGGGTCGTGACCACTTTTGGCTATGCGCTGAGTATGATCCCGTTCGTTAAACGCCATGAAGATCAGGTCATGACCTTCCTGATGATCCTGCCTATTTTCCTGCTGGTCGCAGGGCTGGTAGGAACCATCGTGGTGGTGATCCGTAAGAAGTACTGCAACGCCTGAGGCGCTGCTGTCGTTGTAGCCCCGGTAAGCGTAGCGCCTCCGGGGAAAAGCGCCGGGCGGCACTGCGTTTGCCCGGCCTACATGTCAATCACATCCCCTGCATCATCCGCATCCGCGCCGCATCTTCCCCCGGCGTCACGCCAAAGTAGCGCTTGAACTCCCGGCTGAACTGCGAGGCGCTTTCATAGCCTACCCGCAGCGCGGCGGCGCTGGCTTTCATACCATCATGGATCATCATCATCCGCGCCTTATGCAGGCGGTAGCTCTTGAGATACTGCAGCGGCGAGGTGCTGGTTACCGACTTAAAGTTATGGTGGAACGCCGAGACGCTCATGTTGGCCTCAGCCGCCAGCTGATCCACGCTCAGGTTTTCGGTGTACTGGCTCTCGATGCGTTTCAACACCCGGCCAATCAGGCTGAAATGGGTCTGACGGCTGACCAACGCCAGCAGCGCCCCGCCGCCTGGCCCCAGCAGGATGTGGTAGAGGATTTCACGCACGATCTGCTTACCCAGAATCCGCGCGTCCAGCGGCCGCTCCATCACGTCCAGCAGACGTTCAATGGCGCAGAGGATCTCATCCGTCAGCGTGGCGGAGTTGATGCCGCTCGCCGCCATCGACGGGCGAAACAGTTCGTCCTCGCCAATGTCCATCAGCAGTTCCTGCAGTTGCAGAATATCGATATTTAAGCGAATACCTGCCAGCGGTACCGCCTCTGTCGCGAAAGTTTCACATTCAAAGGGTAAAGGTACTGTCAGGAGCAGATATTCGTTGGGGTCGTAACGAAATACCCGCTCGTTGATGTAGCCAATTTTGTGGCCAGAAAAGAGAAAAATGATACCCGGCTGATACATCACCGGCGTGCGGGCGTAGGGCTGAGTCCCATACAGCAGACGAACATCCGGCAGCAGCGTATCAAGATAATTTTCATTATCTTTCAGTTTCTTAATTTGTTCCGTTAGCTGCTGGCAGACGGCTTCACGTTTCATCTTCTCTCACTCCGGGTACGTTTTCCGACACCTGCAGTGTGCGCATTTTTTCCTTTTTTCTCCAGCACTGTGTAGAAATGGGCAAGACAACGGCAGGAATGTGCATTGAGAGGAGCGCGTGCGCTCGCCACAATGAGCACCATCAGGCAGCCCTCTGTGCCGCCCCGTTTTTTCACCCACCAAAGGGAACGAACAATGAACAATTTTAATCTGCATACCCCAACCCGCATCCTGTTTGGTAAAGGCGCCATCGCCGATCTGCGCGAGCAGATCCCGGCCAACGCCCGCGTCCTGATTACCTATGGCGGCGGTAGCGTGAAGAAGAATGGCGTCCTGGATCAGGTTTACTCCGCGCTGGAAGGCATGGACGTGCGCGAGTTCAGCGGCATTGAGCCAAACCCCTCTTACGAAACGCTGATGAAGGCGGTGAAAATCGCCCGTGACGAGCAGATCACCTTCCTGCTGGCGGTGGGTGGCGGCTCGGTGCTGGACGGCACCAAGTTCATTGCCGCGGCGGCCCATTATGATGAAACCATCGACCCGTGGCACATCCTGCAAACCGGCGGCAGCGACATTAAGAGCGCCATTCCGATGGGCTCCGTACTGACCCTGCCGGCGACCGGCTCCGAATCCAATAAAGGCGCGGTGATCTCACGTAAAACCACCGGCGACAAGCAGGCCTTTATGAACGAGCACGTGCAGCCGGTGTTTGCGGTGCTGGATCCGGTTTACACCTACACCCTGCCGCCGCGTCAGGTGGCGAACGGCGTGGTGGATGCCTTTGTCCACACCGTTGAGCAGTACGTTACTTACCCGGTAAACGCCAAAATTCAGGATCGTTTCGCCGAGGGCATTCTGCTGACCCTGATCGAAGATGGCCCGCTGGCGCTGAAAGAGCCAGAAAACTACGAAGTGCGTGCCAACGTGATGTGGGCTGCGACTCAGGCGCTGAACGGCCTGATTGGTGCCGGCGTGCCGCAAGACTGGGCAACCCACATGCTGGGCCACGAGCTGACGGCGATGCACGGCCTCGATCATGCCCAGACCCTGGCCGTGGTTCTGCCTGCGCTGTGGAATGAAAAACGCGACACCAAGCGTGGCAAGCTGCTGCAGTACGCTGAGCGCGTCTGGGGTATTACTGCCGGTTCTGAAGATGAGCGTATCGATGCGGCTATCGCTGCCACCCGCAACTTCTTCGAGCAGCTGGGTGTTCCGACGCGTCTCTCCGGCTACGGTCTGGACGGCAGTTCCATCCCTGCCCTGCTGGCAAAACTCGAGGAGCACGGCATGACGCAAATCGGGGAACATCATGACATTACTCTCGATGTAAGCCGCCGTATTTACGAGGCCGCTCGCTAACTGATTTTACGCGATTGCCTTCCGTTTTTCGGCATTTAGGCCAGGCTTAATGCACATACGCCACCAGGGGATCACTCCTGGTGGATGTCCAATGAAGGAGGAAAAATGGCAAACCAAACCGTAATCAAGCTTCAGGATGGCAACGTAATGCCCCAGTTGGGGCTCGGCGTATGGAAAGCCGGTAACGACGAGGTCGTCTCCGCCATTCATAAAGCACTGGAAGTCGGCTATCGCTCCATTGATACCGCTGCCGCCTACAAAAATGAGGAGGGCGTCGGCAAGGCCCTTGCCAGCGCTGGCGTACCCCGCGATGAGCTGTTCATTACGACCAAGCTGTGGAACGACGACCAGAAGCGTCCGGCAGAAGCCCTCCAGGAGAGCCTGGACAAGCTGCAGCTCGATTTTGTCGATCTCTATCTGATGCACTGGCCGGTTCCGGCTATCGACCATTACGTCGAGGCCTGGAAAGGGATGATTGAGCTGCAAAAAGCCGGACTGATAAAAAGCATCGGGGTCTGTAACTTCCAGGTTCACCATCTGCAGCGCCTGATCGATGAGACGGGCGTCGCCCCGGTGATCAACCAAATTGAGCTGCACCCGCTGATGCAGCAGCGCCAGCTTCATTCATGGAATGCGACCCACAAAATTCAGACCGAATCCTGGAGCCCGCTGGCTCCAGGCGGCGAAGGGGTCTTCGATCAGAAAATTATCCGCGATCTGGCCGATAAGTATGGCAAAACCCCGGCACAGATTGTTATTCGCTGGCATCTGGACTGCGGTCTGGTGGTGATCCCGAAATCGGTCACCCCGTCGCGCATCGCTGAGAACTTCAACGTGTGGGATTTCCGCCTGGATAAAGATGAACTGGGTGAAATTGCGAAGCTGGATAAAGGCAAGCGTTTAGGCCCGGATCCGGACCAGTTTGGCGGTTAGTAAAAAGCCGGGTGGCGGCTTCGCCTTACCCGGCCTACGTTCAGACTTGTAGGCCCGGTAAGCGCAGCGCCACCCGGCTTTTTTACAGGCTTAACCGGCCTTACGTTTTACACTCTTCTTCGTGCTCGCCCCACCGTTCGAACGCTGATGCACAATTGGCGTGTGCTTGGTCAGGGCCGGACGTTTATTGCGGTTCTGGCGGCGCGCTTCGCGCATCTCTTCAACCGTTGGCGCAGGCACCAGACAGTCGCGGCGTGAGCCAATCAGGTGCTTTTTGCCCATCTCTTCCAGCGCCTGGCGGATCAGCGGCCAGTTTTTCGGATCGTGATAACGCAGCAGGGCTTTGTGTAGACGACGCTGTTTGTCCCCCTTCGGCACCACCACATCCTCACTCTTATAGCCAATCTTACTAAGCGGGTTCTTGCCGGTGTAATACATGGTGGTTGAGTTCGCCAGCGGCGACGGATAGAAGTTCTGCACCTGATCCAGACGGAAGCGACGCTGCTTCAGCCACAGGGCCAGGTTCACCATGTCTTCGTCACGCGTGCCCGGGTGCGCGGAGATAAAGTACGGGATCAGGTACTGCTCTTTCCCGGCCTGCTTCGAATAGGTATCGAACAGCTCTTTAAAGCGATCGTAGCTCCCCATCCCCGGCTTCATCATCTTCGATAATGGCCCCTCTTCGGTATGCTCCGGGGCGATCTTCAGGTAGCCGCCCACATGGTGGGTCGCCAGCTCTTTGATGTAGCGCGGATCTTCCACGGCGATGTCATAACGCACCCCGGAAGCGATGAGGATCTTCTTGATGCCCTTCAGATCGCGGGCACGACGGTAGAGGTTGATCGTCGGCTCATGGTTGGTGTCCATATGTTCGCAAATGCTCGGATAGACACAGGAGAGACGACGGCAGGTCTGCTCCGCGCGCGGCGACTTACAGCGCAGCATGTACATGTTGGCGGTTGGGCCCCCCAGATCGGAGATGACGCCGGTAAAGCCCGGTACCGTGTCGCGAATGGCTTCGATCTCGTTGACGATAGAGTCTTCAGAGCGGCTCTGAATAATGCGCCCTTCATGCTCGGTGATCGAACAGAAAGAGCAGCCCCCGAAGCAGCCACGCATGATGTTGATCGAGAAGCGGATCATCTCATACGCCGGGATACGGCTGTTGCCGTATGACGGATGCGGCACGCGCTTGTACGGCAGCGCAAATACGCTGTCCATCTCTTCGGTAGAGAGCGGGATCGCCGGCGGGTTTACCCAGATGTAGCGCTCACCGTGCTTTTGCATCAGCGCACGGGCGCAGCCCGGGTTGGTTTCGTGGTGCAGAATACGGGACGCATGCGCGTAGAGCACCTTGTCGCTTTTTACCTTCTCAAAGGATGGCAGCAGCACGTAGGTCTTTTCCCACGGCTTCGGACGCGGCGGCTGCACCACGATGGCTTTTGCTTCGGCTTTCTTCGGCGCAACCGGCTTATTATCCGCACACGGCAGATCTTCGCCGTATGGATGCGGGATCGGATCGATTTTGCCCGGCATATCGATGATACGGGAATCCACCCCTTTCCAGCCCGGCAGCGCCTCTTTCACCATGATGGCGGTGTTACGCACGTCGCGGATGTCGCCCACCGGTTCGCCCTGCGCCAGACGGTGCGCCACTTCCACCAGCGGACGCTCGCCGTTGCCGAAGATCAGCATGTCGGCTTTGGAGTCCACCAGCACCGAACGGCGCACGGTATCAGACCAGTAGTCGTAGTGCGCGGTACGGCGCAGGCTCGCTTCGATACCCCCCAGGATAACCGGTACATCTTTCCAGGCCTCTTTGCAGCGCTGGGTGTAGACGAGGGTTGCGCGATCCGGACGCTTGCCCGCCACGTTATCCGCGGTGTAGGCGTCGTCGTGACGCAGCTTGCGGTCGGCGGTGTAGCGGTTGATCATCGAGTCCATGTTGCCCGCGGTAACGCCGAAGAAGAGGTTAGGCTTACCGAGGCGCATAAAATCATCTTTGCTGTTCCAGTCAGGCTGGGCAATGATCCCGACGCGGAAGCCCTGGGCTTCGAGCATGCGACCGCAGATCGCCATACCAAAGCTCGGATGATCGACGTAAGCATCACCCGTCACCAGGATAATGTCGCAGCTGTCCCAGCCAAGTTGGTCCATCTCTTCACGAGACATCGGCAGGAAAGGCGCCGGTCCAAAGCAGGCCGCCCAGTACTGCGGCCAGGAGAAGAGGTCACGATCCGGCTGGATCAGGGAAATTGCGCTCATAATGCTTCCGAAGAAAAAATAATCAAAGGGCGGCGATTATACGCTGTTCTTCTGTAATAAATGAAGTGGGGAACGCGCCAAAAGGGCGCCAGGTTAACGAAACTTCCACAAGCGCTGTAAACAACCTGCTAGAATGCCGCGCGCTGACGAATAACCGCTTTACTACGCAGGATTTTTAGCCCGTTTTTGCTCAGCAAAAACGGCCATGACGGGGAATGACACTTTGCGAGGCAGCCACTCTTCTCAGGTTTCCCAGCTACAGGTTGTGATGCATCTGTGCGGGTTTTTGGTGTTGCTTTATAGCTTCTCGATGCTGCCGCCGATGGCCATCGCGCTGGCAAATAAAGAGCGCAGCTATATCGCCTTTTTGAGCACCTTCGTGACCTTTTTTACCCTCGGAGGCGGCACCTGGCTGATGACCAAACATGCCGGGATCCAGCTGCGCACCCGCGACGGGTTTGTGATTATCGTACTGTTCTGGTTCCTCTTTTCGCTGATTAGCGCCATGCCGCTGTGGATGGATGACGCGCAGAAACTCTCGCTGGCGGATGCGCTTTTTGAAGGGGTATCGGGGATCACCACCACCGGGGCTACGGTGATTGGCGACGTCAGCGCCCTGCCAAAATCGTATCTCTACTATCGCGCGCAGCTCAATTTTATCGGCGGCCTTGGGGTCATCGTGCTGGCGGTGGCGGTGCTGCCGTTTCTCGGCATTGGCGGCATGAAGCTTTATCAGTCTGAAATGCCAGGACCGTTTAAAGAGGAGCGCCTCACTCCCCGGCTGGCGGATACCTCACGCACTCTCTGGCTCACCTATCTGCTGCTGGGGCTAACCTGCACGCTGGCCTACTGGCTTGCGGGGATGTCGTTCTTCGACGCGCTGTGCCACGGGCTCTCAACCGTCTCCCTCGGCGGCTTCTCCACCCGTTCGGAGAGTATCGGTTTTTACGACAGCCATGCCGTGGAGCTGGTCGCCGGGCTGTTCTCCCTGCTCTCCGCTTTCAACTTTACCCTCTGGTATGTGGCCATCACCCGCCGCACGCTGAAGCCGTTTCGCCGTAACCAGGAGCTAAAGTTCTTTCTGATTGCCGCGGCCATCATCATTTTGATCACCGCCTGGCAGGTATGGCATGCAGGGATGTACAACATCCCTGACAGTCTGGTGCATGCCTTTTTTCTTGCCAGCTCGATGATGACCGATAATGGCCTGTCGACCGGGGACTATGCCCAGTGGCCCGCGCACACCATCTTTTTACTGTTACTGGCCAGCTTCTTCGGCGGCTGCATCGGCTCCACCTGCGGCGGGATCAAGGCGCTGCGTTTTCTGATCATGTTCAAACAGTGCCGCCAGGAGCTGCACCAGCTTGGCCATCCACGCGCCCTTTTGCCGGTGCGCATCGGTAAAAGCGTGGTCAACGAGCGCGTACTGCGTTCGGTCTGGAGCTTCTTTTTTCTCTACGTCCTGTTTACCGCCTTTTTTATCTGGGCGCTGAATCTGATGGGGTACGATCTGTTCACCTCCTTCGCCACGGTCGCCGCCTGCATCAACAATATGGGGCTGGGATTCGGTGAAACTGCCTCAACGTTCGGTACGCTGACGGAAGGGGCAAAATACCTGATGTGCGTGGCGATGATTCTGGGGCGTCTGGAGATCTATCCGATACTGATCCTCTGCTCGCGCTTCTTCTGGCGGGCCTAGAAACAACACGCCCGGCAGAGGATGCCGGGCGGGAGAGAATTACGGGGCCGGATTCACCAGCAGCTGCCCCACCGAGCCGCGATCCGCCATCTCCAGCGTCTGGCTGTGGAACAGGAACGGGAAGTGCGGCCAGGAAGGCTGCCCGTAATAGACCAGCAGTTCCACCTGCCCGTCGACCCAGACGGTATCCTTCCAGCCTCTGTCTTCCGGGAACGGCATGGCGCCGTTGACGTTGCGGATAAGGAAACTCACCCCTTCGATATGGAACGACTGCGGCCTGTCGGCGCGCACCGTCCAGCGCTCCCAGGAGCCCTGCTGGGCGGTGATATCGATGCGGTTCACATCCCACAGCTGGCCGTTAATGCCCGGATCGTCGCCAAGGCTGATATCCCGGCTGCGCACCGGCGTACCGCTCAGGATCTCCTCCGACAGCAGGCGCATCGGCAGGGTATCGGTCACCAGCGGCAGCAGGCCGGTTGGACGCAGGGTTAACACCAGCGTCGAAACCAGAATGCTCGACGGCTCAAAGAAACCGCGCAGACGATCAACAATGCCCGCCGCCTCGCCACAGGTGATCGACACCTCTTCGCCGTTGGTCATATCCACCAGGATTTCGCGTCGCTCGCCCGGCGCCAGCGCCAGCTGTTTAACCGACACCGGAGCCGGTAAAAAGCCCTGATCCCCGGCAATGACGTGCAGCGCGCGGCCATCGCTCATCTGCAGTTGATAGCGACGCGAGTTGGAGGCATTCAGCAGACGCAGGCGTACCCAGCCGCGTGACACCTCGACATAGGGGCTTTGCGCGCCGTTGACCAGCAGCGTATCACCCACAAAACCGCCGCTGCCCGGCTCGCTGTACTCCGGCGTACCGAAATTATCCAGCCGCTTGTCCTGAATGATGAGCGGGAAGTCATCCACCCCGTAGTGGTTCGGGATCGGCAGGGATTTACTGACCTCATCCTCTATCAGCCACATCCCGGCCAGACCGTTGTAGACCTGCTGCGCGGTGCGGTTTGGGGTGTTGGCGTGATACCAGAGGGTCGCGGCGCGCTGGCGGACCGGCAGAACCGGTGCCCAGTCGGCGCTTGCGGACATCATGCGCGGCGCACCGCCCAGCAGCGGGCCCGGCACCTGCATCCCGCTGATGGTCATGGCGACGTTCTCCGCCAGGCGGTTGCTGTAGATCAGTTTGACGTCATCGCCGCTCCAGACGCGCACCGTCGGGCCGAGGTAGCGTCCGTTGATGCCCCAGACCGAAGCCCGGGTACCCTGAGTGAACGACCAGTGGGCGCGCTGTAGCGTCAGAAACAGCGGCTGCCCGCGGCGGGATTCCAGTAACGGCGGAATGGGCAGCGGCTGCTGCTGCCCGGCGGCGTTTGCCCTCAGCGGAACCGCGCCTGCACAAAGGGCGATCCCCGATGCCTGAATAAACTGACGGCGACTGAGTGACATAATGGCTCCATCTATAAACGCACTAACACACGGGAATTCGTTTTCCCTTTAAACCGGCTTAAACCTTGCCAGCAGCTTCTCGCTCTGCGACTTCTTTATCGAGCTCAGCGATTTTATTCAGCATTAATTCGCGGCAATGTGCCGCCAGCTCGCGTACCTGGTCTTTGCCATATTTACTGACATCGACCGGCGGCAGCATCTCTACGATGACCAGACCGTTACGCAGACGATTCAGGTTTATCTTATTCGATGTGTTGGAAACACACACTGGAATAATCGGTACGCCTGCCGCAATTGCGGCATGAAATGCGCCAGTTTTGAACGGCAGCAGGCCACGACCCCGGCTGCGGGTCCCTTCCGGGAACATCCAGATAGAGATCTTGCGCTTTTTGAAGTGGTTCACCACCTCGGCAATCGTGCCGTGCGCTTTGGCCCGGTTGTTGCGGTCAATCAGCAGGTTGCCGGTGAGCCAGTAGAGCTGGCCGAAGAACGGGATCCACAGCAGGCTTTTCTTGCCCACGGTGACGGTTGGCGGCTGCACGATTTTCGCTGCGGTCACCATATCGTAGTTATTCTGGTGGTTACCGATATAGATAGCGTTACCAAATTTCTCTGCCCCTTCCGGCAGACGCGTTTCCACCTTCAGGCCAAACAGCGGCGCCAGACGGGCAAACATGTGGCCAAAGGTGGCAACGTGTTTTGGATTACGCGGGCTGAACAGGCAGTAAACAGAGCCGAAGATACAGACCAGAATGCAGTAGATAACGGCAAGAATGGTTCGAACAATTAATAGCATAGCGACCTCAAAAACCCCTGACAGTTGGCGATTATACTGCAACTGTGAGCGGGTAACTCCTTTGTTTCTATAACGGATGTTTTTCACGAGTCCCCCTCCTGAGCGGAGGGGGAGGTGCTCTGTTACGCTTCGTTGTCGCCCGATGTCGCGCGGTGTGGAGAGTCGATCTCTACACGGTCAATGCGCTGCAAGCCACGCATCAGCGATCCTTTGCGTCCACGTTCGCCCACCACTTTCTGCAGCTCTTCCGGGCGCAGCTTGATTTTGCGTTTACCCACATGGATGGTCAACGTGCTCTGCGGCGGCAGAATAAAGAGGTGCGCCAGGCTGTCTTCCCCTTTTGCCGCATCCGCCGCAGCGATGTTGATGATCTTGTTGCCTTTGCCTTTCGACAGCTGCGGCAGATCGCTGAGCGGGAACATCAGCATGCGGCCCGCGGCGGAGATCGCCAGCAGCATGTCGTTCTCGTCTTCAATCACCAGCGGGGCCATGACCCGGGCGTTATCCGGCAGGCTAATCAACGCTTTGCCCGCACGGTTGCGCGAGATCAGATCGTTAAAGGTACAGATGAAGCCGTAACCCGCATCGGAGGCCATCAGCAGTTTCTGCTCATCACCTTCCATCAGCATATGCTCGACGGTCGCCCCTGGCGGCAGCGTCAGCTTGCCGGTGAGCGGCTCGCCCTGCCCGCGCGCTGACGGCAGCGTAATCGGGTCGATGGCGTAGCTACGCCCGGTGGTGTCGATAAAGGCCACCGGCTGGTTGCTCTTGCCCTTCACGGCGGCTTTGAAGCTGTCGCCCGCTTTGTAACTCAGACCCGGCGCGTCGATATCATGACCTTTGGCGCTACGCACCCAGCCGCTTTGTGACAGCACAATGGTCACCGGCTCGGACGGCTGCATGTCATGCTCGCTCATCGCTTTCGCTTCTTCACGCTCGTGCAGCGGAGAGCGACGCTCATCGCCGAAGGCATCGGCGTCAGCCTGCAGCTCTTTCTTCAGCAGGTTGTTCATCTTGCGTTCGGAGGCGAGGATCGCCTGCAGCTGATCGCGCTCTTTTTCCAGCTCATTCTGCTCACCGCGAATTTTCATCTCTTCCAGCTTCGCGAGATGGCGCAGTTTCAGCTCGAGGATCGCTTCCGCCTGGGTTTCGCTGATGCCAAAGCGCGACATCAGGGCTGGCTTCGGCTCATCCTCGGTACGGATGATCTCAATCACTTCGTCGATGTTGAGGAACGCCACCAGCAAACCTTCGAGGATATGCAGGCGCTTAAGCACTTTCTCCAGACGGTGATTCAGACGACGGCGCACCGTATCGCGGCGGAACGTCAGCCATTCGGTGAGGATCTCCAGCAGGTTTTTCACCGCCGGACGGCCATCCAGCCCGATCATGTTCAGGTTGATACGGTAGCTTTTTTCCAGATCGGTGGTGGCGAACAGGTGATTCATCACCGGCTCCATATCCACACGGTTGGAACGCGGCACGATCACCAGACGGGTCGGGTTTTCGTGGTCGGATTCATCGCGCAGATCGTCCACCATCGGCAGCTTTTTATTGCGCATCTGGGCGGCGATCTGCTCCAGCACCTTCGCGCCCGAGACCTGGTGCGGCAGCGCGGTAATCACCACCGCGCCATCCTCTTTGGTCCACACCGCGCGCATACGCACCGAGCCGCGACCGTTCTGGTAGATTTTGCGGATTTCCGCGCGGGAGGTGATGATCTCCGCTTCGGTCGGGAAGTCCGGCCCCTGCACGATATCCAGCAGATCGTCCAGCGTGGTCTTCGGCTGTTCAATCAGGATAATGGCCGCTTTCGCCACTTCACGCAGGTTGTGCGGCGGGATATCCGTCGCCATCCCGACGGCAATACCGGTGGTGCCGTTCAGCAGAATGTTCGGCAGACGCGCAGGCAGCATTTTCGGCTCCTGCAGCGTACCGTCGAAGTTGGGTACCCACTCCACGGTGCCCTGGCCCAGCTCGCTGAGCAGCAGTTCGGCATATTTTGAGAGACGGGATTCGGTATAACGCATCGCCGCGAACGACTTCGGATCGTCCGGCGCACCCCAGTTCCCCTGGCCGTCGACCAGCGGATAGCGGTAGGAGAACGGCTGGGCCATCAACACCATCGCTTCATAACAGGCGCTGTCGCCGTGCGGATGGTATTTACCCAGCACGTCACCCACGGTACGGGCGGATTTTTTAAACTTGGCGCTGGCATTCAGTCCCAGCTCAGACATCGCATAAACGATGCGGCGCTGAACGGGTTTCAGGCCATCTCCGATAAACGGCAACGCCCTGTCCATGATGACGTACATGGAGTAGTTCAGGTAGGCGTTTTCCGTGAATTCATGTAGCGCGAGGCGCTCTGCCATATCGCTCATTAAATGGGATTCCTCAACTCAGAAACCAGTTGGTTTCAGGCAATATTGCCGCAGATACTACCTTATCTGGCGAGTCGAGTCACAAAGAAAAAGGGGCCGGAATAGCGGCCCCTTGATGGGTTATTTATTCAGCTTGATAACCTGTTTCACGTCGATTTCGAAATCGTTCCACTCTTTATCGACCTTGCCCTGCAGCTCAACCTTATCCTGCGGCGTAATGGTCTGGCCGTTCCAGTGTTTATTGTCGATCTCCACCGTTACCGTGCCGCTCTCATCACGGAAGGTATAACGGTCGTCAGAGAGGCGCTCGGTAATCGTCCCGCGCAGTTTCACCCAGCTGTCATCCTTCATATCCTTGACCTTCTGCGCCGTGGTGAGGTTAGCGTCATTATCGACAAACCCGCCCTGCTGGGTTTGCGTCTGGGTTGCCGTCGCGGATGGGCCATTAAATCCCCCCTGTGCCGCAAACACCGGCGCGGAGGTGATCATCATGATGGCAGCAATAGCAGCGATTTTTTTCATCTTAACTCTCCCTTTAATGTCGTTTCGCAATCCATTAAACAGGGTAAACCTTAACAACTTCTTAAGCGGAAAATTTAAATTTTTTTACTGTACAGCTGTGCGTAACAGAGGGTTTACTGACGGCATCAGGGAGGGAAACATGCGCATTTTACTGGTAGAAGATGACAGGCTGATTGGCGATGGCATTAAAGCCGGGCTGACGAAAATGGGCTTTTGCGTGGACTGGTTCACCGACGGCGAAACGGGCCGTGCGGCGCTCTATAGCGCCCCCTACGACGCCGTGGTACTCGACCTGACGCTGCCCGGCCTCGACGGGCTACAAATCCTGCGCGAATGGCGGGCACAGGGGCGCGACGAACCGGTGCTGATATTAACCGCGCGGGATGCGCTCGATCAGCGCGTCGAGGGGCTGCGCCTGGGGGCTGACGATTATCTCTGTAAACCCTTCGCCCTGATTGAGGTGGCTGCCCGTCTGGAGGCGCTGGTGCGCCGCAGCCACGGGCAGGCGCACAGCGAACTGCGCCACGGTAAGATCACGCTCAATCCCACCAGCCTCGTCGCCACCCTGAACGGCGAAACTCTGGTGCTGAAGCCGAAAGAGTTTGCCCTGCTGGAACTCCTGATGCGCAACGCAGGCCGCGTCCTGCCGCGGAAGCTGATTGAAGAGAAGCTCTATACCTGGGATGACGACGTCTCCAGCAACGCCATAGAAGTCCCCATACACCATCTGCGCCGCAAGCTCGGCAGCGATGTTATCCGCACCGTGCACGGCATCGGTTATACCCTGGGTGACGCATGAAACTGACCCAACGCCTCAGCCTCAAGCTGCGCCTGACGCTGCTGTTCTTAGCCCTGTCGCTGACGGCGTGGTTTGCCGCGAGCATCGTCGCCTGGCACCAGACCACCGATAAGCTCGATAAGCTGTTTGACACTCAGCAGATGCTGTTTGCCAAAAGGCTGCTGACCATGGATCTCGACGAGCTCAAAGCCCCGGAACGCATGCGCGAGGTGCCGAAAAAAGCCCGTCACGGCCATCTGGATGACGATGCGCTGGCCTTCGCCATCTACACCCCCGAGGGCAAAATGGTGCTTAACGACGGCGAAAACGGACGCGACATTCCGTACCACTATCGCCGGGAGGGCTTCGACAACGGGCGGCTGGACGACGATAACGACGAATGGCGATTCCTCTGGCTCACCGCCCCGGACGGCAAATACCGGGTGGTAGTGGGCCAGGAGCGGGAGTACCGTCAGGAGATGGCGCTGGACGTGGTGCGATCGCAGCTCACGCCGTGGCTGGTGGCGCTGCCGGTGATGCTGCTGTTGCTTATCGTCTTGCTGAGCCGGGAACTGCACCCGCTGAAAAAGCTGGCGCAAACCCTGCGCCTTCGCTCACCGGATGCCACTGACCGCCTGCCGACCCACGGCGTGCCCGTTGAGGTTCGCCCGCTGCTTGATGCGCTGAATCATCTTTTCGCCCGCACCCAGGAGATGATGGCCCGCGAGCGCCGCTTTACCTCCGATGCCGCCCACGAACTGCGCAGCCCCCTCACCGCCCTGAAAGTGCAGACCGACGTGGCGCAGCTGTCGCTGGACGATCCTGAGGCGCAGGGCAAAGCGCTGAACCAGCTACACGCCGGTATCGACCGGGCATCGCGGCTGGTTGAGCAGCTCCTGACCCTGTCGCGCCTGGATTCACTGGAGAGCCTCGATGACGTGGAATCCCTGGTGCTGGCCGATGTTCTCCAGTCAGCGGTGATGGCGATCTACTCTCCGGCGCAGCAGGCCGGGATCGAGATGCGCCTGAACATCAACGCCCCGCAGGTCACCCGCCCAGGCCAGCAGCTGCTGCTGAGCCTGCTGGTGCGCAATCTGCTGGATAACGCCGTACGCTACAGCCCGCGCGGCAGTGTGGTGGAGGTTACGCTCGATAGCCGCAGTTTTACCGTCCGTGACAACGGAGCGGGTATTGCCCCCGAGGCGCTGGCGCGGATCGGCGAGCGCTTCTATCGCCCGCCAGGGCAGGACCAAACCGGCAGCGGGCTGGGGTTGTCTATCGTCAAACGGATTGCCGCCCTGCATCGAATGAGGGTAACACTCGGGAATGCGCCGGACGGCGGCTTTGCCGTCACCGTCGGCTGGTAGGGAATTATTGCTGCTATAGCAAAAGACTTTGCACATTTTGCTAATTTCACCGCACCGCTGTCGCGCGTAGAATAGCCCTCAGACTCGCTACTCTGAGGACAACTTAATGAGCAATATCTTAATTATCAACGGCGCAAAAAAATTCGCCCACTCCAATGGCCAACTGAATGACACCCTGACCGAGGTCGCGGACGGCTTCCTGCGCGACGCCGGGCATGATGTTAAAGTCGTGCGCACCGACGGCGAGTACGATATCCAGGCCGAAGTGCAGAACTTCCTCTGGGCTGACGTGGTGATCTGGCAGATGCCTGGCTGGTGGATGGGCGCGCCGTGGACCGTGAAAAAGTACATGGACGATGTCTTTACCGAAGGCCACGGCGCGCTGTATGCCAGCGATGGCCGCACCCGTTCAGATGCCTCGAAAAAATATGGCTCCGGCGGTCTGATTCAGGGGAAAAAGTACATGCTTTCCCTCACCTGGAACGCCCCGATAGAAGCCTTCACCGAAGAAGATCAGTTCTTCCACGGCGTGGGCGTGGACGGTGTTTATCTGCCGTTCCACAAAGCCAACCAGTTCATGGGAATGGAGGCGCTGCCGACCTTTATCACCAACGACGTGATCAAAATGCCGGACGTGCCACGCTATATCGCAGAATATCGCAAGCATCTGGCTGAAATTTTTGCTTAACTGGTTGCATGTTATCAGGAGAAATGACCATGCTTACCGTTATTGCTGAAATTCGTACCCGTCCTGGCCAACATCACCGTCAGGCGGTGCTGGATCAGTTCGCTAAAATTATCCCGACCGTTTTAGAAGAAGCCGGCTGCCACGGCTACGCGCCGATGGTGGACACCGCCGCGGGTGTCAGCTTCCAGACCACCGCCCCCGACTCCATCGTGATGGTTGAGCTGTGGGAAACCGTCGCGCACCTTGAAGCGCATCTGCAGACTCCGCACATGAAAGCGTGGAGCGAGGCGGTGAAGGGTGACGTTCTGGAAACGCATATCCGTATTCTGGAGAACGGGGTTTAACCCCTGTTTTGCCCGGTGGCGCTACGCTTACC
This sequence comes from Leclercia sp. M-A074-M, assembly GCF_965195605.1. Classification (NCBI taxonomy): domain Bacteria; kingdom Pseudomonadati; phylum Pseudomonadota; class Gammaproteobacteria; order Enterobacterales; family Enterobacteriaceae; genus Leclercia; species Leclercia sp. M-A074-M. Next base: position 286,232 of record NZ_CBDAHM010000005.1, on the reverse strand, counting down.
GGGCCTACAAAACCGTAGGCCGGGCAAACGAAGTGCCGCCCGGCAATACCAACAGCACCGAATCTCAGGCCCGGTACGCATAGCGTTTCCGGGCTTTTTTTATCACCTCAAAACGCACCTGCTATGCTTACTTCTGATTTCATTGTTATCTGGAGGAAGGAATGGGTATTTTTAACTTCGTTAAAGAGGCAGGTGAAAAGCTGTGGGATAACCTGACCGATCACAAAGGTCAGAGCGATAAGGTGACTGAACACCTTAAAAAACTCAACATACCGGGCGCCGACAAAGTGCAGGTCAACGTCAACGACGGTAAGGCCGTGGTGACGGGTGACGGACTCACCCAGGAGCAGAAGGAAAAAATCCAGGTCGCGGTGGGGAACATCGCGGGCGTCAGCGAGGTGGAAAACAGCATCACCGCCACCGACACCCAACAAGAAGCCACCTACTATACGGTCAAATCGGGTGATACGCTGAGCGCTATCTCCAAAACGGTGTATGGCGATGCGTCGCAGTACAACAAAATCTTCGAAGCCAACCGCCCTATGCTCTCCAGCCCCGATAAAATTTATCCCGGCCAGACGCTGCGTATTCCAGAAGCCTGATAGCACCGCACCGAGGGAAGATGATGAAGATAGCCTGTCTGGGCTGGGGCTCGTTGATATGGAAAAGCGGCCCACTCCCCGTCGCCGGGGAGTGGAAAACTGACGGGCCATCGCTCCCCGTTGAATTTTGTCGGATCAGCGATGGCGGCGAGCTCGCCACCGCCCTCTGCATGAACGCACCTGCCGTTCCCGTGCTCTGGGCGTGGCTCAACGCGGAAACCCTGAACGTTGCCTGTCAGGCCCTGCGCGAGCGCGAAGGGATCCCTGAGGAACGTTGTGACGGTATCGGTTCGTTGCTGACTGGAGAGCGCCACACCGGCCTGCTTGCTAAATGGGCGGCCGAGAGAGGCATCGAGGCGGTGATCTGGACCGGGCTGCCACCGAGAAGCGCCTCACTGGAGGGGCGGGTGCCTACCGTGGACGAAGCGATTGTCTATCTGGATAGCCTGAGCGGCGAGGCCCGCCAGCACGCGCGGGACTATTTTGACCAGGTGCCAGCCCAAATCGACACCCCCTACCGGCGGGTAATCACTGAAGTGCTGGGGTGGTAACAACGCCACCCCAGCGTTTTCTTACCAGTACAGTTTCCAGCTCTGGGTAAAGCGCACCAGCGCTTCGACGTAGAAGTAATCCCCCCAACTGGCGCACTCGTCCACGCCTTTATTGCTGGCGAGGTGATACACAGAGTGTTTCAGCACGCCGTTGCCCTTCTCCTCTTTTCCCATCAGGTAGTGCCTGGTCAGCGAGGACATGATCCCTTTCGCCCACGCCAGATAGCGCTCGCGATCCGGGTCAGTCACCGGCAGGTGCTTCACCAGCTCCAGCAGGCCGCATACCGCAATCGCCGCTGACGATGAATCACGCAGCGCGTCGGTGCCCACCAGCGCCAGATCCCAGTGGCAGACGTAATCCTCCGGCAGGCGGTTGAGGAAGTAGTTTGCCAGCCGTTTTGACAGGGCGATCATCGTCTCGTCGCCGGTATAGATATAGCTCAGCAGAAAGCCGTAAATCCCCCACGCCTGGCCCCGCGACCAGCAGGAGTCGTCCGCATAGCCCTGCTGGGTATTACCGTAGCGCGGCGCGCCGGTGACCACATCCATATAGTAGGTGTGGAAGGTGGAGGCATCGTCACGGATAAGGTACGTTGCGGCCTGCATCACATGGGCTTTAGCGGCCTCGGCAAAGCGCGGATCGCCGGTCTGCTCCGTCGCCCAGTAGAGCAGCGGCAGGTTCATGTTGCAGTCGATGATCATCCGGCCAGCCTGTTCCGGGTCGGCCAGATCGCCCCACGCCTGGATGATCTTCGCCTTCTCGTGGAAGCGCTCCAGCAAAGCTTCTGCCGCCAGCAGCGAGAAGCCGCGCGCCTCGCGACTGCCGGTCAGCCGCCAGTCCGCCACGCAGGAGAGCGTGTAGAGGAAGCCGAGATCGTGGGTGTTGGTGTCGCTGCGCCCGGCAATGCGCAGGCCAAACGAGCGCGTGTGTTTTTGGGCCATCTCACGGAATTTCTCGTCCCCGCTCATCTCCCACGCCAGCCACAGCTGCCCGGTCCAGAAGCTGGTGGTCCACTCGACGTTATCGGTCAGGGGATAAAACCCCTCTTTGCAGGTTTCTGCCGGGAATTTGTCACCGAATTCCGTTAAATGACGGCTAATCAGGTCGAGGATATGGCTGCGTGCCGAGATTAATTCATCGCTAAAGGCGCGTTCATCCACGGGCACGGGAATATCGGCCAGACGTTCCTCGGTGATACGACTTAACATAATTCGATTCCTTCTTTGACGACGTAAATTAGTGATGTTCAGCAACGTTCAGCGTTTTTGCGCCGCGCCATTTGCTCTGGCAGGCGGATAACGTGAAGGCGGAAATAAGGGTAAAGGTCAGCGCCGTAGCGCCCATGATGATATAGGTCTGCTCAAAGCCGATGCGGTCATACATATAACCCGCAGGGGAAGAGACCACGACATTACCGACGTAGAGCATTGCCTGATAGCCCAGCAGATACATGGTGGCGTTCACGCGTTTATCGAAATGCTCGGCGATATATTTAAAGACCGACACCAGCAGGAGGCAGATCTCCAGACCGTACAGCGGCTTGAGAACCGAAATAAGCAGGTGCGAATCGCAGATCCCGGAAATAATCAGGCGCGCCCCGACAATCAGACCGACAATCAATAACCCACGCTTGGCGCCAATAAAATTCACGAACAGCGGGATGACCATATACATGACAAATTCCATCCCCGACTGCACGGTGCCCAGATAGCCAAAGACCGCGTTGCCCTGATGCACGTCATCAAAGAAGGTGACGAAATAGCGCGAGAACTGCTGCTCGGCGATAAACATCATCCACGCCACGCCCGCCACGTACAGGCAGAAGGCCCAGAATTTGCGGCTGCGCAGCAGGGCGTAAACATCCGCCGGAACGATTTTCTCTTTGGTCAGCACCTCACCGGCATGGGCCGAGTTGGTGTTCACCTTCAGGCTCAGGAGGACAATCAGCATAATGACCGACGCCACGCTGCCCATAATGAAGTTGTACGCAGGAGAGAGGTTAAACAGCAGGCCGGAGAACGACGATGCCACCGCCCAGCCGAGCGATCCCCACATACGGATCTGACCAAATTCCATGCCGTTCAGACGGCTGAAACGGTCGGAATAGGATTCGCACGCCGCGACGCCCGCATACCAGGCGAAACTTAAATAGAGCGCGCCGATAATAATCCCCAGCATGGTGTTGGACATTAACAGCGGCTGATAGACATAAATAAAGAACGGCGCCATCAGGGCGGACATCGCCACCACAAAATAGAGCAGGTATTTGCTCATGCCGATCTTATCCAGAATATAGCCATAGATCGGTTTCAGAATAACGGAGAAGACACCATTTACCGCAAATACGGTGCCGATCACCGAGCCGCTCAGGTTGGCTTTTTGCCCGAGCCAGATCGCCAGCAAACCAATACTGGCCGACCAGGTAAAGAAATAGAGAAAGATAAAACTGCTGATTTTGTAATATTCAGTTTTGTTGCTCATACCATCCTCGCCGATATCCAGGGTAAGGCTCTTATAAAATGAACGACAGCTTACGTTCGCTTCCGGGCGCGCAAATAACGACCCGGTTATCTTCTATTTTCAGTTGTGGTGTGTTTGCCTCTGCACGCGCTTTCCCGGAGGCGTATACCGCACTGCATAGCCAGCTCTCCCCCTGCGGGAGAGTGGTGGTCAGCACCGGAATGGCGGCGCATTCGGCAAACATGATGCTGCTGTTGGGTGGCGTCACCACGCTGTCAGGCTGACGGCTGATGACAGGCGACAGATCGACAATGACGCTGCTGCCGTTCGCGGCATTCAGATAACTGCCGCGCCCGATAAGCTGATGGTCGGTTTTCATTACCGCAAAACCGCCCTCCACCGTCTGCAACGTGCGGGCGCTGTTGATGCGGTGCAGGCGCAGATGCCACTCGCCAAACGGCACCAGCCAGCTCTCAATGTGGACGTCGTGCCACGGCGACCAGCGCGAAAAGATGAAGTTCTCGTCGACGCGGACCGCCTCGCATTCGCGGCGTCCGCGGAAGTAGTTATCACCATCGGCCAGCAGCAGCATGGAGTCGCAGGCAGCATGCTTGATGCCGAAGCGTCCGCGCTCGATGGTGAACCCAAAGCGGCTGGAGTAGGCAAATTTGGTGTATTTCGCCTCGGTGTTCACATAGTTGTTCAGCTCCAGCTGTCCGGCGGTGAGCATGGTGACGTGATCCGCCTGCATCAGGATCTGCTGGGCATGGGGAATGAGGCGCTTTTCGGCAAGCGCAGGTAATGGCTGCTCTTCTGCCTGCCAGAACGGATGGCTCTCCGGCAGGGCCAGAATCAGGTAGGTTTTCAGCGCCCAGTAAGGCGAGCCGGGGGAGTTATAGTCCTCGCACATCGCCAGGTTCGGGTAGGCGAAACCCAGCGTCAGGATCCCGTCGCGATCGGTCATCGGCTGTTGCTGCCACCAGCGCAGATGACGGAGGATGATCCCTTTCACAATCCCCGGCGTGAACACCTCCAGCCCGGAAAAAGCCACCGCACTCCAGAAGGCGACCATCGCGAAGCGGTAGGTCAGGCTGCGGCCAAAGGGCACCGAGGCGCCGTCGGCAGCGGACATATAGATAAAATCTTCCGCGAACAGGCGCGAACGCTGGCGCAGCACCTCTGCCCTCGCCTCATCACCGCTCAGGGTGGCGTAGAGCAAACCGTAAAAGTGAAACGCCATTGAGATGTAGTAGTCCTTTGGCCGTCCCGGACCGTCGGAGTACCAGCCGTCCCCCAGATAGTAGGTCTCCATCATGGCGAAGCGGCGATCGATGGCCTGCTGGTCGTAGGGCAGTCCGGCGCGCTTAAAGCCAAGCTGGACCATGATGGCGAAGTAGTTCCAGTTGCTGTCCGGCATCGTCGCGTCGGTGATCTGGTTCAGCCAGGCGTGCAGATTCATCAGCTCACGTTCGCTAAACAGTTCAGTAAGTTTGTCCTGTAGGAGCGCCAGCCCGAGGCCATAGGCCGCCATCTCCACCAGACGCTGGTCATAAGGCCCGGCTTCGCCCCAGTAGCCTGCGCTTTGCGGATCGGTGCCCTGCTTAATGGCGGCGATATATTTATCGCTGAACGGCGTACTGTCGCCTGCGGCCATCAACGGAAACAGCCCCCATAAGACACGGGAGAGCCCCTCCATCTGCGCCACATCCCGGGCGTAGTGCGCGCAGGTATCGCCCAGTGAAAACCGCGAACTCCCCGCCGGAAACTGATTATCTACCGCCGCAAGCCACATGTTCAGGGCCGCCACCAGATCCTGGCGGGATGACAACGGATTTGATTTTTCTTTATTTGCCGCGCACATACGCTTGTCCTCGCAATCAACTGCGGCAAAGCATAGTTAATCAACAAGGTGCAGAAATGTTAGCCGGGTCACAGGAGTGAGAGATGAATAAACCCGCAGTTGAGGAAATTTAAAATGGTGGTTTATAAAGAGGAAAGAAAAGGGAAAAGTTGAGTTTTATTGCACTATGCGCGAGACACCTACGCCGGAACACCTTGAGCTCATCACCCTGAACGATACCCTCGTGTCGTTCAGTCGTCTGTTCGCCAACACCGTGCGCTATCACCACTGGCATCAGTGTCTGGAGATCCTCTATGTCGAAGAGGGCTTTGGCGTGGCGATTGTCGATAACCGCCACTACACCATGCGCCCGGGGAGGCTGTTTTTCTTTCCCCCCTTTACCCTGCACAAGGTGATGGTCGACCCCCAGGCCGAAGCGAACTACCGCCGGACCATTATTCATCTCGATCAGCATGCGGTAATGAAAGCCCTGCGTGATTTTCCCCAGACCCAACAGCGACTCCAGAAGCTGTCCCAACGGGGAGGAGAAGCCTGGGTAGCGGACATGGCCCACTGCCACAGCCATATCGATCATCTCTTCAGCTGCTACCCGCCGCCGTTGAACGGCGAGCGCATCGCCAGCCTGCTGATTAGCCTGTTCGCCATGCTGCCGCACGATGACGAAGGCCAGCCCGGCAACAGCCACGGTATCGCCAGCCAGGTAATGTTCTGGCTGGATGAGCACTACCAGCATAAGTTCAGTCTTGATGCGCTGGCAGACGAGCTGGGTAAATCCCGCAGCTACGTATCACGGAAATTCCATGCGGAGACGGGAGAGAAAATTCACGATTACCTGAATACGTTACGATTACGCAAAGCCTGTGAGAGCCTGCTGCATTCAGACGCCAGCGTGCGGGAGATTGCCGCGCGGGTGGGGTTTTCAGACGTGACCTACTTTATCAGCGCGTTTAAAAAGGGGATCGGAGAGACGCCCTTACAGTACCGGAAGAATCATCTGCAGCCCTGAGACACACGGCTGCGCGCTCATGTTCATTCATCTCTGAAAAAATGACAGCATAGTGATACTTTTCCTGTTCATCATAACGGCGGATTAATGGCCCCTGACTGAGCAGGCAGCATCAGAATAAAGCGCGTCGAGGTTTTATCTGACTCAACGGATACCCGTCCATTATGGGCAGTAATAATGGATGTAACGATCGCCAGACCGATGCCGCTGCTGTTTTCATCTTTTCGCTGACGAGAGGGATCGACCCGATAAAAGCGATCGAACAGCCGGGATAAATGCACAGGCGCTATAGGCGTGCCCGGGTTTTCCACACTAATATGCACTTCCCCTTCCCCTGAGCGCAGGTGAACGGTAATGGTGCTCCCGCGTGGGGTATAACGGATGGCGTTTGACAGTAAGTTGCTTATTGCCCGACGCAGCATCAGCGGATCGCCCTCCACCGGGGTGGCCTGCCCCTCCAGGCTTAGCGCTACTTCGCGTTCCTCGGCCAGAGCTTCAAAGAAGTCGAAAACCGTGGCGATCTCCGTCGCCAGATCCAGCTTCTCTTTTTCCGGGATCAGCTGGTTATTATCTGCCTGGGCGAGAAATAGCATATCGCTGACCATTTTCGACATGCGTGAAAACTCCTCCAGGCTGGAGTAGAGCACTTCCTCCAGCTCTTTCACGTTACGTGGCTGGCTGAGAGCTATTTCGGTTTGCGTGACAAGATTAGTGATCGGGGTACGCATTTCATGAGCAATATCGGCAGAAAAATTGGACTGCCGGTTAAAGACATCTTCTATACGCTCAATCATATGGTTAAAAGAGATCACCAGCCTTTCCAGCTCAATGGGCACATTTTGGTTATTTAAGCGGACACCGAGATCGGCCGAGCTAATATTTTTGATCTGCTGACTTAAACTGCGGATAGGTTTATGCCCCTGATAGACGGCAAACAGCACAATAAAGATCACGATAATGCTGATTATCGACGCCATTATCATCAGCTTGTTTTTGAGGTCATTGATATAATGCAGATGAAAATTGATCGATAGCGCCATCAGTAAATTATAGGCGGGCGTGCCATCTGCTTTTTTGCCGATGGGTAGCATAATTATACGCCAGGCGCTGTGCTGCGCCTGCGCACTATCAGCCATTCCCTGGTGCGGGGCGGGATCACGCCATAAGAGCACATGTCCGGCACGCAAATCTCTGCCAGGGGCGGGATCGTTGAGAAGGGTGTTCAAATCGGGTCCGGTTGAGGACTGAAAAACCGGACGATTATCCCTATCCAGCAGCAAAACAGAGATATTGGCGAAGCCTGCCACGACATTTTGCAGGATTTCCAGCCGCTCTTTTTCCGGCTCCTCCTGATGGCTCAGTACCGTTTCGAGGGTGAAGCCTATCTGCTTCAAATCATGAATATCGCGCTCTTCGAAATGTGCCTTTACGGAGTGGATCATTACCCAGGTGAAGACAAAAAAAGAGGCAATGGTGGCGAGGCTGATAAAGAACGTGAGCCGCGTGGCCAACGAAAAAGGCCGGGGGGAGCGCCTAAAGATCATCTGGCACCTCAAGCATATAGCCTACACCGCGCACGGTCTGGATGAGCCGTGGTTCAAAATCGTTATCAATCTTGCCCCGCAACCTTTTCACCGCCACGTCGATGGCATTGGTATCGCTGTCAAAATTCATGTCCCAGACCTGAGATGCAATCAGCGACCGGGGCAATACTTCGCCCTGATGACGAATGAAGAACTCCAGCAAGGTAAACTCCTTGCTGGTCAGCGTGATGCGCGTTCCGTTGCGCGTTACCTTACGGCTGACCAGATCGAGGGTCAGATCGGCTACCTGAAACTGGCTTTCGACCATCACCGCCGCGCCACGACGGAGTAACGTCTTTACCCGGGCCAGCAGTTCGGCAAAGGCAAAAGGCTTAATCAGATAATCATCAGCGCCCAGCTCAAGCCCTTTGACCCGATGTTCAATGGTGCCCAGCGCGGTGAGCAGGAGAATGGGCATCCCTTTGTTGGCCGTGCGCAGCATCCTGACAATATCCCAGCCGTTCACATCCGGCAGCATAATGTCGAGGATCAACAGATCGTAATCTGCGGTCATTGCCAGATGAAAACCGTTCAGGCCGTTGTCTGCCAGATCGACAATAAACCCGGCCTCTTTCAGCCCCTTAGTCAAATACTCGCCGGTTTTTTTCTCGTCTTCGACGATCAGAATTTTCATGACGTTCTCTCCCTGCCCTGCGCTGCGAGCCTGAGATTTTAGGCATCCCGGATTCGATAGCAAAGGCATATTCCGCTTAATGACAGCTTTGTCATTTTCCTGTCACCCGTCAAACAGAGTCCGGAACGTAAAGTACCCGTCGTTGAACTACCCCCTTTAAGGATCCGCCCGGGCGAGAAAACCTATGCGTAAATTTCAATTAATGACGCTCAGCGTAAGTTTTATTCTGACCGGCTGTCTTTCGCTGGCACCGGAATATCAGCGCCCGTCCGCCCCGGTGCCGTCGCAATTCTCGCTCAGCCAGAATGCATTAGTGGCTACAACGCCGGGTTACCGGGATAGCGGCTGGGGGGCCTTTTTTGTCGATCCGCACGTCAAGGCTCTGATAGACGAAGCGCTGGTAAATAACCGCGATTTGCGAATGGCGGCGTTGAAAGTAGAGGAAGCCCAGGCGCAATACGGCGTAACGGATGCCGACCGTTTTGCGCAACTGACGATGGATGGCCGTAAAACAGTGAGCGGGAGAGTGGACGGGAATGCATCGACCACGGGGGACTATGAAGCAGGCCTCAACCTTAGCTTCGATCTGGATTTCTTTGGCCGCTTAAAAAATCTGAGTGAAGCTGAGCGTCAGGCGTATCTTGCCAGCGCCGAAGCTCATCGGGCGGTACATATTTTACTTATCTCGAATGTATCGCAGGCCTATTTCAATCAGCAGCGGGCCTGGGCCCAGCTCCAGGTGGCCCAGGAGACGTTAGCCAACTATGAGCGTGCTTATACCTTTGTTGAGAAGCAACTGCTGACAGGCAGCACCAGTGTGCTGGCACTGGAGCAGGCGCGTGGCGTCATAGAGAGCACCCGCAGCGATATCGCCAGGCGGCAAGGGGAGCTGGTGCAGGCCGATAACGCCCTGCATCTGCTGCTGGGTACCTGGAACCCGCTGCCGAAGAATGGCTATCGCGAGGATATTGCAAATAATGGCGTAGTATTACCGCCAAATCTCTCCTCAAACATTTTATTGCAGCGCCCGGATATCATGCAGGCTGAACACGAACTGCTGGCGGCCAATGCCAATATCGGTGCCGCCCGCGCCGCTTTTTTCCCGTCCATCACTCTCACCAGCGCGTTATCCAGCAGCAGTACCGAGTTATCCAGCCTGTTTTCTGCGGGCAGTGGGATGTGGAATTTTATCCCCAAAATCGAGCTGCCTCTGTTTAATGCCGGACGTAATCAGTCGAACCTCAGCCTGGCTGAAATTCGTCAGCAACAGTCGGTAGTGAATTATGAAAATAAGATCCAGACCGCCTTTAAACAGGTTGCGGATGCGCTGGCATTACGCCAGCACATTAGCGATCAGATTGCGGCGCAGCAGCGCTATCTCACCTCGCTGCAGATAACCCAACAGCGCGCCAGAGGCCTCTATCAGCATGGCGCGGTCAGCTATATCGAAGTGCTGGATGCCGAACGCGCCCTGTTTACCACCCGGCAGACCTTACTCGACCTTAACTACGCCCGTCAGGTAAACGAAATTACGTTATTCACCGCTCTCGGCGGCGGCTGGATTGAATAACCCCCTTACTTCACTCAGGAATTATCACGATGAAAACGCTCTCTACCGCACTCTTTTTCGGCCTCTGTTCCGCGACCCTGTTCAGCGCGCACGCCAGCGACAGGCATGACATGGCAAACATGCAGCCCACCGCGGCAACGGCAGAGCAACATCCGGTGGTCAACGCCACAGGAGAAGTCAAACATATTGATATGCAAGAAAAAAAGATAACCATCGCCCACGGACCTGTCGCGGCATTGAACTGGCCAGCAATGACGATGCGTTTCACCCTGACCCCCACGACGCACCTGCAGGATATTAAACCGGGCGACAAGGTTAAATTTACCTTTGTGCAGCAGGGCAACATCTCGTTATTACAGGATATCCACACCCAGGATTAATTTCGCCAGATACGGTGCACTGAGCGTGAATGGAATAACTATGATGCCTTTCAACATTAAAAACACAGCACTTATTGTCGGTGGCGCGATCCTGGGCGGGAGCATTACCGCGGGCATTGCTTTCTCTATTTCAGCTGCGCATTCGACCACGGAAGCTCCCGCCACAGAGCAGCACCGGCAAGTGCTGTTCTGGTATGACCCGATGTACCCCAACACCCGCTTTGATAAACCAGGCAAGTCACCCTTTATGGATATGGATCTGGTGGCGAAGTATGCCGATGAAGAGGGAGGGGAAACCCCTGCCCCTGGCATTCGCATCGACCCGACCCAGACACAAAACCTCGGCGTAAAGGTGGAGTCGGTTCGCCAGGGGCCGTTGCAGTATCAGCGGACCTTCCCGGCCAATGTCAGCTACAACGAATATCAGTTTGCTATCCTGCAGGCACGCTCAGCGGGCTTTATTGAGAAAGTCTATCCCCTGACCGTGGGGGACAAAGTGCGCAAAGGGATGCCGCTGGTGGACATGACTATCCCGGACTGGGTTGAAGCACAGAGTGAATATTTACTCCTGCAGGAGACTGGCGGGACAGGTACTCAAACTGAAGGGATCCTTGAGCGCCTGCGGCTGGCGGGTATGCCGGACGAGGCTGTACGGCGTCTCATCTCCAGCCGCAAAATTCAGACCCGCTTCACGTTGAAAGCGCCTATTGACGGGGTGATTACCGCATTTGATCTGCGCAGCGGGATGAACATCGCTAAAGACAACGTAGTCGCCAAAATCCAGGGTATGGACCCGGTGTGGATCACAGCCTCAGTGCCAGAATCCATCGCCTGGCTGATTAACGATACATCACAGTTCACGTATTCTGTGCCGGCATGGCCGGATAAAACGCTCTCCGTGAAGAAATGGTCGCTGCTGCCGAGTGTGGATGCGGCAACCCGCACGCTCCAGCTGCGCCTGGAGGTGGATAACCCGGACGAGACCCTGAAACCGGGTATGAATGCCTGGTTAAAACTCAACAGCCAAAGTCAGCCCATGCTGTTAATTCCTTCCACCGCGTTAATCGACAGCGGTGATGAGCAACGGGTTATTACCGTTAATAGCGAGGGGCGCTTTGTCCCGAAATTGGTTGAAGTGTTCCATGAATCCCAGGGTATCACCGCCATTCGTACCGGACTTACAGAGGGTGAAAAGGTCGTGTCGAGCGGCCTGTTCCTGATCGATTCAGAGGCAAACATCACAGGCGCGCTGGAGAGAATGCGTACCACCGGCCATTCGCACGAAGGGAAAGCAAATGATTGAATGGATTATTCGCCGTTCGGTGGCTAACCGTTTTCTGATGTTAATGGGCGTAGCGTTTCTCAGCATCTGGGGTACCTGGACAATCCTCCACACCCCGGTTGATGCCTTGCCGGATCTCTCTGACGTACAGGTGATCGTAAAAACCCAGTATCCGGGCCAGGCTCCGCAACTGGTAGAAAATCAGGTCACCTACCCAATCACCACCACCATGCTCTCTGTGCCAGGCGCAAAAACGGTGCGCGGCTTTTCGCAGTTTGGTGATTCGTATGTGTATGTCATTTTTGAAGAGGGTACCGATCGGTACTGGGCGCGCTCCCGGGTGCTGGAATACCTCAACCAGGTCCAGGGCAAACTGCCCGCGGGCGTAACGGCAGAAATGGGTCCGGATGCCACCGGCGTAGGCTGGATCTTTGAGTATGCGCTGGTGGATCGCAGCGGCAAACACGATCTGGCTGAACTGCGCTCTTTACAGGACTGGTTCCTGAAATATGAGCTGAAAACTCTCCCGGATGTTGCCGAAGTGGCGTCGGTGGGAGGCGTGGTTAAAGCGTACCAGATCGTGGTCGATCCTCAGAAACTAACCCAGTTCGGCATCAGTCTGGCGGAGGTGAAAGCCGCAGTGAATGCCTCCAATCAGGAGGCGGGGGGTGCCTCTGTCGAGCTCTCTGAAGCCGAGTATATGATCCGGGCCAGCGGCTACCTGCAAACGCTGGATGATTTCAATACCATCGTACTAAAAGCTGGCGTCAACGGTGTACCGATTTATCTGCGTGACGTGGCGCGGGTGCAGACTGGACCGGAGATGCGCCGGGGTATCGCTGAGCTTAATGGCGAAGGAGAAGTGGCCGGGGGCGTGGTGATCCTGCGTTCCGGTAAAAATGCCCGGGAGGTGATCTCCGCGGTCAAAAATAAGCTGGAGACGTTAAAGCAAAGCCTGCCGGAAGGGGTGGAGATTGTCACCACTTACGACCGCAGCCAGCTTATTGACCGGGCCGTCGGTAACCTGAGCCATAAACTGCTGGAAGAGTTCATTGTGGTTGCCCTGGTCTGCGCCCTGTTTCTCTGGCATTTGCGCTCCGCGCTGGTGGCGATTATTTCACTGCCGCTTGGCCTGTGCTTCGCCTTTATCATCATGCGTTTTCAGGGAATTAACGCCAATATCATGTCCCTTGGCGGCATTGCCATTGCCGTTGGCGCGATGGTGGATGCCGCTATCGTGATGATCGAAAATGCCCATAAGCGCCTGGAAGAGTGGCAACACCAGCATCCGGGCCAGAAGCTACGCAACGACACACGCTGGCAGGTGATCACCCAGGCGTCCGTTGAGGTTGGACCGGCGCTGTTTATCAGCCTGTTGATTATCACTTTGTCCTTCATTCCGATCTTTACCCTGGAAGGCCAGGAGGGACGCCTGTTCGGACCGCTGGCTTTTACCAAAACCTGGTCGATGGCGGGGGCTGCCCTATTAGCGATCATGGTGATCCCGATCCTGATGGGATTGTGGATCAGAGGCAAGATCCCGGCGGAAACCAGTAATCCATTGAACCGCCTGTTGATCCGCCTGTATCACCCCCTGTTGCTCAAAGTGCTGCGCTGGCCGAAAACGACCTTACTGGTGGCGGTGCTGTCGGTTTTGACCGTCATCTGGCCGCTCAATAAGATCGGGGGGGAGTTTCTGCCGCAAATTAATGAAGGCGATCTGTTGTATATGCCCTCTACCCTGCCGGGCATTTCCGCTGCGCAAGCGGCGGCGATGTTGCAAACTACCGATAAACTGATCATGACCGTGCCGGAAGTTGCGCGCGTTTTTGGCAAAACCGGAAAAGCGGAAACGGCAACCGACCCGGCACCGCTGGAGATGGTGGAAACAACCATTCAGCTGAAACCTGAAGATCAGTGGCGACCAGGTATGACGATGGACAAGATCGTGGCCGAGCTGGATAAAACGGTGCGCCTGCCGGGGCTGGCAAACCTCTGGGTACCGCCCATCCGTAACCGCATTGATATGCTCTCGACCGGGATAAAAAGCCCTATTGGCATCAAAGTCTCCGGTAGGGTTCTGGCCGATATCGACGCCACAGCAGAGCAGATTGAAGGGGTGGCCAGAACCGTGCCGGGGGTCACCTCGGCTCTGGCAGAGCGTCTGGCTGGCGGGCGCTATATCAACGTGGAGATCCAGCGCGACAGAGCGGCGCGCTACGGTATGACCCCAGCCGACGTGCAGCTGTTTATTACCTCCGCCGTCGGTGGGGCCATGATTGGCGAAACGGTGGAGGGCATTGAACGCTATCCTGTGAACCTTCGCTATCCCCAACGCTATCGCAATAGCCCGGAACAGCTGCGTCAGTTGCCCATCCTGACCCCGATGAAACAGCAAATCACCCTTGGGGATGTCGCAGACGTAACGGTCTCAACAGGCGCGTCGATGCTCAAAACAGAAAACGCGCGTCCCACAGGCTGGATTTATATTGATGCCCGCGATCGTGACCTGTTATCAGTAGTTAACGACCTGAAGCAGGCGATTGCTGAAAATGTGCAGTTAAAACCCGGCATCAGCGTAACCTTCTCCGGGCAGTTTGAATACCTTGAGCGCGCCAGCCAGAAGCTGAAATTGATGGTGCCGATGACATTACTCATCATCTTTGTGCTGCTGTATCTGGCATTTCGTCGCGTTGGTGAAGCGTTACTGATCATTACCAGCGTCCCCTTTGCCCTGGTGGGCGGGTTCTGGTTCCTGTTATGGATGGGGTTTCACATGTCGGTAGCCACCGGTACTGGCTTTATTGCGCTGGCCGGGGTAGCCGCGGAATTTGGGGTAGTAATGTTGATGTATCTGCGCCATGCCATCGAGGCCGATCCATCTCTGGACGATCCACGCACCTTCAGTACTGTAAAACTGGACGCTGCGCTGTATCAGGGGGCGGTTCTGCGTGTGCGGCCTAAAGCGATGACGGTCGCGGTGATCCTTGCCGGTTTGCTGCCCATTTTATGGGGCGCTGGCGCAGGCTCGGAAGTGATGAGCCGGATTGCTGCCCCGATGATTGGTGGCATGATCACGGCACCACTGCTGTCGCTGTTTATTATTCCGGCGGCCTATAAATTGATGTGGCTGCACAGGCACCGTCGCGCCCGCGTTTAGAAAGACTTTTCCTGGGCCTTTACCCGTTTGCGTTATTCAGCAGCTAACGCGGCGGATAAAGGCCTTATGAAAAGAGAACTCGCTGGTCAGCGATCGCTACGGGAGAGGCTCTGAGCAGCGATCTGCATCCGCAGTGAGGTCAGCACGGTAATGCCATCAACCCTCGATATCTGCCAGGTCGCCCTTCTCCTGCAGCCAGTTGCGGCGGTCTTCCGAGCGCTTCTTGGCCAGCAGCATATCCATCACCGCAGTGGTCTGCTGCTCATCTTCATCGCTGATGGTGAGCTGCACCAGACGGCGGGTATTCGGATCGAGCGTGGTTTCACGCAGCTGCAACGGGTTCATCTCGCCCAGCCCTTTAAAGCGCTGCACGTTAGGTTTGCCCTTCTTGCGTTTAAGCTGCTCTAGCACGCCCGCTTTCTCTTCTTCCGTCAGGGCGTAATAGACCTCTTTACCGAGATCGATACGGTACAACGGCGGCAGCGCCACATAGACATGGCCGTTTTTCACCAGCGTGCGGAAATGCTTCACAAAGAGCGCGCACAGCAGGGTGGCGATGTGCAGACCATCGGAGTCCGCATCCGCAAGGATACAGATCTTGCCGTAACGCAGCTGGCTGAGATCTTCGCTGTCCGGATCAATACCGATCGCCACCGAGATGTCATGCACCTCCTGGGACGCCAGCACCTCATCGGAAGAGACTTCCCAGGTGTTAAGGATCTTACCCTTCAGCGGCATGATCGCCTGATATTCACGGTCGCGCGCCTGCTTGGCCGACCCACCCGCAGAGTCCCCTTCCACGAGGAACAGCTCGGTGCGGTTCAGATCCTGTGCGGTACAGTCCGCCAGCTTGCCCGGCAGCGCAGGGCCGCTGGTGAGCTTTTTACGCACCACTTTCTTCGCCGCGCGCAGACGGCGCTGGGCGCTGGAGATCGCCATTTCGGCCAGCATTTCTGCGGCCTGCACGTTCTGGTTCAGCCACAGGCTGAAGGCATCTTTCACCACGCCGGAGACAAACGCCGCGCACTGGCGTGAAGAGAGCCGCTCTTTAGTCTGACCGGCAAACTGCGGATCCTGCATCTTCACGGAGAGGACGTAGGCGCAGCGCTCCCAGATATCTTCCGCCGACAGCTTCACGCCGCGCGGCAGGATGTTGCGGTATTCGCAGAACTCACGCATCGCGTCCAGCAGCCCCTGGCGCAGGCCGTTCACGTGCGTGCCGCCCTGCATGGTCGGGATCAGGTTAACGTAGCTTTCAGTCAGCAGCTCGCCGCCTTCCGGCAGCCACAGCAGCGCCCAGTCCACCGCTTCCGTATCACCGGCAAAATTACCGATAAACGGTTTTTCCGGCAGGGTTGGCAGGCCGTTAACCGCTTCGCCCAGGTAATCATTCAGACCATCCTGGTAGCACCAGCGCTGCTCGCTGTTGTTGACCTCATCCTTGAAGGTAATTTCTACCCCAGGGCAGAGCACCGCTTTCGCTTTCAGGATGTGCGTTAAGCGTGAGACCGAGAAACGCGGGCTGTCGAAGAAGCTCTCGTCCGGCCAGAAGTGGACGCTGGTACCGGTATTGCGTTTCGCGCAGGTACCGATCACCTGCAAATCCTGCACTTTATCGCCGTTCTCAAAGGCGATGTTGTAGACCTGGCCGTCGCGCTTAACGGTCACTTCAACGCGTTTGGACAGGGCGTTCACCACGGAGATACCTACTCCGTGCAGACCGCCTGAGAACTGGTAATTTTTATTGGAGAACTTACCGCCCGCGTGCAGGCGGCAGAGGATCAGTTCAACCGCCGGCACACCCTCTTCCGGGTGGATATCGACAGGCATGCCGCGCCCGTCGTCGATCACTTCCAGCGACTGGTCGGCATGCAGAATAACGTCAACGCGTCTGGCATGACCCGCCAGCGCTTCGTCGACGCTGTTATCAATTACTTCCTGGCCCAGATGGTTTGGGCGCGTGGTATCGGTATACATCCCCGGACGGCGGCGAACCGGCTCAAGCCCGGTGAGTACCTCAATGGCATCAGCGTTATAGGTTTGCGTCATGATTTAAACTAGCAATTCGCAGCGATTGTCAGAGGCTGTGCAGACCGAGAAAATCGACAATCTGGGTGAAATGATCCTCAAAGCCCGTGAAAGCGTGGTTGCCACCCTCTTCTACAGTCTGGCGGCAGGAGGCGTAATACGCCACTGCCTGGCGGTAATCCAGCACTTCATCACCCGTCTGTTGCAGCAGCCAGATAAGATCTGGCGCTTCCAGCGGATCAATCTGCATCACTTTGAGGTCGTAAATATGGCGAGACTCTAGCACATATTGCTGTCCGGTGTAGGGGTTCTCGTTGTGCCCAAGATAGCCCACCAGCAGCTCAAAAGGCCGCACCGCTGGGTTCACCACCACGGCGGGCAGCATAAAGCACTGAGAGAGCCAGGTGGCGTAGTAGCCACCAAGGGAAGAGCCCACCACACCGAAAGGCTCGCCGCCGTGCGCCATGACGATGGTCTCCAGCATCTCGGCAGCGTCAGCCGGGTACGGCGGCAATTGCGGGACGATCATCTCGACGTCGGGATGATGAACCTCCAGCCATTGGCGAAACAGCGTCGCTTTTGCCGAGCGCGGGGAGCTGTTGAACCCGTGCAGATAAAGGAGCGCAGACATCAGTAGCCTTCTGAAGCGGTATCCGGGCGGAACCGGGTGCCTTCCAGGCGGCAGACTTCGGTGGTCAACGAGCCGTCGGCATGCAGTTCCAGCCAGCGCCAGCCTGGCGCAATGGTATCTAACGTGAAGTTCGCGCAATGCGGTTTGAACTGCACGCAGGTAGAAGGCGTAGCCAGCAGGCGACGACCGTTCCAGTCGAGATCCTGCTCCTGATGGATATGCCCGCAGAGCAAGTGCTTCACCCGCGGGAATTTTTCCAGCACCTGATCCAGGGCGGCGGAGTTGCGCAGACTGTGCTGATCGAGCCAGCTACATCCTGCCGGCAGCGGATGATGATGCAGTAAAAGCAGGGTGTTGCGCTCCGGCTCAGCCGCCAGTTTCCCTTCCAGCCACTCCAGCTGAAAATCGCTCAGCTCACCGTGCGGCACGCCGAAGACCTGGCTGTCGAGCAGCAGAATCTGCCAGTGGTCGCCGGCGTAGACCCGTTTAGCGGGCGAAATGCCTGAATCCTGAAGTGCGCTGTACATCGCAGGTTGAAAATCGTGGTTTCCCGGTAACCAGACGCAGGGCGCGTGAAAGCTCGCGGTACCTTCAGCGAAATGCTGATAAGCCGCGGCGGTTTGGTCCTGCGCCAAATCGCCCGTTGCGACTATCAAATCGCATTCGCGCTTCTGGCCATGAATGGCTTCCAGAACAGCCTGATAACTCTCCCAGGTATTCACACCTAACAGGGTTTCATGCTTATTGGCAAACAGGTGAGTATCGGTAATTTGTAATACCCTGACTGGCGCCCCACCAGCAACAGTCAGGTTCAACAGGCTTTCCAAATGGTGTCCTTAGGTAGGTTTCACGACGCTAACAAACCGGAATCGCCATCGCTCCATGTGCTAAACAGTATCTTAGCCAATCAGCCAGAAACTGATTAATTTGATGCTTTTCGTCACGTTGATGCAACTTTTTATTTGGGTAATCATAACGCGCTTTGAAGCGGAAGATCTGCTGACTTGAACACACTTCAGCGACCATCGCGTCATGGTACAGCCGCACCGTCATCGACGGCAGGCTCCAGTAGCTGATGGAAGGTGCCGTTTGTTCAATCTCCACCAGCGTAGTGTAACGGGTTGATTCCGTAATCGTTAACCGATACTGCGCGTTGCTCACCTGATAGCTCACTGTTTCGCCGGGCGCGTCATTACGCGGCAGCAAACGGCGCAACTGGGCGAAGTTGGTTTCGCACAGGCGCATCATTTCAGGGAAGTCAGGTGTATAACGCTTCATTTTTTCCACTCGTTTCTTAATTCCTGATAGTGCAGCTGTAGCCATTGCAAAGCGATGACAGACGCCGCGTTGTCGATTTTCCCCTCTTCTACCCATTGATAAGCCTGCTCCCGACTTACCACATGAACACGAATATCTTCGTTTTCATCAACCAGACCGTGAATCCCTTGCGCGGTCGTGGCGTCCACTTCGCCTACCAGAACCGATAAACGCTCGCTGGTGCCGCCAGGGCTTGCCAGATAATTCGAAATCGGTTTTGTACGCCCAACCATCAGCCCGGCCTCTTCCATCGCCTCGCGACGGGCGACCTCATCCGGGGTCTCGCCTGCTTCAACCATCCCGGCTACCATCTCCAGCAGCCACGGGCTTTCGCTGGTATCCAGCGCGGCAATGCGAATCTGCTCTACCAGTACCACTTCATCACGCACTGGGTCAAAGGGTAGCAAGACTGCAGCATGCCCGCGCTCAAAAATTTCGCGCCGCACTTCGCCACTCATTTCGCCGTTAAACAGACGATGGCGAAAACGGTATAATTCCAGTGAAAAAAATCCGCTGTAGAGCGTTTCTCGTGCAATAATTTCTACATCGTTTTTTGTAAAAGTCACTGGCAACTTCTCTGGTTTATCCATGTTTGCATCCTGGTATAAATGGTGGCGTTAAGGTGAAATTCAATTCTGCTAAAATGCGGTTTCTACAACAGTATGGTAAATTGGTGCAAGTTACTGCCGCATGGCACGGAACGCCAACCTTTTGCAGTGGCGAAGTCTGCTAGAATCGGTAGATATTTTTTAAATTAGATCAGCGCTAACTAAGCTTCACAACAAGGAAAGCAAATGAAGAAATTGCTCCCCATCCTCATCGGCCTGAGCCTGACGGGTTTCAGCGCGGTGAGTCAGGCAGAGGACCTGATACAGGTTTATAAGCAGGCACGACTGAGTAATCCGGAACTGCGTAAATCCGCCGCCGATCGTGATGCTGCATTTGAAAAAATTAATGAAGCACGCAGCCCATTATTACCACAGCTGGGTTTAGGTGCAGACTATACCTATAACAACGGTTACCGTGATGCTAACGGCATCGACTCCAACGTCACCAGCGGTTCACTCCAGTTGACCCAGACGCTGTTTGATATGTCTAAATGGCGTACCCTGAGCCTGCAGGAGAAATCTGCCGGTATTCAGGATGTGACCTATCAGACCGACCAGCAGACCCTGATCCTGAACACGGCCACCGCCTACTTCAGAGTGCTGAGCGCTATCGATACGCTCTCCTATATTGAAGCGCAAAAACAAGCTATCTACCGTCAGCTCGATCAGACCACCCAGCGTTTTAACGTGGGCCTGGTCGCCATCACCGACGTGCAGAACGCCCGTTCGCAATACGATAACGTACTGGCGAACGAAGTGACCGCGCGTAACGACCTGGATAACGCCGTTGAACAGCTGCGTCAGGTCACCGGTAACTATTACCCACAGCTGGCTTCCCTGAACGTTGATCGCTTCAAAGCCGAAAAGCCGCAGGCGGTGAATGCCCTGCTGAAAGAAGCTGAAAACCGTAACCTGAGCCTGCTGCAGGCCCGCCTGAACCAGGATCTGGCCCGCGAGCAGATCCGCCTGGCACAGGATGGCCATCTGCCAACCCTGAGCCTGAGCGCCTCTACCGGGGTGTCAAACACCAGCTACAGTGGTTCACGAACCAGCGGAGCCCAGTACAACGACAGCGACGTTGGCCAGAATAAAATCGGCCTGAACTTCTCTCTGCCAATCTATCAGGGCGGCCAGGTCAATTCGCAGGTCAAACAGGCGCAGTACAACTTTGTCGGTGCCAGCGAGCAGCTTGAAAGTGCGCACCGCAGCGTTGTGCAGACCGTGCGTTCCTCCTTCAACAACGTGAATGCCTCTGTCAGCAGCATCAATGCCTATAAACAGGCCGTAGTGTCTGCTCAGAGCTCGCTGGATGCGTCAGAAGCGGGTTACGCGGTCGGTACCCGTACCATTGTTGACGTGCTGGACGCGACCACCACGCTCTATAACGCCAAACAACAGCTCTCCAATGCCCGTTATAACTACCTGATTAACCAGCTGAACATCAAGCAAGCGCTGGGTACGTTGAACGAGCAGGATCTGCTGGCGCTGAACGGCGCTCTGGGTAAACCTATCTCCACTACCCCAGAGGTTGTGGCCCCGGAAAATCCACAGCAGGCTGCCTCTGCTGATGGCTTAACCGCCGCCGCTGCGCGTACCACCAGCAACTAATGATGTCATCCGGCCAGGGCTATCCTGGCCGGGTATTATCGCGCTGCCCGACAAAAAAACGTAAGCCAACGTAAAGATCCCCCAGTTTCGCCCCCATCGCTTCAATTTCCACCACTCATCCTCTATTCTGAGCGTTATTTTCTGTGTTTTATCACTGGGTCCTGGAAGACGATCATGAAACGGACAAAATCCATTAATCACGCCACGTTCCGCAAAAGCTGGAACGCGCGTCACCTCACTCCTGTCGCCCTGGCGCTGGGCGCCGTGTTTATGCTGGCAGGCTGTGAGCAAAGCGACGAAACGGTTTCGCTCTACCAGAATGCCGATGACTGTGCCTCCGCCACCGGCAACAAGGCAGAGTGTACTACCGCCTACAACAATGCCCTGAAAGAGGCCGAACGTACCGCGCCGAAATATGCCAGCCGTGAAGACTGCGTGGCGGAATTTGGCGAAGGTCAGTGCCAGCAGGCGCCTGCTCCGGCTCAGGCGGGCACGGCGCCAGAAAACCAGGCGCAGGCGCAATCCAGCGGCAGTTTCTGGATGCCGTTGATGGCCGGTTACATGATGGGCCGACTGATGAGCGGCGGCGCGGGCTATCAACAGCAACCGCTGTTCAGCTCTAAAAACCCGGCCAGCCCGGCTTACGGCCAGTATACCGATGCCAGCGGCAAAGGTTACGGTGCTGCCCAGCCAGGCCGCACCATGACCGTTCCGAAAACCGCTATGGCGCCTAAACCGGCGACCACCAGCACCGTTACCCGCGGCGGCTTTGGTGAATCTGTTGCCAAACAGAACACCATGCAGCGCAGCGCGACCGGCACCTCAACGCGCTCAATGGGCGGCTGATAATGGAACGAGTCAGTATTGTTGAGCGCCCGGACTGGCGCGAAAAAGCCACCGAATATGGTTTCAACTTCCACACCATGTACGGCGAGCCGTACTGGTGTGAAGATGCCTACTACAAGCTGACCCTCGCCCAGGTTGAAAAACTGGAAGAGGTGACGGCGGAGCTGCATCAGATGTGCCTGAAGGTGGTGGAAAAGGTGATCGCCAGCGATGAGCTGATGACCAAATTCCGCATTCCGAAGCACACCTGGGGCTTTGTGCGTCAGTCATGGCTGACCCATCAGCCGTCGCTCTACTCCCGCCTCGATCTGGCGTGGGATGGCACCGGCGAGCCGAAGCTGCTTGAGAACAACGCTGATACACCAACCTCCCTGTATGAAGCGGCCTTCTTCCAGTGGATCTGGCTGGAAGATCAGCAGAACGCAGGCCATCTGCCGGAAGGCAGTGACCAGTTCAACAGTTTGCAGGAAAAGCTGATCGCGCGTTTCGCTGAACTGCGCGAACAGCACGGCTTCAACCTGCTGCACTTTGCCTGCTGTCGTGACACGGTCGAAGATCGCGGCACGGTACAGTACCTGCAGGACTGCGCCGCCGAAGCGGACGTTGCCAGCGAATTTCTCTACATGGAAGATATCGGGCTGGGTGAAAAAGGCCAGTTCACCGATCTGCAGGACCAGGTAATCAGTAACCTGTTCAAGCTCTATCCGTGGGAATACATGCTGCGCGAAGTTTTCTCTACCAAGCTGGAAGATGCTGGCGTGCGCTGGCTGGAGCCGGCCTGGAAGAGCATTATCTCCAACAAAGCGCTGTTACCGCTGCTGTGGGAGATGTTCCCGGACCATCCAAACCTGCTGCCCGCTTACTTCGCGGAAGATGACTATCCGCAGATGGATAAGTATGTCAAAAAGCCGATTTTCTCCCGCGAAGGCGCCAACGTATCGATTATCGAAAACGGTAACACCGTGGAAGCGGTAGAAGGTCCGTATGGCGAAGAAGGGATGATCGTCCAGCAGTTCTGTCAGTTACCGAAGTATGGCGACAGCTACATGCTGATCGGCAGCTGGCTGATCAACGATCAGCCAGCCGGGATTGGTATTCGTGAAGATCGGGCGTTGATCACCCAGGATCTGTCGCGGTTCTATCCGCATATCTTCGTGGAGTAGCCTGTGGTGCCGGGTGGCGGCTTCGCCTTATCCGGCCTACATCACTCCGCAGGCCCGGTAAGCGCAGCGCCACCGGGCGCTTTACCCCACCTGCACCGACAACATACTCAAGCTGCCCATCTCAATGCCGTCCACCGGTGTGGAAACGGGCTCCTGACCATCCCACGCGCCCAGGACATAGAGCAGCGGCAGGAAATGTTCCGCCGTCGGGTTTGAGAGCGAGCCGCCTTCATGCGCCAGATAGTTCACCAGGGGATGTTCTTCAGCCGGCCCCTGCCAGGTCAGGTTTGCTTTCACGTAATCGTTAAACGACGTTGCCCACGGATAGGGCGTGTTTTCTCCATGCCAGCGGGCTGTGCGCAGGTTATGCACCACGTTACCGCTGGCTACCAGCATGATGCCCTCGTCACGGAGCGCGGCGAGCTTACGGCCCATCTCAAGGTGCCACGCCGCCGGTTTGGTACTGTCGATGCTCAGCTGCACCATCGGGATGTCGGCATCCGGGTACATCTTGATCAGCACGCCCCAGGAGCCGTGGTCAAAGCCCCACGCCTCTTTATCAAGGATGACCGGGAGAGGCGACAGCAGCTCTACCAGCCGCTGCGCCAGGGCCGGTGATCCCAGTGCCGGATAGTGCGTGTCGTACAGCGCCTGCGGGAAGCCACCAAAATCATGGATCGTTTTCGGCGTTTCCATCGCGGTAACACCGGTGCCACGGGTAAACCAGTGTGCAGAAATCACCACGATTGCTTTCGGACGCGGCAACGTCTCTCCCAGATGACGCCAGGCGCGGGTATAGACGTTATCCTCCAGCGCGTTCATGGGGCTACCGTGGCCCAAAAACAGTGCTGGCATACGAGAAGATGTCATGATGATATCCTTACACAAGCTGTCGATTTGATAGCTTTACCTTACCCGTTAACAGGATAAGATGAACTCTGATAACCATGATGAAGATCATCAGGAAATTTGAATGTAAGGGATCTGTAAAGGCGATTATACCCGCTCGCTTTACGCGCGTTTAGCCTTTAATATGAATGATAATCATTATCATAAGGAGAGGTGAATGTCAGTTCCTCTGATTCTGACGATTCTCGCAGGCGCCGCCACCTTTATCGGCGCCCTGCTCGGCGTGCTGGGCCAGAAGCCCTCGAACCGCGTGCTGGCATTTTCGCTCGGCTTTGCCGCCGGGATCATGTTGCTCATCTCCCTGATGGAGATGCTGCCCGCGGCACTCGGCACCGAAGGGATGTCGCCGGTGCTCGGCTACGGGATGTTTGTTTTTGGCCTGCTGGGCTACTTTGCGCTGGACAGAATGCTGCCCCACGCGCACCCGCAGGATCTGATGCAGAAAGGGAGTCAGCCGCTGCCCCGCAACCTGCGACGTACTGCGCTGCTGCTGACCCTGGGCATCAGCCTGCACAACTTCCCGGAAGGCGTTGCGACCTATGTGACCGCCAGTAACAACCTGGAGTTAGGATTCGGTATTGCGCTGGCGGTGGCGTTGCACAATATCCCGGAGGGGCTCGCGGTCGCAGGCCCGGTCTATGCGGCCACCGGTTCAAAACGTAAAGCGGTCTTCTGGGCGGGTATTTCCGGCATGGCGGAGATTGCAGGCGGCGTACTGGCGTGGCTGATCCTCGGCAGCCTGATCTCGCCGGTGGTGATGGCGGCGATTATGGCGGCAGTGGCGGGCATTATGGTGGCGCTGTCGGTGGATGAGCTGATGCCGCTCGCCAAAGAGATCGATCCCAATAACAATCCCAGCTACGGCGTGCTGTGCGGGATGTCGGTAATGGGGCTCAGTCTGGTGCTGCTCCAGACGGCAGGAATAGGGTAAAAAAAACGCCGGGTTAACCCGGCGTTTTTTATGCTGCGTTATCAGCTGGCTTTGCGCTCATGCGCCTGGCGATACGCCACCAGATCTTCAATGGTGACCACCGCCATGTTGTGTTTCACCGCGAAGTCGATGCACTCCGGCGCGCGGGCCATAGAGCCATCATCATTGGTCAGTTCACACAGGACACCGGCGGGTTTGAAACCGGCCAGCGTTACCAGATCGATAGTGGCTTCGGTGTGGCCGCCGCGAGTCAACACGCCGCCCGGCTGCGCGCGAAGCGGGAAGACATGGCCCGGACGGTTCAGGTCAGAAGGTTTTGCACCGTCGGCAATGGCGGCACGCACGGTGGTGACGCGGTCAGCGGCAGAGACACCGGTGGTCACGCCGCTGGCGGCTTCGATGGTGACGGTAAAACCGGTGCCGAAGGCGCTGGTGTTGTTCTCTACCATCATAGGCAGTTCCAGCTGTTTACGGCGATCTTCGGTGATACACAGGCAAACAATGCCGCTGCCGTGACGGATGGTCAGCGCCATCTGCTCAACGGTCATGGTTTCGGCGGCGAAAATCATATCGCCTTCGTTTTCACGGTCTTCATCGTCAAGCACCATCACGCCGCGGCCTTCGCGAAGCGCAGCAAGCGCCTGCTCAACACGGTCAGTAGAGGTACCGAAAGAGGAAAGGAGCGTCTGATTCATGGTAAAAAAACCTCATTAAAATTATGGTTACCAGAATCAGGGCAGTCTTAGGAGCGCCGGAGTACGGCAAAAAAATAACGTGAGCGGGCCTCGCCCGACTGGTTCGTTACTCTCTCCCATCCGGACTTTAACCGTCGGCCCCGGAATTACACCGGATCTGCTGACCTTTGAGTATGCACCCAAAGCGCTCGCGGGCTTTCAACATGGTGTTGATTTACCGCCGGTGGGGAATTTCGCCCCGCCCTGAGAATAAGCGGGATAACTATAACGCTAATGATTATGTTCGGCAACGCATAAGCTTCACACAATTCTGGTTTAAGGATCCCCGTAACGCGCTACAATGGTTCTAAACATCTTTACTTCAAGGGAACTATGATGATCGACCCAAAAAAAATTGAACAACTTGCTCGCCAGGTCCATGAATCCATGCCAAAAGGCGTACGTGAGTTTGGTGATGATGTTGAGAAGAAGATCCGCCAGGTGCTGCAGGCGCAGCTGATGCGTCTGGATCTGGTCAGCCGTGAAGAATTTGACGTGCAGACGCAGGTTCTGCTGCGCACCCGCGAAAAGGTTGCCCTGCTGGAGCAGCGCCTCACCGAGCTGGAAAACCGCGGTGTTGTTGTTGATGAAGTGAAACCGGCCCCGGCGATCCCACCGGTAGACAATGTGGAATAATTCACACGGGTTACCGTAGGCCGGGTAAGGCGAAGCCGCCACCCGGCAAAAAAACGGGCCTTTCGGCCCGTTTTTTATTTCTCGCTATCTTTCTGGATCTTTTTGATGATGTTGGTGGTTGAACATCCGTCCTCAAAATTGAGCACCATCACTTCCCCGCCGTTGGCCCAGACCTCTTCGCTGCCCGCGATTTGCTCAGGCTTGTAGTCACCGCCTTTCACCAGCAGGTCCGGCAGGATCCCGGCAATCAGGCGCTGCGGGGTATCCTCTTCGAAGGAGACGACCCAGTCCACCGCTTCCAGCGCGCCTAGCACAATCATACGCTGCTCAAGCGGATTCACCGGACGGGTTTCACCCTTCAGACGTTTGGTGGAGGCATCGCTGTTCACCGCCACGATCAGACGGTCGCCCAGCTTGCGCGCGTTGGCAAGATAGGAGACGTGGCCCGCGTGCAGAATGTCGAACACGCCGTTGGTCATTACCACTTTCTCACCACGCTTACGCGCGGCGGCAACGGCCACTTTCAGCTCTTCTTCACTCATCACGCCAAAACCGGTATCAGCACGGCCACGCACCGCGTTTTCCAGCTCGATAGGGGAGACGGTTGAGGTCCCCAGCTTGCCGACCACCACGCCTGCGGCAGCGTTGGCAAAGTAGCAGGCCTCTTCAAGGGTATTACCGGCCGCCAGCGTCGCCGCCAGCACGCCAATCACCGTATCGCCCGCACCGGTGACGTCATACACTTCCTGCGCCTGGGTTGGCATATGCAGCGGCGCTTTGCCCGGTTGCAGCAGGGTCATCCCCTGCTCGGAACGGGTCACCAGCAGCGCGGAGAGATCGAAGTCGGCGATGATCTTCATGCCGCGCTCAACGATCTCATCCTCGGTTTTGCATTTGCCCGCCACCGCTTCAAACTCGGAGAGGTTCGGCGTCAGCAGCGTCGCACCGCGATAGCGTTCGAAATCGGTGCCTTTCGGGTCGATCAGCACCGGCACACCGGAAGCGCGGGCCAGCTTAATCATCTGCTGGACGCTCGCCAGCGCCCCTTTGGCGTAGTCGGAGAGCACCAGCGCGCCGATGTTGCCCAGCGCCTGGTTGATGCGCTCGTGCAGCGGCTCCGGATCTACCCCTTCAAAGCCCTCTTCAAAGTCGAGGCGGATCAGCTGCTGATTGCGCGACAGCACGCGCAGCTTGGTAATGGTCGGGTGCGTTGGAACAGAAACGAAATCACATTTAACGTTCACATCCGCCAGCGTCTTGCTCAGCGCCCGCGCCGCATCGTCGATGCCGGTCAGACCGACCAGACGCGAATGTGCGCCGAGAGAAGCAATGTTCATCGCCACGTTTGCCGCGCCGCCAGGACGCTCTTCAATGGTATCCACCTTCACCACCGGGACCGGGGCTTCCGGGGAAATGCGGCTGGTTGGCCCATACCAGTAGCGATCCAGCATCACATCGCCAACTACCATAACTCCAGCACGTTCAAACTCTGGCAGTGTTACTTTCATTCCTGACTCCAGAAAGATTCACAATTTGCGCGCGATAATATCACACTTGTTTTGTTACGCACGGTTCCACCAGCCACTTCTGCCAGCAGGCGCGCACCAGCTCCCGCTCGGCGTTAAAGCAGTCGAGCGGCAGATGACCGGGCTGCTCCTGCAACGCCAGATGATGCAGTTCATCGCGCAGCGTGGTGTAAGCGCGGGTGAGCGCCAGCGCCTCCTGCTCATCCATAATGTCGTTCTGCGCCAGCAGTTCCAGAATGCGCACGTTATCCGACCAGCGGGTCAGCTTCGGTTTGGCGTGGGCGTCACGCAGCACCAGATACTGGGTGATAAATTCGATGTCGGTAATACCGCCTTCGTCGGCTTTAATATCAAAGCGATCACGATGTTTATTTCCCAGATGGGCGCGCATTTTTTCACGCATCTCGCGCACCTCGGTCTGCAGCGTCTGGCCTTCACGCGTGGCGGTCAGCACGTCGCGCCGGATAGCATCGAACTGCTCCTTCAGCTGCGGATCGCCATAGACCACCCGGGCGCGCACCAGAGCCTGATGCTCCCAGGTCCAGGCTTCGTTCTTCTGATACTCGGCGAACGACTCGGTGGAGGTGACCAGCATGCCCGCCGCCCCGGACGGACGCAGGCGGGCATCCACTTCATACAGAATGCCCGACGACGTGCGGGTGCTGAACAGGTGCATGATGCGCTGGGCGAGGCGCAGGTAGAACTGACGCCCGTCGATCTCACGCTCGCCGTCGGTCATCACATCTACCGGGCAGTCGTGAAGGAAAATGAGATCCAGATCGGAGCTGTAGCCCAGCTCCCAGCCGCCCAGCTTGCCATATCCCACAACCGCAAAGCCGCGCCCTTCCCGATCGGCCAGGTGTTTCGGCTGGCCATAACGCGCCACCATCTGTACCCACGCCTGATGGACAACGGCATCAATAATCGCCTCCGCCAGCCAGGTTAAGTGATCGCTCACTTTCATCACCGGCAACGTTCCGGCGATATCGGCGGCAGCCACACGCAGCAGCTGCGCCTGTTTAAACTGACGCAGCGCCTCCAGCTGCTGCTCCTCATCCTCCTCCGGCACGCGCAGCAGATACTGGCGCAGCTCGTCCCGGTAGGCGTCGGTCGCCGTCGGCTGGTAAAGGGTATTGGGATCGAGCAGCTCGTCCAGCAGCAGCGGATAGCGCGCCAGCTTGCTGGCGATCATTGGCGAGGCGGCGCAAAGGGAAATCAGGTGCTTGAGCGCGCCCGGGAACTCGCTTAACAGCTCCAGATAGGTGGTGCGGGTGATGATCCCGCTGAGCAGCGGGGTCAGGCGCGACAGCGGCACCGGCGCATCGGCGCGGGAGCAGACGTCGCTGAGCAGGTGCGGCATCAGGTGATCGAGCACCTGACGTCCGCGCGGGCCAATGGCGCGCTTGTTCAGCTCCAGGCGGAAATCTGCAATCAGCGCCACCACCCGGTGACGGTCATCATTGCTGAGGTGGGCCAGCACCGGGGTAGTATCGTCCTCCTGCAGCGCATCCTGCCACAGCTCGCGCCAGTGCTCCGACAGCTCATCATCCTGTGATTCGCTCTCATCGTCGCCAATCAGGTCGTTAAAAATCCGCCGCACCGCGGCCATGTGCGCATCCAGCGCCTCGGTCAGCGCCTGCCAGTCGTCAAGGCGCATTCCCCAGGCGAGACGGGCGCGATTAAGCTCATCCCCCGGCAGGGTCTGGGTTTGTTCGTCGTTAATGCTCTGCAGCAGGTTCTCCAGCCGACGCAAGAAGAGGTAGGCCTCACGCAGGATCTGCGCATCCCCTTCCGCCAAAAGGTTCAGCTGTGCAATTGCCGCAAGCGTTGGCAGCAGGGAGCGGGATTGCAGCGACGGCTCGCGCCCGCCGCGGATCAGCTGGAACACCTGGACGATAAACTCGATCTCGCGGATACCGCCCGCCCCCAGCTTGATGTTGTCTTTCAGGCCACGCCGCCGCACTTCCCGGGCAATCATCCCTTTCATGTTGCGCAGCGACTGGATGACGCTGAAATCGATATAGCGGCGGAACACGAACGGGCGCAGCATGGCACGCAGCTCGCTGGCGTAGGCACCGTCGTTATCGCCCATGATCCGCGCCTTCACCATCGCGTAGCGCTCCCAGTCGCGCCCCTGCTCCTGGTAGTAGTCCTCCAGCGCGGCGAAGCTCAGCACCAGCGGGCCGCTGTCA
Organism: Leclercia sp. M-A074-M; assembly: GCF_965195605.1. Classification (NCBI taxonomy): domain Bacteria; kingdom Pseudomonadati; phylum Pseudomonadota; class Gammaproteobacteria; order Enterobacterales; family Enterobacteriaceae; genus Leclercia; species Leclercia sp. M-A074-M. Next base: position 256,013 of record NZ_CBDAHM010000005.1, on the reverse strand, counting down.
CCGAACGGACGCAGGCGCATATCCACGCGATAGACAAAGCCATCCTGGGTGGGTTGATCCAGGGCCTTAATCAGCCGCTGCCCCAGGCGGGTAAAGAACTGGGCGTTGTCCAGCTCACGGCGTCCGCCGCGGGTGGCACCCTTCTCCGGCCAGGCGAAGATCAGATCGATGTCTGAGGAAAAGTTGAGCTCGCCGCCGCCGAGCTTGCCCATCCCTAAAATCAGCAGCGGCTGCGGAGTGCCATCCTCACTGCATGGCGTACCCCATTCACGACAGCAGGCGTCGTACAGCCAGTCGCGGGCGGTGACGATCAGCGTCTCCGCAAGGTGACTCAACTGCTGCAACGTGCTCTCTTCACTCACCAGCATCAGCGCCTGCGCCCAGGCGATGCGCACCATTACCCGGCGGCGGAAATGGCGCAGCTCGCGCATCAGCGCGGCTTCATCGCCGACATCTGCCAGCGCGTCGCGTAACCACTGCGCGTAGTGCTGCCACTCGTCCGCCTGCGGCGGCGCGGCCTCAAGCCCGGTCAGCCAGTCAGGATGTGCCGTAACGCTCTCCTGCACAAAGTCGCTGAACGCCAGCACCTGCCTGGCCTGGTCGCTTAATGACGAGGCGGGTAATGTTTCCGGCAGACGCTCACATACCGTCTGCCACTGCTGCTGTAAGGGTGAAGAAAGCGGCATCATTGGGGTTCCTTGCCTGCGTTAACGTTTTCCGCTGTGCAGCCAGAATGGCTCCTGCGAAATGGCTTCGTTACGGAAATGCTCAATTTCAATGTGCTGGCGCGTCTTAATGGCATGCAGCAGCCCTTGCCAGTTTTCCAGCCAGGCGCGGGCCACCGGGCCGTCATACGCCCCTGACAGCAGCAACATGCTGTCGATGTTGCGCGCCAGACGAATCAGCTGATCGCCATACTGATCCCCCAGCGGATGGGCGAAGGTGGTTTTCAGTTCAGCAGCATGACGGGAGAGGTGAATATCGGCGAAGCGCTTAAAGTTATCCGCCATTTTGCTCTGCGCCTTCGCGTCGAGGAAGGTGCGCCAGCCGCGCGTCACCAGAAACTCGGTCAGCGCCAGTTTCGCGGTGGCGGTTTGCGGGCTGTAGACCGCCGTCTCGGCAGAGACATCCGACGCCATCAGGGTTTCGGTCTGGGTCAGCAGATCGCGTAAGTGAGCACTCGCTTTACGTGGCACAATGCCGCCGAACAGCGTCAGGCTATGACGTACCAGCGCCATCGCCGCCAGCACCTCGGCTTTCGCCCCTTTCACGCCGCGGACCCACAGCTCCTCGTGATACTGCCACTGGCTTAGGGCCAGCTCCAGCGAGGCTTCAAACCCCTGCTCGATAGAGGATTTCGGCGCGACGCGCATAATCTCCAGCGGTTTCAGGGTGCGCGGGGCATTGCCCTGGGCCAGATGATAGCCGCGGGCCGCCTTGCTCAGGCTCCCCTGACGCAGACCGCTCTGGGTCACCAGCTTACGCGCCAGCTTCAGCACGTCATCGGCGTGGCCTTCCAGCAGTTCAAGCTCCAGCTCGCAGATCGGCTCCTGGAACTCGCCCGCTTTTACCTCACCCCGGTCGAGGGCGATTTCAATGCGGCTTTTACCTTCGTTCACCAGCCACTTTTCGCGCCAGAAATCGGTGCTGAACAGCGGGCTGGCGCTCTCTTCCAGGCCCTCGGGGAGTTGACCTTCCGGCCACACTTCCGCCGGAAAGCGCGCCAGATCCAGCGCAGGCTGGTCAATATCAATGTTGTATTCCGGGCGCTGATGCAGACCGCCCACCACGCGACCACCAATTTTCATGGTCATCTCGTAGCGGCCATCAACGCCGCGGATGCGCAGCCCCCTGTCATGGCGACGCAGCCACAGGTCCTGAGTTTCGTAATAGATGTTGAGCAGTTGCACCGGCTCGTGATGTTCAGCTGTCAGCTGGTGCAGATGGTTTTTCAGCGCGTCGACGCTCTCATTTTCAACGATAAACTTTAATTCGATTTCCTGAGCCATGGCCTTGTTCTTTTGATTGCAGCACTGCGGGGTAAATTTAGGCGAACTTACTCGCCACTTTTTTGTCAGTAGATAGTATTTTGCGCCAGATTGCCACGCAATGAGCAATTTGACGGGCGTAAAGTTTGTTAAAGTGGCAAACCCTACACGGAGGATTCCGAATGCTGACGAATCCTTTGCGTGGAGAAGCCGTTACCACTACTATCGTTCCACTTTTTACGAAAATAACGACTGCCTGATGCTTAAATTACGCCTAATCGGACTGACATTACTTGCTTTTAGCGCCGCAACAGCGGTTCACGCTGAAGAGAAACGCTACGTTTCTGACGAACTGAATACCTGGGTACGTAGTGGTCCGGGTGACAATTATCGCCTCGTGGGTACGATTAATGCCGGCGAGGAAGTGGTGCTGTTACAGAGTAACGCCGACTCCAGCTATGGCCAGGTGCGCGACAGCAGCGGCCGTACCGCCTGGATCCCGTTAAAAGAGCTTAGCACCAGCCCAAGCCTGCGCACCCGCGTGCCGGATCTGGAAAACCAGGTCAAAACCCTGACCGACAAACTGACCAATATCGACGCCACCTGGAACCAGCGCACGGCTGAAATGCAGCAGAAAGTGGCGCAGAGCGACGGGGTGATCAACGGTCTCAAAGACGAAAACCAGAAGCTGAAGAACGAGCTGATCGTCGCCCAGAAAAAGGTGAGCGCAGCCAACCTGCAGCTGGATGACAAACAGCGCACCATTATTATGCAGTGGTTTATGTATGGCGGCGGCGTGCTGGGTATGGGTCTGCTGCTGGGTCTGGTGCTGCCGCATCTGGTACCGAGCCGTAAGCGTAAAGACCGCTGGATGAACTAAATCGCTATCTCTGCCACACTTACGTATTATTGCCATTTTTAATACGGGAGAGTGTGGCGTGAAGATTTATCTGGTCGGTGGTGCGGTTCGTGATGCGTTGTTAGGTCTGCCGGTCAAAGATAAAGACTGGGTGGTGGTAGGCGCCACACCTCAGGAGATGCTTGATGCGGGCTACCAGCAGGTAGGCCGCGATTTTCCTGTCTTCCTGCATCCGCAAAGCCGCCAGGAGTACGCGCTGGCGCGTACCGAGCGCAAATCCGGCGTCGGTTATACTGGCTTCACCTGTCATGCCGCCCCGGACGTCACCCTTGAAGAGGATTTGCAGCGCCGCGATCTGACCATTAACGCCCTCGCCCAGGATGAAAACGGCCATATCATTGATGCCTATGGCGGCCAGTCGGATCTGCGAAACCGCATTCTGCGCCATGTTTCCCCCGCCTTCTCTGAAGATCCGCTCCGCGTGCTGCGCGTGGCGCGTTTTGCTGCCCGCTATGCCCACCTGAGTTTTCGCATCGCCGATGAAACGATGGCGCTGATGGCCGCCATGACCAGAGCGGGCGAGCTGGAACACCTTACCCCCGAACGCGTGTGGAAAGAGACCGAGAATGCGCTCACCACACGTAATCCACAGGTTTACTTCCAGGTGCTGCGCGAATGCGGGGCGCTGAAGGTACTGTTCCCGGAAGTGGACGCCCTGTTTGGCGTGCCGGCCCCGGCGAAGTGGCACCCGGAAATCGATACCGGCATCCATACCCTGATGACCCTGAGCATGGCGGCGATGCTGAGCCCGGAGGTAGACGTCCGCTTTGCCACGCTCTGTCACGACCTCGGGAAGGGGTTAACGCCGCCCGAACTCTGGCCGCGCCACCACGGCCACGGTCCGGCGGGCGTGCGGCTGGTTGAACGGGTCTGCCAGCGGATGCGGGTCCCTAACGAGATCCGCGATCTGGCGAAGCTGGTTGCCGAGTTCCACGACCTTATCCACACCTTCCCGATTCTTAAACCGGCCACCATCATCAAGCTGTTCGACAGTATTGACGCCTGGCGCAAACCGCAGCGCGTGGAGCAGATCGCCTTAACCAGCGAAGCCGACGTGCGCGGGCGTACCGGGTTTGAAGCCAACGATTATCCGCAGGGGCGGTTGCTGCGTGAAGCCTGGGAGGTGGCGAAAGCGGTGCCGACAAAAGCGGTCGTCGAAGCTGGATTTAAAGGAGCAGAAATCCGGGAAGAGTTAACGAAACGGCGGATCCGGGCCGTCGCAGCCTGGAAGGAACAGCATTGCCCTCAGCCGAAAGACTGAGGGCGGGCAATCAGAAGAAGACCACGTATACCGCGGCCGCCACGATAAAGCGATAGATGGCGAACGGGATAAACGAGATGTGCTTGATCAGTTGCAGGAAGGTTTTGATGGCGATCAGCGCCACGATAAAGGCGGTGACAAAGCCCACGGCAAACATCGGGATGTCGCCCGCGGTCAGGAAGTGATAGCTCTTGTAGAGATCGAGCACGGTGGCGCCCATCATCATCGGCACCGCCAGCAGGAATGAGAACTCAGAGGCCGCATAGCGGCTCACGCCCATCAGCATCCCGCCTGAAATCGTCGCCCCGGAGCGAGAGAAGCCCGGCCACAGTGCCAGACACTGGAAGCAGCCAATCATAAACGCCTGACGGTAGGTCATGTCGTCCAGACCCGGCGCGCGGGGCTCTTTCGGCTTCAGCAGCTCGGCGGCAATTAGCAGGATACCGCCGACCACCAGGGCATACATGACGTTAATCGGGTTAAACAGCGACTTGATGGTGTCGTGGAGTAACAGACCCAGCACTACCGCCGGAATCATCCCGAGCAGAATGTGCAGCAGCGTTAAACGCCCTTTACCTGTGCCTTCATGCGGCGGATGACCAAAGTGGATGCCAATCAGGCCGAACAGGCGACGCCAGAACATCACCACCACCGCCAGAATGGATCCTAACTGGATCACTACCTCAAAGGTTTTCGCCGTTTCGCCTTCGAACCCCAGCAGATGGCCGACAATGATCATATGGCCTGTACTGGAAACCGGCAAAAACTCTGTCAATCCTTCGACCACACCCAGTATTGCTGCCACCAGCAGGGAGTGCATATCGCTCATCAATTAACCCCTAAAAGACAGAAAAAAGGGCTACCCAGGGGGTAACCGTAAAAGGAACAGCTCTAAGACTGATTTAACAGGAATTGGTTTAACTATTATACCTTTAAATGTTTCCTTTCAGATTTTGGCTACGTTCGATAATGACGCCCACATTGGCCGCCCGCGCAACCGCCCCCGGCTTGCTGACTTTGATACGCACCCATGGGGAGTTGAAGCGGCTGAGCAGCAGCTCCGCGACTTCTTCCGCCACGCGCTCCACCAGCGCAAAACGCTGGCCTTCCACGTGACTGATGACCGCGTCACTCACGTCGGCATAGCTCAGACAGTCGTTCACATCGTCGCTTTTTGCCGCGGCGAGGTTATCCCAGCCCATTTCGATATCGAACACGAGTTTCTGCTCGATGGTCTGCTCCCAGTCATACACCCCGATAGTGGTGATTACCGAAAGTTGCTCTATAAATACTATATCCATCACGACCTGCCTGGTTTTTGGCTAAACCGGATACCACTCCCGGCGAATTATGCGTATTATCCACAGATGCTAAGTACAAAACGACATTTTCAAAACGGAACAGCGTTATGAGTGCAATCGCGCCTGGAATGATCCTCCTCGCCTACCTTTGCGGCTCAATTTCCAGCGCCATTCTGGTCTGCCGTATCGCCGGGTTGCCTGACCCACGCGAGAGCGGCTCCGGGAATCCGGGAGCGACCAATGTACTACGAATTGGCGGCAAAGGAGCAGCCGTAGCGGTTCTGATTTTTGACGTTCTGAAAGGAATGCTTCCCGTCTGGGGCGCGTATGCACTGGGCGTCACGCCGTTCTGGCTGGGGCTGATTGCCATTGCCGCCTGTCTGGGCCATATCTGGCCGGTTTTCTTTGGTTTTAAAGGTGGAAAAGGCGTCGCCACCGCGTTTGGCGCCATTGCCCCCATTGGCTGGGATCTGACCGGCGTGATGGCCGGCACCTGGCTGCTCAGCGTGTTGCTGAGCGGCTACTCTTCGCTTGGCGCCATTGTGAGCGCGCTGATTGCGCCATTTTATGTCTGGTGGTTTAAGCCGCAGTTTACCTTTCCGGTGTCGATGCTCTCTTGTCTGATCCTGTTGCGTCACCATGACAATATTCAGCGGTTGTGGCGGCGTCAGGAGACGAAGATCTGGGCGCGGTTGAAGCGGAAGAATAAAGAGACGCGGTAGCTTATATTGAGTTTAGTGGAATAGTTACGTTCACTTTATGACCAACAGAATATGACGTTCCGGAACCCGTGAACGTGATAAGGGGGCCACCGCGGCCCCCTTATCAATCCCCGCGGCCCCGCGACGAAATCGGTGCTTCGCACTGCGCTCACCTCCCGACCTGCTGCCTGCGGTCGGCTCAACTCGACATCCTGTCTCGATTCGCCTCTGGCCGCCATCCCTGGCGTCCAGCCCTTGTCAGCCGGTCTCCGGTTCGCCGATTTCAGCGGGGACTCAACACCCGTGCCACATTCCGGCAATAAAAGAATTTGCAGAGAAATGACATTCTGTTTCCTTCAGACCGCAGCGAAGGCAGAGGGAGCGTGAGTCCGGCTGAAAATCGCTGAGGCGTTGACCGCAGGCCGGGGCGAGGCGCATGGATGCGCCGAGAGGGCGTGACCTACATGGATGTAGGATCACGCCCGACCCGTTAGCCGGAGGGAATAAGCCGAAGGGACCGCGAAGCGGCGATTTTCTTTGCCGGGAGCCGGGATTGTTAAGGGGGCGGCGGCAACCCCCTTAACACGTTCACCGCAGCGGGGCGTACATAACGCAGAGAAGTTATAGTGAACGGAACAATTCCACCACTCCAGAAAATAAGTGGGCGCTTAGCCCCCCCATCCATAAGCGACTCATATGACAGCCTTCATTTCCGCCAGGGCATACTAAAAAAACCCGACGGCGAGCAGATGGATAAAGCATGTCAGCAACTCAGGCGCATGAAAAAACAGTAAAAGGCTGGCAGGCATCCCTTGCCCTGCACTTTTCCTACTCGCCTGAGAAAACCCTCCTCCACTCTGCCCGCCACGTCGGGCCACTCACCGTGCAGCGCCCCTTTTATCCCGAAGGTGAAACCTGCCACCTCTATCTGCTGCATCCCCCCGGCGGGATTGTCGGCGGGGATGAGCTGGCGATTACCGTTCATCTTGCGGCCCATAGCCACGCGCTGATCACCATGCCCGGCGCCAGCAAGTTCTATCGCAGCAACGGCGCCCTGGCGCGGCTGGATCAGCACTTCACGCTGGAGGAGAACGCGACGCTGGAGTGGCTGCCGCAGGACACCCTTTTCTTTCCCGGGGCACAGGCCGCCCTGCGCTCGGTGTTCCATCTGCAGCGCAGCAGTACGCTGCTGGCCTGGGAGCTGTTTTGCCTGGGCCGCCCGGTGATTAATGAGCCCTTCAGCCACGGTCGTATTGAGAGCCGTCTCGAAGTCTGGCTTGAGGGTGAGCCGCTGTTAATCGAGCGCCAGCACCTGGCCGACGGCGATCTGACCCCCGTGGCGGAACATCCGTGGATCGGCACCCTGCTGTTTTACCCGGCGAGCGAAACACAGCTGGAGGAGGCCCGCGAAGCCCTGGCACCGCTGGAGCATTTCGCTGGCGCGACCCTCACCGACGGCCTGCTGTCGGTGCGCTTCCTCGCGCACGACAACCTGATTTGCCAGCAGGCGATGCGTGAGATCTGGCAGCGCCTGCGTCCGCAACTTACCGCCAAAGCCCCCTGTTCGCCCCGAATCTGGCACACCTGAGAGAAGCACGATGGAACTGACCCCCAGAGAAAAAGACAAGCTGTTGCTGTTTACCGCCGCGCTGGTCGCCGAGCGTCGTCTCGCCCGTGGCGTAAAACTCAATTACCCGGAATCGGTGGCCCTGATCAGCGCCTTCATTATGGAAGGGGCGCGCGATGGGCAGACGGTTGCGGAATTAATGGAAGCGGGCCGCCATGTCCTGACCCGCGCCCAGGTGATGGAGGGCGTACCGGAGATGATCCCGGATATTCAGGTGGAGGCCACCTTCCCGGACGGCTCCAAGCTCGTCACCGTTCACAATCCGATCCTGTAAGGGGGCAACATGATCCCAGGGGAATATCAGATACAACCCGGCCAGATCGTCATTAACGCGGATCGCGATACCCGGACGGTGATCGTCGAGAACCACGGCGACCGCCCGATCCAGGTCGGATCCCACTACCATTTTTTTGAGGTGAACCCGGCGCTTAAGTTCGATCGTGAGGCGACCCGAGGCTACCGGCTGAACATTGCCGCCGGTACCGCCGTGCGCTTTGAACCGGGGCAGAAGCGCGCCGTGACGCTGGTGGCTGTGGCAGGCGCGCAGCGTATTGTGGGCTTTCGTGGCGAGGTGATGGGTGAGGTCAACCATGGCTGAGATTTCACGTCAGGCATATGCCGACATGTTCGGCCCCACCACCGGGGATAAAGTCCGTCTCGCCGATACCGAGCTCTGGATCGAGGTGGAAAACGATCTGACCATCTACGGCGAAGAGGTCAAATTCGGCGGCGGAAAAGTGATCCGCGACGGCATGGGCCAGGGGCAGATGCTGGCGCAGGACTGCGTGGATCTGGTGCTGACCAACGCGCTGATCGTCGATCACTGGGGGATCGTCAAAGCGGATATCGGCGTGAAGGATGGCAGGATCTTCGCCATCGGCAAAGCGGGTAACCCGGACATTCAGCCCGGCGTAACGATCCCCATTGGCGCGGCCACCGAGGTGATCGCCGCCGAAGGGAAGATCGTCACCGCAGGCGGGGTCGATACCCATATCCACTGGATCTGCCCGCAGCAGGCGGAAGAGGCGCTGGTCTCTGGCGTCACCACCATGATTGGCGGCGGTACCGGCCCTGCCGCAGGCACCAACGCCACCACCTGCACGCCAGGGCCGTGGTATATCGCCCGCATGTTGCAGGCGGTCGACACGCTGCCGGTGAATGTCGGCCTGCTGGGTAAAGGCAACGGCTCCAACCCGGATGCCCTGCGCGAGCAGGTTGCCGCGGGTGCGATTGGCCTGAAAATTCATGAGGACTGGGGTTCCACCCCTGCGGCGATCGACTGCGCCCTGACGGTGGCGGATGAGATGGATATCCAGGTGGCGCTGCACAGCGACACCCTTAACGAGGGCGGGTTTGTCGAGGACACCCTGGCGGCCATCGCCGGGCGCACCATCCACACCTTCCACACCGAAGGGGCGGGCGGCGGCCATGCGCCGGATATCATCACCGCCTGCGCGCATCCCAACATTCTGCCCTCCTCTACCAACCCCACGCTGCCCTACACGGTGAATACCATCGACGAACACCTGGACATGCTGATGGTCTGCCACCACCTCGACCCGGATATCGCCGAGGATGTGGCCTTTGCCGAATCGCGTATTCGCCGGGAGACCATTGCGGCAGAAGATGTGCTGCACGATATTGGCGCCTTCTCGCTCACCTCGTCCGATTCACAGGCGATGGGCCGGGTGGGAGAAGTGATCATCCGCACCTGGCAGGTGGCGCACCGCATGAAGGTGCAGCGCGGTCCGCTGGCGGAGGAGTCGGGCGATAACGATAACCTGCGGGTGAAGCGCTATATCGCCAAGTACACCATCAACCCGGCGCTGACCCACGGCATCGCCCATGAGGTCGGGTCGGTTGAGGCGGGGAAACTGGCGGACCTGGTGGTCTGGTCCCCCGCCTTCTTTGGCGTCAAGCCAGCCACCATCGTCAAAGGCGGGATGATCGCCTGCGCGCCGATGGGGGACATCAACGCCTCGATCCCCACGCCGCAGCCGGTGCATTACCGGCCCATGTTTGGCGCGCTGGGCGCCGCCCGCCACGCCACCCGTCTGACCTTTCTCTCGCAGGCTGCCGCCGATAACAACATTTCGCAGCAGTTGAACCTGCAGAGCGCCACTGCGGTAGTCAAAGGCTGCCGGACGGTGAAGAAGGCCGACATGATCCACAACGGCCTGCAGCCGAACATTACCGTCGATGCGCAAACCTATGAGGTGCGCATTGACGGGGAGCTGATTACCAGCGCACCGGCAGAGGTTCTGCCGATGGCGCAACGCTATTTCCTGTTCTGAGGAGGACTCATGATCACCTTAACCCAACGCCTTGATCATCCCCATCCCGTTACCGCACACGTCACGCTGCCCATTGATGTGCGGGTAAAGAGCCGCGCCCGCGTAGTGCTTAACGATGGCCGTGACGCCGGGCTGATGTTGCCCCGCGGTCTGTTGCTGCGGGGCGGCGACCTGCTTGCCAGTGACGATGGTCATGAAGTGGTGGAGGTCATTGCCGCCCCCGAGCCGCTGTCGGTGGTGCACTGCGCGGATCCGTTCCTGCTGGCTCGCGCCTGTTATCACCTGGGCAACCGCCACGTCCCGCTGCAGGTCATGCCCGGCGAATTGCGCTATCACCACGATCACGTGCTGGATGAAATGCTGCACCTGTTGGGCCTGGACGTCACTTTCGCCACCCTGCCCTTTGAACCGGAAGCGGGCGCTTATGCCAGCGAAGGGCACTCCCACTCTCACGCTCATTCACATTAAGGATTAATTATGCGTAAGTTGTTACCCCTGCTTCTGCTGGCCTTCTCCCTGCCCGCGCTGGCCCATCCGGGACACGGCAGCGACAGTTTTCAGGCGGGCTTTTTCCATCCCCTGACCGGGCTTGATCATCTGCTGATGTTGACCGGCGCAGGCGTGCTCGCCGCCCTGAGCGGCCGCAGGCTGCTGATGCCCTTTGCCACTCTCGGCATGATGCTCACCGGGGCGATTGCAGGCAGCCTGCTGGGGGGCTTTAGCGGCATGGAGATGCTGATTATCGCCTCGCTGGCGGTGTGTGGTGCCATGATGTTCAAAACCGAAAACCGCCTGCTGCTGGCGGTGCCCGCGCTGGCGATGTTCCACGGCTGGGCGCACGGGGTGGAGATGGCAGGCCACAGCTTCTGGCTGTTTACCAGCGGCTTTATGCTCGCCAGCGCCGCGGTGCTGTGCGCAAGCTTTGCGGCAGGCCTGCTGCTGCGCCGTCACGACGGGCTGCGTAAAACCCTCGGCGGCGGGCTGATCGCCTCTGCCCTGCTGGCGCTGATGAGCTGATGGAGCCGTCCCGCCAGTGGTTGCGCCTGATGCAACTCGCCAGCAGCAGTCTGCCGGTGGGCTCTTTTACCTGGTCGCAGGGGCTGGAGTGGGCGGTGGAAGCGGGCTGGGTCACTACCCCGGCGGCATTCAAAGCCTGGCAGTGTCAGCAGATGGAGCAAAGCTTTTTCCGCGTCGATCTGCCGCTCTTTTCCCGCCTCTACCACGCCTGTGAACAGCAGGATCTGGCGAGCGCCGCGCACTGGACGGCGTACCTGCTGGCCTGCCGGGAGACCCGCGAGCTGCGGGAAGAGGAGCGCAACCGCGGGGCGGCGTTTACCCGGCTGATCAAAAGCTGGGAGGCGGATTGCCCACCTGACTGGCTGGCGCTGTTCCCGCAAAGCCAGCTATGCGGTATGGCGTGGCTCGGTGTGCACTGGGGCATCGGCCTGCGCGAGATGGCGCTGAGTCTTGGCTACAGCTGGATCGAGAGCGCGGTAATGGCGGGCGTCAAGCTGGTGCCCTTTGGGCAGCAGGCGGCCCAGCTGTTGATCATCGAACTCTGCGATCGCTTTACCGACGGGCTGGCGCAGGCGCTGTTGCTTTGCGATGACGAACTGGGCGCCGCCACGCCGCTGTCGGCCATCGCCTCGGCGCGCCACGAAACCCAATATTCACGATTATTCCGTTCCTGAGGAGTCTCTATGTCTGAGTACAAACACCCCCTGCGCGTGGGCGTGGGCGGCCCGGTGGGGTCGGGTAAAACCGCCCTGCTGGAAGCGCTGTGTAAAGCGATGCGCGACACCTATCACCTGGCCGTCGTCACCAACGATATCTACACCAAAGAGGATCAGCGCATCCTCACCGAGGCGGGCGCGCTGGAGCCGGAGCGCATTGTGGGGGTGGAGACCGGCGGCTGTCCGCACACCGCCATTCGTGAAGATGCCTCGATGAACCTGGCGGCGGTAGAAGCCCTGAGCGAGAAGTTCGGCAACCTGGATCTGATCTTTGTCGAGAGCGGCGGCGACAACCTGAGCGCCACCTTCAGCCCGGAGCTGGCGGATCTGACGATCTACGTGATCGACGTGGCGGAAGGGGAGAAGATCCCGCGCAAGGGCGGGCCGGGGATCACCAAATCCGATTTTCTGGTGATCAATAAAACCGATCTCGCCCCTTACGTGGGGGCCTCGCTGGAGGTGATGGAGCGCGACACCAACCGCATGCGCGGCGAGCGTCCGTGGACCTTTACTAACCTGAAAGCGGGTGACGGGCTGGCAAACATCATCGCGTTTCTGGAAGAGAAAGGCATGCTGAAGGTCTAAAAAAAGCCTGGCGTGACGCCAGGCTTGCCGATCATTTACAGGTGTTGTTCGACGCCCCCTCTTCACGCCATACGCCCCAACTGCTGAAGCCTTTGCCCGGCTCTTCCTGGCCCGGGTTGACGTACCACTGGTTAAACCAGATTTTACCGTTGTGGGACACTTTGGTGCATTTCACCGGATAGGCAATTTTTGGGTTATAGGCCGGAACGGTCTCTTTGGCCGGGGTTTCATCCTGGGCCGGGGTTTCGTCCTGGGCCGGGGTNTCGTCCTGGGCCGGGGTCTCGTCCTGGGCCGGGGTCTCGTCCTGAGCCGGGGTCTCGTCCTGCGCCGGGATGGCCGGCTTGCTGACCTTAATAGTCATGCTGTCCTGCGCTGTGCGGCCGTCCGCGCCGGTGGTGGTCAGGGTAAAGACCGCATCGCCCTCGGTATTCGCCGGGATCACCGCGTAGGCATGGGCGCTGTTCACGCTGCTGCTCAGGGTACCGTTCAGGTTCTGCTGCACAAAGAAGGTGCCAGCGCCTTTGGTCACGCTCCAGTTATACGATTTTGCATTGAGGCTTTGGCTGCCGTCCAGCGGCCAGGTTTTCACCCCCGACGTGGGTGACTCCATGCTGTAATCCGCGCCCGCTGCTGCCGTCGGCGCCGGCAGGGTATCGCCCCCATCCTTCAGGGCCAATATTTTGGCCGCCGCCCGCGCCATATCCGGCTGGGTGCCGATGGTCTGCCCGGTGCCGCTGGCGGCCGGTGTTCCGGTCTCCTGGAGGATTTGACGCATCTGTAGCGGCGTCACGGTGATCCCATGCGCTTTGGCGATCCCAGACAGGCTGGCCACCACGCCCGCCACGATGGGCGTTGCGGATGAGGTGCCGTTGAAGCTGCTGGTATAGTTGGCGTTAGGGGCGTTATAAAGCGGGCCGTAACCGGTGGTGGTGACATCGTTGCAGCCCCAGGAGGAGCTGGTGACGCGCTTGCCGTAAGTACTGAAGTGGGCGCGTTTACCATCTTTGGCGCAAAGCGCGCCGACGATAATCGCCCCGGAATCGCGAACGTTGGTATCCCACTTGCCGTTAAAGCCCGGCGCATCCAGGTTGATATTGCCGTTGCCTGCGGCGGTGACGACAAACACCCCTTTGTCAGTCAGGGCTTTGATAACATTGAAGTAGCTCTGATCGTTTTCAATCGGTATGTAACAGTTTTTTTGACAGGTACCGGCCACTTCACCGCCGTAGGTCTGCATGTTCAGCGACACCACGTCCCCGGCTTTGAGCTGAGGGATCAGCTTATACAGATTGCTTGAAGGCCAACCGGCATAGCCCACCTTGCTCTTCCAGCTCAGCCCGCGCACCCCGGCCCCGATATCCCGCCCGGCCAGAATACCCATGGAAGCTGTACCATGTTCCCGCTCAGAGCAGGCGGCACTGGTACTGGTGGCGCTGCCCTGGCTGAACGCGATGGGCGGTAAATTGACATGTTGCGGGTTCCAGGCGCAGTTTTCTGAAGAGACAAGGGTAATATCTTCCCCCTCATTGCCTTTATAAAGGTTGACACTGTCGCGGTTAACCCCGCCCATAAAATAGCCCGCGCGCTTTTCATCCGGCGCTTTTAAATAATCCTGGAGATGGCGAAAATCCGGCACTGAAACCGCACCGAGGCTGCCGCTGGATGCTCTTAAGCCAGGTCTGACGGCGCTGTTCTCTCCCTGCTCCTCTTCCAGCGAAACGGGAAGTGATTCCGGATAGATCGCTTCAATATTTTGATTATGTTCCAGCTCGCTAATAATGCTGTTGATGTAGTTCTTATCCTGGTTCTTATCGCCCGGAAGATTAATACGCAAATAGCGATCGAAGCCGTAGCGCTTATTTATCGCCGCCATTTCGGTGGTATTTTTATCGGCGGGATACATGGCGGTGGCTGCCAGTGAAGGGTCGCTCAGGGTCAGCGAAGGCTGGGCGCCCGCGTCTGTCGACGGTTTCAGCTTAACAATGATCGCATCGTAGGCAACGCCCTCCTCCGCCAGGGTGGCCTGAGGTACGGTATCGGCCCAGGCGGTGCTGGAGACGATCGCACAGATCAGTAACGATAAAATTCTTTTTTTCATTTTTGCCAACGTTCCTTAATGACATTTATTTATGTGAAATCCCTTTTTTCACAATGAAAGAAAATCATCGTCCAGCCAATAAGAGCCTTCTTCGAATAAATAAGAACTGTCTCTACGTGTATTAGTTTCCCGATCTTTTTTGAACGCGAAAATGTCAACCGCAACGCAGAGTAAAAATAACCAAAATAATATGCATAACGCGAAAACGACAGGCACTCAGGCGAATAATACCAGCCGCCATAGCGCAAGACATTTCTAATATTAAAAATATCTTCCAAAGGATAATTAATACGCTCTCGCGGGGGTTAAAATTGGTTTTATAAATACGCTGGCCGTTATCGTCTCAGCGTTCAATGCTGGAGAATTACGATGCGATTAAATTTAACCATTGCCGATGAGCACCCGCTGATTCGCCGGGGCGTCCGGGCGATGATCGACGACATGAATAGCGCTGGCGCAGCGATTGCAATCAACGATGAAACGGAGTCGACATCCGATCTGCTGAAAACGCTGACCCGAGAGCTTCCCGATATCCTGCTGCTGGGCTACACGCTTAACGGCGCCCACAGCGCCGATCCGCTAAGCCGTATGGAGGGGCTGGCGCTGGTAAAAGGCCTGCGCCAGCGTTTTCCGGGGCTCAAAATACTTCTGCTGGCCCGCTACAAGAATCCGCAGCTTCTCCGCCTGGCCATTGAGACAGGAGCAAAGGGGTACGTTAGCCACAATATAAACGCGAAAACCCTTCGCGACGCGCTCACCTGCTTAATGAATGACGACGTCTACGTCGAACCGGCGCTGCTGGAGCTGCTCTTCCCCGGTGAAAAGCCGGCCGCGGAGACGCTCTCCGCCAGAGAAGTGGACGTGCTGCGTTTACTTTGTAAAGGAGGGAGCCTGACGGATATCTCGCGTCGCATGCACCTGAGCATTAAGACCGTGAGCGCGCATAAAATTCGGGCGATGGAGAAGCTGCGGGTGAAAAATGACTGCCAGCTTTACTGCCTGCTGGCCCGCACCCGGATGTTTGATATTACCTTTTAACATCCGGGCCGGGTGAAAGATCAGGCCGCAGGCAGTTCGGCCAGTGGCCAGCGCGGGCGCACGGAGACGCTGAGATCCGCCGTGGCGTTCGATTTCAGACGCACCATACCGGCATAGGCGATCATCGCCCCGTTATCGGTACAAAATTCCGGGCGGGCATAGAAGACTTCACCGCGGCGTTTTTGCATCATCTCAGCGAGCTTCGCGCGCAGCGTGCGGTTGGCGCTAACGCCCCCCGCCATCACCAGGCGCTTAAAGCCGGTCTGATCCAGCGCGCGTTTGCACTTGATCATTAAAGTATCCACCACCGCATCTTCAAAGGCGCGGGCGATGTCGGCGCGTGTCTGCTCGTCGTCGTCATTATTCCGGATGGTATTGGCGGCAAAGGTCTTCAGGCCGGAGAAGCTAAAATCCAGACCCGGACGGTCGGTCATTGGCCGCGGGAAGACAAAGCGCCCTTCGGTGCCCTGCGAGGCCATTTTCGACAGCATCGGGCCGCCAGGGTAATCGAGCCCCAGCAGCTTGGCGGTTTTGTCGAACGCTTCACCCGCCGCATCGTCAATGGACTCGCCCAGCAGTTCGTACTGGCCAATACCGGTGACGCTGATCAATTGCGTATGACCGCCGGAAACCAGCAGCGCCACAAACGGAAATTCAGGGGGATTCTCTTCCAGCATCGGCGCCAGCAGATGCCCTTCCATATGGTGAACCGCGATAGCCGGAACATCCCACGCGAACGCCAGCGAACGCCCGACAGTGGCGCCCACCAGCAGCGCCCCCACCAGACCCGGACCCGCCGTGTAGGCCACAGCGTCAATATCTTTTGCCGTAAAGCCAGCCTCTTTCAGCGCCGCCTGGATCAGGGGCACCGTTTTACGCACATGGTCGCGGGAGGCCAGTTCTGGCACGACGCCACCGTAGTCGGCATGCAATTTTACCTGACTATACAATTGGTTGGCGACCAGCCCTTTTTCATCGTCGTAGATCGCGATGCCGGTTTCATCGCAGGATGTTTCAATACCCAGTACACGCATGACTTGTTTTACCTCACTCAGATACCGCGCAGTGTAGAGCCTGGGCGGGTTGATGTAAAACTTTCCTCACCCCTGGAGTTCACTTCGTGTATACTCCTCACCCTTATAAAAGTCCCCTTTCAAAAACGGCCGCGGTGCTTTACAAAGCAGCAGCAATTGCAGTAAAATTCCGCACCATTTTGAAATAAGCTGGCGTTGATGCCAGCGGCAAACCGAATTTATAAAGGTGAGAGTTACATGCCGGTAATTAAAGTACGTGAAAACGAGCCGTTCGACGTAGCACTGCGTCGCTTCAAGCGTTCATGCGAGAAAGCAGGTGTTCTGGCTGAAGTTCGTCGTCGTGAGTTCTATGAAAAACCAACGACCGAACGTAAGCGCGCTAAAGCTTCTGCTGTGAAACGTCACGCGAAGAAACTGGCTCGCGAAAACGCACGCCGTACTCGTCTGTACTAATCTATTGAGGACGCACGTCCTCAGTCGTCAGACAGAGTAGTAGTCGTAAGGCCGTGCTTCCGGAAGGAATGCGCGGCTTGTTTTCGTTTATACGTTCCTAAAAATTTCTGGGGCCTATGGCTGGACGAATTCCACGCGTATTTATCAACGATCTGCTGGCAAGAACCGACATTGTCGATCTCATCGACGCGCGGGTAAAGCTGAAGAAGCAGGGCAAGAACTATCACGCGTGCTGTCCATTCCATAATGAAAAAACCCCCTCTTTCACCGTAAACGGTGAAAAGCAGTTCTACCACTGCTTCGGCTGTGGCGCGCACGGCAACGCCGTCGACTTTTTGATGAACTACGACAAGCTCGAGTTCGTTGAAACCGTCGAAGAGCTGGCTGCCATGCACAATCTTGAAGTGCCTTATGAAGCAGGCAGTGGCCCCAGCCAGATAGAGCGTCATCAACGACAAACGCTGTATCAGCTGATGGATGGCCTGAATTCGTTTTACCAACAGTCTCTCAAGCAACCTGCTGCTGAGCCTGCGCGTCAGTATCTGAACAAGCGCGGACTGAGCGACGATGTTATTGCGCGTTTCGCTATTGGTTACGCCCCGCCCGGCTGGGATAACGTGTTGAAGCGTTTTGGCGGCAATAGCGAAGATCGTAAATCACTCATCGACGCGGGCATGCTGGTCACTAACGACCAGGGACGTAGCTATGACCGCTTCCGCGAACGGGTGATGTTCCCTATTCGCGACAAGCGTGGCCGGGTAATTGGTTTTGGTGGCCGCGTGCTGGGCGATGCCCTGCCGAAATACCTCAACTCCCCGGAAACCGATATTTTCCATAAAGGCCGCCAGCTGTATGGCCTGTATGAAGCCCAGCAGAATAACGCTGAACCGCAGCGGCTGCTGGTGGTCGAAGGCTATATGGATGTGGTGGCGCTGGCGCAGTTCGACATTAACTATGCCGTGGCGTCGTTGGGTACCTCTACCACTGCCGACCATATCCAGCTGCTGTTCCGGGTGACCAACACGGTCGTCTGCTGTTACGACGGTGACCGGGCCGGACGCGAAGCCGCCTGGCGCGCGCTGGAAACGGCGCTGCCTTATATGACCGACGGGCGCCAGTTGCGCTTTATGTTCCTGCCCGACGGCGAAGACCCGGATACGCTGGTGCGTAAAGAGGGCAAAGCGGCATTTGAAGCGCGGATGGAGCAGGCTCAGCCGCTCTCCACGTTTCTGTTTAACAGCCTGATGCCGCAGGTAGATTTGAGCACCCCGGATGGCCGCGCCCAGCTGAGCACGCTGGCGTTACCGCTGATTACTCAGGTGCCGGGCGAAACGTTGCGCATCTATCTGCGCCAGGAGCTGGGCAAGAAACTTGGCATCCTGGATGACAGCCAGCTTGAACGTTTAATGCCAAAACTGGCTGAAAGCGGAGCGGTTCGCCCCGCGCCTCAGCTAAAACGCACAACCATGCGTATACTGATAGGACTGTTGGTGCAAAACCCGGAGCTGGCCCCACGCGTGCCCTCTCTGGCGGGTTTAGACCACGAAAAGCTGCCTGGACTTGGCTTATTTGCAGAACTGGTCAACACTTGTTTGTCACAGCCAGGTCTGACCACCGGGCAACTTTTAGAGCACTATCGCGGAACAAAAGCCTCCGCAACCCTTGAAAAACTGTCGATGTGGGACGATATAGCAGATAAAGAGATTGCTGAAGAGACCTTCACCGACTCGCTCAACCATATGTTTGATTCGATGCTTGAACTGCGCCAGGAAGAGTTGATTGCTCGCGAGCGCACACACGGTTT
Source organism: Leclercia sp. M-A074-M (assembly GCF_965195605.1). Lineage (NCBI taxonomy): Bacteria > Pseudomonadati > Pseudomonadota > Gammaproteobacteria > Enterobacterales > Enterobacteriaceae > Leclercia > Leclercia sp. M-A074-M. The sequence goes on along the minus strand of NZ_CBDAHM010000005.1, from coordinate 237,177 downwards.
AAGCAGCGAAGAACGCCGGGAGCTCTGGATGATTAGCCAGGAGCTGGCAAAGAAATAACAGAAAGACAAAAGTATTTAACGGCTTAAGTGCCGAATATCGATCGGGTAGATCCCGACAGCCGCACTGAGAGGCAGCGGCAAAAATACAAGTACGCCCTCGCTTTAAAGGTTGGCAGCCGTATCGCCGACACCAATCAAACGAATAAGTGTGGATACCGTCTTATGGAGCAAAACCCGCAGTCACAGCTGAAACTTCTTGTCCAACGTGGTAAGGAGCAAGGCTATCTGACCTATGCCGAGGTCAATGACCATCTGCCGGAAGATATCGTCGACTCCGATCAGATCGAAGACATCATCCAAATGATCAACGACATGGGTATTCAGGTGATGGAAGAAGCCCCTGATGCCGATGATCTGTTACTTGCTGAAAACTCAAACAACACCGACGAAGATGCAGAGGAAGCTGCTGCACAGGTTCTGTCGAGCGTTGAATCTGAAATCGGCCGCACCACCGACCCGGTTCGCATGTACATGCGCGAAATGGGTACCGTTGAACTGTTGACCCGCGAAGGCGAAATTGACATCGCTAAACGTATCGAAGACGGGATCAACCAGGTGCAGTGTTCCGTTGCCGAATACCCGGAAGCGATCACCTATCTGCTGGAGCAGTACGATCGCGTTGAGGCAGAAGAAGCCCGCCTCTCCGATCTGATCACCGGTTTTGTCGATCCGAACGCGGAAGAAGACATGGCCCCAACGGCGACGCACGTCGGTTCTGAACTCTCTCAGGAAGAGATGGATGATGACGAAGACGAAGACGACGAAGATGGCGATGACGACAGCAGCGATGATGACAACAGCATCGACCCTGAACTGGCTCGCGAGAAGTTCGCTGAACTGCGCGCGCAGTATGTCGTTACCCGCGACACGATCAAAGCGAAAGGCCGCAGCCACGCAGCCGCGCAGGAAGAGATCCTGAAGCTTTCTGAAGTGTTCAAACAGTTCCGTCTGGTGCCAAAACAGTTCGATTACCTGGTAAACAGCATGCGCGTGATGATGGATCGCGTACGTACCCAGGAACGCATCATCATGAAGGTGTGCGTTGAACAGTGCAAAATGCCGAAGAAGAACTTCATCACCCTCTTCACCGGCAACGAAACCAGCGAGACCTGGTTCAACGCCGCTATCGCGATGAACAAGCCGTGGTCTGAAAAACTGCGCGACGTGACTGAAGAGGTACATCGTGGCCTGCAGAAACTGCAGCAGATTGAAGAAGAGACCGGCCTGACCATCGAGCAGGTAAAAGACATCAACCGTCGTATGTCCATCGGTGAAGCGAAAGCCCGCCGTGCGAAGAAAGAGATGGTTGAGGCGAACTTGCGTCTGGTTATCTCTATCGCCAAGAAGTACACCAACCGCGGTCTGCAGTTCCTGGATCTGATTCAGGAAGGCAACATCGGTCTGATGAAAGCGGTTGATAAGTTCGAATACCGTCGTGGTTATAAGTTCTCCACCTACGCAACCTGGTGGATCCGTCAGGCGATCACCCGCTCTATCGCGGATCAGGCGCGCACCATCCGTATTCCGGTGCATATGATTGAGACCATCAACAAGCTCAACCGTATCTCCCGCCAGATGCTGCAGGAGATGGGCCGCGAGCCCACGCCGGAAGAGCTGGCCGAGCGCATGCTGATGCCGGAAGACAAGATCCGTAAGGTGCTGAAAATCGCTAAAGAGCCAATCTCCATGGAAACACCAATCGGTGATGATGAAGATTCGCATCTGGGTGATTTCATCGAGGATACCACCCTCGAGCTGCCGCTAGACTCTGCCACCACCGAGAGCCTGCGTGCCGCCACCCACGACGTACTGGCTGGCCTGACCGCCCGTGAAGCGAAAGTCCTGCGTATGCGTTTCGGTATCGATATGAACACCGACCACACGCTGGAAGAGGTGGGTAAACAGTTCGACGTTACCCGCGAACGTATCCGTCAGATCGAAGCGAAGGCGCTGCGTAAACTGCGCCACCCGAGCCGCTCTGAAGTGCTGCGTAGCTTCCTGGACGACTAATTCGTCCTGATGTAAAAAAGCTCCCTACGGGGAGCTTTTTTTATGGCTGACGCTTCAGAGCTTACAGCCCCCGCACGACCAGCGCCTCGTCCAGCTCCCGGTACGCCTCCACCAGCTTCTCCAGCGTTGCCCGGTTCAGGCCGCTCGGATTGGGCAGCACCCACACCTGCGTTACGCCGATGGTGATCTTCTGCTTTCCCCACTGCACCCCACGCTGGCTAAAAGCCTGCTCATACGCCTGCTTGCCGAGGACCGCCAGCGCCGCGGGCTGATAGTCCTCCATCTTTTTAACCAACTCGCGCCCGCCGCTGCGTAGCTCATGCAGGTTTACCTCACTCGCCTGCACCGTGGGCCGCTCCACCAGCATGGTGATGCCGCAGCGGGTATCCAGCAGCTGCTGCTCCTCTTCCGGCTTGAGCAATTTATCGGTAAACCCGGCCTGGTAAATCACTTTCCAGAAGCGATTACCGGGATGCGCAAAGTGAAAACCAGTATGGGCGGAAGACTTGCCCGGATTGATGCCGCAGAACACCACCCGCAGGCCTGGCGCCAGGATATCGCTGATCATTATTACTCCTGCTTATTGATTCAGGCTTTAAGTATAAAAGATTGAAAATGCGTTGTTTATAAAAACAGCAGGCAGGTGCGTATGGCTGGATTGCAGCGAGCAGTTACTTTATAATCCTCCGCCACGGCCCCTTAGCTCAGTGGTTAGAGCAGGCGACTCATAATCGCTTGGTCGCTGGTTCAAGTCCAGCAGGGGCCACCAAGTTTATCAAGGACTTAGACAGGAAACTGGCTAAGTCCTTTTTGTTTGGGTGAAATACAGGTGACGTAATGGGTGACGTTACTTCACCGTCACTTCCTATCGAGAATAGAAGGCTGTATGGATTTTTCAGAAATACTGGGTAAAAAGGTTCAGCAGCAAATTCAGCGTAACAAGCCGGGACCAAAAGACTGCGTCAGTCTGTATAATATTTTGCGCTCGGCCAAACATCACTACACACTCGCCACATATGCAGATCTTTCTTCAGCCCTCCTGACACTTCTGTCCGGTAAATTTGATATAAAATTCTTTATAATTAACAAGGACACAATCGTAGATACAGAGGTGATAAACTTTGGTCAATGTCTCGAATTGGATTACAAAAAAGGAAAACTGACATCTCCAGAGTTGGCGAATTATGTTGCCATCACTCCTACCCTGCTTCTGTCAGGGATCAATGAGTCTCTGTCAAATGAATCACTTCATACGCATGGCTTCTTACGTAACGAGATAGCGCCACTCCTTGATTTCGAACTTATGAATGTGGCTGAAGATAAAACGAATGATAAAGAAAAATATAGCCAAAGACTGGCAGAACGTGAGATTCAAAACCCTCCTCCGCTGAAAGGGGAAAACTATGCTATCAAGCGAGAAGAGTTACTGATCGCAGCTCTGGCGATTATTGGTCAAAATAAAAAAGACGGCAAAAAAATTATTGTCCCAACGATTACAGACCTTCTTGATGAGATCGAAAAACAAGCTAAAAAGTTTTGGCCTTCCACAGAGACATTACCTATGTCCCGCAAAGAAGCAGCTGAACAGCTCGGTTTTGCACTGAATCTATTTGCACGCCAGATTCAAGACCTTGAAAGCCTTAGGGCAATGAAAAAACAAAAAAGAAAAAATTAGGATAAAGAAAGAGTTGCGTAAGATCCTCGATGACCTTTCAGAAGGTGCGGAAGTAAACTCAATCTTAATCTGATTAACTCCTGATGATTTCAATACACTTCATTGGGAGTTAGCAGTTTGAAAAACAAATCATCCATGTCTGACAGAGTTATTGCCCTACACCAACCTCAGCGCCTGATTCGCATCAATGCAATGCTTGAACTTCTCGATTGCAGCCGTACCACCCTCTATCGTTGGGTAAAGTCTGGATATTTTCCTAAGCCACTGATGCGGAGCGGTAAAACGCTCGGCTGGCCCGCTAGTTTGTATGAAAACTGGCTTGCACAGAACGATAAATGAGCATTGTGTCAAAGGGCTGGAGTTTCCAGCCTTTCTTTTGCCTGTTGATGCAACCAGTTGAAACAATAAGCGCATCAATTCAGAACGGTGCAGCGAATCGAGCCTTAATGTAACTCCATGATAAATAATAAAACTCCTAGCAGAGATCCTATTCCTCAGAACCCGGTAATTAATAATATTACCCGGAGCTCTGCTTATCCTGTCATCAGACCTGGTGGGGAGTTTCTCTATGACAATGTCCTCTGGCCAGTCATGCCTGAAGAGAGCCAGCAGAATACTAAAATCATGAATTCACTGTTCCGGACCGTTGATAAAACTTACCGCAGCTGCTCTCGTTTTCTGGCAGTACGCTATGACTTTCACCTGCCTCAGTATAGCCCTGACAATAATGTTATTACGGAGTTTCATCAGCTGCTGATTCCCGCCCTCAGGAAGATCTATCCCAAAAGTTTCATGCGGGTATTTTGGGTAAGAGAGCAGAATAAGGCCCCCGCTCAGCATTACCATTATCTTCTGATGATGGATGGCAACGCTGTCCGCCATCCTCACAAAATTAACCAACTGGTGAAGTGCTATTGGAAACACGCTACTGGCGGTAGGGTCTGGCTACCTAAGCATGGATACTATCTGGTTAACCGGGACGATACCGAAGCTTTAACGGCATTGCTTCTAAGGGTTAGCTACTTTGCCAAGCGCTACTCAAAAACGCATGTCGCTGACAATATTGGCCTTTCCGGAACTCAACACTACTCATGCCTGAAAAAAGCCAGGCGCATTAAACCAGCTCAATTACAGATTAATCCTGCTTCTTCTGTGCCTGCACAGGAACATTGCCCTTTGCCCGGTAAGCTGGATTCTCTTTTTGCTGAAAAGGAAAACAGGGCTCAATTCAGTCAAATTGAAAACGAAACGCCAGAGGCCCTGCTCGCATATGTAACGATGCTGGTGGATAAAAAATCATTTCGTAGTAAAGCTCTTTTAAGAGCACTACGGCGACTGCATGCGTTTAAGAAAATCAGTCCGTTAATCACACCGTCCAGCACCATTAATTCAAGCACTAGTCCACATTGGCTGCGTCACTTTGAGCGCTACTATCGTGAATACTGGCCTTGCAATATTAGCGTTACGCAATATTGTCACTGGTATTACCTTAATCCAGGGACTGCAAGTCGTTACCTATGTAATTACCCAACGAATTTAATCAACCCATGGTTATTGAAAGCTTGGCTGTAGCAAATCACTAAAAATCAGGAGGGGTAAATGGATACTGAGAATAATAATGAATATGACTGGGGTCTTATCGAAAAAAACATACGCCGTATATATGGAAACAAAGCATATCGACGTATTACAGAGGATGAATGGTGGAGATGTAAATATTTAGAACGCCGAAAAAAGCTTAAAAAACAATTAGCACTAAAAAGAGACTTTGTTGTTAAGCCGTTGTTATTTCCTTCTTTTTACGATAATCCAAACACTATGGTGAAGAAAAATCGGCGAAACGGTCAACGCGGTCGGTGGAATATCGATAGGTTTTCCAGAAGAATTTATATTAAAGATTTGGGATCGCTTGATACCGTGGCGCATTTATTGACAAAAATGTCATGGCATCCCCACCACTCATATATTTTTGCTTTAGCACTCTATCCCGGCGTAACCAGCCAACAATTAGCAGATCACCTCGGAATGACCAGCTCAAACCACAGAATGGTATTTCGACGTTTGAACAATGACCTCTATCTCGTTGGCTGGCAATTTGTTTCATGTCAGATGGGTGCTCAAAACAAACCATGGGGCTGGTATCTGGAGAAATTTGAGGCGTGAACAGCGGATGAGATCAGGTATATCTGATCTCATCCGCTTTGCCTGTTCTGATACGTCTGATTAGGGTGGCCCTATAAATCACCAGACACTTCGCCTCTCTGAAAATAAGAGGTAGTCTTGGACCTATGTTTAACACCAGTCAGAATAATAAGATGGTTGAAGTTTTATCAGGAGCTGAACGGCGTCGCCGCCGTGCACCGCAGGAAAAAATAACCATTATTCAGCAGACAATGGAACCCGGTATCCGCACCATGCTCGACGGCAGCAACATCGGTTCATCCCCGCAGATGCGGGGAACGCTTACACCCTCACAGCGCCGTTAGCGCCGAAATCGAAAACCATTGGTTTTCATCCACAGGGAAAACAACTAAGAGTAAATTACACCAGCAGTAAAATTTGATATGAGCCGACGCGCCCAAAACATGCAAATTCCTTGATTTTAGTGATGAATGCTCAGTGGCTAAGATAAGCAAACTAAGCCTCATAAAGGCTAAATTACAGTTGATAGCAAAGTTATCGGAAGATAATTGAAAGTTTTCCCGCTAACGACCTATAAACCTGGGGACCGGATAAATGAACGTAGAGCAGAACAGGCAAGATGAGTGGCGCGCCATAGAGGAAAAATTATTGTTAAGCCATTGGTATTCCCCTCTATTTTTGCCGACCACAAAACTAAAGTGAAGAACAATCGACAAAACGGGCAACGCGGTTGGTGGTTTATAGATAACTTTTCCAGAAGAATTGACATTGAAAATTTGGGACCTATTGATAGCGTGGCACAACTGGTAAGGAAAATGTCCTAGCATCCCCATCACATCTATATTTGGGCTGTGGCCACTTACCCCGGTGTAACTAGTCAACAGTTAACAGATTGCCTGGGAATGGCCAGTTCAAACCACAGAATGGTATTTCGGCGTTTAAACAATGACCTCTATCTGGTGGGCTGGCAGTTTGTCTCATGTCAGGTGGGTGCTCAAAACAAACCATGGGGCTGGTATCTGGAAAAAATCTAAGAAGTGATCACCTGAAATGATCAAGTTCATCGGATCACTTCAACTTTGCATGCGCTGATACCTCTGATCACCTATCCCCAGAAGGCTATCATCGTTCAAAGCCGCACCCTGACAGAAGTTGGTAATGATTTTGGTGATTTGATCAGAGAAGTAAACGACACATAAACCTTTTGATCAAAACGCGGAAAAAATTTCGCTTGTCTCGTTACGGGTGATCAAAACAGTGATCAAATGATCACTCTGACGATACTCCTGGTTCTGAAATGGCTGCGAACAGTAAAGTCACAGGTTGCAGCAAGAATGACGGGTAAACCTGCTAATGGGAAATAGCAGCCCGACCCAGCGAGATTTGCATAAATCTCCTGCTGGTGATATTCCACTCAATATGGCAGTCCAAGACAGAAATGGCCATTCGTGTATGGAACCTGATAGAACTCATCTGGGGCTCCGCAAAGGCTCGGGTATTTTGTCACCGGCAGAATCAGACACGATACTTACACTAACATGATGCCATTGAAGGGATCCAAACGTTCTTGTCCGCTTTGACAAGCTCGCCATGACTTTATATGGCTGGCACGAAGTAATGCAGGAAATGAAATCCCGGTGAAAGGACAAGATGGAAAAAGTTTCATACATTCAGCTATGAACCAGCCCTGTCCAGCTCTGGCGGCAATCAATTGCTTGCGGGTAGTATCATCAAGACTTAAATCATCCTTTAGTGCCTGAATATCCCTTACCTCTTCAGAACAGGTCGAGAACAACGGCGAGGTACGCCCAGCGCTTACCTGTCAAGATATAGGTCACATCACCGCACCACACCTGGTTTGGCTCTGTTACAGCGAACTGTCGCTCAAGATGATTCGGGATAGCTACGTGCTCATGACCGCCACGCTTATACCGGTGAGTCGGCTGCTGGCAACTGACCAGCCCCAGCTCTTTCATGAGCCTGCCAGCAAGCCAGCGCCCCATCTGGTAGCCTCTCTGGGTTGCCATTGTGGCGATGCTTCTTGCTCCGGCAGAGCCGTGGCTGATGCCATGCAGTTCAAGTACCTGGCTGCGTAATACAGCCCGTCTGCCGTCTGGCTTTTCAGGACGGTTTTTCCAGTATTTGTAGCTGCTGCGATGGACCCCGAACACATGGCAGAGAGTGGCCACAGGATAACGCGCCCTGAGTTTCCCGATTATCGAGAACTGTTCAGGGAGTCCGACATCAAGAGCGCGGTAGCCTTTTTTAATATATCGTTTTCCATTTCAATGCGTTGTAGCTTTTTCTTCAGCTCACGTATTTCAATCTGTTCTGGGGTTATAGGGGAGGCTTTAGGTATTTTGCCCTGTCGTTCATCCCGCAACTGCTTTACCCATCGCGTCATGGTAGAAGGACCCACATCCATAGCACTGGCCGCAGCTGCAACGGTGTAGTTCTGATCAAGGACCAACTGAGCGGATTCGCGTTTAAACTCTGCTCTGAAATTTCTTTTTTTCATTGAGGCACCTGTAATGTTCTGAGGTGAGCATATCACCTCTGTTCAGGTGGCCAAATTCAGTAAACCACTTCAGTGCCGGTTCGGTTATCTGTTGGTGGTCAACCAGAAAAAGCTAATGCTTTTACGTAATAACCTGTAAAAGCCGTTTTGCTTTATCACTTACTGCCCTGGCAGGGGCAGTAAATAACTGTCGTGATAAAGTAATTCGGAAACAACCAGAGGTTTTTCTCTGCCATTGTACATTCATAGCTGCCGGTAGGCAGGCCATTCGGCAATCTCGCCTGCCTGTTACCTGAATGGTTCGCTGGTAGTCCATCAAAGTGAACATAAAACGCAGTACTTTCTTTAAGGTGAGCAACGTCCGCTCCTGGCACAAAACGGACTGTCATTGTCAGGCATTTTGTCAGCGGTCAGTTAATCCAGTCTCCCTGCGTGAGGCCAGGCAACTGCTCAAACGCCCTAATATGGTCGTTACCAGCACGATGCCGGCGCCAATGGTATGCCCGGCGATCGCCGGGCCGTTCAGACCAATCGGCATCCGCGTCGCTATTCAAAAATACTCAGTTATTACTGATGCCGAAACTGCAGCGTTGCGGGCAGGTAGCGTTGTAGCGTTTCGGGCGTATCGCCCTCGATCAGCTGGCTTATCAGATCGTAGCAGTGCCAGGCCAGCTGGCGATTATCCTGCTGGACAGTGTCGATACGCAGCGACAGCGAATCATAAAGATAGTGATCGTCAAAGCTCGTCAGATGAATATCGGAGTCGAGTAAATGGTGCTGGCTCATATAGCGCAGAACCCCTTCGAGCAGCCCGCAGGCGGCGGTGAATAGCGCCTTGGGCGGCCGCCCAAGGCGCGCGCAGAGTGCGGCAAACATCTCATAGCCGGAGCTGGGGTGGTAATTGCCGTTGATCACCCATTCCGGGCGCAGGGCAATACCCGCCTGAGCCAAACCCTGCGTGAACCCGGTCAGACGATCGCGGGAGGGCGACAGACGCGCCTGACCGCCTAAAAACCAGAACTCATCGCTATGCTGAGGCGCGATGCGGGAAATCAGTTCCGCCGTTGGGGTAATCGAATCGGTCATTACCAGCGGCAGCGCGCTTTCATTGGGGCACCGGTCAAACAGCACCACTGGCAGCTGTTGGCTGAGTTTGAGATAGTCGGCATCGTTGTGCATACAGGAAGCGACGATCATCCCGTCGACCTGGCGGGCAATCATATTATTGACCACCACGCTCTCCTGACCGGGGTTTTCATCAGTACAAGAGATCAACAGCTGGACGCCCGCCTCGCGGCACAGCATCTCCAGCTCATGGGCAAAGACCGCAAAGCCGTGGTTGGTAATCTCCGGCACCACCAGCCCGATGGTGTGGCTGCGGTTGTTGCGCAGCGAGCGGGCATGAATGCTTGGCTGATAGTGATGCTTACGGGCAATCGACAGTACGCGCTCACGCGTTTCCTGCGCCACGCGCAGCTCCTTGCCACGACCATTCAGTACCAAGCTGGCGGTCGCTTTGGAGACGCCAGCCTGTTCGGCTATATCTTTAATGGTTACGCGTTTGGTTTTCATTACGACGCCATGAGCCTGAAGCAAAACGCTTATTCTACCATGCAAGTTCGCAGCGGCCAGTAGCAGAATGCGTCCGGCGTGATGCCGGAGAATGTTAGCTGACCGGAGCAGGCCGGGAAGTAGCGGCTGCTCATCACCCCTTCACCGCCGTTTATGAAAATCTCCACGCTCGACTGGTCGATGAAAACGCGCAGCGAGCGGACGTTTCCGCGCCAGTAACGATAATGCATCTCGTCGCTGGCGAGACTGCGTCGGGCCAGGCGGAGTCCGCTGGCATCGCACTCAAGGGTTAATACGCCGCCAAAATCGAGGCTCAACATATCGTCCCCGCGGGTTTGCAAATCGATTTCCATCGGTGCCAGCGGCAGGGCGTTCCCCGACCAGCCGTTCGCTTCACCGCGCAGGGCGCTCAGTTCCCGTAGCGGACGCTGATAGAGCTGACCGTTGATAAACTCCAGCTCACGCAGGCAGGTCATCTGATGGATCCAGCCGTTGATGAGGGTCGGCTGAAGCATCTCTTCGCCCTCCGGCACGCCCATCCAGCCGACCAGCAGACGACGGCCATCACTGGTAAGCATGGTTTGCGGGGCGTAGAACTCAAAGCCGGCGTCCAGTTCGTGCAGTTCGCCATGGCTGAAAGCGCCACTAGCGTAATCAAACTCGCCCGCCATCCATACTGCCGGGTAGGTGTTCAGGTAACACTTTTCCTCGCGGGCAATCCCCTGCGGACAGCAGATTAGAATATGCTGGTCGCCGAGAGGAAAAAGATCCGGACACTCCCACATATAGCCGACGTCGTCGAGGCCATTGATGCCGTGGCCGGCGATTTCACTCATACTCGTCCACTGATGGAGATCCGCAGAGCTGAACAGCAGCACCTTGCCGCGCTTTTGCCGATCCTGCGCACCCAGCACCATGTACCACAGGTCTTCGTGTCGCCAGACTTTTGGGTCGCGCACGTGGCCGGTGTAGCCCTCCGGCAGCGGCAGGACCGGGCCGATTTTGCGGAAGGTGCCGTCGGCGCTTTCCCTTGCCAGGCATTGCCAGGCGGTTCGCCCTCCGTCGGCAAACTTCACGTTGCCGGTATAGCACAGGGTAAGCGTACCGTTGTTATCCACCGCGCTGCCGGAGTAGCAGCCGTTACGGTCATACTCTTCGTCCGGCATCAGCGCAATGGGCTCATGCTGCCAGTGTAGCAGATCGGGGGAGCTCCAGTGCGCCCAGCACTTAAACGTATGATCGCAGGCGAGCGGGTTCCACTGATAAAACAAGTGATAGCGTCCGGCAAATTCGACAAAGCCGTTGGGGTCGTTCATCAGCCCGGTGACCGGCGCAAGGTGCCAGCGCGGATAGTGGCTATCGGCCAGCGCACGTGGCTGGCCCTGTATTACTGCCTGCAAAATCGCAGGCAGTCGTGATGGAAGAGACATTATTCAGCGTCCGTTTTGTATTTCAAAACCAGGGAGACCGTAAAGGCGACGCCAAAGGCGATAACCATCCCGATAATGTAGTTCAACAGCGAACTGGCCTGCACGATGGCCATGCCGGGGATCGCTGTCAGGCCGACCGCGGTCATGTAGACGTGTACAGATACCACCCATGCGCCGCCCGCCGCACCACCAATCAGCGCCGCAATAAATGGCTTCACAAAGCGCAGGTTGATACCAAAAATCGCCGCCTCGGTGATGCCCAGCATGGCGGAAAACGCCGAGGGCAGAGTAATGGCTTTAATTTTTGCATCTTTGGTTTTGAACCACACCGCCAGACAGGCTCCGCCCTGAGCGACGTTGGCCATCGCCCAAATCGGCAGCAGGAAGTTGACGCCGATGAAGGGATTGCCCAGCAACCCGGCTTCAACCGCGTGGAAGCTGTGATGAATACCGGTAATGACGATAACTGAATAGAGACCGCCAAACAGTAACCCGGCGAGCCAGCCGGCGTGGCTAATCAGGGTGCTGAGGACAAACGAGATACCGTCGCCCAGTGCGCGACCGGCCGGGCCGATAATCAACAGGGCGATAAAACCGGATATAATCACCGTCAGGAACGGCGTCAGGATCAAATCCAGGGCATCGGGGATTGCGCGACGCAACTGCTTCTCAACGATGCTCATAAACCATACTGCCAGCAGTACCGGGAACACCGTACCCTGATAGCCGATCATGGCAATTTCGAAGCCGAAAAAGTTCATGGTGTGGAAACCCGCGGCCACGCCCCAGGCGTTAGTCAGCTCTGGATGAGTCAGAATGCCGCCAAGCGTCGCGCCGAGATAAGGATTACCGCCGAATTCGCGGGCGGCGGTAAAGCCAATCAGAATCGGCAGAATGATAAATGCCGCCGAGCTGCACATATCCAGCATGATGTAGATGGCGTTGCCCGGGTCAACCCAGCCGTATGTTTTGACCATTCCCAGCAGACCCATCAGCAGACCAGAGGCGACGATGGCAGGGATTATCGGCACGAAGATGTTTGATAGCAGGCGGGCGATGCGCTGGAACGGATTGAGCTTTTTTGCCGCGATGTCGGCGGCTTCCGATTTGCTGGATTCGCTAATACCCGCCGCCTGAGTAAAGGCAGCGTAGACCTTATTTACCACCCCGGTGCCGAAAATAATCTGCATCTGTCCGGCATTACGAAAACAGCCCTTCACCCCTTCAACTTTGCCGATGGCCTGCTGGTCGGCCAGCGAATCATCGACCAGCACCAGGCGCAGGCGCGTGGCGCAGTGCGCGGCGCTGGCGATATTTTCTTTGCCTCCAAGAAGCGGAAGCAGCGAGCAGGAAATCTGTTCAAAATCCATAGTACCCTCTTAAGGCTTAAACATTTTTATGTTGTCGTCCCGCGTTCACGGGAGCGCTTTTTCTGCGTCTTAGTTGAGTCCGGGGTGACAAAGATGCTCTGACCCCCGGCTATTCCTGTCATCAGGCGTAAGCCGTCAGAACCAGGTTTCCATCTGCATACCGAAAGACCATTCGCCGCCCGAGTTAAAACCGTCACTGCCCAGGGCGTCGTCGCTGGCGTAATTATTCAGTTTTTTGCTCCAGTCCATCCAGGAGCTATAGAAACGAATCTCCGGGCGACTGAAGAAATCACCGATACTGCCGACCTTAAATGTCGGGGCGAAGGTGAGCTTGTAGAAGCTACCGTTCACCGCCTGACGATCGTTATAACCTTCGGGTTTAAGATCCATGTACTGGTAGCTGCCTTCGTAGGCGAGAGCGAAATTCTGATTGATTGCCTGAATCAGACGCAGGTTGAATGTTGCCCACTGATAGCGGTCGCCATCGGCATAGCGGTCTTTACTGCGTTGCGCCAGCATTGCCGGGGCAACAGACCAGTTTTCGCTGAGCGGCGTGGTGCCGTAACTGGCAATGCGCCATGTGTCGGCTCCCGGACGAAGTGCGCCATCAGATCCGATACCTTTAACCTCTGCGCCCAGACCATGACCATAAAGCAGAGCGGTTTTACTGCTACCGTCGCGCAGGCCGTAGAAACTGTCGTTATGCAGGCCGAGCAGCGCATGCACGCCGGTGTTTGCCGCATCGCCTTTTACCAGATTGCCGTTGCTATCTTTACGCTCGTCGTTATCCTTCGCCCGCAGACCGCTGACCATCATCTGCAGCGGACCTGCGAAGTGATTCATGGTGAGGATATAGTTCTGCACGCTGTTGCTGGAATCATCAATGTCGCCGAAGTTACGCCCGTACAGGGAGAAATTACTCCGCAGGCCGTCGTTCCACTTCACGTCATAGATACCACCACCGGTACCGGCGAGGAACACGACATCAGAGTCAATCCAGTGAATATCGAAATTGTCGCGGTCGAAACGTTTCCCGGCCCACAGGGTGGAGCCCTTAAATGGCCCAGCGAACGTCGGCAGGTTACCCAATTCGACAAAGGCCTGACGAACGTTCAGATCGCTGGTGCTTGCAGTCCAGTCGTTATAAGAGGTTTGCCCGTCGGCGACCATCACCTTAAAGCGGGTCGTGGCCCCATTATCCAGGGTCTGCTTATGTTCAAGATTCATTTCAACATAGGTATCGGCCTGATTTCCCAGACGGCCGATAGCTCCGCCGGTTTCACCTGCCGGCGTTATGTAGGCTCCGGGTTTGGTGCTGGCGCCGGAATCATTCATTATCACGCCGGAGCGGGCGTAACCGTGAAACTCAAAGCCGCTTTTGTCATCGGCTTTTTTCTCAAGTCTGGCGGTACGCTGAGCCACTTCATGAGTCGAGTTCTGGTTTTTTTGCTGCTGCGCGGTGAGTTGCTGAACTTTTTTCTCCGCCGCCCCGGCGCGGTTTTCCGCCATTTGCGCCCTGTTTTCTGCCTCCTGCAGGCGTTTTTCCAGCGTGTTGAGTCGGGCTTCAATGGTGCTTATATCCGTTTGCGCATGGGCTGAGGCAGCGCTGGTTAGCAAAGCGATAAGCATAGCAAGTGTGCTTTTTCTGTACATGCTGTTGGCATCCCAAAAGTAAAAATGGAAAATGATAATTTTTGCTAAACCGGTTTAGTTGTTATGTTAAGCCCGACCTTTATTTTTCTTAAAACAAATATGCTAAACCGGTTTAATAAATGTGATGCATGCAACAAAGTGAGCCGCGCAAAGCGGCTTTAAGGATTAAAACTGACGGTTGAGATCGCGCTGATAGGGCAAGGCGGTCATCGCACCTTTGGCTGTGGTGGCCAGGGCGCCGCAGGTCTGTGCAAGCGTGAGTGTCGGTTCCAGTGCGGTTATGTCCGTTGGCATCCCGTTAGCCGCAAGGCTGGCGAGCAGTCCGGCGACAAATGCGTCTCCCGCGCCGGTGGTGTCCACGCTGGCCACAGGCCGGGCGTTGAAATGGGTAAACTTCTGCTGAAACGCGGCAAGCACCCCCGCTTTGCCCCGGGTCACCAGTAGCAATTCCGGCTGATAGCGCTCCGTTACGCTGGCGATTCCGTATGCTAAATCATTACTGCTGCTGATGAAGACCAGCTCCTCTTCCGATAGCTTTACCACGTTGGCCATGTGCAAAGCGCGATCGAGGCAGGCTAGCAGCAAGGCCTGATCCTGCCAGAGATCGGGACGAATATTAGGGTCAAAGCTGACCCGACCGCCGGCAGACCTGATGCTCTCCATCGCCGCGAAGGTAGTGCTACGGCTGGGCTCGGCGCTGAGCGCGATGGAGCAGACGTGCAACCACTGTCCGGCGGCAAACTGTGGCAGGTCTTCTTCAACCAGGAACAGATCCGCGCTGGGGCGTACCATAAAGGTAAAGGTGCGTTCCCCCTGGTCGTCAAGGTCGACGACCACAGTGGACGTGCGGTGCTGATCGTCGAGATACATATGGCTGACGTCGACCTGCTCCTGTTGCAGGGTATGACGCATGTAGCGGCCAAACGGGTCACCGCCGACGCGGCCGATAAATCCGCTGTTGCCGCCAAGGCGGGCAACCCCTACCGCCACGTTAGCCGGCGCGCCTCCAGGGCACTGCAGCAGGCGCCCTTCGCTCTCTGGCAGCAGGTCCACCACCGCGTCGCCCAGAACCCAAACTTTTGCATTCATGCTAAAACCCTCCAAAGCTAAACTTAATTAAACCGGTTTAGCATATTAAATCACAGTGACCGAGTGGGTGGAACGTTCCAGCCGGAAAAGCGCGGCTTATGACATAAAAACGTGAGCCGCCTTATGAAATAGCGTTGATTTGACAGCTGTGAAGACTGACGTCCTGGACACAAAACGTTACTGAGCGAAGAAGGCCAGACGTTATCAGGTCGGTCATGTATGACTGCGGGCACTGCCTGCCAGAGCCGTTCCCGGATGAACTGGCGGATGAATTCAGAATGTGAATCGCCACGGATAATCTAGACACTTCCGAGCCGTTGATAATACTGGTTTTCATATTCTGTCGGTGACATCTGATCGCTAGAACCATGCCGACGCTTACTGTTATAAAACATTTCGATGTAATCAAAAATATCGCTGCGGGCTTCTTCCCGCGTTCCGTAGAACTTTTTCTTTATCCGTTCGCGTTTCAACAACTGGAAAAAGCTTTCTGCAACCGCATTATCGTGGCAGTTACCGCGACGGCTCATGCTGCCCTCCAGTCCGTGTGATTTCAGGAACGACTGCCACTCATGGCTTGTGTACTGACTGCCCTGATCCGAATGAACCAGCACCTGTTTTTGGGGATTACGCCGCCATACAGCCATCAGCAGTGCGTTCAGGAAAATGTCCTTTGTCATCCGGGATTGCATGGACCAGCCGATAATTTTGCGTGAGAACAGATCAACAACCACAGCAAGATACAGCCAGCCTTCGTGGGTCCTGATATAGGTTATGTCGGTTACCCAACGCTCATCCGGAGCATCCGGATTGAACTGTCGCTGGAGCCTGTTGGGCGACACAATACTGGCCTCGCCTTTACGAGCCCGCGGGCTCCGGTATCCGACCTGAGCCTTTATCCCGACACGTTTCATCAGTCGCCAGACTCTGTTGACTCCGCACTGTTGCCCGCTGTCCCGCAGATTCAGATGGATCTTGCGATAACCATAGACGCATCCCGATTCCAGCCAGAACTGTTTAATCTGTCCTGTCAGTCTCAGGTCTGCCCGATGGCGTTGTGAATGCGGCTGCTGAAGCCATGCGTAAAAGCCACTGGGATGAACATCCAGCACCCGACAGAGCAGGCGAACAGGCCAGCAACGGGCGTTGTCACGGATAAAGGCGTACCTCAGTCGGACAGTTTTGCGAAGTACGCCGCGGCTTTTTTTAATATGTCCCGTTCGTCAGTAACCCGCTTCAGCTCTTTCTGGAGACGGCGGATCTCGGCCTGAGCATCTGACTGTTCTTTATGAGTGGAGGAATCCGGACCGTACTTCTTTATCCAGGCGTAAAGGCTGTGGGTGGTGATATCGAGACGTGTTGCAACGCTGGAAACAGAATAACCACGATCAACAACCTGTTTGACTGCTTCAATTTTAAACTCTTCGGGATAACGCTTACCGCTCATGGGCACCTCTCTTTAAGCCATCTTAAATGACTCTGAGGTGTCTGTTAAACCCGTGGCGATTCATCCTGCCGTGCTCCAGTTTATAAATGAGCGTTTCGCATACTAATTTGAGCAGTTCTTTTCTCAGAACACGTTATGATCTTTATGAAAATTTTTGTATCCCCTCACCGCAATGGAGTAAAACATGACATCACATCTGAACTGGCAGGCACCGGCCATCAATCGAAAAAAAGTGGGCGACATGACGGTGACCATGCTAAGTGATGGTTACCTCGACGTCTCCTTTGAACTGCTGTCAGGCATTGATGGGTCTCGTGCTGAAGCCCTGCTTCAGAAGCGGGGTGCCCCGGTATTACCTCGTATCAATATCAACGTTTATGTCATTCAGACACCTGAGCGTACCATTCTGGTTGACAGCGGCGCTGGTGGTATCAATGGCTGGGGCGGCCGGCTTCAGGTTGCCCTGGCAGCAGCAGGTATTGACCCCCTCGCTATCGATACCATCCTGCTGACTCACGCCCATCCAGATCATATTGGTGGACTTGCTGGTCCCTTACAGACTCCGGTGTTCCGCAATGTTCAGCAGCTTTTTGTTCATGAAAAAGAACTCGCTTTCTGGCGTGATGAAACCATTTCAGCAGGCGCGCCTGATGCGTTTAAGCCCTTCTTTGAAGTGGCAAAAAATGCCTTCAATGCTTATGACGATAAGCTGGTTCCATTCCGCGAGGAGTCGATTCTGCCCGGAATTCAGACAGTAGAACTGTTTGGACACACGCCGGGTCACAGCGGATATTTGCTGGGCGATGAAAAAGAGTCTCTGCTCATCTGGGGTGACATTGTTCATTTCCCTCACGTTCAGATTGCTCAGCCTGACGTTACAATCGCATTTGACAGCGATCCCGCTGCTGCGGCTGCCATTCGTGGCAAGCTGCTTGACCGTGTGGCTAGCGATAGTCTGGCCGTAAGCGGAATGCACTTTAACCTGCCAACTACAGGTAAGGTTGTGCGGGATGGCAGCACCTATGCGCTGAACTACGACCTCTGGTCACCTGCGGTATGATCCATCCCCTCCTGTTACGGCAGAGTGTACAGTCCGGGGACATCGTGAACACTTGTTCGGGGACATGGTAGACACTTACAACTAAGGCATAAGAACCCGTTTACGGACCGCACCATCGGCCGCCTTGTCCGCCTGCGCAACAGCTGCATCTAGCTCCCGGTGACCATAAACGCCAGTAGCCGGGACTTTGCCCGCGAGGGCTTTGCCGACGCGCTGGAGGCGAAGATGATAAAAGCGAAGCTTTCTCCCTCGCTGCTGGGCATTGAGTGCCTGGAGAGCGAGCGGATTATTGAAAACCTGGCGGCGATGCGCGGGCTGGAGATGCTGAAGCTGCGGGGGGGCGGGGTTTCGCTGGACGACTTCGGCACCGGCTACAGCAACATCAGCTACCTGCGGCGCATGCCGCTGGACGTTATCAAGCTCGACCGCACGCTCATCAGCGAAATCTTGTCAGACACCGCTTCACGCATCATCGCCATGCTGAAGGATCTGGACTACACGGTGCTGGCCGAAGGCGTTAAGGATGCCGATACGGTTACCGAGCTCACGGAGTACGGCTGCGACCAGGCGCAGGGATTCTTCTATTTCCGGCCGCTGCCGGAGGCGGAGCTTGACGAGTGGCTTTCGTGGAGCTGCGCGGCCAGTGCTGACCCGCTGCCACAGTTGCCAGGGACGCCACGCCTGCCGACACCGTCATGGCACCGACGAACGGGAACATCGTGGTGCTCACCACCTCGCGGATGCGCTCCGCCGTCCGGGCCGCATCCTCCAGCGCCGTCTGCAGCAGCAGGAGAATAAACTCCTCGCCGCCGAAGCGGCTGACCACGTCTCCCGTGCGGCAGGCCTGCCGTAGCAGGCTGACCAGCACCGCATCACCCGCATCGTGCCCGTACCAGTCGAAAGTGGTCGATATCAAGTGCAATCACGCACTGCGAGGCATCTTCGCGGCTCCTGTCCGCCAGCAGAGTAAAGCCACGCCGGTTGCAGAGCCCGGCCAGCGGGTCGGTCATGGCCTCGTCGCTGAGCGCGGCCATGGGGCCTGCCATGGCGTGGCGCTACTCCTCCTCCACGGCCTGCTTCAGACGGTCGGCCTCAAAGTACCAGGCCTTCACCGATGCCAGCGACGCGTCATTCCCCTCATCCCGCACCATGCCCGCCAGCGTCTCCAGGGGAGAGGCAATGCGCCCGGCCAGCAGGGTCACCACGGCGACCGTCAGGATAACGATGCTCAGCAGGAACCACAGTGCGTTTTCTGCCGTGCGCACCAGAATATGCCGGACCGTCTCAGAGGTCCCGGCGATAAAAATGTTCCAGTCCGTTTTGTGCAGGCTGGCGTAGCCCGTCCGCCTCCGAGCTGAACCGCCCGCTGTCCATGGAGGCCAGCCGCTTGCGCAGCGCGGAGTTCAGCGCCATTTTTGTTCCCATGCGTGACGGATCGTGGCTGAAGATGATGAGGCCGTCATTGCTGACGATAGAGCCGCGAGCGTAGAAATGCTGGCTCAGGATGTCGCTCAGCATGCTATGCTTTTGAGGTAGATTGTGCCGCCAATGTAGCCCAGGTAACTGCCGTGCGGCGTGAAGAGCGGCTGCGACAGAAACCACGTAGTTGCCCGTCGCCGAGGTAAAGGGCGCCGAAATAAACGGCTTCTGCGTGGCGATAGCCTGCCGAAATCGGTGGAGCTGCATGACAAAATCATCGGGCATTATCTGAACATAAAACACTATCAGTAAGTTGGAACCATTACCAGTTTCGTCTGCTAAGGCCAGCTAAAGTAAAAAGGTCAAAAAATGACCTTAACGTACAATAATTTTCGGTATCCAAACTGACCCCTAACAGATATAGTGATCCGATCCTCAGCGTCGGAGCAGGCCGCGCCACTCGGTAAAACTCCGGCATGGGCGCGCTTGGCAACTGGAGATATGAAGAATAATTACCTGACAGGGTACCTTTTTGCACCCTGTCAAAAGGGATGCGATTTCCCGATTTTTGCTTTCGCTTACCGGTCAACGTTATTTAAGGCTTAAGGATAACCTTTGTCCATCCCTCATCTCGATCATCGAAGTGTTTATATCCCACAGGAGCCTCTTCAAGCGAAAGACGGTGTGAAATTATTTGACCCGGGGTGGCTTTCCCGTGATGGATGAGGCGGGAAAGCTGACGGTTATAGGCCTTGACATTAGCCTGTCCGGTACGGATTGCCTGTCCTTTAAACCAGAAACTGCCAAAATCAAATGGCACCCTACCCTCTTTTGCAAGGTCAGATTCAGCGCCCGGATCCTGAGGAATAAAAACGCCAACCACACCAATTCCCCCTGTTGCTTTCGTTGATGCAACAAGACTGTTCATGGTGACCGAATTGTCTTCATGACCATGCTTGTTACAGCACTGATAGCCAACACATTCGCAGCCACAATCAGTACCGCGTCCATCCGTCAGGTCGAGAATTTTTTGGACTGCTTCATCACCAATAGCATTAATGCCTATAGCTCCCATTTTTTCTGCCAGAGCCAACCGGTCCTTATGCGTATCCACTACAAACACCTGTGAAGCGCCTTTAATGATCGCTGAATGAGCGGCCATCAAACCAACTGGACCTGCGCCATAGATGGCCACGCTTTCGCCAGGCTTTAATCCGGCAAGTTCTGTTGCATGCCATCCGGTAGGAAAAATATCAGAGAGCATAACATAATCATCTTCTTTTTCTGCCGCGTCGGAAGGAAGAACAAGGCAGTTAAAGTCGGCAAATGGTACCCGAAGCAGTTCCGCCTGACCGCCTTCCCAAGGCCCCATTTCAGCAAATCCATAGGCTGCTCCAGCTGTACCCGGATTGGTGGTAAGACAAAAGCCAGTCAGACCTTTTTCACAGTTTTCGCAAAAACCACATCCTACGTTAAACGGCAGGCAAACATAGTCACCCACCTTAATACGTTCAACGCCCGAGCCAATTTCTACCACTTCACCCAGGTTCTCGTGGCCCAGAATACGTCCCTGTTCGAAGCTAGTCCGGCCCTCATACATATGCAGGTCCGATCCACAAATATTGGTGGTGGTAATGCGAACAAGGACATCCGTAGGACGAACAATTTTTGCATCAGGTACGTCTTTAATCCTGACATCGTAAGGACCATTATAAATTACTGCTTTCATGTTTTTCTCCTTCTTACATCCGGAATCCGGAAGCAAACTGCTGCCCGGCGGGTTGGGGTATCAATCAAGCTTAGCTGCGATGACAGATATTGCGAAGGGTGGAGGGACGAGCTGGATGTTCCTTACCAGAGTACCAAGGCGTTTGTAAGCCAAGCACTTACTGATGAAGGCTGCCTTGAAAACGTTTAAAAATCATGGGTGAATACGTTTTCTAAGCAGACAGGCAAACACTACACAGACGTTTGCCTTTCCCTCAGTAAGTTCTGTACCAGTAGCGGATGTTGCTGAGGTTAATGGAAAAATAAGAGGTGTCTTCGCCTGCTGATTTTTACATCCAGTGTAGTGTTTCACTGAATTTGGCCACCTGAACAGAGGTGATATGCTTACTTCAGAACAACTCAGGCGCTCCAATGAAAAAAAATTTCAGTACAGAGTTCAAACGCGAATCCGCTCAACTAGTTGTTGACCAGAACTACACGGTGGCAGATGCCGCCAAAGCTACGAATGTCGGCCTTTCCACAATGACAAGAGGGGTCAAACAACTGCGTAATGAGCGTCAGGGCAAAACACCAAAAGTCTCTCCGATGACACCAAAAAAATCGAAAATCACCACAATGGCAACCCGGAGAGGCTACCAGATGGGGCGCTGGCTTACTGGCAGGCTTATGAAAGAGCTGGGACTGATTAGTGGCCAGCAGTCGACTCACCGGTATAAACGTGGCGGTCATGAGCACGTCGTTATCTCGAATAATCTTGAGCGACAGTTTGCCGTAACGGAGCCCAACCATGCGTGGTGATGTGACCTATATCTGGACGGGTACACACCAGAAAATCGTTGATATGACCATGAATGGCGTCGGATGCCGGGCAACCGCCCGCATTATGGGCGTTGGCCTCAACACGATTTTACGGCACTTAAATACTCAGGCCACAGCAGGTAACCTCCCGCATACAACCGGGCAGTGACGTTATTGTCTGCGCTGAAATGGACGAACAGTGGGGCTGCGGCGGTGCTAAATCACGCCAGCGCTGGCTGTTTTAGCGTATGACAGGATACGCAGGACGGTCGTAGCACACGTCTTCAATGAACGCACTATGGCCACGCTGGAGCTTCTTCTGAGCCTGCTGTCGCCCTTTGATGTCGTGGTCGTGGTATGGATGACGGATGGCTGGCCGCTGTATGAGTCACGCCTGAAGGGAAAGCTGCACATTATCAGCAAACGTTACACGCAGCGCATTAAACTGCATAACATGAATGTGAGACAGCCTCTAGCCAGGCTGGGAAGGAAGTCACTGTCGTTCTCAAAATCGGTGGGGCTGCATGACAAAGTCATCGGGCATTTTCTGAACATAAACCACTATCAGTAAGTTGGAACCATTACCCGTAAAAGGCCACATTGATCTTAAGAAACAAGGACCTGTTGGTAGAAAGTAAATTGAGCAACAACTTAAACACAACCGAAAACTGGCGAAAACCGTTGGTCTCGCCAGCAAATCCAGAGTTCCGATTTAAGTAGCCTTCATTTCTGCCGAAAAAGATTCACTACGTTGTTTTCTTGCTGTTGCTGGTGGTTGTTCACCCGCGACTCCCAGATTTCGAGTGCCTTACGCTTTTCAACCAAGTAATCGTAACGATCATAGTGTTTAGAACTTACATCCTGTAGGGCATGGTTCTGAATACGGTCACGCAGGTCTTTAGCGATACCCGCTTCCCCCATCAGAGTCTTACAGGTACGGCGAATATCACGAGCAATAAATGACGGGCTCAACGAAAAGTGTTCCCGATAATAGATGATGGCTTGCGCGAAGCTGTCTGTGCGCAGATGCTGTTCAGATTTGATGCGCTGCGGGAAGATGTAAGGGCTCTGATTAAGATTCTCAGCTTTCAACTTTTCGAGTATCCCAATGGCTGACTCAGTCAACGGTACCAGATGGTCTCTTTTATTTTTCGAAACATCCGCCACTATCAATAACGTCTTCTCTTCCCAGTTAATCGCACCCCAACGGCTGGAAACCAGTTCATGTGGCCTCTGGCCGCCCGTGTAGACACATAAGTTAAGCAATTGACTGATTAACAAGCCCACTTTTGGCGCTTTGGGGAAATCCCCCATCAATTGCAGCAACTCATCTAATTTCAGCCAGTTTGTACCCGGTTTTTCCGCTGCTGATTGTTTAGGAATGACACTGACTGGGTTCATCAGGAGCCCAAACATAACATTCTGCAGGTGGTTTGCCGGGTCGTTGTCTGCCTTCAATCCATAATTGAAGGCTGCCATTAGATAAGAGCGGACACGGTTTGCTTCAACCGAGGCTCCACGTTTGATAATAGCCGCCAGAATTTGTTTGATATGAGCGGGTGTAACGTCACGCGCTTTCGTCACTTTAGGTATAAATAGGTAGGTTTCTTTTTCCAGCCGGTACAGGACCTGTTGCCAGGTACGTTTGCCGTCTTCACGCATTTTGGTGGTGTAACCCAAAATGAGTTGCTCAATGCTGCCTTTGAGCTGGTCTTCGCGCTGTTGTTGTTCGGCAGTAAAGAGTTGTTCTGCGATTTCAGCTTTAGGAGATTTTCCTTCTTTAAGAAGGCCCGCATGTTCCTTACATTGCAGCCTTGCCTGAGCGAGTGACAACTCAGGAAAGCGGCCAAGCAGAATGAATTGCCGTTTACCCTGCCAAAAATAGCGATAGTAAAAAACTCGCTGGCCTGATGGCTCGACTTTCACCCCTAAACGCCCAGCCCCACGCTCACCGCTTTTGTCCCAGATGTAGTAAGCAGTTGTTTTCGGCTTTAAGCCGCTAATCATCGAGACAGTTAAATTATCAGACATAGCGTTTTCTGTTCTTCCTTCGTTACATCACCTAGCTGATTCTGGGTGATGTAGTGGGTGACGTAATGATGATACTGAAGGATAAAAAGCAGAACAACATGAAACAGCAATCATAAAATAAACTATTGTTATTTATATCCATTAAGTCTAATTGCAAAAATATGAAAAATCATGAAACATCAAATCCATATGACTCATAATCGCTTGGTCGCTGGTTCAAGTCCAGCAGGGGCCACCAGATTTTGGCTTTAAAATCAAAGAATTAAGCCACTCCAGTGAGTGGCTTTTTTTTACGCTAACACTAATAAGTAGCTTCTAGCACGCTCTCAGTGCGTCCGGTACGGCTCCCTCACATAATCCCGCAAGATATACACCAGATCGTGCAGCAGCCCGGTCAGATCCTCCGCGACTGCGCCCGGCAGCATATTCCCCAGTAACGCCTGATTCAGCGAACGCAGATATCCCACCATCAAACAGGTATCCTGCCAGCAGTCCGGCATGGCGGAATCCGGCAGCTCATCAACGGTGAGCTGGGCAATAAGGTGTGGGGGTAAATCTTCATCACACAGTTGCGCCAGTCGGGTGAGCACGTGCGACAGCCGTCCGCATAACGCCAGACGCGCGGTAATTTCTTTAGTTTCAAGCAGAACTGTTACCAGAGCCGCGCAACGATCCGTGACCTCAAACAGGTCAGCAGAGGCAGGCAGGGGCGAGGTGAGCAAGTGGCGGATAACGCTTTCGTCAGATTCGGGGTAAGTCAGGGTTGGGATCGTAGCCATAAGGCATCCTCCTTGTACGAGAAATAAGATCACCACCAGAGTTCCTACGCTCGGGGGGTGACGCTGACGGAGGTAGGAATGCCGACGTACAAGGGGATCGGCCAGCCTTTCGGCTGCTCCGCCAGCGCCACTGTAATCATATCGGGATACGCGCTGGCAGGACACCAGATCGTGAATCTGGGTCACCTTGTACTAAAGCGGGTTCCTACGCCCGGTTGCAGGTTTCACCGCAACGAGGAGACTCTACGCCCTGCTCTCCCCCACACAAAACAAAAAGCGCCACCGCAAGTCATTCTTGCGAGGCGCTTTCCAGAATCTCACCTTAGGAAGGTAAAACTTACCTTGCCAGCGACACCAGCATCTTCAGACTCGCAGAATAGTAATCCTCCTGAGCCGTGATCTGCGGCTCGCCCGCCGGGAGTTGCCCCATCGCCAGGTCACGCACCGCCAGCAGACCGCCGTCCATCATATAGGGCGCCGGATCGTTGGTGGTGATGTTCACCCAGGCTGGCGTCTGGGTACGGGCAAAACGTCCCCAGTAGGCGGTATATGGCGCCATCAGCGGGCTGGTTGGCTGATACCACTTCACGTAGAGCGGCACGCGGATCGCATCGTAGCTGAAGCGCGCCGGCCACTCTTTGGCCGGGGTTACGCGCCCGTCGGCGTACAGTGAAACCCAGTCCGCCGGGAGCTGCGTGTTGCCGAAGCGCATTTTCACCAGCAGCTTCTGCCCGTCATTGATCAAATCACGCCACACCGTCAGATGGCTGCGCTTCGCGAAATCCTCCCAGGCCGGGAAGATAAAATAGGAGGGGTTGAGATTCACATGGCTGTTGAGGTTAAAGCCTTTCGCGCCAGGCAGCATCACGCGGTAACCGGCAAAGCTGATCACATTGCGGGCCACCAGCTCTTTGGTGATGGCATCCGACGCGTTCAGGTAATTGCTGTCATTCCACTGGGTGCCCGCCTTTAACAGCGCCCAGGCGATAAAGGTATCGCCGTCGGTGGCATTGTTTTTATCCATAACCGGATCGGCGGCCACCGGGTTAAAGCGCCAGTAGAACAGGCCCGTCTGTGGGTTTTGCAGATTCTTTTTGGTCCAGCTCCAGATTTTGTCAAAACCCGCGCGATCGTTGTTGCGCACCGCCATCATCATGGCGAAGCCCTGCCCCTCGGTATGGCTCACGCTGTTGTTGCCGGTATCAATGATGCGACCATCCGGCATCAAAAACCGCGCCTTGTAACTCTCCCATGCGCTTCCAGCGAAAACCTGATGGCTTAACAACAGCCCCAGCGCCAGAACCACGATTTTAATTCGCTGCCACATGGCCGATCCTTATTGATTGTTTTGATATCTGAAATGGATAACCGTAGCCGAGGGGGATGCCTCCCGCCACAGTGAAACGTGCGATTTTCCGCCCTGCTCGCGCAGCCAGCGGGCGTAGAGCCCCTCCAGCACCGCGCTGAAGGCATGGTTCCAGGCCATCTGCTTTGCCTCTTCAGGCGGCACCGGCAATGCCGTATGCACGATGCGGATCGCCGTGTCGCTGGCATCAATATCAATATAGCCCCAGTTAAAGGCCGCCAGCCGGGCGTTGATCTGCTCTTCGAGTTCGCCCACCGTGTGCGCCAGCGTCAGCGGGAAGCGCTCGCCCAGGGTATCGCCCATCTGCACGAGAAAGGCGCGGCTCTGCGCCTCGCCGACGTTCGCCACCATCGTCTCAACCATCACGTGGATCAGTCCAAACCAGCCCGACTGGGACTGTTGATGCTGGTAATAGTGCAAAAGCTGTTGATCGTTCATTATTTATTCCCCAGAAGGTAGCGGAAGTAGAGGCTTGCGGTGCTTTCGTTGTAATCACCGAAGGTGTCATACCCAATCTGCCCGCCGATGGTCATATCTTTGTTGAGTTTGTAGTCCGTGGACGCGCGCAGGTTGTAGCCCAGGCCGTTTTCGCTGTTGCCTTTGTAGAACGCCTCTTTGGCGAAACCACGGGAGACGTAATCTTCCAGCTGGCGCTGCATGGCCGCGTCCGTCGGGAAGTACGGGCTCTCATCCTGGGAGTAGGACTGATAACCAATCGACGCGCCTAACCCGAGGTTCCAGTTGTCATATTTCTGGGTGTAATCCACCGGGAAGGAGACGCTGATATAGTCCTGCGGACTGAAATAGCCCCCCTGCCCGTAGCTGAAGTAGCTCAGGTTTTTGTCGAAGTTCATGTAGTTCATGTTGATGCCGGCTTTCAGCTCGCGGTCGGCGGCGTAGTAAGGGCGGAAATAGACCCCCGCAGAGCCGGTGACGCTGGTGTTGCTCGGCACGTTCTCCCCGACATAGTCGTACACGCCAAACCCGGCGTAGAAACCTGCATCGGTATTGTCATAGCTCAGCTGCGCGCTGCCGCCGTTTTTGGTGACCTGGCCCCACCTCTTGCCGCTGTATTTGTCCTCAACGCCAACATAGGAGAGGAGGCTGTCTACCACCGCACGACGCTCGCCGGTAAGCACCAGCTTGAGGTAATCGGTCAGCTGTGGCGACCACTGGATCCCACCCACGACGGTATTCAGATCCTGGCCCAGCGGCGTGGAGCCAACGTCAATTTTGTATTGATCCCCGGTGAGCGCCATCGCCACTTCCACACCCTGAGCGCTTTGCGAGCCCTGGGACGGCACCTTGATTTTGTCGATATTCGGCAGCTCAGGCGGCGTGGTGGTGGAGGCGTTATAGAGCTCTTCGGCCACGCCGCCCTTAATCAGCGCCCCGGTACCAAACCGGCGACTGGATTCATCGGACGAGGTACCCGCATCGAGGCTTATCGGCGTGACGTTAACGTCCAGGCGGGAATCACCGAACGGCACGGTGGACCACTGCAATGGCGCCTTGATCTCGGTGAGCTTGCTGAGCCCATCTTCGCCGTCACGCGCGCGCAGGGAGGTTGATCCCCGCGCCCAGGTGGCGGTTTTATCCACCAGCATCTCCATCATGTTATCCACCTGGCGCAGCGTACCGGCTTGGGCGGTTTCCACCGGCAGATCGGTGCGCACAGTACCCGGCGGCGCGGTCTGTGGATTACGCGCCAGCTGGGCCACCTGCCACGGCATCGCCTGGCCGTAGAGGGACGGCGACGCCGCCACCTCGCCGGTGCTGGAGGTACCCACAAACGGGTTGTCGGCCAGTGCCAGGCCGCCCAGCATTGGGGCGGTTTCACCGGTGTTATTCTGCAGGCCGAGCAGCTTGCCGCGCGCGGTGCGCAGATAGCTCATCGCCTGCTGATGGTTGCCTTCCGCCTCGGAGACCCGCGCCAGCAGCAGCAGGCGCTCCGGCGAACCGTCGTTGGTCAGCCCGGCGCTCAGCTGCTTCGCTTTATCGACGTTTTTGCTGGCCAGGGCCACATCGATCGCCCCGGCCCGCGCATCCTGCTGCGGTGTATCGCGGGTCATCAGGTAGTCGTAGACCACCCCTGCCTCTTTATTCATCTTGCCGGACTGATAGACGCGGGCCATCGCAAACATCAGATCGGTGTTCTGCGGATCGTTTTGCATGGCGCGGATCAGCTTGTCGTAGGCCGCGGCATAGTTGCCCTGGGTGCGCAGACGATCGGCCTCGTTGATCACGTAGCCGTTACGAATGCTCGCCAGCTGGGTTGGCGTACTGCGGGACTGCAACTCCGGGCTGGCAAGCCAGGCCTGGGCTTCGCTGCCCAGCCCCGCCTGATTGAGCACCGCCACCTGATCGGCATAATCCCCGGCGTTACCCTGCACGCCGCGGCGCATGTTGTCGTGGACCACGCTCACCGCAGTGGTGACATCCCCGCTCTGGGCCAGCATCCGCGCCAGCTTGCCCGCATCCGCCGGGCTTTGTGGCGGACGCGCCGCCAGGGCTTTCAGGGTGTTGGCCGCCGCGGTGCGATCGCCCTGCGCCAGATAGCGCTCGGCGACGTTCATCTGCAGGTTGTAGTTGACCCGCTGCGACAGCTCGCGCATATCGCGATTCTGGCTGGAGGCTGGAATGCGCGACAGCAGGGTTTGCGACTGCTGCCAGGCGTTGTTTTCACTGGCGAACAGCGCGGCAGCGTAGAGTTCACTGTTGCTGGCGTTCGGGCGGAAGGCCGGTGCCATGGTGTTGGCCGCCTCTGCGTCGCGTCCCTGTTTCTGCAACAGACGCGCAAGATCGAGACGCAGCCAGGGATCGGACGGATAGCGGGCCGTCCCCTGCTGCAACAGCGCAATGGCGCGCTGCCGATCGCCGTTGGCCGCCGCCTGCTGCGCCTGACGACGCAGCGGATCGGTCGGGTTGCCGCCGGAGACGCGCGGCTGGAGCCTCGCCTGCAGGCTGGCCGGCAGGGTCTGCAACATCGCCTGGGCTTCGGCGGTTTTGTTCTGCTCGCGCAGGACGTAGTAGAGGTTTTCCCGCGCCGCGCCGTTGTTCGGCTGCTCGGTCAGCAGGCCGCGCAGGGTCTGCTCCGCCGAGGTGTAATCTTTGTTATGCCGCTGGACGTCGGCGCGGAACAGCTTCGCCGCCGCCCCCTGTTCGCCACTGCGCTGGGCGAGCGGTGCGCTCAGGGCCAGCGCCTGGCTGACGTTACCCTGTTTGTAAGCCGCCTGCGCCTGGGCCAGCTGGCCGTAAAACTCGGCATCCTGCGCCTGCTGCTTGCGCTCCTCAGAGGCGCTTCCGCCCAGGCTTGCCGCACGGTTCAGGTACTGCGCGCCTGCGGCGTAGTCGCCCTTGCGCAGGGCCACGTAGCCCATCCCGGCCAGCGCGTCGGCATCTTCCGGGTTGGTCTTCAGCGCCTGCTCAAACTGGCTGCGGGCGGTGTCGGTATTGCCGCTGTTCAGCGCCACATAGCCTTCGCCTTTTGCCGCCCCGCCGATGCTTTTACGGAAGTAATCCTGCACTGCGGTATCGGTGGGATGGCGCTGGAGGTAGGTCTGGTAATAGGCTTCGTCACCCGCCTGCGGCCCCAGCCAGAGCAGAGCCTGACGCAGGGATTTATCCGCGTCCTGACTGCCGCTTGCCAGATCCTGGAGAATATCCATCCCCTCGCGGCGGGTGCTCTCCTGATAGGTGAGCACTTTGCCCAGCGCAATTTTGACGTTGTTATCCTGCGGGTACTGCACGCGCAGCTGACGCAGCTCGCTTACCGCCTGCGGATAGAGGGATTTGTCCCCCGCCATGGTCAGATAGTATTCCGGGGCCAGGCTCGGCGGCGGCTGGTTGCCGGTAAACAGGCTCTGCCAGGTGCTAAGCGCGGCGGGAATATTGCCGCTGCGCGCCTGCTGGCGGGCCAGCTCCAGCTGCCCGCGCGGCACCTGCTGCATCTGTTTGGCGTTATCCAGCGCCTGTAGATTCGCATCCTGCGGCGAGACCGCCGTTAAGCGCTCACGCCACTGCGCGGCCCCTTTCATGTCCCCAGCCTGCTGTGACCACAGCGCCATCAGGTAGAGCGCCTGGGTGTTGTTGGGGTCCACCATCAGCACTTTTTTCAGCGATTCCATCGCCAGGTTATCGTGAGACTTTTCGTGCCAGTAGTTCGCCTGGTCGAACAGCGCTTTCAGCGCCGGGTTATTGGCCGACTGCGCGGCATCCGCCGCCTGGGCGCCCTGAAGGCCCCCGAGCGCCAGCCCGCTGAACAGGCAAAGCACAGGCAGATGTCTGGCGGTTTTGTTTTTATTTTCCATAGTGTTACCACCCTTACTCACGATCTGAATCCTGTGGGTTAAGTCGTTTATGCGCGCGTTTTTTCAGTAACGAGTAGAGGCTCAGGCCAATAATCGTCGCGAACAGCAGGCCAAAAATTGCCAGCATGGCGGAGTGCTGCGTGGCATACCACACCACCATCATGTACCAGGGCATCTGGCCGCTCGGGAACTGCGGGCCGACGCGGAAGCTGCGCACGCCGTTTTCATCGGTGATGATCGCCGTATCGCCGCGGATCCCGGCGTTGATGCGGGCCGAGTTCAGGTCGTTATGCAGACGCGAAAGCTGTTGATCATTGCTGCCAATCGCCATCACCACCAGACGTTCCGGGTTCCACTGGGAGCGGAAGCTGACAAAGCCGCGCCAGGATTCGTTCGACGAGAAGTAGCGGTCGGCATCGACGCCCGACGCGTTCCAGTCGCCCTCCAGCAAGCGCTGCGCTTTTTCCAGCATCTTCGGCTCGCGCACCCCAAAGGTGTGTTCGTTGCTGATAAACGGCGACTGGGCCAGCAGCGCGCGGTTGAAGGCGGTTTGGTCCAGCGTGGAGACCGCCAGCACATCGCTGTTGCTCAGGCGCAGCAGGTTCGCCCCGCCAGAGGGCAGACCGAACATCACGCGGTTGTTGTTCAGCGCGGTCCCGGTGGCGTTACCGGAGCGGGCGGCGAGATCCAGCAGCGTGCCAATCTCGCTTTCGCTCGGGTTTTCCGGCAGGAGTAATACCGTCTGCGAGAAGTCCGCCAGACGGGTGAACGGGAACGAGGCGCCGACGAAGTAAGAGAGATTTGGCAGCAGCGCGAAGTGGCGCGAATTGCTCAGATCGATGCTGGAGTCTTCGTCGATACGGCTCTTGATGTTGTTATTGAGCAGCACGCTGCACGGCGCGTTCTCTTTGGTCTGGATGTTGAAATAGAGCTGCAGCTGGTTGTCGCCGTAAATCAGATAGGGCTCCAGCGGCATGACAAAGTTCTCCTGGCGCGCATCGCCGCCGAGCTTGTGCCACAGCCCTTCCAGCAGGCCCTGTTTATTTACCGGCAGGTTACGCAGGAAGGTGCCGTTAAAGGTCATCGACAGGTACGAACGCTGTTCGTCGATCCAGCTTTCGGACGGGAAGCGATAGGCTATTTTCAGCGGAATGGTGTCGCCATCCCACATGAAGAGATCCGGTGCGGCGCGGAAGCCAAGGGTCAGCGGCTCGTGCCAGATGCCGGTTACCGTCAGGCTCTGATCTTTACGCATCAGCTCGCTCAGCAACACCGGGCGGTCGGTGGCGATCCAGCGCGGGGCGTCATAAGGCTTGCTGACCGGGATGTTCTGGGCCTCCACCGGCAGGCTGGTGGTCTGGCCGCTGAACTCTCCGCGGGTCAGACGCCACGCGGCGCTTTTCAGTTGCTGCTCGTTATTGCCCACCACCAGCAGCAGTTTGTAGATCGGGTTGGCCGGGTTATCCACCACCTGGAGCATCGCCCCGTTAGAGGCGGGCAGCGTCAGGCCGCCAATCGACTCGCCCGGTTTGCCGAACAGGATGCCGTTTTTCTCCGGCAGCTGATCATGCAGGGCGTCAAACGAAATACCGCGGTAGTCCGCTTCGATCCCCAGCCACGAGGCGATCAGCGCCGCCGCGCCCACCTGCTCCGGCAGGGTTTTGGCCGGGAAGGCGAAGGTCAGCGTGGTCGGCGTCATCTGCATCTCATCAAGGAACGGACGCGGGAAATGGCTCAGATCCGCGCCAATGTTCAGCTGCTGCGCCTCCAGGTCGAGACGCGTGTTCGGCATGATGGTGACCTGATAATTGTCCGACAGATCCCGCTGGCACAACAGGGCGTCGCCGTCGTTGATTTTGAAGCTGATATTGTTGCGCGACACCACCATCGCCGCCGGGATCTCAAGCTGATAGCTCGACACGTTGCTGTCGGCAGAGCCCAACGGCACGGTTCCCAGCGGCTGGCCGTTAAGCATCAGTTGCAGGGTGGTATTACGGGCCGCCATCGCCGGAGAGACCTTCAGGTTCAGCTCCAGCTGGGCATTGGTGATCACCTGGTCCGCCGAGAGGGTGAAATCGATCCCCCCCTGAAGCTGCCCACCGCTTAACACCACACCATTGGGCTGCCCCATCTGGGCAACGGTGATGCTGCTGCTGGTGCCAGGGGTGATCCCCATCGGCACCGGAGAAGCAGGAACGGCATCGGGCGTCACCGGCATGGCCTCCGGCGCCGGGCTGGCAGCCGGTTCCGCAGCCGCCTCTGCCGCCGGTGGGGTCTGGAAAGCGGGCAGCGTATCGGGTGCAGGCAGAGAAGCTGGCGCCGCATCCGCAGCGGGCTGCGCCGCGTCGGTCCCCGGCGGCGGGAGATCCACCGGCAGCAGCGATTCCACGGTGGTCGGCTCTTCCGCCGTCACCGGCTGCGCCAGGACGCCAAATACAAACAACATCTGCAGCGCTTTGCGGGTCATCCCTTTCATACAGCGGTATCCTCGGTGGCGTTATTCCTGCGCCCTGCATCCTCATGGCGTTGACGACGCTTATTACGACGGTCTTTCCAGGTCAGCCAGAACAGATCAAATACGCTGCGAATAATGATAAACAACGAGCGGAACGGGTTGTCCTGCGGCTTAGGCGGGTTGATCCACGCATCGGCGCGGGCCAGCACCACGCGCACCAGTTCGCGACGGCGCTCCAGCGGGATCTCGGCGAACATCAGGCGAATGTACTGCTCATCGTGGGCAATGACGCTCACCGGAATACTGATCGCCCCGGATTGCAGCTGTAGCTCAATCTCTTCGATCTCATCGGTCAGGTGACGGTCGTCCACCACCGCAATACGGCAGCCGCCCATGGAGAGATCCAGAGTATGGCTGCGCGAGGAGATGCCGCTGGCGTAGTGGATCACCACCGGCACGTTGGCATCGATACGGATCGTCTTACGCGTCTGTCGGGTTTCACGCGCCACGGCAATGGCCGCCAGCAGGAAGATCAGGCTGTAGATACCCCAGCCGACGTTCAGGGCGATAACCATCGGATCGACGTTGAAATAGTCATGCGCGACGGCGCGCGTGATCCCGGCGACCACCCCTGCCGCCAGCAATACAGCGATGATCAGGTGCGGGCGGACAATGCTGAAGTCGAAATAGCCCACGTCCAGCAGCGCGCCTTTATCGGTTACGTTGAACTTGCCGCGTTTCGGGAAGATCAGGGTGATCACCGTCGGCAGCACCAGATGGAAGGCCAGCACGAGGTCATAGATCTCCCCCCAGAAGCTGTAGCGGAAGCGCCCGTTGACCCGCGAGTTCACATAGATACAGAGGAACAGGTGCGGCAGCATATAGGCGAAAATCAGGCTCGCCGAGGAGTGGATGATGTTCAGGTTAAACAGCAGGTAGGCCAGCGGCGCGGTGAGGAACGCCACGCGCGGCAACGCAAACTGGAACGAGAGCATGGCGTTGAGGTAGCACAGACGCTGCTGCCACTTCAGGCCGCGGCCCAGCAGGGGGTTATCGACCCGCAAAATCTGCGTCATGCCGCGCGCCCAACGGGTACGCTGGATCACGTGCACCACCAGGCGCTCCGTCGCCAGCCCTGCGGCCAGCGGAATATTCAGATAGGCCGACTTCCAGCCCAGGCGCTGCATCTTCAGCGCGGTGTGGGCATCTTCGGTAACGGTTTCCACCGCAAAGCCGCCAATCTCTTCCAGCGCGCTACGACGGATCACCGCACATGAGCCGCAGAAGAAGGTGGCGTTCCAGTTATCGTTACCGCGCTGGATCTGCCCATAGAAAAGCTGCCCCTCGTTAGGGATATCGCGGCCTGCGGAGAGGTTACGCTCGAACGGATCCGGCGAGTAGAAGTAGTGCGGCGTCTGCATCAGCGCCAGCTTCGGATCCTGCAGGAAGGCTCCAACCGTCGCCTGCAGGAAGATACGCGTCGCCACATGGTCACAGTCAAAGACGCAGATCAGCTCGCCTTTGGTGAGCTTCATCGCGTGGTTGAGGTTGCCCGCTTTGGCGTGGGAGTTGTCGTTACGCGTGATGTACCCTACCCCGACGTTGGCGGCAAACACCGCGAACTCGCTGCGCTTGCCGTCATCCAGCAGATAGATCTTCAGCTTATCCGCCGGATAATCCAGGCACTGCGCCGCCAGCACGGTATCGCGCACCACGTCCAGGCTTTCGTTATAGGACGGGATATAGATATCCACCGTCGGCCACTGCGACATATCATCCGGCAGCGGCACAATCTTGCGCTGTAACGGAAAAAGGTTTTGCAGATAACTCAAAATAATGGTTATCCAGATATAGAGTTCGGCGAGAAATAACCCGATCCCCAGGATGGCCTCAATTTCGGAATTAAAGTGCAGCGTCTGCGTGGCCCGGAACCAGATATATCGTGTGGACATTAACACCGCCACGATCATCATGATTACCGATACGCGGTGATGTTTGCTAAAGCCGAGCAGCAGCAGCGCCCCAATGCTGATTAAGCCGAAGATATACTGCTTCTGGCTATCCATTGGGGTGATAATAATGAGCACGGCGATAGGTGCTAAGACCAATAGCAGTAGATAAAACAGCGCCTTTTTCATAGGACGTCCCTGGAAATTGTCGTCAGAAACTGGAGGTTCTCAGGTTGGCGTGTACGGCGCCGTCCCCCACCTGGATACCCAAAATGCCCGCGATACGCTTACTCACCAGCTCGATATCGAACGCCGCCGCCGAGGTGGCGCTGAAATCCAGTATCGATTGCTGTGAGGCATTGGCCTCAGGCACGCTTTCATCCCGGTTGATCACACCAAGCAGGCGATCGCCGAGGCGTTGCTGTAAGAAGGCGGTGACGTCACGGCTGATATGGCGCCGGTTGTCACTCTGGTTCACCAGGAAATAGTATCCGGCCTTGTTGTTCGGCGGTTCGCCGCCGGTCAGCCGGTGGTTTTCAATGTGTGGCAGCAGTGACAGCGATGCGGTGTCGGCAAGCAGGGTCACCAGGTGCAGATCGGCCAGCGGGGAGATCGCCTTCAGCGCCGGGTTCGGCCCTGGCGGGAAGTCGGCCAGAATAACCAGCCCCGGATAGTTCAGCAGAGAACTTAACCCACGCGCCAGGAAATTGCTGTCGCTGGTGAGATTATGTTCAAAGATCAGGCGCTGCTCTTCCGTCACTTCACCGTAGGGCAGGACAAACATATTGTTGCCCGCCGTCAGCACCGACTGGCTCCAGTCGGCGGATTCATTGGCGCGGGCAACGTAGCCGCGTCCGTCAGACAACGGCACGCCAAAATGCAGACGCAGCGCGTTCTGTACGTCGAAGTCAATGGCCAGAACTTTACTGCCGGAACGTGCCAGAGCATAAGCGAGGTTGGCCGTGACCGTAGTTTTCCCGACTCCGCCTTTTGGCGAGCAAATACACACTAACGGCATGAAGCGATTCTCTCCAGGAGCGGTTGTAACGGAAGATCTTTCACCGGATGGCTGGCACGTTCAGACGCTTTGGTGGCGAACAGCTGCTCAAAGCGCACCGGCTCTGCAGGTTTTGGCGCGGGAGTGGCTTGCGCAATGGGCACTACCGGCGCAGGCGTAGCACGAAACTCAGGTTGCGGCGCAGGCGCCTCTTTCACCGGCGGCTGGCTTGCCACCTCAGGTTTAAGCTGTTCGAACAGCGAGGGCGCAGGCTGCATCGGCGCCTCTTTTTCGGTGCGGTCAACATTCATGCTTTGCATGATCGACGGCGAGGAAACGTCAGGCGCCTTCGTCAGACTGGCAAAGGCAGCATCCAGCTCACCGGGTTGCACTGCCTGGGGAACCGGTACGGCGACGCTGCCCGCTTTCGCCAGCGCCGCGTCATTATTCACACCTGCCAGCTGGTTGATGATCGCCCAGCCGCTACTGGAAGCCTGCTTGTTTTGCGCAGACAAGTCCTTGAAGTTGATGTCACCGGTGCGCGTTTTATCCTTGAAACGCTGCAAATCATCATAATTTTTCATGGCATTACTCGTGATTTACAAGTCAGTATTATTTGTTTCCTGCATGACTTTGCCAGGGACAACCTTTTTGTGGGAATACGAACGTGTAAAGGGGATCAGTGATTAACAACCGCCATAAAGCATTCCCTTTACGGGTAGTCATATTTGCTTAGTAAATATTCTAATGCATATTACGTAGAGCTAATACTATGTACAAGCTTATCGACAGATCGCGTAATTTCTCCACTTTCTGCCAGCAGCAACCCCCAACATACAGATAAAATATCGCTCCATGTCGCCCAGGCGAAAGATTAATCCAGCAAAAATATAGCACGCAAAGCTTAATATCGACAGGAAACTATAAGCAGGGTTTATGAAAAACAGGATAAAGGGGTGAGTATGGCGGGTGCACGGCAGCCTGGCGGGTAATGGGAAAGTTGCAGATAAATAATCCCGGCGCAGGGGCCGGGACTGAAGGAGATTACAGGGCAGTCTGTCCATATTTTGGCGAACGAGGCCCGTACAACAAGCCGCCAGGCCCTGCGCTGAACAGACGGGCGCTGGTCACCTGAGCGACATCATACGCTTTATCGGTTGCCGAATGCGCAATCTGGGTCACCGCCGCGCTGATCAACATACCCAACAAGCCACCGCCAGAATTACTCTGACCCTCATTGCTTGAAGCCGTGGCAATGCCTTTCCACAGCTCTTTCCCGGTGCGTAAATCCACTAACCGCGCCGCTGCGCTCACGCGCGTCTCGCTGCTAATCACCTGGTATGAGGTGCCGTAATCGGTGAGGGTGATGTACATCACCGCATCAGCACCAAAGATCTCGTCCAGTTTTTTCAGCGGGATCGCGCTGATATCGTCCGGATTGGTCACGCCGTTTTGTTTAAACGTCTCTTCCACCACCGCAACCGGGAACACGTAGTAACCGGACTCGGCAAGCGGCAGAGTGACGCTGCTCAGAAAGCCGTGACTGGCGTTCACGTCCGGAGAGGTATTTTTTGGCGGCAACACCAGGATGCTGCGTGGTTTGCTTTCCCGGAAGGCAGAATAATCAGCGGGCGGCGTCTTATTGGTGGAGCAACCCGTAACGATCAGCGTCAGTGCCAGGGTAAGGAGGGCTGAGATTCCTTTCATGTTACGTCCCTTTATTTTTTCGTGGTCAGGAAATGAATATACGAAGCCGATTCCGGATACTGCGTTTTTTCGGCATTAAATTCGGCCATCGCCAGCTCTCTGTTACCCGTATTGCTGTAGAGCATTCCCAGTTGGGCATGCACGCCGGGTGGAACAGGCTTGCTGCTTGCCCGTGACGCGTCGATCAGCTTCTGCAGGGAAGCAATTTGCTCCTGCGGGCTGGTTTTACCGGTGAAGTAGTCATAGACCGAGGTCTGATAATCCCCCCACGCATAGATCTTTTGCGGCGTATTGGTTGCACAACCTGCCAGGAGCAGTAGTGCTGCGCCAGTAACGAGCTTATTTATAGTTGCCATCATCAATTCCTTTTAATGTGTATTTGACGGGTTCCAGCCACCGTTCTCCGTCCCGGCAACCAGATTATTAACCGCTTCGCGAATGGCGAGATCCAGCACTTTGCCGTTGAGCGTAGCGTCGTAACTGGCGGTGCCGCCAAAGCCGAGCACTTCACGATTAGAGAGCGCGTATTCACCTGCTCCCTGCGAGGAGTAGATCACTTCAGAGGTGCGGACATTGATCACATTCAGGGCCACTTTTGCATAAGCCACCTGTGATTTCCCGCGCCCCAGAATGCCAAACAGCGCCCTGTCGCCGGTCTCCTTACGGCCAAACTCCGTCACGTCACCAGTAATGACATAAGTTGCCCCTTTCAACTGCTGGCGCTGACCACTGATGCCGGACTCGGTTTTAATCTCTTCCATGTTCGCGCGATCCAGCACGTTGAAACGGCCTGTTTGCTGCAGGTGAGTAATCAAAATGGTCCTGGACTGGTTCCCCAGATGGTCGACACCATCGGAGAATATTCCATTCATATAGCTGGAGCGGTTATCAAATTTCCCAACGGAGATTGGGCTGCGCTGGCCCTGCCAGGCGGTGTTATAGGTGGCGACTTTCGCGACTTCGACGGAACGGGAGGATTCCGTTGCACATCCTGTCAGCAGTAACGCGCTCAGGCAGAGCGAACTGATTAGTCCTTTTGTTATCATGCTATTCAAATTTCCTTATAATAAAACAGGCTAATTAAAAAAATTATTAGCGCCTCTCACTGACAATCATTTTCTATAAATCAAACCATGAGTCACTGGTTTTTTCATGAATACCAAATTGATTACTTCCTGTTATTCTCCTGACGCATATTTTTATTGGGGCATCTATTATGACAGGTGGCAATTTAATTACCTTATGTTGGTAACATTTTCAGATTATTTTGGGGTTTGCTTTTTTTCATTTAACAATAAAGATGCTGTGCCGATTTTTTTATAGGTGCTGACTATCATCAGGTTGTGCTGTCCGCGTCGCGCTGTTCTGCCTGGATTTATAATCGTTGCTGTCCTGCTGGCTACGCATCAGGAGGTCGCGTCCGATATCGGCCACGATGGTGTTACCGCTCACGTGCGCGCCGTCGAGGATGGCATCGCGCCCGCTGGTCATCGAGACCGTGCCGCCGCTGTCGAGGGTAGTTTCCGTCCAGGCAGTACCGTTACCCTTCTCATGGCCCTTCGCCGCATTCACATTGGCAAAGACGCCGATACCGTAGCCGCTGGTGCCGCCACCGATGCTGACCCCCACGCCCGATACGCGGTTTTATGCCCCGCGTTCCATTTTTACCAAAGCTGTTAAAAAGCCTGTATCTGCATGTCCATCTGGTATTCATTCAGCCCCTGCCTGCGACTGAACGGTAACTGGCTGGCAGAAGCGGGATTCAGCACCGACACGCCGGTCATAATCAGCGTTGAGCAGGGAAGACTGGTGATCGAACCGGTTAAGGGCTGACAGGTAAAAAGATCCCGGCGCTGAGGCCGGAAATTTCGTTATTTCAGAACATAATCAAATTTATCATCCCAAGAAAATTTAATATCCTGCTGCTTAGTTCGCTCAAAGATTTGAATGATTTTGTCAAAACATACACCAAGACGTTGACTCGATAGTTCCGAATGTAGCCATATTATTTTGACAGGTCTTTCCACATCCGTACTTAACCTATCCCATAACGCATCCAGATTTTTCCCGTAGTATGGGCCAAAATCTAATAGTTGAGCGAGAAGACTGTGAAAGTCAGATTCCGTATGTATATTTTGTCCATCCAATATAATTTCGTTGTCAGTCATTTCCACGTACCTATTGAAGTCGCCGTTCTATAATGATCTGTGGTGATGTAGAGAAGACCATCATCGGAATATAAAAGCCTTGTACCTGCTTGGTTGCTGCGTGACATTGTGTTGCTCAAGCCGACATCGGCTTCGTGCCATACACGTCCTGGTGCAGAAGGAAGTAAATTGGTCGAGTTCTCAAATACATCCCCTCCTATCTGTCCATTTGGAGTTGTATTATTTAATGCTTTCCCTGGTTTCCACCCATTAGCCATGGCCTCTGCTTTATTTACATAGTTCTGAGGCAACTGCCCTGTGTTACGTAAACTATCCACAAGTTCGTTTGCTGCTTCAGTTGTTTTCAGATCCATCTTCAACCCAGCATAGTTTGCCGCGTTGTGGGCTGCATTAGCCGCCACAGATTCAGCTTTCGCCGCAATGGCTTCTGCAGTCGTTTTCCCTATCCCTATCGCACCGGCAGCACCCACGCCACCCGGTACAATAGCTTCCGATAATTAGATACCGGCATTATTCAGACACAGCACCACATTTCCGGTATAGGCCTGGATAGCGGCCTGTGCTGCCGCGACTATCTCAGGTGTCGCAGCCGCCAGTACTCCACCACCCAGACCGGCTGGCAACGCCACCATCAGCGCATTCTGCATCGCCAGGCCCTTTTTGCAACTTTCGGAACCTGGATCCGTTGTGCAGGACATGACATTTTTAGCGCGTTCCTGCACGAATACAGTATGACCGTCTTCCGTTCCGCTCAGCAGGTTATTCTCAGCAGCATTCTTCCCTGCTCCCGCCCCCGCTGCCGCAGACGCCGTGCTGTCCCCGGCAAGCCCTCCGGCCATTCCCGCTGAAATCGTCGCCAGGGCGCTGACCGTCTGCTTCTGCTCCTCGCTCAGCTTCGACAGGTCGGTCACGTCAGGATAAAACCCTCCACCCCGCTACCGCTTTCGCCGCAAGCTCCCCGCAGCCGCGTCCGTGGTAGCGGGAGCCGCGTTTGCGCATCTTAGGAGATTATTAACTTATGACATCAGTCGTTGCAAAAATTGCTTCTTCATACTTCTCAAGGTTATTACTTAACCAAGTCTCACCTTGCCGTATTACATGAAATTTAACCACCGCACCAAATTCATCCATCGACACTATCATATTCAGTTTTTTATCGTTTCGTTCAAGGGACCATTTATTCAAAATGGTATTACAAAACAAACAAGCATAGTCTAAGTATCGTTCAGAAACATAATCATCTATATGAAAAGAGTTAACAAAACACTCAACACCAGTCTTATCCATCAAATAGTTATCATTTGGATAGACTGTAAAAAGAGCTGCAAGAAAAAAACAGTCTGCTTGCTTTACAAAACCTTTCTCAACCCATAAACAGAGTTCTTTTGGCAATACTAAGTCACTCCAACAAGCATTACGCAATGCCTCTAACATCAGCGAATTATATATCATTTTTTCTCTCCCAAATATTGAATCATTCCTTTATCTATAGCCTTTTCAAAAGATGTGTCTTTCAATAAATTATTCACTGATTTTGGCGCGTCCGGGAAAGAATAAGTTTTAGGATCATAGATATATTTATTACCCTTATTATCTTGATAGTGCAATTTTCCTGGCCTTTGGCCTGGATTAGGATTTTCGACATCGATACGTTCTTTGCCCGTTCCTTTCCATATAGTCTTGCTGGCCGTTTGAACACCATACTGACCCAGCATAGTGCTACTGTTGCTTTTTGCTACACCACCACCACCTTTCAGCGGATCGCCATCTGCACCTTCAATTCCAATTTTCAACATCGGATTTATATCGAAGATACCGGGCTTATCCTTACTCAGCTAGTTATTCTCAACCGCATTCTTCCCGGCCCCCGCCCCGGCTGCCGCTGAGGACGTGCTGTCTCCCGCCAGCCCGCCGGCCATTCCCGCCGAAATCGTCGCCAGGGCGCTGACCGTCTGCTTCTGCTCCTCACTCAGCTTCGACGGGTCTTTTACGTCAGGATAGAGCACACCCGCGATGGCTTTCGCCGCCAGCTCGCCCGTGGCCGCACCCGCGGCACCTGCCGCTGCACTGTTACCCTGGATGGCCGCCACGGCACCGCCCAGAATGGCGTGGGCCACCACCTTCGCTTCATCGCTCAGGTCGGAACCGTGACCGATACGGTAAGATTAACGCATTCCCCCGTCGCGCCATTCATCAGACATGTGTATTATTCCCTGTTGTTTTCCTGACAACTACCCTTAACTCAAATACTTAAGCGCAAAAGCGAAAAGCATCATGAGCACACCGATCAAACGGCTGGAAATCATTAAAAATGCTATCGAACTGGAAGATGACGACATCATCGAGAGTCAGCTGGCACGGTTAAAAAGCGAAGCCTTTGACGAGGAGCTGCGGGCGATCGTCGTGGCGCTTGAGCAGAAAAACTACACCGGGGCGATGGCGGCCATTACCGCATGGCTCCAGAGCCAGCGTGCCGTTACCACTTGGCGGGATCCGCAGCTGGCCGCCAGCAAGCTGGAGCTGAAAGCGCTGGAAGAGCGCCTGCGCGATCTTATCGATCGCCGTAACGCCCGCGTCCAGCAGCTGGACGAATTTAACGACCTCTACCTTACCCGTCTCGGCCCACTGATGAGCCAGATCCTCGCCCTGCGCAAAACCCTGGCGGAGCTGAATCTGCGTCGTCAGCAGGCAGAGGCGCGCCGCCGGGAAGCGGATTACCGCCGCTGCCAGCAGTATGTCGCCCAGGCGGTGGAGGTGCTGACGACCCTGACCCGGCACTGGCGGGATCAGCCTGCCGACTCGGTGCAGGCCGCCGCGGCGCGCAAGCAACTGCAGCAGCAAAGCAACCTGATCGCCAACCTGCTAGCCGAAGCCCAGGAGCTGGAAACCGGGTTGACCCGGGAAGAGGAGCCCGCCCGCCAGGCGCGGGACGAGGCCAACGATGAGTACGAAAAATACCGCGAGCAGCAGCATGAGGCGGAGATCCGGCTGCGCAAAGGCAAAGACCTCTCCGAAGAGGATCAGAACGAGTTAAAACGGCTCTGGCGCCAGGCGAGCAAGCTCTGTCACCCGGATCTGGTGGCGGACGAGCTGAAAGAAGAGGCGAACGCCATGATGGTGCAGCTGAACCAGGCGAAGCAGCGCGGCGACGTGAAGGCGATCCGCTCCCTGGTGGCCCGCCTGCATCAGGGGCTGGAGCCGCTGATGGCCAGCGACCGGCTGAACGATCTGACGCGTATCCGCAAAAAAATGGCCCAGGTTCGCGAACAGATCGACACCCTGGTGAGCGAGCTGG
This sequence comes from Leclercia sp. M-A074-M, assembly GCF_965195605.1. Taxonomy (NCBI): domain Bacteria; kingdom Pseudomonadati; phylum Pseudomonadota; class Gammaproteobacteria; order Enterobacterales; family Enterobacteriaceae; genus Leclercia; species Leclercia sp. M-A074-M. The sequence continues at coordinate 194,149 of NZ_CBDAHM010000005.1, read as the reverse complement.
CGGAGCTGGAAAAAGAGGAGTCCTGGCTGCTGGTCTCCTCGCTGAGCAATATGGAAGCCTACTTCGCCCAGCAGGAGAAAGCCCTGCACGAGGTGCGCGCCTCGCTGGAACATCAGGTCAGCGAAGCGCAGCTCGACGACGTGGCCTGACTATTTGGCGTGCCAGTACGCGCTGGCACGCACCAGCTTCTGATCGATGGCGTCGGTTTCAAACAGGCGGCTCAGGTTTTTCACCACCTTCCCTTCCCCCGTCAGCCAGATGAAGTAATCGTCTGCCGGCACGCTGAGCGCCGCCAGACGATCCGCCACCGCCTGCTCGTTATGCCCCACCACCCAGGTGATGTTGAACTCGCTTAAGTGCGCCAGATAGTCCTGACAGGCGGCATCGCTCACGGTCACCACGGCGTGCACTTCCGGGCGCACCGGCAGCGCGCGCAGGGTCTCCAGACGACGGCGCAGGGCGGGCATGCCCGACTCATCACAGACGTACAGCTGCCAGGCGTAATCTTCCGGCACCACCAGCGAACCGCGCGGGCCGCCGATAGAGAGGGTATCTCCCGGCGTTGCCTCTACCGCCCACTGGCTTGCCACGCCGCCGTCGTGGATAAAGAAATCGAGCACCAGCTCGTGACGGGCCGCATCATACAGCGGGGTGTAATCCCGCGCCTGCGGACGGACGCCCTCACCCCACTCCACGCCCTCGTCCGTCACGACCGGAGGAACAAAGGTCGTGCCCTGTTCCGGGAAAAAGAGTTTGCAGTGGTCGTCGAAGCCGCGGGAGCTGAAGCCCTCCAGCGCTTCGCCGCCCAGTACGATGCGCTGAAAACCGGTACTGACGCGCTCCACGCGGAGCACAATCAGCTCGCGAAAGCGCAGGTCGTTGCGGACACGTTGAGGGTAGCGGGTAGTGGTCATAATGTGCCTTCGTGAAAGTGAAATCGATATATCGGAAATGAAAGTTAAATGATAATGATTGCTAATAAGCAGAATTGCAAGATTTTTTTGATATAGAAAGATTTCGCAATCCCAAAGCCAACCACACACATTAAAAACCTTAAATATTAGTAACTTAAATAAATTACGTGCGACGACGTTGCTTGTTTTTAAGATTTAGATATAAATTAGATATATCAAAAATACGGAGAAAGACGATGCGACACTCTCACGACCATGACCACCGCGATCACCCTCACCGCGGACGCGGCGGCGAACACCATCACGGCGGCCGCCGCCAGCGCTTCTTTGGACACGGCGAATTACGGCTGGTGATCCTCGATATCCTGACCCGCAACGCCAGCCACGGTTACGAGCTGATTAAGGCGATCGAGACCCTGACCCAGGGCAACTACACCCCCAGCCCGGGCGTCATCTACCCGACGCTCGATTTTCTGGAGGATCAGCAGTTTATTACGCTTAAAGAGGAGGAGAACGGGCGTAAAAAGATTGAGATCACCGTTGCCGGACAGCAGTGGCTGGATGAAAACATAGACCATCTGGAGCACATTCTGGCGCGCGTCAAAGCGCGTTGCGTGGGCTTTGAGCTGCGCAAAAACCCGCAGATGAAGCGGGCGCTGGATAACTTTAAAGCGGTGCTGGATCTGAAGGTGAATCAGGGAGAGACCAGCGACGCGCAGATCAAACAGATTATCGGCGTGATCGACCGCGCGGCGCTGGAGATCTCCCAGCTCGATTAAGCGGCGGCGACGCGGAACACTTTCACCAGCGCTTTCAGGTTCATCGCCTGCTCGTTAAGGGATGATGCCGCCGCAACGGACTCCTCCACCAGGGCGGAGTTCTGTTGGGTGGTGGAGTCAATCAGGCCAATGGCGCTGTTGATCTGCGAGATGCCTTCCGTCTGCTCATGGCTTGCCTGGCGGATCTCACGCAGGATGACATCCATCTCCTCCACGTTACCCACCATGCCATTAATCAGCCCGCTGGCTTTTTCCACCAGCGCCATCCCGTCCTGGGTCTGGCTGGTTGAGCTTTCAATCAGCTGACGAATTTCGCTGGCCGAGGTGGCGCTTTTCTGCGCCAGCTGGCGAACTTCACCGGCCACCACCGCAAAGCCGCGGCCATGCTCGCCCGCGCGCGCCGCTTCTACCGCTGCGTTCAGCGCCAGGATATTGGTCTGGAAGGCGATGGAGTCGATCAGATTGATGATGTCGGACATCCGGTTGGAGGTCTCGTTAATCAGGCGCATTTTGCTGGTGACCTGCTGCATCATCTCGCCGTTGTGTTTCACCACCCGGGCAGCGTCCGCAGAGAGGTTCGTCGCCTCGCCGGTATGTGAGGCGGTATTTTTCACCGTCGCGGTGATCTGCTCCATCGACGCCGCCGTTTGTTCAACGGAGCTGGCCTGCTCTTCGGTACGCGCCGCCAGATCCTGGTTGCCCGCCACAATCTGCGCCGCGGCGCTGGAGATGCTCTCCGAACCGGTCTGCACCTGCTGCACAATCTCCAGCAGACGGGCTTTCATTTCCATCAGCGCCGTGAGCAACTGGCCGGTTTCATCTTTCCCGTGCGAGGCAATGTTGCGGGTGAGATCGCCCTCGGCAATGGACTGGGCAAAGCCCACCGCCTCGCCCAGCGGACGGGTAATGGAGCGCACGATAAACCAGCCCATCAGGCTGCCCGCCACCACGCTGAAGAGCGTGATGAGGATCAGCACCAGGCGGTTGCTTTTAAAATCGCCCTCCACCTCTTCACCTGCGCGCTGCATCTGGGTGTTCTGGATCGCAATCAGCGCCTGCACCTTCGCCTTATAAGCCTGCTGCAGGCTGAGGGTGTTGGTCATCATCTCCTGAATCGCCCCCGCCCGATCGTTGTTCTGCACCGCCTGCAAAATGCGATAGCGGGAGTCAAGATACTGCTGGCGAACGCCGCGGATATCGGCCAGCACCTGCTGGGATTGCTTATCCTGGAGGGCCTTGTCCAGCTCCCCGAGGATCAGGGTGATACGCTCGCTGATCGCCTTCAGATGCTGCTCTGACTGCGCCGTGTAAGTGCCCTGATCGTCCAGCAGCATCAGCTGTTGGGTGCTAATAAATTCCTGAAAATTTTCGATTAACTGGTTGGCTTTTACGGTCGTGGGATAATCGCTGGTGATGATGGATTGCATCCCGTTATTTGCCCGGTTCAGGCTCAACAGAGATAAACTCGCACTTATCCCCATCAGGACAATAAAGAATCCAAACGCCAGAAATAATTTCGTGCCGATTTTAACGTCGTGTAAGAACATATTTACTCCATCGATGTGATTATTTCTCAGACGATCAGCGTTATCGGTAACTCTACCGCTAACTTTATGACTTTGATCGCTTTTTTATTTCATAATCACCGCAATGGATAGGCGCAGACTATTAATTTTAACTCATCGATCGTTATACAACCACCGGAACCGTTTTTTTGACAACGCCTCAGGGAAAACAGACGCAGGCAGAGAGAATTAACCGCGGCGATTTTTTTAATTATTTAATATTTAAGTAACAATAAATGATAAAAATAATGACAATTCGCCATAAAAAAACCGCTTACGCTGTGAAGCGTAAACGGCTTTTTTAGAACATTACTGACTCAGTGAAGGACGGTGACCGCATCCTCAAGGCGTTTAGCCCGGTGTTTCACCATCGCCGACACCTGGGCGCTGGTTTCCACCAGCGCGGCGTTTTTCTGGGTAATCGAATCCAGTTCCGCTACCGCGCGGGTCAGCTCCGACAGCCCGGACGCCTGCTCGGAGGTCGAATGGCTGATCTCCGCGATAAGCCGGGTGACGTTCTGCACTTTCTCAACAATATCGTCCATCGTGCGCCCGGCGGCATTGACCTGCTCCGAGCCCGACAGCACTTTACTGGCGCTGGCGTCGATCAGCTTGCGGATGTCGTTGGCGGCGGTGGCGCTGCGGCTGGCAAGATGACGCACCTCTCCGGCTACCACCGCAAAGCCTTTGCCCTGCTCCCCTGCCCTGGCCGCTTCTACCGCCGCATTCAGCGCCAGAATATTGGTCTGGAAGGCAATGTCATTGATCAGCTTAGTGATAGAGCCGATACGCTGGGTGCTGTCGGCAATCTCGTCCATGGTTTTGACCACGGTTTGCATCGCGTGTCCGCCTTCGGTGGCGGCGTCGCTGGCGGCGATGGAGAGCTTATCGGCGTCAACGGCGGTTCTGGTGTTGTTCTGTACGGTCATTGCCAGCTGGTTCATGGTCTCCACGGTCTGCTTCACGTTCGAGACGGTCTGGTGGGTGCGATCGTTGAGGTCGTCGTTGCCCCTCGCCAGCTGCTCGCTGCCGTCACGCACGTTGACGACCTGGCTGGAGACATCATTGATCAGCCAGCGGCACATCAGCCCGAGCTGACCGACCGCCCGCAGGGTCAGCCCCAGCTCGTCGCTGCGGTTGAGGTGCTCAACGCTGTTGCGCTCGCCCGTCGCCACCTTCAGCGCCTGACGCGCCACGTTCTCGATTGGATGCACGATCTGCTGCTCAAACAGGAGCGTACCCAGCAGCATGACCAGCGCGCTGGCGCCCAGCGCTGCCCATCCCGCACCGGTGGCAAACAGGGTGGCCGCCAGCACGGCAAATAACGCGGTCATCACGCCGCGGACCCGCCAGCGCAGCGGCATCGACGGGAGTTTGCCGGTCCAGCCTCTGGCAACCACCAGCCCTTTATGCACGCGCTTTTTGCTGCGCCCTTCGTTCAGCGCCTTATAGAGCGGCTCGACAGCGGCGATCTCTTCCGGCGTGGCCTTCACGCGGATGGACATATACCCGGTGGTCTGGCCGTTGCGCACCATCGGCACCGCATTCGCGCGCACCCAGTAGTGATCGCCATTTTTGCGGCGGTTTTTCACAATTCCGCTCCAGGGTTCGCCCTGTTGCAGGGTGTACCACATATCGGCAAAGGCCGCTTTTGGCATATCCGGGTGGCGGACCTGGTTGTGCGGCTGTCCTGACAGTTCGGCAAGCGTATACCCGCTTACCTGCACAAACGTGTCGTTGGCCTGCGTAATGTAGCTGTGCAGATCGGTGGTGGACATCAGGGTGGTGTCATCTTGCAGCGGGTATTCACACTGCGTGACAAACGGTTGAGGCGACATAGGCATCCCTTGCAGGTTACTTGAATGTTATTTTTGTGGCGTAAATATTTTACGGCGGTAACGAACATATCTTTAGTTGTTAAACATGCCTGAGATCGCAAAACGCCACTAAACCGCATTTTTTGTACGCTTTCTTAATCTATTGATTTCTAATGATTTCGATACGAAACTACTCCTGAAGGAGGATCCATATCTGCTCTCTCACCGCCCTAAAACAGAGCAAATGCACTGCTAGCGGGCATCTCTGTTTCTGAAAATTCCCTGCCGCAGCGGCCAGGCTGCGCTTTTGCATGATTAAATATTGTGTAACATTATTTTAACCTGGCGTTTATCCCGATTTTTGTTAAGGCCCTGGATGTGGCGTAAAGCCTGCAATACTTAATCCAGTATCATGTGATACGCCATCCCCGGGAGCACATCTTGAACAGGTTACCTTCCAGCGCGTCGGCCCTTGCCTGTACCGCGCACGCCTTGAATCTCATTGAGAAGCGAACGCTTGATCATGAGGAGATGAAACAACTTAACCGCGAGGTGATTGATTACTTCAAAGAGCATGTCAATCCAGGTTTTCTCGAATACAGGAAATCGGTAACGGCAGGCGGGGATTACGGAGCCGTAGAGTGGCAGGCGGGAAGTTTGAATACGCTTGTCGACACTCAGGGACAGGAGTTTATAGATTGCCTGGGTGGATTTGGTATTTTCAACGTGGGGCACCGTAATCCAGTAGTGGTTTCCGCCGTACAAAATCAGCTTGCAAAACAACCCCTTCATAGCCAGGAACTGCTTGACCCCTTACGGGCGATGCTGGCAAAAACGCTGGCGGCACTGACGCCGGGGAAACTGAAATACAGCTTCTTCTGTAACAGCGGCACGGAATCGGTCGAAGCGGCGATCAAACTCGCCAAAGCGTATCAGTCGCCGCGCGGGAAATTCACGTTTATCGCCACCAGCGGCGCCTTCCACGGCAAGTCGCTCGGGGCACTCTCTGCCACCGCGAAATCCACCTTCCGTAAGCCGTTTATGCCGCTGCTGCCGGGCTTCCGCCATGTGCCGTTCGGCGATATCAACGCCATGCGCACCATGTTGTCGGAATGCCATAAAACCGGCGATGAGGTGGCGGCGGTGATCCTCGAGCCTATCCAGGGCGAAGGCGGCGTGATCCTGCCTCCGCAGGGCTACCTGCCCGCGGTGCGTAAGCTCTGCGATGAGTTTGGCGCGCTGCTGATCCTGGATGAAGTGCAGACCGGCATGGGGCGCACCGGCAAGATGTTCGCCTGCGAGCATGAAAACGTGCAGCCGGACATTCTGTGCCTGGCGAAAGCGCTGGGCGGCGGGGTGATGCCGATTGGCGCGACCGTCGCCACCGAAGAGGTCTTCTCGGTGTTGTTCGATAATCCTTTCCTGCATACCACCACCTTTGGCGGCAATCCGCTGGCCTGTGCCGCGGCGCTGGCGACCATCAACGTGCTGCTGGAGCAGAACCTGCCCGCCCAGGCGGAGCAGAAAGGCGACATGCTGCTGGATGGCTTCCGTCAGTTGGGGCGTGAATACCCGGACCTGGTCCAGGAGGCGCGCGGCAAAGGGATGCTGATGGCGATTGAGTTTGTCGATAACGAAACCGGCTACAGCTTCGCCAGCGAGATGTTCCGCCAGCGGGTGCTGGTAGCAGGCACGCTCAACAACTCGAAGACCATTCGCATCGAACCGCCGCTGACGCTGACCATTGAGCAGTGTGAGCAGGTGCTGAAAGCGTCCCGCAAGGCGCTGGCGGCGCTGCGGGTGAGTGTAACTGAAGCGTAAAAACCGCCGGGCCTACAACGGCTTTGGTTTTTGTAGGCCCGGTAAGCGCAGCGCCACCGGGCGTTTTTTTACCGATGAAACTCCGCCACCGTCATGGTGAACCGCAGCACGTTTGCCCCTTCGTTCCCATAGCTGTGCGCCGCTTCGGTTTTTGCCACCGCCGACGCGCCAGCGACCACCTGCGTCACGCTCTCCTTCACCTTCAACGTGAGTACTCCCGCTTCCACGTGGATCAGTTCAAAGGTGCCCGCCGGATGCCCCGGTGAGGTAAAGCACTCCCCCGGCTGCATCTCCCAGCGCCAGAGTTCAATCATATCCGGGCCAGCCGTCCCCGCCAGCAGCCGGGCGCTACCGCCCTTCTCCCCCTGCCAGAGCACCGGGATCGCCGCTTCCTCGATAATATGCACCTGCGGCTCGCTGGCGACGTTAACGATCTCCGCCACCGAGACGCCCAGCGCCGCCGCCAGCTTGCAGAGGATCGCAATGCTGGGGTTGGCGGCCCCTTTTTCGATCTCCACCAGCATCCCTTTGCTGACGCTGGCGCGGCGCGACAGCTCGTCCAGCGACAGTTTTTTCTCTTTCCGCCAGTTGCGGATACGGTTCGCGACCGCCAGGCTTACCTGGGCCACGTCTGCACCGTGCTCGGTCATTATATTGACTTTATCAGTCACTGGTCATTACCATGGTATAAAACAGTCGATACAGGATTATTTATGTCCCTCCTTACGCCGTCAATAGATCCGCGTCTTGCCGGGATCGCGCCGGGGTTCCGCGCGCTGAGCATCGTGGTTGAAGCCGCGCCCATTACCGCCCCGGAAGTGGCCTCCGCCGCATTAGCTCAGGCCTGCCAGCAGGTGTTAAACGATGATTTTTCCTGGGCCGGAGCCCATCTCGCCGCCTGGGATGAGGTGTTTAAAGCCTTTGGCGCCAAACCGAAACGCACCCCCTGCTCCGCCAGCGCTCTGCGCAAACGGGTGCTGAAAGAGGGCACTCTGCCGCCGCTCGATCCGGTGGTGGATATCTACAATGCGGTCAGTATCCGCTACGCCATCCCGGTGGGCGGGGAAAATCTTGCCGCCTATACCGGGGCTCCGCGGCTGACGCTGGCCGACGGCAGCGAGCCGTTTGATACCGTTAAAGAGGGTCAGCCGGGCATGGAATATCCCGAGGTGGGCGAGGTTATCTGGCGCGACGACGTGGGAGTGACCTGCCGACGCTGGAACTGGCGACAGGGAGTGCGTACCCGGCTGGACAGCCAGGCGCAGACCATGTGGTTTATTCTCGAAAGCCTGCCCGCCATGCCGTTAGCGGCGCTGGAAGCGGCCGGGGATGAGCTGGTCAGCAACCTGCAACGGCTGATGCCGGGGGCAACAGCGCGGGTTCAGCTGCTGGAGCTGGTCTGAAAAACGCCGGGCGGCGCTGCGCTTGCCCGGCCTACAAAACCCGCACCATTTGAACCATTGTAGGCCCGGTAAGCACAGCGCCACCGGGCAACAAACCGCACCATCCCTGTAGGCCCGGTAAGCGCAGCGCCACCGGGCAACAGACCGCACAAGCCCATAGGCCCGGTAAGCAACGCGCCACCGGGCGATTTTTACGCCGGCATCAACCCGACAAAACAACGTTTTTTACGCGGCTCCGACATGAGATCCTCAAGCTTTTCCACACACGCCAGATAGTGCGGGGTCTGTTTATGCGCCGCTACTGCCTCCTCATCCTTGTAAGCTTCGTAGATAAAGAACCGGGTTTTCACCCGCGGATCCTGCAAAACGTCAAACCGCAGGTTGCCCGGCTCCTGGATCGCCCCTTCATGGTTGGCGCGAAATACCTCCAGAAACTCGTCCACCTTGTCCGGCTTAATGTTGATCTCCACTAAGGTCACGTTCATTGTGTTTCTCCTTGTTTTTCCTCCTGCCAGAACTGGTACGCCTCGCGGGCGCTCATCTTCTCGTGCACCACCTTCTTCACCGCCTTCAGCATCGCCAGCGGCGCGCTGGACTGGAAGATATTGCGTCCCATATCGACACCCGACGCCCCCTGATCGATGGCGCGGAAGCACATCTCCAGCGCCTCGTGCTCCGGCAGCTTTTTACCCCCGGCGATGACAATCGGCACCGGGCAACTGGCGGTCACTTTCTCGAATCCCTCTTCCACAAAATAGGTTTTAACGAACTGCGCCCCCATCTCGGCGGCAATACGGCTGGCCAGCGAGAAATAGCGCGCGTCGCGGGCCATCTCCTTACCCACACCGGTCACCGCCAGGGTCGGCATACCGTAGCGGTTGCCCGCATCCACCAGCTTGATAATGTTGTTGATCGACTGATGCTCATACTCACTGCCGATATAGACCTGCGCCGCCACCGCACAGACGTTGAGGCGCAGCGCATCCTCCATCGCCACCGCCACACACTCATTGGAGAGTTCACCCAGCATCGAGTTGCCCCCGGAGGCGCGCAGCACCACCGGCTTGTTGGTGGCGGGCGGCACGGTGCTTCTGAGAATGCCGCGGGTACACATCAGCACATCGGTTTCGCCGAACAGCGGCGCAATAGAGAGATCGATGCGCTCCAGCCCGGTGGTTGGCCCCTGGAAATAACCATGATCGAAGGCCAGCATCACCGTGCGGTTGCTGGTGGGGTTAAAAATGCGCGCCATGCGGGACTGCATCCCCCAGTCCAGCGCCCCACACCCCTTCAGGGTAAAAGGCACATTCTGCTGCGGCCGGTCGATGCCAAAGTTCTTGCCCTCTTTGATGTCGTCTAAATCAGCCATGTTCTCTCCCGTCAGAAGTCGTAGTTGTTGATGTTCTCTTTGGTAAACACCACCCGCTCCGGCAGCAGCACAATGCCGTTGCCTTTCGCTTCATACTGATAGCCCTGCACGCTGTTCGGCTCGACCTTCAGGGCGCCGATATCTTTGATCTCCACGCTGTCGCCGACGTTAAGATCGCCTTTTTTCAACAAACGATCGGCGACATTGACCGCAATTTTGCCCTGCTGCACCACATCCCACAGGCCGAAGGCTTTCACCGTGCCGCGCTCCACATACGGACGCATAACGTTCGGCGTGCTGAAGCCGACTATCGCCACCCCTTCCCGCTTCAGGTTTTCCGCCGCCTGGGCTGCCGCCGGCAGGGCGTTGGCATCCGGGGCGATGATCGCATCCAGATCCGGGTAGGCTTTTAAGATCCCCTCGGCGGTCTGCAAGGATTTGGTGGCGTCGTTATAGCCAAACTGGGTGGTGACGATCTGCCACTGAGGATGATCTTTGGCGATTTTGGCTTTCGCCGCGTTCACCCACTGGTTCTGGTCGGTGACGGTGGGACTGGAGTAGAAGAAGGCCACTTTGGCGTCCGGTTTGGTCACCTGCTTCGAGGCCATTTCCACCAGCAGGCCGCCGAGCTGTTCCGGGGTTCCCTGGTTGATGTAGATGCTGCGGCACTCCGGTTTGGTGTCGGAATCCCAGGTCAGGACTTTCACTCCGCGCTGCATGGCGCGCTTCAGCGCCGGGCAGAGGCCGTCCGGCGATACGGCGGAGACGATAATGGCGTTATAGCCCTGGTTGACGAAGTTATTGATCAGCTGCACCTGCCCCGAGACGCTCGGCTCGGTGGGGCCATCGTAGGTGACGTCCGTGCCCAGCGCTTTACCCGCCTCTTTCGCCCCGTTGCCGCCGCTGGTAAAGAAGCCGACCCCCACCAGTTTCGGGATAAACGCAATGCGGTCGGCGGCCTGCGCCGAGGCAACGCTTAATGCTACGGCCAGCACCATCAGTTTTATTTTCATCTTACGCTCCGGGTAGTTTTGTGAAGAGAGATCGCACCCACTCACGGTGCAGACTCAGTGAACGTCCCATCACCACCACAACCAACAGCGCCCCTGACAGCGCGCTCGACACCTGGTTGGGGATGCCGACCATCTGTAACCCCTGTTGCAGATACCCCACCAGCAATGCCGCCAGCGCAGTACCCAATACCGAACCTGAACCACCATAGATATTCGCCCCGCCCAGCACCGCCGCGGTGAGCGCGGGCATCAGCAGGTCGCGCCCTAAATCAGAGCGCGCCGAGCCGAAATAGGAGACCATCACCAGCGCGGCAATCGCCGAAGCCACCCCCACCAGGCCATAGAGCGCGTAGGACATGCCGTTAACCGACAGCGCCGCATAGCGCGCCGCGCGCGGATTCTGCCCAATCAGAAACAGATGGCGGCCAAAGCGCCCGCGATGGGTAATCAGCCAGAAGATAAAGGTGATGATCGCGAACAGCACCAGCGGGATCGGCAGCCCGATAACCGTGAGATTGGCAAAGGCCGTGAAGCTCTCCGGGAAACCACCAATGCCTTCGTAACCGGTCGCCCCGGCCATGCCCGAGAGCAGCAGCGCCCCGCCGCCGTAGAGGTAGAGTGTGCCAAGGGTGATCACCAGCGGGCTGATGCCGGTGTAGTGGATAAGCAAAGCGTTGAACAGACCACACAGCAGCCCGAGCAGCAGGGTGAGCGGGATCGCCGCCGCCATCGGCACGCCGGACTGCATCATCACCCCCAGCGCGATGGCGCACAGGCCAATGGTCGAGCCGAGGGAGATGTCGATGCCGCCGCTGATGATCACCAGCGTCAGCGGCAGCGCCACAATGCCGATGCAGATAAAATCGCTGGTACTGAACAGCAGCATGTTGATGTCGAGCATCCGCGGGTTAAGGGTGCCAAACAGCAGGATCTCCAGCACCAGTAACAGCAGCAGCGCCCACTCCCAGTTAAGCTTCATCTACGCCACCTCTTTTTTGCGTTTGGGAAATGGGGTGACGTGCTTCCCCCCTTTGTTGCCCGGCTGGAAACGGCTGTACTTCAGGGCCCGCTGATGACGCGCCAGCGCCTGGCGCAGCCGTCCGTCGAGTACCAGCACCCCCAGCAGCACCAGGCCAGCGATAAAGTCATTCCACCACGCCGGGAGGCGGAACAGCACCAGCACGGTGTCGATCTGGGTCAGGAAGAAGGCCCCCAGCAGGGCGCCGATTAAGGTGCCGGTACCGCCGAGCAGGGAGATGCCCCCAAGCACGCAGGCAGCGATGGCTTTCATCTCCAGCCCGCTGCCGGTCTGGTTCGGCACAAAGCCGATCTGCGCGGCAAAGACGATCCCGGCGCAGGCGGCCAGCACACCGTTGAGGGTGAAGGCCACCATCCGGGTGCGGTTGACTGCCACCCCCAGCTGGCGAGCGGCGGCGAGGTTATCCCCCACAGCGTAGAAATCGCGGCCAAAGGCGGTGCGCGACAGCGTCCAGGCCCCGAGAGCGGCGATCATCAGCACCACAAACCCCAGGGGCGATACCCCGAGCGCCACCGGCTCCGACAGCGCTTTCAGGCTCACCGGCAGCCCTTCAATCCACTTCCCGCCGGTCCAGAGCAGCATCGCCCCGCGCCACAGCCCCAGCGTGCCGAGGGTGGCGACAATCGCCGGAATGCGCAGCCCCACCACCAGCAGGCCGTTGAAGGCCCCCGCCAGCGCCCCGATCGCCAGCGCAAAGAGGATCGCCACCGGCAGGCCGTAGCCGTTGTTCAGCGCCACCCCCACGGCGATGGCGCACAGCCCGACAATCGAGCCGACCGACACGTCGATATTGCGGGTCAGCATCACCAGCCCGGCGCCGAGAGCCAGCAGGATCAGGATTTGCGAACTGGCGAAGATCATCCCCAGGGTCTGCAAACTGAGATAGGCCGGATTCAGGGCCACCAGCACCACAAACAGGGCGAGGATCGCCAGCAGGGCGCTGAGCTCGCGGTTTTTCAGGAGTGTTTTCATGCCTGCCCTCCGAAGGCCAGGGCCATCATGCGATCGAGGCTGACGGCGTGGCGCGGCAGTTCCCCGCTGAGCACCCCCTGGTGCATCACCAGCACCCGATCCGCCAGGCCGGGAAACTCATCCATGTCGCTGGAGATCATCAGCACCGCCACGTTTTGCGCCGCCACGCTTTTGAGAAGCCCATAGATATCGGCCCGGGCGGAGACGTCCACGCCGCGGGTCGGCTCATCAACAATCAGCAGCAGCGGATTGGCCTCCAGGCAGCGGGCCAGCAGCACCTTCTGCTGATTGCCTCCCGACAGGGTGCGCACGGTCTGATCCGGGCCGTTGAGTTTGATCCCCAGCGCCCGGTGATAGCGCTCCACCACCGCCGCCTCGCGTTTGCGCTGCTGCCAGAGCGAAGGTTCGTTCAGCGCCACGGTATTCCAGCGTACCGGCGCATCGAGAAACAGGCCGGAGACCTGCCGGTCTTCCGGGAGATAGACCAGCCCTTTCTCCAGCCGGGCGCTGACCGGATCGCGGTCGATCTGCTGGTTTTCGAGCCAGATCCTTCCGCCCCGCGACGGGCGCAGGCCGTAGAGCGTTTCGGCAAACTCGGTGCGCCCGGAGCCTACTAATCCCGCCAGGCCGACGATCTCCCCGGCGTAGATCTCAAGGCTAAGATCGATAAAGCCCTCCCCGGTGAGCGTCTCCACCCGCAGCACCGGAAAATCCTGCGCCTGGGTGCGGCGATTGCCGGGCAGCGCCAGCCACAGCTTTTGCGTGTCGCTCAACTGCGGGTCGCGGCTGACCGGGGTCATGGCGGCAATGAGCGCGTTATCGTCAAACTGCGCGGTTTCGCCGCTCAACACGATCGCCCCGTCGCGCATCACCGAGACATGGCTGGCGAGCTGACGAATTTCGGGCAGCTTGTGAGAGATAAAGACAATCCCGACCCCCGTCCCCTGGAGCGCGCGGATCTGGCGGAACAGGCGCTCCGTTTCGCCCGGTGTCAGCGAGGCGGTGGGTTCATCAAGGATGAGGATCTTCGCCTCGCGCATCAGCCCGCGCAGGATCTCCACCATCTGCTGATCCGCCACCTCCAGGGTGCTGGCGGCAGCGTCTAAATTGAGCTGGCACTGGAGCTGCTCCAGCTTATCCCCAAGACGCTGGGCGGTGGCCTGCCCGCGCGGCAGGCGGAAGAGAATGTTTTCCCGCACGCTGAGGTTCGGAAACAGCATCGGCTCCTGGGGCACAAGATAGATGCCGAGCTGGTGGGCCTGGCCCGGTTTGAGGCGAGCAAAAGGCTGGCCCTCAATAGAAAGTTCACCGCGGTCGGGCGTTTCGACCCCGGCGACAATCTTCATCAGGGTCGATTTCCCGGCGCCGTTGCCCCCCATGAGGGCATGCACCTGGCCCGCAAGCAGAGTGAAATCAATGTTTTTCAATACTGGAACGCCGGAGAACTGCTTCTGGATCCCGCGCGCCTCAATCAGTGCTCTCATTATCGCTCCGCTATTGAACAAATGATTTTTGAAATTAATAATGTTCAAAAGCGTAGACGGTGAACTATATTTACAACCGTGCAGGGATCACAGTTTTATGGATATGATCCCGATAATGCTGAAACATTCCGGAATATCCGTTTTGCCGTGTGGCTCACAGATTCAAGCTGCGGCAAAGCGAACATATGATCTAAATTTTGATAAGAGTTCAAATATGGCTGAGAAACGCGTTGCCGAAGAGGGACGATTTGCCGGACTGGCACTGACGGAAGAGGAACTGGTGGCGCGCGTGGCGTGGTGCTACTACCACGACGGCCTGACGCAGAACGATATCGGCGAACGGCTGGGTTTACCGCGGCTCAAGATTTCACGGCTGCTGGAAAAGGGCCGACAGTCCGGGGTGATCCGCGTGCAGATCAACTCCCGCTACGAAGGGTGTCTGGCGCTGGAGACCGCGCTTCAGCAGCGTTTCGGCCTGAAGCTGGTGCGCGTGCTGCCCGCCCTGAATACCCCGGCGATGAGCGTGCGCTTAGGGATTGGCGCCGCGCAGTCGTTAATGGGCGTGCTGGAGCCGGGGCAACTGCTGGCGGTGGGATTTGGTGAAACCACCATGAGCTGCATTCAGCACTTAAGCGGCTTTATCAGCTCCCAGCAGGTGCGGCTGGTGACCCTCTCCGGCGGCGTCGGGCCCTATATGACCGGCATTGGTCAGCTGGATGCCGCCTGCAGCGTCAGCATGATCCCCGCCCCGCTGCGGGTCTCCTCCGCAGAGGTGGCCGGGATCCTGAAGCGGGAAACCAGCGTGCGGGATGTGATCCTCGCCGCCACCGCCGCCGACGCCGCCGTGGTCGGCATTGGCGCCGTAAACCAGCGCCGGGATGCCACCATCTTGCGCTCCGGCTATATCAGCGAAGGGGAACAGCTGATGTTTGCCCGCAAAGGGGCGGTGGGTGACATCCTGGGCTATTTCCTCAATGCCGAGGGAGAGCGGGTATCGGATCTGGAGATCCACCGTGAATTACTGGGCGTCACCCTCGATGAACTGGCGCAGTTGCCCACCATCGTTGGCGTCGCCGGAGGAGAAGAGAAAGCCGATGCGATTTATGCCGCACTGAAGGGTCGCCGTATCAATGGCCTGGTGACGGAAGAGACGACAGCCCGCGCGGTGCTGGCTCTGGCCGGATAAGAGTCGCCCTGCGCCTGACACGAGGCAAGCTCATGAGTTACCTTTTAGCGTTAGATGCAGGGACAGGCAGCGTTCGCGCCGTGGTGTTTGATCTCCAGGGCAACCAGATAGCCGTCGGCCAGGCCGAATGGAAACACCTGAGCGTGGAGAACGTCCCCGGCTCGATGGAGTTCGACCTCGACACCAACTGGCGGCTGGCCTGCCAGTGTATTCACCAGGCGCTTGAGCGGGCGCACCTGAGCGCGGCGGATATCCAGTCCGTCGCCTGCTGCTCGATGCGCGAGGGGATTGTCCTCTATGACCGCAACGGCTACGCCATCTGGGCCTGCGCCAACGTCGATGCCCGCGCCAGCCGCGAAGTGGCTGAACTCAAAGAGATCCACGATTACCGCTTTGAATCTGAAGTCTATGACGTCTCCGGCCAGACGCTGGCCCTGAGCGCCATGCCGCGCCTGCTCTGGCTGGCGCACCATCGCCCGGATATCTACCGCAACGCGGCGACCATCACCATGATCAGCGACTGGCTGGCGGCGAAGCTCTCCGGCGAGCTGGCCGTTGACCCCTCTAACGCCGGCACCACCGGCATGTTAGATCTCTTTTCCCGCGACTGGCGGCCCGCGCTGCTGGACATGGCCGGGCTGCGGGCCGATATCCTCTCGCCGGTCAAAGAGACAGGGAGCGTGCTGGGAGCCGTTACCCGGGAGGCGGCGCAGCAGTCGGGCCTGCGGGAAGGCACGCCGGTGGTGATGGGCGGCGGCGATGTGCAGTTGGGCTGCCTGGGGCTGGGGGTGGTCCGCGCCGGGCAAACCGCGGTGCTGGGCGGCACCTTCTGGCAGCAGGTGGTCAACCTGCCGCAGGTGCGCACCGATCCGCAGATGAACATCCGCGTGAACCCGCACGTCATTCCGGGTATGGCCCAGGCGGAGTCGATCAGCTTCTTCACCGGGCTGACCATGCGCTGGTTCCGCGACGCCTTCTGCGCCGAAGAGAAGCTGATTGCCGAACGCATGGGGATGGACACCTACGCCCTGATGGAGGAGATGGCCAGCCGGGTGCCGGCGGGCTCTCACGGGGTGATGCCGATCTTCTCCGACGCCATGCACTTTAAGCAGTGGTATCACGCTGCGCCGTCGTTTATTAACCTCTCCATCGACCCGGAAAAATGCAATAAGGCTACCCTGTTCCGCGCCCTGGAGGAGAACGCGGCAATTGTCTCCGCCTGCAACCTGGCGCAGATTTCGAAGTTCTCCGGCGTCACCTTTGACAGCCTGGTGTTTGCCGGCGGCGGCGCGAAAGGGGCACTGTGGAGCCAGATCTTAAGCGACGTTACCGGCCTGCCGGTGCGGGTGCCGGAGGTGAAAGAAGCCACCGCGCTGGGCTGCGCCATCGCCGCCGGGAGCGGCGCCGGGCTGTATGATGATATGGCTGCCACGGGAGAGTCGCTGGTGAAATGGAGCCGGGAATTTACCCCCAATCCGGCACACCGGGCGTTGTACGACGGCATGATGCAGAAGTGGCAGGCGGTCTATGCCGACCAGCTCGGGCTGGTGGACAGCGGGCTGACAACGTCGATGTGGCAGGCACCGGGGCTGGTGCGCGCAACGGCGCCGTAAAAACGCTGGATGGCGCTGCGTTTATCCGGCCTACGGTTTTGTAGCCCCGGTAAGCGCAGCGCCACCGGGGAAGTTCTTTGAGATCTATCACAATCATTCGATCCCGCTTTTACCTTTCTTCTGCCGCTGGCTAAATTAGTAACTCATCCGACCACATAACAATAATTTTACACTGGAAGAGACTATGAGCCGCTACCCGTCGCTATTCGCCCCCCTCGATCTGGGATTCACCACCCTGAAAAACCGCGTGTTAATGGGCTCGATGCATACCGGGCTGGAGGAGCGGCCGGACGGTGCTGAGCGGCTGGCCGCGTTCTATGCCGAGCGCGCCCGTCACGGGGTGGCGCTCATCGTTACTGGCGGTGTGGCCCCTGCGCCATCCGGGGTGGCGATGGAGGGCGGCGCGGTGCTGAACGATGCGGCACAGCTGCCCCATCACCGGATCGTGACCGATGCCGTCCACCAGGAAGGCGGTAAAATCGCCCTGCAAATTCTGCATACCGGGCGCTACAGCTATCAGCCAAACCCGGTGGCCCCGTCGGCGATCCAGGCCCCCATCAATCGCTTTAAGCCGCAAGCGCTGACCCACGACGAGATCCTGACCCTGATCGATGACTTCGCCCGCTGTGCGGCGCTGGCGCGGGAGGCGGGCTACGACGGCGTGGAGGTGATGGGCTCCGAAGGCTATCTGATTAACGAATTCCTCGCTGCACGCACCAACCAGCGCGACGACGAATGGGGCGGCGACTATGCACGCCGGATGCGCTTTGCCGTCGAGGTGGTGCGCGCCGTGCGCGAGCGCGCCGGAAGCGACTTTATTATTATCTTCCGCCTGTCGATGCTGGATCTGGTGGAGGGCGGCGGCACCTTCGAGGAAACCGTCCAGCTGGCGCAGGCCATAGAGGCGGCGGGCGCGACCATCATCAACACCGGGATTGGCTGGCACGAAGCGCGCATTCCGACCATCGCCACCCCGGTGCCGCGCGCGGCGTTCAGCTGGGTAACCCGCAGGCTGAAAGGCAAAGTGTCGATCCCGCTGGTGACCACCAACCGCATTAACGATCCGCAAGTCGCAGACGATCTGCTGGCGAATGGCGATGCCGATATGGTGTCGATGGCGCGGCCCTTCCTCGCCGATGCGGAGATCCTCTCCAAAGCGCAAAGCGGCCGTGCGGATGAGATCAACACCTGTATCGGCTGCAACCAGGCCTGCCTGGATCAGATCTTCGTCGGCAAAGTCACCTCCTGCCTGGTGAATCCGCGCGCCTGTCATGAAACCCGCATGCCCATCGTTCCGGCCATCAGCAAAAAGCGGCTGGCGGTGGTGGGCGCAGGTCCCGCGGGGCTGGCGTTTGCGGTGAATGCCGCCGCACGCGGGCACAGCGTGACGCTGTTTGATGCCGCCGCTGAGATTGGCGGGCAGTTTAATATCGCCAAGCAGATCCCCGGCAAAGAGGAGTTCTACGAGACGCTGCGCTACTACCGCCGGATGATCGAGGTTACCGGCGTGGATCTGCGGCTCAACCAGTGGGTGACCGCGGACGATCTCGCCGACTTTGACGAGACGATCCTCGCCAGCGGGATCGCCCCGCGTCTGCCTGCGATCGAGGGCATCGATCATCCGAAAGTGCTGAGCTACCTCGACGTGCTGCGCGACAAAGCGCCGGTGGGCGATCGGGTGGCGATCATCGGCTGCGGCGGGATCGGCTTTGATACCGCCATGTACCTGAGCCAGACGGGCGAGGCCACCAGCCAGAATATCGCGGAATTCTGCGCAGAATGGGGCATCGACACCAGCCTGAATCAGGTGGGGGGCTTGCGTCCGGAAGGGCCCCAGCTGCCAAAAAGCCCGCGCCAGATCGTGATGCTGCAACGCAAGGCCAGCAAACCTGGCGAAGGGCTGGGGAAAACCACCGGCTGGATCCACCGCGCCACCCTCCTCGCCCGCGGCGTGAAGATGATCCCGGCGGTGAGTTATCAGAAGATCGACGACGAAGGGCTGCATCTATTGATCGGCGGTGAACCGCAGTTGCTGCCCGTCGATCATGTCATTTTGTGTGCCGGACAGGAGCCGAAGCGCGATCTGGCCGAGCCGCTGCGCGAGGCGGGCAGAACGGTGCATCTGATTGGCGGGTGTGATGTGGCGATGGAGCTGGATGCCCGGCGGGCGATTGCCCAGGGGACGGCGTTAGCATTAGCGATCTAAAGCATTGCCGGGCGGCGCTACGCTTGCACCGGCCTACGGTTTTGTAGGCCCGGTAAGCGTAGCGCCGCCGGGCAAAACAATCTTAACGGCGGCGACCCAACTTAACCGCTTTCAGCACCACGAACTTGTTGTTCGTCGCAATGGTGGTGCAGTTACCGAAGATCTTCTTCAGCTTGTGGAAGTAGTCCAGGTGGCGGTTGGCGACGATGTAGAGCTCCCCGTTGATTTTCAGGCAGCGACGCGCGTGGTGGAACATCTCCCAGGCGACGTTATCGGTCAGGGCGTGCTTCTGATGGAACGGCGGGTTGCAGAACACGGCGTTGAAGCGGAACGGCTCCACCCCCGAGAGCGCGTTGTTGATCATAAACTCGCAGCGATCCAGCGCCTCCGGCATGTTGGTCTCCACGTTGAGACGGCTGGAGGCTACGGCCATCGGCGATTCGTCGCTGAAGACCACGCTCGCTTCCGGGTTCTTCGCCAGCAGGGTCAGGCCGATCACCCCGTTACCGCAGCCGAGATCGACGATCTCCCCTTCCAGGTTTTCCGGCAGATGCTCGATAAAGAAACGCGCCCCGATATCCAGCCCGGTACGGGAGAAGACGTTGGCGTGGTTGTGGATGGTCCAGTCGGTGCCTTCCAGCTTCCAGCTCAGGGTCTCTGGCGCGTCGGCCAGGTCTGGTGCCGTGAAAGTACAGTTGATGAGGCGCGCTTTCTTCCAGGCAAGCGTTGTGGTGGTTGGCCCCAGCACTTTCTCGAACAGTTCCAGCGTAGAGGTATGGATATCACGCGCTTTAGCACCGGCGATAATGCGCGTCTCTGGCGTCACCACCTTGCGCAGCGCACGGAGCTGCTGCTCCAGCAGCGCCATCGTTTTCGGCACTTTGATCAGCACCACGCCCGGCGCCTGCGGGTAATCCGCGGTGCTGTCGAGGAATTTCACGCTGCCTTCATCGATGTCGTTGTAACGCAGGTTTTCCCGCGTCGCCAGCTCGCTTATGTATGAATCACCGATGCTGTAAGGGGTGTGTTCGGCCAGGGCGCAAGCCAGGGCGCCGAAAGCATCATTCAGGATCAGAACCGGGCCGCTGATTTCGGTGTCATCCAACTGTTGCAGCAGATAGTCATCCGCCGCTTCCCACGCCTGCAGCGGGTTAACGTCGTCCGTTTCCGGAAAACGTTTTAAGTCGAGTGAACGGAAACCGTTGTCTAAGTGGCTCATCGGCCCTCCTGAGTGGTAAAATTTCGGCGTTATCCCTGAAAAGGGTGCGTGAGTATACCCGTTTTCACACTGATGTGGGCTTTTGATGAACCAACTTCCTTATCTCCAGGGCTACCCGGAGCATTTACTTTCTCAGGTTCGTAGCCTGATTGCCGAGCAGAAGCTGGGCGCGGTGCTGGAAAAACGCTATCCCGGCACCCACGATGTCGCTACCGATAAAGCCCTCTGGCAGTATACGCAGGATCTCAAAAGCCGTTACCTGAAGAGCGCCCCGCCGATCAATAAGGTGATGTATGACAACAAGATCCACGTCCTGAAGAACGCGCTGGGTCTGCATACCGCCATCTCCCGCGTGCAGGGCGGCAAGCTGAAGGCCAAAGCCGAGATCCGCGTGGCGACGGTATTCCGCAACGCGCCGGAGGCGTTCCTGCGCATGATCGTGGTGCATGAGCTGGCGCACCTGAAAGAGAAGGAGCACGACAAAGCCTTCTATTCCCTCTGCTGCCACATGGAGCCGCAGTACCATCAGCTGGAGTTTGATACCCGGCTGTGGCTGACGCATCTATCGTTAAAGAGTAATGCGGATTAGCGCACGCGATTTGTCATGATGACGTGCTACAGTGGCTAAAGGTTCCCTGCTACGGAGTACGTAAACGTTTATGATACGTTTCGCAGTCATTGGGACGAACTGGATCACCCGTCAGTTCGTCGATGCCGCCCATGAGACCGGCAAATATAAACTTACCGCAGTCTATTCCCGCAGCCTTGAACAGGCCCAGACCTTTGCGAACGACTACCTCGTCGAACATCTCTTTACCTCGCTGGAGGAGATGGCGCAAAGCGATGCGATTGACGCGGTTTATATTGCCAGCCCCAACTCTCTGCACTTCCCGCAGACGAAGCTGTTCCTCAGCCATAAAAAACATGTGATTTGCGAGAAGCCGCTGGCCTCTAATATCGATGAGGTTGAAGCCGCTATTGCCCTTGCGCGGGAAAACCAGGTGGTGCTGTTCGAGGCCTTCAAAACCGCCAGCCTGCCGAATTTCCTGCTGCTGCAGCAGTCGCTGTCGAAAGTGGGCCGAATCCGCAAAGCCTTTATCAACTATTGCCAGTATTCGTCGCGCTACCAGCGCTACCTGGACGGCGAGAATCCGAACACCTTTAATCCGCAGTTCTCCAACGGCTCGATTATGGATATCGGTTTCTACTGTCTCGCCTCGGCGGTGGCGCTGTGGGGCGAGCCGCACCGGGTGCAGGCGACCGCCAGCCTGCTGGAAAGCGGCGTGGATGCCCACGGTCTGGTAGTGCTGGATTATGGCGATTTCAGCGTGACGCTGCAGCACTCCAAGGTGAGTGACTCGGTGCTGCCAAGCGAGATCCAGGGCGAGAACGGCGCGCTGGTGATCGAGAAGATCTCTGAGTGCCAGAAGCTGAGCTACGTCCCGCGCGGCGGCAAGCCTCAGGAACTGACGCAGCCTCAGCATATCAACACTATGCTGTATGAGGCAGAGGTGTTTGCGCGTCTGGTTGAAACCCAGGAAGTTAACCATCCGGGCCTTGCGGTGAGCCGTACCACGGCGAAGCTGCAAACCGAAATCCGTCGCCAGACGGGGGTGGTTTTCCCGGCTGACGGCCTTAACGCAGAAGTTACCGCGTAAAGCTGTGTAATGAATTAGCGCAGGCCATTGACGAAACCAATGGCCTGACATATTTTGTTACCTGCAAAGGGGAGTAACTTCCTGGTCGGTGGATCGTCATTACGATGCGTGTAATACCGCATCCGGTCGCCGGGCAACGAAAAAGGAATACGTGAGCGTATTCCTTTCTTGTTGTAAGTGAGACCTTGCCGGAAGGCGAGGTCTATGCACAAAAAACGCAACGGCTATCGTCTTCTGACGTTAGCCGTTTTTTTTGTGGAAGGAAAATTGTATGAATACTGTCGGTACTCCGCTGATGTGGGGAGGATTCGCCATCGTTGTGGTCATCATGCTGGCGATCGATCTCTTTTTGCAGGGTCGGCGCGGCGCGCATGGCATGACCATGAAGCAGGCGGCCGCCTGGTCGCTGGTATGGGTCACCCTCTCCCTGCTCTTCTGTGCCGCCTTCTGGTGGTATCTCTCCGTGACGCAAGGCCGCGCGGTCGCCGATCCCCAGGCGCTGGCGTTCCTCACCGGCTATCTGATTGAAAAAGCCCTGGCGGTGGATAACGTCTTCGTCTGGCTGATGCTGTTCAGCTATTTTGCGGTGCCTGCAGCCTTGCAGCGTCGGGTGCTGGTGTATGGCGTGCTGGGCGCGATCGTGTTGCGTACCATCATGATCTTTGCCGGTAGCTGGCTGATTACCCAGTTCGAATGGCTGCTCTATGTTTTCGGCGCCTTCCTGCTCTTTACCGGCGTGAAGATGGCGCTGGCGAAGGAAGATGAAACCGGTATTGGCGAGAAGCCGCTGGTGCGCTGGCTGCGTGGTCATATGCGTATGACCGACACCATCGAAAGCGAGCACTTCTTTGTGCGTAAAAACGGCCTGCTGTATGCCACGCCGCTGCTGCTGGTGCTGATCATGGTGGAGCTGAGCGATGTGATTTTCGCGGTCGACAGTATTCCGGCGATCTTCGCGGTGACCACTGACCCGTTCATCGTGCTGACCTCAAACCTCTTTGCGATCCTCGGTCTGCGTGCGATGTACTTCCTGCTGGCGGGCGTGGCGGAGCGCTTCTCAATGCTGAAGTATGGTCTGTCGGTGATCCTGGTCTTTATCGGCATTAAGATGTTGATTGTCGATTTCTATCACATCCCAATCGCCATCTCGCTGGGCGTGGTGTTTGGCATCCTGGTTGTGACCCTGCTTATTAACGCCTGGGTGAACCACCAGAACGATAAGAAGCGGCAGATCCAGTAAGGGGATTGTGCGGTCTGGTGCCCGGCGGCGCGACGCTTGCCGGGCCTACGGTTTTGTAGGCCGGGTAAGCGCAGCGCCACCCGGTATGACAACACGCAGCGGAGTAAAACGCGCTACCCGGCAAAAATGTAACCAGACAGTTAAAAAACATGACGCAGTACGTAAATTCCAGCATTTTGCTCTTCCCAGACTTCTCGCATTCAATATACTCATCCTGACAAACACACACCTCTAACCGGAATATAAGTGCCTGAGAGCATCTCCGGGACGGAACGCAATCTCACTGAAGGAATTTTTATGACCATGCAATCCCCGGGTTTGCTCGCGCGTCTGGCGCAGGGCAGCCTTGTTAAACAAATACTGGTAGGTCTGGTGCTGGGTATTTTACTGGCACTGGTTTCCAAACCGGCGGCAATTGCCACCGGCCTGCTCGGCACCCTGTTCGTTGGCGCGTTAAAAGCCGTCGCCCCAGTCCTGGTACTGATGCTGGTTATGGCCTCCATTGCCAACCATCAGAAAGGACAGAAAACCAACATTCGCCCGATTTTGTTCCTTTATCTGCTGGGCACCTTCTCTGCCGCGCTGACGGCGGTCATTTTTAGCTTCGTGTTCCCCTCCACGCTGCACCTCACCTCTGCAGCGGGCGATATCACCCCACCATCGGGCATCGTGGAAGTGCTTCGCGGCCTGCTGATGAGCATGGTCTCTAACCCGATTGACGCGCTGCTGAATGCTAACTACATCGGCATTCTGGTATGGGCCGTCGGGCTGGGCTTCGCCCTGCGCCACGGCAACGACACCACCAAAAATCTGATCACCGATATCTCTAACGCGGTCACCTTTATAGTGAAAGTGGTGATCCGCTTTGCGCCGATCGGTATCTTTGGCCTGGTCTCTTCTACTCTGGCAACCACCGGCTTTGAAACCCTGTGGGGCTATGCGCAACTGCTGGTTGTACTGGTGGGCTGCATGCTGCTGGTGGCGCTGGTCATCAACCCGCTGCTGGTGTTCTGGCAGATCCGCCGTAACCCTTATCCGCTGGTGCTGACCTGCCTGCGTGAGAGCGGCGTCTACGCCTTCTTTACCCGCAGCTCCGCGGCGAACATTCCGGTTAACATGGCGCTGGCCGAGAAGCTGAACCTGGATCGTGACACCTACTCCGTCTCTATCCCACTGGGTGCGACGGTGAACATGGCAGGTGCGGCGATCACCATCACCGTGCTGACCCTGGCTGCCGTGCATACCCTGGGCGTGCCGGTCGACCTGTTAACCGCGCTGCTGCTGAGCGTTGTGGCGTCGCTGTGCGCCTGTGGTGCATCGGGTGTGGCGGGCGGTTCTCTGCTGCTGATCCCGCTGGCCTGCAACATGTTCGGTATTCCGAATGAAGTGGCGATGCAGGTTGTGGCTGTGGGCTTTATCATTGGCGTGCTGCAGGACTCGTGCGAAACCGCGCTGAACTCCTCCACCGACGTGCTGTTTACCGCCGCGGCGTGTCAGGCTGAAGATGCGCGTCTGGCTAAGAACGCTTTACGTAATTAATAAAAAAGCCCGGTGGCGGCTACGCCTTACCGGGCCTGATTTTGGTTCGTAGGTCGGGTAAGCGTTAGCGCCACCCGACACCACACCTACAGCGTCACACCACTCTTGAAGATCGCCAGCTCGCGGAAGTCGTTTTTCTCGTTGCAAGCCTGTTTGCCATTGGCAATATCCACAATCACATCCACGAATTCCGTTAACAGCTGCGGCATCGCTTTGCCGTGGATCAGCTGACCGGCATCGAAATCGATCCAGTGCTTTTTCTTCGCCGCCAGCTCGCTGTTGGTGGCAATTTTCACCGTTGGCACAAAACCGCCATATGGGGTGCCGCGACCGGTGCTGAACAGCACCATATGGCAGCCCGCCCCCGCCAGGGCGCTGGTTGCAACGGCATCGTTACCCGGCGCACTAAGCAGGTTCAGACCCGGCGTGCTCAACCGCTCGCCGTAGCGCAGGACGTCCACCACCTGGCTGGCACCCGCTTTCTGGGTACAGCCGAGGGATTTCTCTTCCAGCGTGGTGATCCCGCCCGCCTTGTTGCCCGGGGATGGGTTCTCGTAAATCGGCTGGTTGTGGGCGATAAAGTACTGCTTGAAGTCGTTGACCATGGTGACGGTCTTTTCAAACGTCGCTTCGTCGCGGCAGTGGCTCATCAAAATGCGCTCCGCGCCGAACATCTCCGGCACTTCGGTCAGCACGGTGGTGCCGCCGTTGCTGATGACATAATCAGAGAACTGACCCAGCATCGGGTTAGCGGTAATGCCGGACAGCCCATCAGAGCCGCCGCACTCCAGACCAAACTTCAGCTCGCTCAGCTTGCCTGGCTCACGCTTATCATGGCGCATCGCCTCATACAACTCATGCAGATGCTCCAGACCGGCTTCCACTTCATCGTCCTGATGCTGGCACACCATAAAGTGTACGCGGGCAGGGTCGAAATCCCCCAGCGTCTCACGGAAGGCATCCACCTGGTTGTTTTCACAACCGAGGCCAATCACCAGCACCGCCCCGGCGTTCGGGTGGCGGACCATGTTTTGCAGCATGGTGCGGGTGTTGATGTGATCGTCACCCAGCTGGGAACAGCCGTAGGTGTGGCTGAACAGGAAGACGCCGTCGGTGCCTTCCGCCTGGTTAGTCTCTTTCAGGAAGCGGCTCTGGATCTGACGGGCTATGCCGTTGACGCAGCCGACGGTGGGCAGGATCCACAGTTCATTGCGGATCCCCACCTCACCGCTGGCGCGGCGGTAGATCTGAACGTCACGATCTGCCGCCTGGCGGCTCTCAGCCAGCAACTCAGGTTGATAGCTGTACTCATCCAGATCGCTCAGATTGGTGCGCGTATTATGGGAGTGAATAAATTCACCCGCCGCGATATCCGCCAGGGCATGGCCGATAGGCAGACCGTATTTGATAACGTTCTCCCCTTTGGCAATCGGCTGCAGGGCAAACTTGTGCCCGCGTGCCAGATCCTGGCGCAGGGTGACGGTCTGGTTGTCAAACGTCACCTCCAGGCCTTCGCTCAGGTCGGCCAGCGCGACCGCAACGTTATCCAGCGAATGGATTTTGATGTATTGCATATCAACCTCAGACGGCCTTAGTTCAGTTCAATAGCGAAGTAGTCGCGCGCATTGTTAAAGCAGATGTTTCTCACCATTTCGCCCAGCAGCTGAATATCGGCCGGCGCTTCGCCTGCGGTGACCCAGCGGCCAATCATCTGGCACAGAATGCGGCGGAAATATTCATGGCGAGTATAGGAAAGGAAGCTGCGGCTGTCGGTCAGCATGCCGACAAAGCGGCTCAGCAGACCAAGCTGCGCCAGCTGGGTCATCTGACGCTCCATGCCATCTTTCTGGTCGTTGAACCACCAGCCGGAACCGAACTGCATTTTGCCCGGCATCCCTTCGCCCTGGAAGTTACCGATCATGGTGCCCAGCACTTCGTTATCGCGTGGGTTCAGGCAGTACAGAATGGTTTTTGGCAGCAGGTTCTCTTCGTTCTGTTTGCTCAGCAGTCTGGAGAGCTCTTCGGCCAGCGGACGGTCGTTGATGGAGTCGAAACCGACGTCGGCGCCCAGCAGCTTGAACTGACGCAGGTTGTTGTTGCGCAGCGCGCCAATGTGGTACTGCTGCACCCAGCCGCGACGGGCATATTCTGCCGCCAGCCAGACCAGTACCGCAGTTTTGAACTGCGCCACTTCATGCTCGCTCAGGGTTTCACCCGCCAGGCGGCGCGCCAGGATGCTGTCCAGCTCGGCTTCGTTCGCCTCAGCAAACAGCACCACGTCCAGCGCATGGTCAGACACTTTACAGCCGTGAGCCGCGAAGTGATCCAGACGCTTCGTCAGCGCGGTCTGCAGATCGCCGAAACGGCGGATCTCGGTATCAGAGACTTCACTCAGCTTCGCCATGTAGTCGGCAAAGGTCGCCTGCTCAATGTTGAACGCTTTATCCGGGCGCCAGCTTGGCAGCACTTTCACGTCAAACGAGCTGTCTTTCGCGACAACGGCGTGATGCTCCAGAGAGTCAATCGGATCGTCGGTGGTGCCGACCATCTTCACGTTCATCTGCTTCATGATGCCGCGGGCAGAGAATTTATCCTGGGCCAGCAGCTCATTACATTCGTTCCAGATCTCATCCGCGGTAGACGGAGAGAGCAGCTTGCCGGTGATCCCGAATGGACGGCGCAGCTCCAGATGGGTCCAGTGGTAGAGCGGGTTACCAATGGTGTGCGGCACGGTCGCTGCCCAGGCATCGAATTTTTCACGGTCAGACGCGTCACCGGTACAGAGGCGTTCCGCCACCCCGTTGGTGCGCATGGCGCGCCACTTGTAATGGTCGCCTTTCAGCCAGATGTCATACAGGTTTTTAAAACGGTAATTTTCGGCGACCTGCTGCGGCGGAAGGTGGCAGTGGTAGTCGAAAATCGGCTGGTCTTTCGCGTAATCATGGTACAGGCGGCGGGCAAATTCGGTATCTAACAGAAAATCTTCAGTCATAAACGGCGTCATGTCGTCATCCTCTTAACGGGCACGTCAGAAAACAGCAATGTTCAGATGCTGCAAAGTTATCACACCAATTTCCAGAGGCCGATGATTTTTTCGTGAGTTAGATCAATAAACGTCGACAAATAATCTACATCTAAAGTGTTAAACAGCGCTTAACGCCGCGCCAGCTCTGGCCTGACACAGACTCGACATTACCCTTACAATTATTGACACATTTGTGATGTCACTCACCTTTTAAAGTTGTATGACAAGTTATCGTTCTGCCGTCGCAAATTATAAGCCGACGGAATGCATTACCGGTGCCACAGGCGTCGGACTCAGCGGTAAGGATACCGAATTATGCACGTTACTTATGGCAAGGTTCGGGCCGTACCGGGAGCATTCCCGGTTACGCCCTCCCGTTGAAAACATCTCACGCAATGCATAGAGATGCCCGTACTCCGGTGCGGCAATAACATAACGATGAGGTTTTACATGCGTAAAATTAAAGGGTTACGTTGGTACATGATCGCACTGGTGACGCTCGGCACCGTGCTGGGCTACCTGACGCGTAATACCATAGCGGCGGCTGCGCCAACGCTGATGGAAGAGTTGCACATCTCCACGCAACAATACTCCTATATTATCGCGGCCTATTCCGCGGCTTACACCATCATGCAGCCGGTAGCAGGCTACGTGCTGGATATTCTGGGTACGAAAGTTGGCTACGCCGTATTCGCCGTCACCTGGGCCATCTTCTGCGGCGCAACCGCGCTGGCAGGCAGCTGGGGTGGCCTGGCGCTGGCCCGTGGCGCGGTAGGTGCTGCGGAAGCGGCGATGATCCCTGCGGGTCTGAAAGCGGCATCCGAGTGGTTCCCGGCGAAAGAGCGCTCCATCGCGGTGGGCTACTTCAACGTGGGTTCCTCTATCGGCGCGATGATTGCTCCGCCGCTGGTGGTATGGGCTATCGTGATGCACAGCTGGCAGCTGGCGTTTATTCTCTCCGGCGTACTGAGCTTCGCCTGGGCGATGTGCTGGCTGATCTTCTACAAACACCCGCGCGATCAGAAGAAACTCTCTGATGAAGAACGCGACTACATCATCGGCGGCCAGGAGTCCCAGCACCAGACCAATAACGGCAAGAAGATGTCTGTTCTGCAGATTCTGGGTACCCGTCAGTTCTGGGGTATCGCCCTGCCGCGTTTCCTGGCTGAGCCTGCATGGGGTACGTTCAACGCCTGGATCCCGCTGTTCATGTTTAAAGTTTACGGCTTTAACCTGAAAGAGATCGCCATGTTCGCCTGGATGCCAATGCTGTTCGCAGACCTGGGCTGTATCGTCGGGGGTTACCTGCCACCGCTGTTCCAGCGCTGGTTCGGCGTGAACCTGATCGTCTCCCGTAAAATGGTTGTCACCATGGGTGCCGTACTGATGATTGGCCCGGGGATGATTGGTCTGTTCACCAGCCCGTATATCGCGATTGCGCTGCTGTGCGTCGGGGGCTTTGCTCACCAGTCTCTCTCCGGTGCGCTGATCACCCTCTCTTCTGATGTCTTCGGGCGTAATGAAGTGGCGACCGCTAACGGCCTGACCGGGATGGCAGCCTGGACCGCCAGCACCCTGTTCGCCCTGGTGGTCGGTGCGCTGGCTGACACCATCGGCTTTAGCCCGCTGTTCGCGGTACTGGCTATCTTCGACCTGCTGGGTGCAGTGCTTATCTGGACGGTGCTGAAAAGCAAGTCCGCAGAGGAGCTGTTGCAAGAGTCCGTTGGAAGGCCCGCGACTCAGAGCTAGATTTATTGCCGGGTGGCGCTTCGCTTACCCGGCCTACTAAACCGCCAGGGCGCGCAAGCGAAGCGCAGCCTGGTATATAAAAGCCGCTCCCGAGCGGCTTTTTTGCGGGTCAAATCTGGAGACAAAGGGGTAAAAGTGGTATAACAAATCATTAGCCATACCTTGCCTGGAGCGCATATGGAAATCAACGAACCCCGTCGTCTTTATCAGCAACTTGCTGCCGAGCTGAAATCGCGCATCGAGCAAGGCGTTTATCTGGTAGGCGACAAGTTACCTGCCGAGCGTTTTATCGCTGATGAGAAGAGCGTAAGCCGCACCGTGGTTCGTGAAGCCATCATCATGCTGGAAGTGGAAGGCTATGTTGAAGTGCGTAAAGGTTCTGGCATTCATGTTATCTCCAGCCAGCCAAAACACTCCCCGGCCCCGGACGAAAATCTGGAATTTGCCAATTACGGCCCCTTTGAGCTGCTCCAGGCTCGTCAGCTTATTGAGAGTAATATCGCCGAGTTCGCGGCGACGCAGGTGACCAAGCAGGACATCATGAAGTTGATGGAGATCCAGGACAACGCGCGTAAAGAGAAATGCTTCCGCGACTCCGAATGGGACCTGCAGTTTCATGTCCAGGTGGCGCTGGCGACGCAAAACAGTGCGCTTGCGGCAATCGTCGAAAAAATGTGGACTCAGCGCGTTCATAACCCGTACTGGAAAAAACTGCACGATCATATCGATTCCCGCACCGTGGATAACTGGTGTGACGACCACGATAAAATCCTTAAGGCACTGATTCGTAAAGACCCGCATGCGGCAAAAGTGGCGATGTGGCAGCATCTCGAAAACACCAAACAGATGCTGTTCAATGAAACCAGCGACGACTTCGAATTTAACGCCGACCGCTATCTTTTTGCTGAGAATCCGGTGGTTCACCTCGATAGCGCCGTCAGTCACGCAAAATAGTTTTCTTCACGCATCGGCAGGCGCTTCGCTGCGCCTTCCGGCCACGGTGGGTAAGTAAACATATATAGTGTCAGCCTTTGTAAATAGCCTCGCGTCTCCTCCCTGGGTTAAGACAAAATCTATCTGCGGTACATGCAAATACTGTGACGGATCCTATTGGCGTTTGTTACAATTAGATGCAATTTGCCGTTTAGCTTGTTAGTTAGTGCTTGCTTACTTAGCCATTTAACAGGGAACAGTTTGGCCACACACTGTGTCCGCGAGCGACCATAATGAAATTATAAAAAATGTCGCCGTGCTGTTTGACCCGGTTGACAGGTGCGTCGTTAACCGCTTTCCAGGAACACTGAATGGAACTTTTGACCCAACTACTTAATGCCTTATGGGCCCAGGATTTCGAAACGCTGGCCAATCCGTCCATGATTGGCATGCTCTATTTTGTCCTGTTTATGATTCTGTTTCTTGAAAACGGTCTGCTTCCTGCCGCTTTCCTGCCTGGCGATAGTCTGCTGGTGCTGGTTGGCGTGCTGTGCGCAAAAGGGGCAATGCAATTTCCGCAAACCGTCCTGCTGCTGACCATTGCCGCCAGCCTCGGCTGCTGGTTGAGCTATATCCAGGGGCGATGGCTTGGCAATACGCGTATCGTGCAGAACTGGCTATCGCACCTGCCGGCACACTATCATCAACGGGCGCATCACCTGTTCCACAAGCACGGGCTTTCCGCGCTGCTGGTGGGCCGCTTTATCGCCTTTGTCCGCACCCTGCTGCCAACCATTGCCGGTCTTTCCGGCCTTAGCAGCACGCGTTTTCAGTTCTTTAACTGGATGAGCGGCCTGCTGTGGGTGCTGATCCTTACCACACTGGGCTATCTGCTTGGCAAAACGCCGGTATTCCTGAAATATGAAGATCAGCTGATGTCCTGCCTGATGCTGCTGCCGGTCGTGCTGCTGGTGTTCGGGCTGATTGGTTCGCTGGTGGTTCTCTGGAAGAAAAAACATGGAAGTCAGGGCTAACGACATGGCCAATCCTAACGCGTCAATGCGCCGTCTCTCTTACGCCATGGTCGCGCTGGTGATGTTCAGCGCCCTGCTGCTGGCCTGGGCGGCGCTGCAAAAACAGGAATCGACGCTGGCGATCCGCGCGGTCAATCAGGGCGTCAGCATGCCGGATGGTTTCTCCATCTGGCATCACCTGGATGCCAACGGTATTCAGTTCAAAAGTATTACCCCGCAGAAAGATGTGCTGCTGATCACCTTCGACTCCAGCGTACAAAGCGCTGCCGCGAAAAAGGTGCTCGATCGCAGCCTGCCGCATGGCTATATCATTGCTCAACAGGATAATGACAATCAGGCGGTGGTCTGGCTGACCCGTCTGCGTGATACATCGCGTCTGTTAGGCTAAATTTCCACTATTCTGAATCTTTTCACTTACTTTGGTGATATCCCCGTTTACTTACTATGCTTAAGTACGCGGAGCACCTCTCACACGTACTCCGCACGACTCTGGAATTCGACATTTCCGCAGGTTACGTCGAAAACAATGGAAGGTTTCAACAATGAATTACCGCATCGCCCTGGGCCTCGCCCTTTTTTCTTTGAGCACAGCTTCGTTCGCTTCGTCTCTTTGTCAGGAGAAGGAACAGGATATTCAACGCGAGATCAGTTACGCTGAAAAGCATAACAATCAGAGCAGAATCAATGGATTGAATAAAGCGCTGAGCGAAGTTAAAGCTAACTGTTCTGATAGCAAACTGCGTGCCGATCATCAGCACAAAATTGCCGAACAGAAAGAAGAAATTGCTGAACGCCGCCGGGATCTGGCGGAGGCAAAGGAGAAAGGCGATGCAGACAAAGTTGCCAAACGTGAGCAGAAACTGCAAGAAGCGCAGAACGAACTGAAAGCGCTGGAGTCTCGCGATTACTGATTTAACGGACATCGTAACAGGAGAGAATCATGTCAAAAGATACCACGTCAGACCATTTACGCGCTGAACTGAAGTCCCTGGCGGATACCCTGGAAGAGGTACTGAGCTCCTCTGGCAATAAGTCGAAAGAAGAGCTGAGCAAACTGCGTAATAAAGCGGAGCAGGCCCTGCACGAAAGCCGCTATCGTCTGGGCGAAACCAGCGATGCGCTGGCTAAACAGACCCGTGAGGCTGCCGCGCGCGCTGATGAGTATGTGCGTGAGAATCCGTGGGCCGGCGTAGGTATCGGTGCTGCGGTTGGCGTTGTCATCGGCATGCTGCTTACGCGACGTTAATTATGGAAGATTCACGTCAACCACAAGGGCCCGCAAAAAACGTTCTCGGTATCGGACAGCGGATTTTGACTACTCTCGTCGGCATCGCAGAGACGCGTATCCGGCTGGCAGTAGTTGAACTGGAAGAAGAGAAAGCGAACCTCTTTCAGCTGCTACTGATGCTGGGGTTGACTATGCTCTTCGCCGCCTTTGGCCTGATGAGCCTGATGGTATTGATTATCTGGGCAGTCGATCCGCAGTATCGTCTTAATGTGATGATTGGCACCACCGTGGTGCTGCTGCTTGCTGCTCTGATAGGGGGAATATGGACGATGCGCAAAGTGCGCCAGTCGACCCTGCTACATCATACCCGTAAGGAACTCGCCAACGACCGGTCACTGCTGGAGGATGACAAAAAGTGAGCAGAAGCCGAGCGGAACGTGAGCGAGAAAAGGCATTTTTGCTGAGCCAGATCCAGCAGCAACGGCTGGATCTGTCGGCTGGCACCCGTGACTGGCTGGAAGCCACGCACAGCTATGACCGCGGGTGGAATATGTTTCTGAACCTGCGGGCATGGGCGCTGATAGGGAGCAGCATTCTGGCGGTGAGGGCCGTGCGCCATCCGAATATGCTGATCCGCTGGGCGCGCCGCGGTCTGGGCATCTGGAGCGCGTGGAAGATGATTAAAACCACCCTTACCCAGCAGCAGCTCCGCAAACAAGAAACCCGCTGACGTTTACCCTGCCTCACCCTGTAAAGCGCCTCCTGGCGCTTTACTTTTATCCTTCCCTTCTTATTACTCAATATCTTTGATAAAGATTGACAGTTTTCCTTGCTAACAATCCCCATTCGCCCCGTTTATGATTCTCTCCATCGACAGCGAGACCGCGGCATACGCCCGATTTTGCACAATAAATAGTATTTACAGCCCAAGTGGTTCCCTGGAGAGTAAGATGAAAAAATTAGAAGATGTTGGTGTACTGGTAGCGCGCGTTCTGATGCCAATCCTGTTTATTACCGCTGGCTGGAGCAAAATCGGGGGTTACGCCGGTACGCAACAGTATATGGAAGCGATGGGCGTTCCGGGGTTCCTGCTGCCGCTGACCATTCTGCTTGAACTGGGGGGTGGCCTGGCCATTCTGTTCGGTTTCCTGACCCGGACTACCGCACTGTTCACCGCAGGCTTCACACTGCTGACCGCGTTCCTGTTCCACAGCAACTTTGCGGAAGGGGTGAACTCTCTGATGTTCATGAAAAACCTGACTATCGCAGGCGGTTATCTGCTGCTGGCTATCACCGGTCCTGGCGCGTTCAGTATTGACCGCGTCCTGAATAAGAAGTGGTAAGCACGCTATACTGAATCAAAAAGCGAGGGGATCTCTCCTCGCTTTTGCTATCTAAGGAGGAATAGATGGGACAACTCGTAGACGGCGTCTGGCAGGATACCTGGTATGACACCAAATCAACCGGGGGGCGTTTCAAACGTTCTGTTTCGGCCTTCCGTAACTGGCTCACTGCCGACGGTGCGCCTGGCCCGAGCGGCGAAGGCGGCTTTGCGGCTGAGAAAGATCGTTACCACCTCTATGTTTCTCTGGCCTGTCCGTGGGCGCATCGCACCCTGATCGTCCGTGCCCTGAAGGGGCTGGAAGCGCTGATCCCCGTCTCGGTGGTGCATCCGCTGATGCTGGAGAACGGCTGGACTTTCGGCGATGATTTCCCGGCGGCGACCGGCGACTCGCTCTATCACCATGATTTTCTCTACCAGCTCTACCTGCACGCCGATCCCCACTACACCGGCCGCGTTACCGTTCCGGTACTGTGGGATAAGAAAAATCAGACCATCGTCAGCAATGAGTCGGCCGAGATCATCCGCATGTTTAACACCGCGTTTGATGCTCACGGCGCCCGGGCAGGCGATTTTTATCCGCCCGCGCTGCGCGATAAGATCGATGACCTGAATAGCTGGATCTACGACAACGTGAACAACGGCGTCTATAAGGCCGGGTTTGCCACCAGCCAGGAAGCTTACGACGAAGCGGTGACCAATGTCTTTGCCTCGCTGGAGCGGCTGGAGCAGATCCTCGGCCAGCACCGCTATCTCACAGGTGACCAGCTGACCGAAGCCGATATCCGCCTCTGGACCACGCTGGTGCGCTTTGACCCGGTTTACGTGACCCACTTCAAGTGCGACAAACACCGGATCAGCGATTACCTCAACCTGCACGGATTCCTGCGCGACATCTATCAGATGCCGGGGATTGCGGAGACGGTCGATTTTGGCCATATCCGTAACCATTACTATCGCAGCCATAAAACCATTAATCCGACGGGCATTATCTCCATTGGCCCGTGGCAGGATCTGAACGAACCGCACGGGCGCGACGTCCGCTTTGGCTAAGCCTCAGGGGCGCTTTTCTGGCGCCCTTTACCCCCCTTTTATTCCCGTCTATGCTTTAGTGGATCGCTTAAAAAACAGATAATTAATTGCTGCGGAGGCCACAAGAAATGGACTGGTATCTGAAAGTACTTCGAAATTATATTGGGTTTAAAGGGCGCGCCCGCCGCAAAGAGTTCTGGATGTTCACCCTGGTGAACTTCATTCTGATCTGCGTGCTGGGGCTGATCGACAAGATGCTGGGCTGGGAGCGGGCTGGCGGCGAAGGCATTCTCACCACCGTGTATGGCTTGCTGGTACTTCTGCCATCTTGGGCCGTGCTGTTTCGCCGGCTGCATGATACTGACCGTTCAGCGTGGTGGCTGCTGCTGGTGCTTATCCCGGTGCTGGGCTGGATCATTATTCTGATCTTCAACTGCCAGCGCGGTACGCCAGGTGAAAACCGTTTTGGGCCGGATCCGTTGCTAAACAACTGATAGTTTGCCCGGCGGCGCTGCGCCTGCCGGGCCTGCAATTTACTTCTGGGTGAACAACTTCTGGATCTCACGCAGACACCAGGATTTGGCCTCGCCCATGCTGTCACGACGCCACGCCATAATAATATCCACTTCACTGGTATATTCCGGGCTCACCACCCGCAGCCGCCCTTCGGCAATATCTTTCTCAACGAACGGATACGGCATGGTCGCCACGCCCAGCCCAGCCAGCAGCGCCTGACGCTTATCTTCAAGGGTGCTGACGGTGAGGCGCGGCTGTTTATCAAGCAGCTGAACGGTTAGTACCGGGCGCTCGCGGGCGGTATCGGCCACCGCCACGCCGCGGTATTTTACGCGGGTCACTTCCGACAGCGGCTCGGGTTCCTGATGAATCGGATGATCCGGTGCGGCGACATAGACATTCATCACGGTATAGAGCTTGCGGGAGTTGATTTCGGACGAGGAGCGGAAGTGCATATCCGGCGCGATCACAATATCCGCCCGGCCCTGCTCCAGGCGCTCCCACGCCCCGGCGAGCACTTCGGTAATAATTGAAAGCTGGGTATTGGCTTTTTCCGCCAGGCGATCCACCAGCGGGTAGAGCGCAGTGGTGGGTACCAATGCTTCGGTGACCAGCGTCAGATGCGTTTCCCAGCCGCGGGCCAGCGCTTCGGCGTCGGTGGTCAGTTTATCCGCCGCCTCCAGCAACACGCGCCCGCGCTCCAGCAGCATGCGGCCAACATTGGTGAATTTTGTTCGGTGACCAGAGCGGTCAAACAGCACCACATCCAGCTCTTCTTCCAGTTTCTGCATGGTGTAACTCAGGGCAGAGGGTACGCGCCCCAGTTCATCCGCTGCCGCCGCAAAGCTGCCGCGACGATCGATGGCGTCCATCACGCGCAGCGCTTCAAGGGTCAATGCTCTCTCTTTAGCCATGGCGTTCTCATTCAGGAAATTTGAACATACCGGGCAGAATATCTGGCTAACAATGCAGCGTCCATACCTTTACCATTGTTTTAGTGTAAAGAGAGGTCAAGTTTTATGATTACGACAAGAACAGCTAAACAGTGCGGACAAGCCGATTTCGGTTGGCTGCAGGCCCGCTACACCTTTTCCTTTGGACACTACTTTGACCCGAAACTGCTGGGCTATGCCTCTTTGCGCGTGCTGAACCAGGAGGTGCTCGCACCCGGCGCCTCATTCCAGCCGCGTACTTATCCAAAAGTGGATATCCTGAATCTGATTCTTGAAGGCGAAGCAGAGTATCGCGACAGCGAGGGCAACCATGTCCAGGCGAAAGCCGGTGAAGCATTGCTGATAGCCACTCAGCCCGGTATCAGCTACAGCGAGCATAACCTCAGCAAAGATAAGACGCTGACGCGCCTGCAGCTGTGGTTAGATGCCTGCCCGGAGCGGGAAAATCCGCTGCTCCAGAAGATCGATCTGCTGGATGCCAAACAGCAGCTGCTGGCCTCGCCAGATGGCAGCGCAGGCAGCCTGCAGCTCCGCCAGCAGGTATGGCTGCATCATATCGAGCTGGATAAAGGGGAGCGTCTGAGTTTTCAGCTGCACGGCCCGCGCGCCTACCTGCAATCTATCCACGGCACGGTACATGCGCAGACGCCCGCTGAGGAGCGTGAAGCGTTAACCTGCGGAGATGGTGCGTTTATTCGCGACGAGGCGAATATCACCCTGGTGGCCGATACGCCGCTGCGTGCGCTGTTGATTGATTTGCCGGTCTGAACCGCCGGCCTCTCCCCGTACAAGGAGAGGCCGTTATTTCAGGCGACTTTCTCCGCCATGATCTCAATGATCTGTTTATCCGTTGCCTGCATTGAACGGCATGCAAGTGAGCACAGATTGGCGATGGACTGTTCCACATCG
This sequence comes from Leclercia sp. M-A074-M, assembly GCF_965195605.1. NCBI lineage: Bacteria > Pseudomonadati > Pseudomonadota > Gammaproteobacteria > Enterobacterales > Enterobacteriaceae > Leclercia > Leclercia sp. M-A074-M. Next base: position 156,591 of record NZ_CBDAHM010000005.1, on the reverse strand, counting down.
TGCGCCACAATCCCTTCGTTGCCGGTCACGGCGCAATCATCAAGCGCCATCATTACCGATTTCCAGGCACTGCTGACGCTGGTTGAGACTTTCATCGCGCAGCTGTTCGATGCTCCATCGCAGATCATTCCGCTGACGTCGCCAATCATACTGCTGATCGCCATCTCAATCGCCTTATAGCCCCCGTCCAGCAGCCATGCCATACCTGCTGCCGCGCCCATGGCCGCGGTCGTCGCCGCGCACAATGCCGACAGGCGAGGAAGCTGGTAATGGATATAAATGGCCGAGAGGTGCGAAAGCATCAGGGCCCGCGCCAGTTTTTCCTCATCAGCCTGGAGATATTCCGCCACGACCAGAACCGGCATCGTTGCCGTAATCCCCTGATTACCCGAACCGGAATTGCTCATCGCAGGCAGTGTCGCTCCGCCCATTCGGGCATCTGACGCGGCGCTGGTGCGGATGATTATCTCCGATCCTAACCCCTGGTCGATAAAGCCGCGCGCCTGCTGTCTATGCAACGTCGCGCCAATATGGAGTCCCCATTTGCCGGTTAATCCCTCCCTGGAGAGGGCGTCGTTTAGATGCCCGGCTTCCAGGATAAAACGAATGGCGGAAAACGGAACATGCTCGATAAACTCCAGGATCTGCGACAGCGACGTGCTCGACAGCACTCTCAGGGGATCGCCGCCAGAGCTCTGCGGCTGCTCATCCAGCATAAAGCGTGTTTCGCCCTGATAGCTGATCTGCACGACCCGCGTGTGTCCTCCCGCGATGGTGACGCTTGCCGACTCCGCCCCGGCATAGACAATGGCGCGGGAATAAAGGATTTCGTCGCAGGGTTGCTGCAGTTTTACCTGCACTTTTCCTGCCGCCAGCAGCGCTTTAGCGCGGGCAATCGCCTCGGGCGAAGCATCTTTTAAAACCTCCAGCCCGCCCCGGGGATTGCCACCAATCGCCCCCAGCGCAGCCGCAACAGGCAGGCCAACCATGCCAGTACCTGGTACTGTTACACCCAGTCCATTCTTCATAAAATTCGGTGAAACCCACGCCTCAATTTGCGTGATTTCTCCGCTTAGCTGTTCAGCCGCGATGGCACAAGCCAGCGACAGCGAGACAGGTTCTGTACATCCCAGGGCAGGTTTAACCTCTTCCTGCACCGCGTGAATAAACAGGTTCCATAAAGGGTTTATTTGTTCAGACATCGTTACGACCTTTATTGCACATCAGGAAAAAGCGAGGAAAGGAGAAACACAAAGCAGTAGCCCGGTGATAATAATAATCACCAGCGACACGCCTTTGTATTTATGCAGCGCAGGGACCTTGTAGACCAGCCACGCCGGAATTAAACAGCCCACCATGCCAAAAATAGGGCTGCAGATAGAGGTGAAGCTCAGCACAGGAGCATTTAATACAATGGCGCTCCAGGCAAGCAGTATGGCAAACACCATAATGCCGCGCTGTACGGTGGATTCATTGATTTTATCCGCCGGCAATTTGCGGCGCAGGATATTCATCACAATGCCTTGCGTCGCTTCACGAAAGCCGAGATAGACGCCAAAGAAAGCGGTCATCACAGCGAAGATATTCAGAATAACGCTGACGATTTTTACCCAACCCGCACCATCACCACTAATAAACTGCGCGGCAATTGCCAGGGCGGAAATATTCTGTTCATAGGCTTTGACCGCTTCCTCATGCCCCATCGCGAGGGTAAAAGAGACCGCGTAGAAAAAGACCGTCACAAACAGAATGCCAAACGCGATATTCATCGCCCGCAGGGCTTTGTACCGTGCCACTTCGATCGATTTTGCGCGGGAGCGGTAGGAGATCACCATTGGGCTGAGCGTCTGGATAAACAGAATGGAGGTGAGGGTAAACGGCAGCGTAATGATGGCATTCTTGATCAGCAGCCCCATCGGCGGCAGCGCGCCAACGTTATAGAGGTGCCACATACCAATCATTGAGATGCCCAGAGCCGCTACCACCAGCAGTTTGGTGAGCACCATCAGGCTGGAGACTTTAAACAGCAGTTTTTCACCCCGGGAAGAGATCGCCACCAGGATACAGATCAGTAATAAGCCATAGAAAGGGTTTTCTGACAGCAAACCGTCCGTCACGCCGAAGGTATGCAGATAAGAGGCGCTGTCGTTGGTAATCGCCGTGGAATATACAAACATCCAGATAACCAGCATGACAAAATAGAGCGCCCCTAACAGAATGCCCCAGTTTTTACCCAGATAACCGCTGATCACGCTCGGATAATCTTTGCACTCCGGCGATTCCGCCAGCGTATTAATAAACAGGCGCTGAAAGAGATACATCGCCGGATAACCAATGATGGAAGAGAGCAGAAAAACCCACAGGCCCATTAATCCCACCTGAACCGGGAGAAAAACAATACCGGCACCGATTGCCATGCCGATACTCATAATTATCCAACCGGTATCATTACTGTCGAATTTAATCGCTTCTTGCCATTCACTCTCACTCATTCCAGCCCGTCTTGCTGCCGGTGAGTCGCTCACAATTACGCTATTATTTGTCGCCGTATCCATTAGGCTCTCGCTTATTTTGTAGGGTAAACAGTTATTTTTATGGATATCTGCTCATCAGCGATAATGACCAGAGAGGTGCAGGCGTTTGTTATTCGTGTGGAAATATCATATCCGGAGAGGAAGAGAAAAAAATCACAACGTTAGTGGGGTTTTTGGCTAAAAAAAGAAAAAATTACTCTTTTTAAAAAAGAAGTGGGGCTACTTTTCTCATTGTGACGCACTTCAAGGAATAAAAAACCCGCGACACGCGCGGGTTGTTGAGCACTGGTACGTTAATGACAACTTATTCGCTCAGAGTCTGGGCGATTTGCGATCTGACTTCTGCCCGCTGCTCTGCCGTCAGGACCTGGCTCACATCGAAGTAATATTTCACGCGATAGTAACGCGCCTGCTCCTCAATGCGGCTGAACGCAGCCAGCTGATCTTTCACTGCCTTCTCATCCCATTTGCCGGACTGGATCACGTCAATCAACGTGCCATTTTTCACATCGCTGGTCGGGATTTTCTGCACGTTCTCTTCCAGCTGCTGGTGCAGAGCCTTAATTTTCGCGGTCTGTTCGCTGCTGAGTTTTACTTGCTGAACGATAGGATCCTGGGCAGGCTGCGGTGCGGTTGTCACTTCTGCCGCCTGCGCCACACCCGCAAAGCCTGTCATCGTTGCCGTCAGCAGCGCGATCCGGAAAATCTTTTTCATCTCACAATCCTCAATTATCTGTCAGGGAAGAACCGGAGTATTTTTCAATTACGGATGTTGATCTGTGAGGAAGTATATAAACAATTTTAAATGTAAATGCCGGGATGAGGGCAGAAAGCAAAAACCCCGCCGAAGCGGGGTTTCTAAAGAGTTGAAGCTGACCGATAAGCCGCATTCTTTTGGGTATAGCGTCGTTGGACAGTCATTCATCTTACCGCCAAGAAGCAAAAACCCCGCCGAAGCGGGGTTTTCTGAAGAGTTGAAGCTGACCGATAAGCCGCGTTCTTTTTGGTATAGCGTCGTTGGACAGTCATTCATCTTACCGCCAAGAAGCAAAAACCCCGCCGAAGCGGGGTTTTCTGAAGAGTTGAAGCTGACCGATAAGCCGCGTTCTTTTGGGTATAGCGTCGTTGGACAGTCATTCATCTTACCGCCAAGAAGCAAAAACCCCGCCGAAGCGGGGTTTTCTGAAGAGTTGAAGCTGACCGATAAGTCAGCTTTGTATCCCATTTCATCAGACACCAGAGGCGGTGGAATGCGGGTTGTAGCCCATAATGTATCCCATTCCGTATCTCATTTGAAGAAATTAGAACAATTTTACTTGAACTGATAATTAGTTTGCAGAAATATTAAAACGTACAAACACGTTGATGTTATAGATATAGCATTTAACGATGCAGTAGAACTGGAAAAAGATTGTATACTGTCCCGCAGAAGACCATTCCGAAAACCTAACATGATTAAATACACAATCCAGCCCATGCATTGCGAGTATCTCCATACCCATATGAAATATGCATTAGTTTATTTCACCAAGCTTCAATCGCAGCCAAGATATACTTAAAACCCCGTAGCCAGATCATTCAAACATTAAGACAAGGGATTAATCATAAAAAAGCAGAGCCATAATACATAATGGCCCTACTGCGTTTACGCTTAAACGGTAAGTTAATCTATTCGCTATCAAAGACTGCTTTATCAATAGCCATCATATACTTCAACAACAAATCAATATAACCATTTATATCTGCAAGACTGATATCATTCGCATGATCATTATGATGAATAATGTTATTTCTTTTTGTTACTATGGTATTAACAATATCTTTGTGAGAATTAAAATCGCTTGAGGTCACGAGATTAATACCAAAGTAAGAAAATGCCTTAATCGTTTTATAAGGGTTTCCAGATAAACCATCTGAAATTTCGCCTTTATCAACTGTCAAATCAGCATCACTATATTTTAAATCTTGCTCTTTAAACCCTTTTTTGTTGATCCGCCAAACTAAGAAGTTATGTGGTAAACAAGCACTTTTAATTCTATTATTTATCTTTTCACAATGCCATGCAGCCACGTCAGTCAAATAAGACTCAAGATATGTGCAAAGAGTAATAAGATATGACTTAACAAAAAAATTCACATTTTTGTTAAAAAATTCATTCTCATTCGCTATGATATTTCGCTCTGTGTCTGTAATAACCTCCTTTAATGATAAAAATAACGAACGATATCTTTCATAGCATTCAGTATTTTCCATCTATAATATCCTTGAGGATTTTGACCCAACTCTCTCTACGTCTATTTACAGAGGCTTTATTTTGCAACCCGCCAGACAAAGTTCTTTTAAATTCAGCGCTTGAGCAAAGATCGTTATAACCACGGCGGATAACTTCGGCTTTTTGATTTACGATATCATCACTCAACTTTCCAATTGTTGGCATTAAAATATCATAATGAACCAATCCTTTTCTTTTCCTTTTTACTGTAGGATTAGTAAATACATCATCCCCAAAAATTTTCTCACACTTTGCCAAGGATGATTTAAACTTTTCCCTCATTAAATTTAATTCATCGGCTGTACTTTTTGAGAGAGTTTCCATCTGATTATCTAAAAAGTCTTTTAAAGTATTATCAAAGTCTTTGAAGAAATCGTCTTCATAGAATGCAAAGAACCGCAACACCTGCTCATCCGGCTCTCGGCTATCTCTTTTAGCTGTTGTGGCTTCTGCCAAGCCAAAATTGCTAATCGCATCAATCTTGCCTAATTCTTCTAACAAATCATCAAATCCACCAGGATATAACGCATGTCTTATTTCCTGGTCAGACAGTTTAACAGCACCTTGGTTAAGCCTTGAGAAAATCTCTCTAATGAGAGACTTAGAATTCTCTTTCCTCAGAACAATACACCTTATCGTTGTTGACTCAAGTTCCGGACGTAATGAACCTAACTCAGAAAACTTCTTGCCCTCTAATTCTTTAAATGTTGTCATCCCTTCTAAGGCAAATTCATCATCTAAAAATTTCTGAATGGTCGTTAGTCGCTGAACTCCATCAATAACAATATGATTACCATCATCATCCTCAGCAAAATAACAAGAAGGTAGCGGTATACGCATTAAGCAAGATTCAATAAACTTTGAAGACCTAAGCCATCCGTCCTGATCCCATTTGTATTTACGTTGAAAGTCTGGATTTAATATTAGTTTAACAGGATTAGATTTCATCCTGGAACATAATGTCTCAAAAGGATAATCTATAGGGAATAAATTTAAAGTCTTATCATCATTAGCCATACAAAAGTCCTTGAAAGTACTAAATCGGAAAAAATCGGCAACCCTAAATAGCAGTGTTTACCATTTTTAATGCCGTCCGTCAAAAATTATGCAGAACTTATTGATATCCCTCGCAATTTCACTCTTAGCTGGCGAAATGATGAGGTACATAGCCAAAGCCGATCACTTTTGACACCTACCCACAGAGCGGAATATATCTCTGATAGTATGAGATACGATCAAGTAGCTTTTGGATATCCACTGGCACAATTGGAGAAGATGCTAAGCACAATGTTTTTCGCCCTCCCATGTATTGCTGGCAAGCGTCCCAAATATCAGTGAGATGATATCTCTTTTGGGTATACCTCACTGACAACGTGATATTTAGTATCAATAGGGTGTTGGTAGTATAGAATTGATAACGTTTCATGTGTGCTGTATACTTTGAGTGTTGAAGTAAAACCTCAAAGAGACAAAAGATGAACGTCCTAATTTATGCACGAGCCTCTACCAGAGAACAAGATTCCACACGTGCTGTCCCGGCGTTGCGTGAGTTTGCAAGGGAGCGTGGTTGGGCTATCAGTAAGGAATATGTCGAGAATGCTTCCGGGGCTTCCCTTGAACGTCCTCAGCTATCGCTGTTGCTTGATGAGGCTAACAATGGGGATTTGTTGCTGGTGGAGTCTATTGACCGCCTGAGTCGTCTGGAGGCTGTCCAATGGGAAAGTTTGAAGCGTACCATCCAAGATAAGGGACTGAAGCTGGTAGTGGTGGATTTACCCACCTCGTGGAAAATGCTTCAAGGGGATAAATCGTCATCTGTGGTGGATGGCATTATGGCAGCAGTAAATAACATGCTGATCGATATGCTGGCTACTATGGCCCGTCAGGATTATGAGACTCGACGTGCACGTCAAAAGCAAGGTATCGAGAAAGCAAAAGAGGCTGGTGTGTATGTCGGTAAAGCTAAGGATGAAAGGGCGCGGGAGGTTGTTAAATCTTTACTCAGTGCAGGACACAAACCCGCTAAAGTAATGGAACTGGCTGGAGTATCACGCGCCACTTTTTACCGCATCAAGAAGGAAATGGCGTGATTGCTCACGCCTAATTTTAAGCCTCAGAACACAAACTAAGCGTATAGATAGCGGTCTGCCCGTCGTTGTTAGTTGGGCGCATAACGAAAACAGGATCACTCCCGTTGTCAATGTAAGTAACCGCTATTCCACCGTCTGGGGTGGCGTACATCTTCGCAATACTTTTCTCTCCAATGAAACCCAGCCGCCAGGTTTTACCACCCATGCTCACTTTCATGCTTTTGTCCTGAACATCAAGACGAGTCTCGACTGAGGATTTTTGGCTACCAGAATCGATCTGCCCTTCCTGGATCGCCTTACAGGTGAACGTGGTTGCACTTGAGGCGAAGGGGAGAACGATCAGCGCCGCGAGAATCAATCTTTTCATGGTCTTCCTTTTTGCTGTGAGTTAGGTATTCATCGGGAGTCATTATAAAACCATCAATTGATAAAAACGATCGATTTGCATTGAATTGATCGATTAAATTGATCAATCTTGAAACTATAATCCCTATGCACAGTTGTTGGGAGCGATGGGTTTTGACAACGGAATCAAAGGAGAAAGTTTGTGACAAGAGTAATATTGGCGATATCAGGGCTATTGTTCTCGCAGTTTGTGGCAGCAGAGCAGATCACAATGTCCGATCCTCAGCAGGAAACGACGGAGAGCGGGAAAACGCTATACACGTATCAGAACAGCAATTACCTCTTCACCTACGTAACTAAGGGGAAATGTCCGTATACCAAAACCTTTCAAACCGATGATGCAAAGTAAGTGCACAGCAATGTGATGAAAACGCCACTCCTGCCGTACATTTTTATCAATCACAAGTGCCTGTAGAGGCAATAAACCGCCCATCTTCAATACGCCAGCGCCACGCTCGGTTTCCACTCACGTTCAGATAGAACTCTTCCAGATCGTAATTAATCGGCTCACGCGATTCTGCTGGTAGGATTACATCGTTCAGATCCTGCTGCAAAACCAAGAAACCAGGAACTACCTCTACGAAAGGCAATCCCTCCCATTCGTTGTAAACACCGTTTATAGCGCCTGTTGGTGCACCCAACGCTCTTAACTGAGCATCAATTTCAGAGTTTTTTTGTCTTGCCATAGATAAAGTCTCCGGCGCTCTACTGCGCCATTTGGGGGAATGATGAATCCTGTCCGACATTCCTCGGATCAGGGGATAGATAAGTTTTTTTAATTTCGCGTTTACACGAAGTTGTTAAGCAAACATGCGTTTTCGTCGTGGTGGCGACCTTCGCCATTAGCCAAGGTGCCACGCATAACGAACGATTGGACACGTGTTATGTTCCAACTGGGTTGTCACAGTCTTAATGAATAAGAAAAAAAGATTTAGGGCCGTTAGGGACGCTTGCCCCGTTTAGGCCTTATTTCCCAAGGGCTGGGATAGTACGGCTCTATTTTGTCAGGGCCGTTTTAGGGCTGTTATGCAGCTTCGATCTGAGGGTAGTATTTCGACAGATACCATTCACGGGCGTGTCCCTTATCCATGTCAGAATGATACCAAAGCGCACCCTTTGTTAACGGAGTGTCCTTAAATCGAGTGAGTGTGAATAATCTTGCGCTGGTATAACCGTGTTTACTTAGCCAATCCGTTGCTTCATTGTCCCGACTAAATGCCGGACAACCTTCACGAAAAGCATTGAAAGAGAACACTTGGTGGCTTTCGGTGAATACTGCCGCTTCTGACTCTGCCGGGGAGACACTTGCCTGTTTCATCCGTTCCAACGCTGCGCTGTGTGGTGGTCGGTATGGATTGAAGTCACTGAGATCGTATTGCATGAACCAACGATAGACGGCCTCCAGCCCGCCAGCTTCTAACCAGTCGCTAAGGCGTGCGATGAATGCTGCTGTTTCATCGTGATCCACTTGGTGCTTAATGAAGTGTGTCGCATAGTGCCGGCGGTCGTTATCGTCAACTTCTATTGGCGTTGGACTGTTGCTAAACGTCATGAATCGCGTGTATGTCGCTACCTTACGGGCATTCTCGTACAACGGTCTAATGTCCACTGTTGGTTCGGTCTGTATAGACTTCAGTGATTCTGCAACTCGGCGGCTTGCTTTCGGAGGATCATCGAAAACAATTATCAGATTATCGGCTAACGCACCGTTATGTTTTTCGGTTAGTTGGGAGTAGCTCGAATAATGCTTTGTTTGCCCCGCCAGCAGCGGTGAAAGTATTTTCTGGAAGAGAAATCCTTTGCCCGTGCCGGTATCAGATGGGATCACAAGATGCCATGTTGGACGCTCTTCTGGGCGCTGGAAACAGTGAGCTAACCAAGCGCAGACGTTGGCGCGATCGTCTCCATCAGGGAACATCCTCACCAAGTATTCAAACCATGGTGTAAGGATGTCTACTGGAGACTTGTCACTGGAGAATTTGCGAAATGTATTAAGAATCCCATCGTCAGAAAGGCCAGACGGCAACGCCGGATTGAAGATACTTTGGGCAATGTATGGAAGTGTTCGAAATACAACGGACTGCCATAGTGGATTCCATGAGTTCCCTGAAAAACGAGCGTAATGTACCGCAAGGGAATCGAGACTATGATCGGTGCCTGTGTTGATGTTGCGCAACTTAACGCCACCAGGCAGTGAAATCAGGGCGTATCCCTGGCTACGCAGGTGAAGCGAGAAGGCTTCAACTGGGGGTGGGGGTGTGGCTGTGTGTGTGGTCGTCTCTTGTGTCATAGGTGTCGTGCTCCTGTGCGTCGTATAAAAGTTTAATAATCTGTGCTGCGCGTGAACGGTGTTCGCGCGTATTGTCCAGCCATTGTTCAATGTCTTTTGGAACGATTAATTGCATGGCTTAGCATCCTGTTTTTGAAGGCTTTTCATAAAGCAAGTGGTCGTAGTACGCCCATGCTGTCCCGTAGTAAACGGCGAGATTTCGGAGGTACGTTAGGAAGCGTTCCCAGCTTAGGTAGGGCCAGATCTCCAGAGCGAACTCATAAAGTTGCGTGGTTACTGCGTCATTACGTCCCAACCATGCATCAAATAACGGCTGAGCGAACTGCTGCGGCTTCCAACCCTGCTGAATTAGGAAGGCTCGCACCTTTCCCTCAAACGTGTTTGTTGAGCGATTGAGGACCAACCTACATGTCCCTGTATCGTGGTCATGGTCGATGCATGGAGAATTTAGTCTGGTGCCCGTAATCGGGTCTTTACCATCCTGGAGTGAGGACATCATTTCTCTGTAAGCCGGGCGTTGCCGGGAGGCTAACCGCCGGGAATCTGACGGCATAGCGAACTGTTGAAATTGTGCGTCTACCATCACACCTCGAATGCTGCGAAGATCGCTTGTTCAGTAGTGATAGCGTCTTTGGCTGACTGTTCGGCTGCTGCTGCTTCCTGCTTTCGCTGGCGTTGTTGACGGACGATTTCCAACACTTCTGCGGCGATATCCGACTTCAGACGTTCAGATGCCGCCGCTACAGCCTCCTGGCGTTCCTGTACCAGCAGAATCTCCGGTTTAAACATGCTCACCTCGAAGAAAGGCGAAGATTGATAATGGTTGCAGGCTTGAGGATTGAGGATGTAACCGTTGTCCAGATAAGCAGCCGCCTTAGTGATGACCAGCGGGAATACCTCGTTGAAGACGATGGTGGTGCTGACTTCGGACAATGCTACTTTTTCCGCTTGCGTGATACGTTCGTCATAAAGACGCTGGATGAGGGCTGTTTGTTCTTTAGTTAGTTTCATTAATAATGCGCTCCTTTGCTTTAAGAATTTTGTTCAGATTTATGGACTTGCAGCACTTACAGCGGAATGGGCTATCGGTGCTGGTGGCAGTTTCGCTAAGAAAATACTCGTCGCGATGATGGATAAGTCCGCTTTTTTCATACTCATTGAGATGCAGATGGGCGTTGTTGTAGCCCCATCTCTCCACGTACTCTTCAAAGGTGAAGACGTGATGTTGCTGGTGTTCCAGCCAGAGAAGGAAGCCGATTCGTTTCGGTGTCTGTGGCAGGCCCAGCAGTTTTAGCCGCGATTTGCACGCGTGCCATGTGGTGTGGTCAACCTTGCCGCGCAGACGTGCGGAGTCCGTTACGTCGATTGACGCTAAGTTTTTATTTTCCAAATAATGATTTCCTGATGGTAATAAAAAACCCGCAAGCGGATTGATCCAGCCTACCAAGGAGAAGAGGCAGAAACTGGCACCTGCGGGATTTTATGTGTTTCGGTGGGATGTCGGGGAAATCTTCCCCTTAATTACATAATAACACGAATCATTCTCATTTGTCAAGCACTTTATGAGTTTCACTATTAAAATCAATAAATTAAACCATTGGAAGCGGTGGCGTACCTGATGAGAAAAACACGCTGTTTGCCATAATTTATAAAAGTAGGGGGAATCTCCCCTGCACTTACAGGAAGGTTGATGAGAGTTTAGTCCCAGCAAATACCATCAACCACTGGAAGTAAATTCGTCACAGTAAACTTGTGGGTGTATCGCTGGGTTTGCCCTTCCCCACTATGCTCATGTCCGACCACCTTCTGAACTGGCGTAAGCTCGTTAGTTTTTCGCGCTTCTGTAATAAATGTGTGGCGAAGGCTGTGCACGACGCGGCGAGCGCCATAATCATTGAGATAAGGGATCTCAAGAACCTCACGAATATCGTGGAAAAAGTGGGTGATCTGGTTGAAGTTAGTGAGGTCAGGGAAAAGCGAATCGCCAGCAGAGAATCCCTCTACATAGTCCAAAAATCCAAGATCAAGCAGATGAAGTGATAGCGGTACTTGCCTCGTACCTGCTTCGGTTTTGGTATCATCAATCATGATGTAGTAACGCTGGGAATCATCATCAAGACGAACATCCGAACGCTTTAGTTTGGCGATCTCTGCCCGACGTGCACCAGTATAGGCAAGGAGGAGCGGTATCCACTTTTTCCAACCTGATAGATTTTTGAAATGGGCCACCAGCCTGCGCATTTCTGTTTTGCTGTAGTCTCCATAGCTTTTGCTGTGTGCTTCATAACGAACGTTTAGCGTCGGTGAAGATGCCAGTATATCCATTTCAGATGTTAGATAAGTAGAGAACAACCCCTGGCATAGCTTCAGATAATCTTTAACGGTCTTCGGTGCCACACGGTCATCCTCGGGAACCTCATCCAAATCTAAACACTCCCGAACCGTCATCTTGTTATATGGCTTCTTGTTCTGACGGGGTAGACCCGCCACCACTTCCAGCAAGTTTTTGATATCGCGGCGGGTGATTTTGTCCACTGGCGTATCAGCCCCCAGCACTTCTCTGATGACCATGAAGTACTTTTCGTTCCCCTTCCGAATCTTCGGATTCCAATCTGATTTGAACACCAGAAAACCATCCCATGCCTTTTGCAATGTCATGGCTGGCGCAGAATCTTCAACCGGAGACACTGCGACAGGTAGAGGGATTTTCTGTTTCAGATCGTTGAGGATCTGGGAGTACGTCGAAAAATCTTTACTCAGAAAAGCTGCATTGGCCTTCTGCGACTGGTGCAAAAGAATATCGTACTTTGACGCTGCGGCGACAATGGCACTTTCCATACCTGAAATATCGAAACGCTGAGCCAGAGACTCAAGAAAAAAAGATTCCGTCGGGGATGCTTCGCCGTTGAAGAGTTGATCTTCATAGAACTCTTGAAAAAACTGTGCGAACGCCCGACCAGTATCTGGTGATAACGGTGGGGTTACATCTCCCCTTATTTTTCGCTGGCGAGCGTCGGCGGGGATATTCTCAACATAGCCATAAATCTCTGCATGTTGCGCGGCTACGAAAGCATCAATGTCATGCTGGGATAGCTTTTTCATCATTCGTATGATTCTCTGTAACTGATCGCGGTGGATAGTACCAGATCGCAAAAGAGCGAAGAATGGCGTTAGTCGGGAGATCAGGAACTGACATCGGCGTGGGCTATCCGTACCAAGCGAGCAACGGAAAAATTGATTATCAGACAATCTGAAGTAAGCGTAAAAAACGCCGTTACGCTGAAGCGTATGAGGTAGGTAACAATCGTTGATGTATCCCATTCTGTATCTCATTTATGCTTCTAAGTGCCTGAGATACATCAACTTATTGTTTTTAAAGAAGTTGAAGCTGACCGATAAGCCGGGTTCTGTCGTTGGACAGTCATTCATCTAGGCCAGCAATCGCTCACTGGCTCAAGCAGCCTACCCGGGTTCAGTACGGGCCGTACCATGTGAACCCCTATTTGGCCTTGCTCCGGGTGGAGTTTACCGTGCCACGGACTGTTACCAGCCGCGCGGTGCGCTCTTACCGCACCCTTTCACCCTTACCTGATCCCACTTGCGTGGGCCATCGGCGGTTTGCTCTCTGTTGCACTGGTCGTGGGTTTCCCCCCCAGGCGTTACCTGGCACCCTGCCCTATGGAGCCCGGACTTTCCTCCCCTCCGCCCGTCTCCCCCGAAAGGGACGACGACGAAGCGGCGACTGTCTGGTCAGCTTCGGCGCGCAGTATAGAGGGTTTGCGCCCCGCTGTCACCCTTCGGTGAGCATCCCTACCCGTAGGGTGGCGGCAATATTGCGCGAGGCGCGATAAATATTGTCAAACGCGCCGCGGAACGCCTCTTCCAGGGTGCTGATACTGGTCAGGACGCTGAACACCGCATCGATGCCATATTGATGAACCACCCCGACGTCGCTGGTCAGGCTGCCGGCGATGCCGATGACCGGCTTGCGATATTTACTGGCGACGCGCGCCACGCCCACCGGCACTTTGCCGTGAATACTTTGACTGTCCAGGCGCCCTTCGCCGGTCACCACCCAGGTGCAGTCGTGAATATGCTCTTCGAGATTCAGCGCCTGGGTGACGATTTCAATGCCGCTCTTCAGCTCCGCGCCGAGGAACGCCATCAGCGCGGCGCCCATGCCGCCTGCCGCACCCGCACCGGGGACATTTTTAACCTCAATACGCAGCGCGGTATTAATCACATCGGCGTAGTGAGAAAGATTGTTGTCGAGCTCGGTGATATTGGCTTCTGTCGCCCCTTTCTGCGGGCCGAAGATGCGGGAGGCACCCTGCTCGCCGATCAGCGGATTGCTCACGTCGCAGGCCACCCGTATCGCGCAGGTTTTGAGACGCGGATCGAGCAACGAAATATCAATATTGTTTAACGCCATCAGGCTGCCACCGCCGTGGCCAATCTCGGTGCCGTTGGCATCGGTCAGTTTTGCCCCCAGCGCCTGAACCATCCCTGCGCCGCCGTCGTTGGTTGCGCTGCCGCCAATCCCGATAATGATATTGCGCGCACCTTTATCGAGTGCGGCAAGGATCAGCTCGCCCGTCCCGCGGGAGGTGGTAATCAGCGGGTTGCGCTGTGCCGGAGGAACCAGTGCCAGTCCGCTCGCCGCCGCCATCTCAATAAACGCCGTCACGCCATCGCCGGAGATCCCCCAGCAGGCATTGACACTTTCGCCCAGTGGCCCCGTCACTACTGCATGCTGCATCGTGCCATTGGTGGCGGCAACCATCGCTTCAACCGTGCCTTCCCCGCCATCCGCAACGGGAACCGAAACATACTCTGCATCGGGAAAGATCTCCCGAAAGCCTTTTTCTATCGCCTGCGCTACCTCGGTGGCAGACAGGCTTTCTTTGTAAGAGTCAGGGGCGATTACGATTTTCATAGTTATAGCCTGTTACCGCTTAAGGCAAAAATAGCGGGCGCGTTCCCGCGCCCGTCTTTGTTAGCGAGAAACTTCCACTTTCGCTAGTTTTTCGTAATAGCACGCGAGGGCGCTGTGGTCTGCCGTTCCCAGCCCATCTGCGCGCAGGGCCTGCATCATCTCCATTACCGCCGCGGTCAGGGGTAGCTGTGCCCCCACGCCGTGAGAGGTATCCAGCGCGTTCGCCAGATCCTTGATGTGCAGATCGATACGGAAACCCGGCTTGAAGTTACGATCCATGACCATTGGCGCTTTGGCATCCAGTACGGTGCTGCCCGCCAGGCCGCCACGGATGGCCTGATACACCAGATCCGGGTTAACGCCCGCTTTGGTCGCCAGGGTCAGGGCTTCAGACATCGCGGCGATGTTCAGGGCCACGATGACCTGGTTTGCCAGCTTGGTGACGTTACCGGCACCAATCTCACCGGTATGCACCACGGAGCCGGCCATCGCTTTCAGCAGGTCGTAGTATTTGTCGAAGATGGCTTTGTCGCCGCCCACCATCACAGAGAGGGTGCCGTCGATAGCTTTCGGCTCGCCGCCGCTCACCGGCGCATCCAGCATGTCGATGCCTTTTGCTTTTAACGCCTCGCTGATTTCACGGCTGGCCAGCGGTGCGATGGAGCTCATGTCGATCAGCACGGTGCCAGGTTTTGCCCCTTCGATGATGCCGCCTTCGCCCAGCGCCACCTCTTTAACGTGCGGGGAGTTTGGCAGCATGGTGATGATCACATCGCACTGCTCAGCAATGGCTTTTGCCGTGGTGGCCGTTTCTGCGCCTGCGGCGATCACTTCGGCAATGGCTTCCGGGTTACGGTCTGCAACCACCAGTGAGTAACCTGCTTTGATGAGGTTTTTACTCATTGGTTTACCCATGATACCCAGGCCAATAAAACCAACTTTCAGTGTCATAATTGCGTCTCTCTTTATTCAGTGGTGGTGGTTATTTCTTGAAGGAATCCGCTAACTTCTGGGTGGCGGAGCGGAACACGCCGAGATCGCTGCCGACGGCGACAAAGGTTGCGCCCCATTCCAGATAGCGGCGGGCATCAGCCTCGACCGGTGCCAGAATGCCGCACGGCTTACCGTGCGCTTTGGCACGGGCAAAGATATGCTGGATGGCGCGCTGCACTTCCGGGTGATTTGCGTTCCCCAGGTGGCCAAAGGCGGCCGCCAGATCGCTTGGGCCGACAAAGATGCCGTCTACGCCGTCAGTGGCGGCGATGGCATCGACGTTGTCCACGCCCTGCTGGCTCTCAATCTGCACCAGGATGGTGATGTTTTTGTTCGACTGGGCGAGGTAGTCCGGCACGGTGCCAAACATATTGGCACGATGGGAGACCGACACGCCGCGAATGCCTTCTGGCGGATAACGGGTGGAGGCCACCGCCTGCACCGCCTCTTCGACGTTTTCCACAAACGGGATCAGGAAGTTATAGAAACCAATATCCAGCAGGCGCTTGATGATCACCGGCTCATTGGTCGGCACGCGCACCACCGGCGCGCTGTGGCTGCCTTTCAGCGCCATCAGCTGCGGGATAAAGGTGGTGACGTCGTTCGGCGCATGTTCACCGTCCAGCACCAGCCAGTCAAAACCTGCCAGTCCCAGCACTTCGGTGCTGATTGGGCTTGCCAGCGCGGACCAGCAGCCAATCTGAATCTGATGTGCCGCGAGGGCCGCTTTAAATTTGTTTGGGAAAATATCGTTACTCATCGCTTATACCTTTGCTTATTTCTGCAATTCCATACGTTTGATGTCGCCCACTACGAACAGGTAGCAGAACATCGCCATCAGCGCCGAACACCCTACGAACAGCAGTGCCGCGTTGAACGAATGCAGCTCACTGACCAGATAGCCAATCACCAGCGGAGTGACGATTGACGCTACGTTGCCAAAGACGTTAAACACACCCCCGCACAGGCCAACAATCTCTTTCGGTGCGGTATCGGATATGACCGGCCAGCCCAGGGCACCAAACCCTTTACCGAAGAAGGCCAGCGCCATCAGCGCGACCACCAGCGTGGTGTTGTTGGTGTAGTTGCACAGAATGATTGAGGAGGCCAGCAGCATACCCAGCACGATCGGCAGCTTACGCGCCAGGGTAATCGACTTGCCTTGCTTAATCAGGTGATCCGAGAATACGCCGCCCAGTACGCCGCCGGCAAAGCCGCACAGCGCCGGAATGGATGCCACCAGGCCCACTTTCAGAATCGACATCCCCTTCTCCTGCACCAGATAAATCGGGAACCAGGTGAGGAAGAACCAGGTGATGGTGTTGATAAAGTATTGCCCGAAAAAGACGCCCAGCATCATGCGGTTAGACAATAACTGTTTGATGTAATGCAGCTTCGGACCGCTGGCCGCTTTGTCGCCTGGCTTTTTGTGGTCCATATCGACCACCGCGCCGCCCTCCTTAATGAACTTCAGTTCATCGGCGCTTATGCCTGGATGGTCGGTCGGGTTATGAATAAACTTCGCCCACATGCCGGTCAGCACAAAGCCAATCACACCCATTACGGTAAAGACATGTTCCCAGCCCCAGGCGAAGGTCAGCCAGCCGAGCAGCGGGGAGAAGAGCGCCAGCGAGAAATATTGCGCGGCGTTAAAAATAGCTGATGCCGTACCGCGCTCTTTGGTCGGGAACCAGGCCGCCACGATACGGGCGTTAGCCGGGAAGGATGGCGCCTCGGAGAAGCCGAGCATAAAGCGCATAAAGAACATTGAAATGCCCGCCCACGCCAGCGGGAAAAGATCGACAAACCCCTGCAGGAAGGTGAACAGCGACCAGAAGAAGAGGCTGTAGGTATAGACCTTTTTCGAGCCGAATTTGTCCAGCAGCCAGCCGCCGGGGATCTGCATCAGCAGATAGGCCCAGCCGAAGGCGGAGAAGATGTAGCCCATCGACACGGCACTTAATTGCAGCTCTTTGGCGACTTCCGTTCCGGCAATAGAGAGCGTGGCGCGGTCAGCGTAATTGACAGCGGTAACAATAAAAATGATGAGTAATATTAAATAACGGGTGGGGAAACCCTTTTTAGTTTCAACGGTAGTATCCAGCAACATATTTATTTCCTCTGGTACATCAATGAAATTATTTTTATTGTTTTAAGAAAGAGGCAGTCCTGATTATTTTGCTCATTAGAGAGAGGTAATTACGGTTAATTAACCAAATCCATGAAAGCGTTAATGAGTATAATCAAGCGCCCACCACCACGCATTGTCGCATTGCTCAATTATCAACTTTATTGTGAATATTATTTTGAGCATATGCACAAACCCCTGGGCGCTGATGCACAGATTTCGCCATTGCTCCCCTTATGGGCAGGCCACCGTCATAAATGAGTGATCGCGATCACATTATTAATTCCCCATGCCTGACATTCTTTATTCCACTGAGCAGAGTCTTTATTTTTTATAACGAGAAAATATAGTTACTCTTTGATCAATTAATTATCCCCCACGCGCTGGAGAATACTGGACAATGGCCGACATCGAAATTCGTCAAACGTCGCCGACCGCGTTTTATATTAAGGTACATGAGACCGATAACGTGGCGATTATTGTTAACGATCAGGGGTTAAAAGCCGGAACGCGTTTCCCGGACGGACTTGAACTCATCGAGCATATTCCACAGGGCCATAAAGTGGCGCTGGTGGATATCCCGGCGCAGGGCGAAATCGTGCGTTATGGCGAAGTCATCGGCTACGCCGTGCGCGCCATCCCCCAGGGCAGCTGGATTGATGAGTCGCTGGTTGCCCTGCCGGAAGCCCCGCCGCTGCACACCCTGCCACTGGCAACCCGCGTACCGGAGCCGCTACCTGCGCTTGAAGGCTACACCTTTGAAGGTTATCGCAATGCGGACGGCAGCGTAGGCACCAAAAACCTGCTCGGCATCAGCACCAGCGTGCACTGCGTGGCGGGCGTGGTCGATTATGTAGTGAAGATGATCGAACGCGATCTGCTGCCAAAATACCCCAACGTCGACGGCGTGGTGGGTCTGAACCACCTTTACGGCTGCGGCGTGGCGATCAACGCTCCGGCGGCAATTGTCCCTATCCGCACCATCCACAATATCGCCCTGAACCCGAACTTCGGCGGCGAAGTGATGGTTATCGGCCTCGGCTGCGAGAAGCTGCAACCCGAAAAGCTGCTCCAGGGTACTGAAGACGTGCAGGCGATCCCGGTGGATGACGCCAGCATCGTGCGTCTGCAGGATGAGCAGCATGTCGGCTTCCGGTCGATGGTGGATGACATTCTGCAGGTCGCTGAGCGCCATCTGGCAAAACTGAATCAGCGCCAGCGTGAAACCTGCCCGGCCTCTGAGCTGGTGGTGGGAATGCAGTGCGGCGGCAGCGATGCCTTTTCGGGCGTGACCGCCAACCCGGCAGTGGGCTATGCCTCGGATCTGCTGGTGCGCTGTGGCGCCACGGTAATGTTCTCCGAAGTGACCGAAGTGCGCGACGCGATCCATCTCCTGACGCCGCGCGCCATCAACGAAGAGGTGGGCAAACGCCTGCTGGAGGAGATGGCCTGGTACGATAACTATCTCGACATGGGCAAGACCGACCGCAGCGCCAACCCGTCACCGGGCAACAAGAAAGGCGGCCTGGCGAACGTGGTAGAAAAAGCGCTGGGCTCCATCGCCAAATCGGGCAAGAGCGCCATCGTTGAAGTGCTTTCCCCGGGTCAGCGCCCGACTAAACGTGGCCTGATCTACGCCGCCACGCCAGCCAGTGATTTCGTCTGCGGTACCCAGCAGGTGGCCTCCGGGATCACCGTTCAGGTCTTCACCACCGGTCGCGGCACCCCGTACGGCCTGATGGCGGTGCCGGTCATTAAAATGGCGACCCGTACCGAGCTGGCGAACCGCTGGTTTGACCTGATGGATATCAACGCGGGCACTATCGCTACCGGCGAAGAGAGCATTGAGGATGTGGGCTGGAAGCTGTTCCACTTCATCCTCGACGTGGCGAGTGGACGTAAGAAGACTTTCTCCGATCAATGGGGATTACATAACCAGCTGGCGGTATTTAACCCGGCTCCGGTGACCTGAGTTTGCAGTAAACCTCCTTTAGCATGGCTTCGGCCATGCTTTTTTTTGCCTTTCGTTCTGGCTGATGCGCGCCATTCCGAATTTTTGCCGATCTGAAGTAATTATCGTCTGACGGGACAAGCGCTGCCTATCTTAAGACCTGCCAGTACCCACCTTTTCTGGCACCGACCCGTTGTACCTTACCCTTGCTTTGTAATGCGCTAAGGTAGCGTTCTACCGTACGGGAGGTTACACCGAGCATTGAGGCCAGGGTAGAAGCTGTCATTTTTGGCTGGGCAATCAGAAGTTGCAGGATGGCATCCTCTTTTTCCGACATTTGTTCCGACATTTGTTCCGACAATGCATGCGGGGTTGCGATACTTTCACGCAGCGCATCGGCAAGATTGTGTAGCATAAATTCTACAAAAGCCGTGCAATCGCTGGCTTTATCACACTGCCCAAGGATGGCGTAGTACCGCTCTTGCTGAAAGTGGATCAGCGTTTCCACCGGCAACCAGGCCAGCTCGGCACGCCAGTGGCTGAGGATAAGAGTCTGCCAGAGACGCCCCATACGGCCATTACCGTCGGCAAAGGGATGGATAAATTCAAATTCATAGTGGAATACAGAGCTGGCAATTAGCGGGTGCAAGTCTGTGGCATTAAGCCAGCCAAGCAGCTCATCCACCAGACGAGGTACCTGAGATGCAGGAGGTGCCATATGCACCAGTTGGTTACCACGATAGATCCCGACATCCCCCTGGCGCAGTTGCCCGGGATTATCTACGAGCCCCTTCATCAGGAGCCGATGGGCACTCAGCAAATCTTTCAGACGACTGGCTTGCCAGATATTCAGGTGCTCATAGGCCTGGATGGCGTTTCTGACTTCCTGAATATCTTTTGCCGGGGCCAGCACCCGCTTTCCATCCATAATTGCGGTCACCTGCCCGGTGGTCAGCGAATTATGTTCAATGGCTAACGACGCCTGGATAGTACGAATACGATTCTCTTTACGCAGCAGAGGTGAAGCTCGCCCCGTATAAGCAGCCCAGTGTCCCAGCAGTTCTCCCGTTTCAACCACCAGATTAAGGATTGCAGACGTAATCGTAAAAGGCGGTTGATAACGGCTCACGAGCTTACTCCCCCTGCTGCTCCAGCGCATATTTATACAGCGCATTCTTTTTCACGCCGTGGATCTCCGCCGCCAGCGCGGCCGCTTTCTTCAGCGGCAGTTCAGCCTGCAGCAGCGCGAGGGTGCGCAGGGCATCCGCAGGCAGGGCGTCCTCTTCGGCCTTGTGCCCTTCGACAATCAGCACCATCTCGCCCTTGCGGCGGTTTTCATCCTCTTTCACCCATGCCAGCAGCTCGCCAACCGGCAGGCCGTGGATGGTCTCCCAGGTTTTGGTCAGTTCGCGGGCCAGCACCACGTAACGCGCCTCTCCCCAGACGGCGACCATATCTTCCAGGCTCTCCAGCAGACGGTGGGTCGATTCGTAGAAGATCAGCGTGCGCGGTTCGGCTTCCAGCGCCTTCAGCACGTCGCGACGACCTTTGGATTTGGCGGGCAGGAAGCCTTCGTAGCAGAAGCGGTCAGACGGCAGACCCGCCGCGCTCAGGGCGGCAATGGCGGCACACGGCCCCGGTAACGGGACAACCCGAATGCCCGCCTCGCGGCAGGTGCGGACCAGATGGTAGCCTGGATCGTTAATCAGCGGCGTGCCGGCATCGGAGACCAGGGCGATGTTCTGCCCCTCTTTCAGCTTTGCCACCAGCGTCTCGGCCTTTTGCTGCTCGTTATGATCGTGCAGGGCAAACAGGCGGGCGTTAATGGCGAAGTGTTGCAGCAGCAGGCCAGTGTGGCGTGTATCTTCAGCCGCAATAAGATCAACGCTTTGCAATACGGTGAGCGCACGTTGGGTAATATCAGATAAATTCCCGATAGGAGTAGGTACAATATATAGCTGACCCTGAGAATTATCTGCCGTTTCGTGTTGTTTCATTGTTTCATCCGTATTGCCGATTTAATATTGAGCATTGCGTAAAAAATATCACTGGATACAGTATGGTACCCTTAACGTTTTTTCATAATAAAGCCACGCGCAGCCTTCCGCTGGTGCTGGCAGCCCTGTTCTTTGCAGGCTGTGGCACACAGGCGCCCGATCAAAGTGCTGCCCACATGGAGGGTACAGCCCAGGCTGACTCCGGCTTCTATCTGCACCAGATGGAGCAGAGCTCGAATGATACCAGGATCAACTGGCAATTACTCGCCATTCGTGCACTGCTGAAAGAGGGTAAAACCCAGCATGCCACCGATCTGTTTAACCAGTTGCCGCAGGATCTGACCGATACCCAGCGTCGCGAACAGTCCCTGCTGGCCGCCGAGCTGAAAATTGCGCAGAACGATGCTGCCGGCGCTAAGAAGATCCTCGGCAATATCGACATCAGCGCGCTGGATAAAAATCAGCAGGCGCGTTTCTGGCAGGCAGGTATCGCCGCTGAGCAGGGGCGTCCTTCCCTGACGCTGCTGCGGGCGTTGATCGCCCAGGAGCCGCTGCTCTCCGCTGCCGAAAAACAGAAAAATATCGATGCCACCTGGCAGACGCTCTCCGCCATGAACCCCGATCAGGCCAATGCGCTGGTGATTAACGCCGACGAGAATATCCTGCAGGGCTGGCTGGATCTGCAGCGCGTCTGGTTCGATAACCGCAACGATCCGGATATGCTGAAAGCCGGAATTAAAGACTGGCAAACCCGCTATCCGAATAACCCGGGCGCAACCATGCTGCCAACGCAGCTGGTTAATGTACAGAACTTCAAGCCAGCCTCCACCAGCAAAATCGCCCTGCTGCTGCCATTAGGTGGCCAGGCCGCCGTCTTTGGCCGCACGATCCAGCAGGGTTTTGAAGCGGCGAGAAACGGTACTGCCGCCGTCGCGGGCAGCGCAGTTCCCGCCCAGGTCGCCCAGGCCGCTAATGCCGGTGATGTGGTGAGCCCATCCAGTGCCGAAACCAACGATCTGACCGCGACCCAACCTGTCGCTGCCCAGCCAGGCACGCTTCAGAATCCGGTGCAGGCCCCTGCCACCCCTCAGCCTGTCGCCGCGCCGGAAGGCAACGTACAGGAAGGTAACGTGCAGGAGCCGGTGCAGACTCCGGTCACGACACAAGAGACGCAGACCGTCGCCCAACCACAGGTCATGGGTAACCCATCTGCGGAGATAAAAGTGTATGACACCAGCAACCAGCCGCTCGATCAGGTGCTGAGTCAGGTGCAGCAGGATGGCGCCAGCATCGTAGTCGGCCCGCTGCTGAAAAACAACGTGGACGAGCTGGTGAGAAGCAACACCCCGCTGAACGTGCTGGCGCTGAACCAGCCGGAGCAGGTACAGAATCGCCCGAACGTCTGCTACTTTGCCCTGTCGCCAGAAGACGAAGCCCGCGATGCGGCCCGCCATATCCATGAGCAAGGTAAGCAGGCTCCTCTGCTGCTCATCCCGCGCAGCCAACTGGGCGATCGCGTCGCGACTGCCTTTGCCCAGGAGTGGCAACAGCTGGGTGGCGGCATCGTCCTGCAGCAGAAATTTGGCTCAGCCTCAGAACTGCGCGCAGGCGTGAACGGCGGAGCGGGTATTGCCCTCAGCGGTAGCCCGGTGACTGCCAGCCTGCCGCAGCAGCAGAGCGTGACGATTGGTGGTCTGACTATCCCGGCTCCGCCAACGGATGCGCAGATCAGCGGCGGCGGTAACGTGGATGCGGCCTACATTGTCGCCACCCCGGAAGAGATCGCCTTTATCAAACCGATGATCGCCATGCGTAACGGCAGCCAGGCGGGCGTGTCGCTGTACGCCAGCTCACGCAGCGCACAGGGCACCGCAGGCCCGGACTTCCGTCTTGAGATGGAAGGGCTGCAGTACAGCGAAATCCCGATGCTCGCAGGGGCAAACCCAGAGCTGATGCAGCAGGCGCTCAGCAGCGTGCGTAACGACTACTCGCTGGCGCGCCTGTATGCCATGGGCGTGGATGCCTGGGCGCTGGCGAACCACTTCACCCAGATGCGCCAGGTGCCGGGCTTTACCCTTAACGGCAATACCGGCGATCTCACCGCCACTCAGGACTGCGTGATTAACAGGAAGTTATCATGGCTCAAATACCAGCAGGGACAGATCGTTCCGGCCAGTTAACCCGCAAACAGACCGGCGACGCGCGCGAATTACAGGCGCGTCGCTGGCTTGAGCGCAAAGGACTGCGCTTTATCGCCGCCAACGTTCGCGGACGCGGCGGTGAAATTGACCTTATCATGCAGGACGGCCCGTCCATCGTGTTCATTGAGGTGCGCTACCGCCAGTCATCCCGTTACGGCGGGGCCGCCGCCAGCGTGACCCGGGCCAAGCAACAAAAATTGTTACACACCGCCCAGTTGTGGCTTGCCCGGCATAATGGCAGCTTTGACACTGTGGATTGCCGGTTCGATGTGGTAGCCTTCACCGGAAACGCCATCGAATGGTTCAAAAACGCCTTCGGCGAAGACGCGTAAATCAGATCGTTAAGGGATACCGTGCTCGAAAGAATTAAGGTTTGCTTCACGGAAAGCATTCAGACTCAGATTGCAGCAGCAGAAGCGCTGCCGGACGCCATCTCCCGTGCGGCGATGACGCTGGTTCAGTCCCTGCTTAACGGCAACAAAATCCTCTGTTGTGGTAATGGCACCTCGGCCGCCAACGCACAGCATTTTGCTGCCAGTATGATCAATCGTTTTGAGACAGAGCGCCCCAGTTTACCTGCCATTGCACTTAATACCGATAACGTGGTCTTAACGGCGATTGCCAACGATCGTCTTCATGATGAGATCTACGCCAAGCAGGTGCGCGCGTTAGGGCATGCCGGTGATGTCCTGCTGGCCATCTCCACGCGCGGCAACAGCCGCGACATCGTGAAAGCCGTGGAAGCGGCCGTCACGCGCGATATGACCATCGTTGCGCTGACCGGTTACGACGGCGGTGAGCTGGCAGGGCTGTTAGGTCCGCATGATGTTGAGATCCGTATTCCTTCCCACCGCAGCGCGCGCATTCAGGAGATGCATATGCTGACGGTGAACTGTTTATGCGATCTGATCGATAACACGCTTTTCCCTCACCAGGATGATTAAGGAGTAAACATGAAGGCACTTTCGCCCCTCGCAGTCCTTATTTCTGCGCTGCTGCTTCAGGGATGTGTGGCTGCAGCGGTAGTGGGTACCGCCGCAGTGAGTACCAAAGCCGCGACCGACCCGCGAACCGTGGGCACGCAGGTGGATGACGGCACCCTTGAACTGCGCGTGAACAGCGCACTCTCCAAAGACCAACAGATTAAGAAAGAAGCGCGTATTAACGTAACGGCTTATCAGGGCAAGGTTTTACTGGCCGGCCAGGCGCCGAATACCGAACTTGCCTCCCGCGCGAAGCAAATTGCGATGGGTGTAGAAGGGACGACCGAGGTATTTAACGAAATACGTCAGGGCCAGCCGATTGGCCTGGGTGCCGCCTCAAATGACACCTGGATCACCACCAAAGTGCGCTCCCAGCTGCTGGGTAGCGATCAGGTGAAATCCTCTAACGTGAAAGTGACCACCGAGAACAGCGAAGTCTTCCTGCTCGGCCTGGTGACCGAGCGTGAAGGTAAAGCGGCGGCGGATATCGCCAGCCGGGTGAGCGGCGTGAAACACGTGACTACCGCCTTCACCTACATCAAGTAATCTCCCCCGCCCTCTGCCGCTGGCAGAGGGCGCTCATTCCTCTCCCTGCGCCTGCTCCCTGATTTTCGCCGACGGAATAACATTGACTCCTGCCGGTGCTGCACCCAGCGCCTCCTGTAGCATAACCTGCGCCACATCCCGCGCCTCGACAGACTTCCAGTTGCCGGGCAGCAGACTGAACAGCGGGGAAAACAGCGACTCGCTGAAGCGATGCTTCTCCCGCTCCCCCAGCAGCATTGACGGACGCACAATGGTCAACCGCTCCCACTTCTGGGCGATCAGGGCCTCTTCCATTTTGCCTTTCACCTTGTTGTAGAAGAACGGCGAATGCGCGTTAGCCCCCATGGCGCTCACCACCAGGAAATGCTTCGCCCCGAGTCGTTTGCCGGTCAGCGCAGTATCCACCACCAGCGTGTAATCGGCATGGATAAAGGCCTCTTTGCTGCCCGCCTCACGCCGGGTGGTGCCCAGACAGCAAAAGACGGTATCTACCGGATCCTGAACCTGTGCCAGCGCATCGGTCAGTTGCGGATCGTGGGGATTAAACACCCCTTCGATATCGCCCAGCGGGCGACGCGTCGGGGCGGCGATATAGTTGATCTTCTGCTCCTGGATTAGCATACGCAGCAGGTGCCCACCCACAAGGCCGGTCGCGCCGGTAATTAAAACCTGACTCATTACTCCTCCTTTGCAGATTAGTCCGTATGCGATTTCATGCCGCTCAACCACACTTAGTGGTCTGAACGTTAAGTATTTACCACAAGCTGGAAAAAAGCTGTCTGAAGCCAAAACAACGGAGGAAGCATGAGCAAGAAAATTGCGGTCTTGATTACCGACGAGTTTGAAGATTCAGAATTTACCTCACCTGCCGAGGCGTTTCGTAAGGCGGGCCATGAGCTGATCACCATTGAAAAAGAGGCAGGCAAAACGGTAAAAGGCCATAAGGGCGAGGCCAGCGTGACCATCGATAAAACCATCGATGAGGTGAGCCCGTCTGACTTTGACGCCCTGTTACTGCCGGGTGGGCACTCCCCGGACTCGCTACGCAGCGATACGCGTTTCGTGACCTTTACCCGGGATTTTGTCTCCAGCGGGAAACCGGTCTTTGCTATCTGCCACGGCCCACAGCTGCTCATCAGCGCTGAGGTTGTGCGCGGACGTAAACTGACGGGCGTGAAATCGATCGCCATCGATCTGAAAAACGCCGGGGCCGATTTTCACGATCAGGAGGTAGTCATCGATAACGATCAGCTGGTTACCAGCCGGACGCCAGAAGATCTTATCGCCTTTAACCGTGAGGCGTTGCGCTTACTCGGCGCGTAGCCAGTGATGTTTTTTGCCAAAGCCTAACGTGTTGTCAGTGAACTTCAGTTCATCCAGACGGATCTCCCATACCGGAGCTGGCATGGCAGCGGCAACCGGAAAGCGACGAAGATAGTGCTTGCGCATCACGTCGCTTTCCTCTCCTTCCAGACGACGAATCTCCCCTTTGAACTGCACCCCGCGGATTAACGCCACGGTTTTGGGCTGCCCGTTGACGGTGCCTGCAACTTTCGCCTGTTTGCCGCTCATCTGCGCATGACGGGTTTTGTCTTCGCTTAAGACGTAGAACGCGACGCGCTGCGGGTCATAATAGTAAAAGGCATTGGCACACCACAGCTCATCGTCTTGGTGTACGCACCAGGTGACCACGTGCTGCTTCGCCAGCCAGTGGTTGATGGCGGCCAGAGTTTCCATTTCGCTTCTCTCTCATGCTAAGGTGCACTCACCTTAACATACTGAATCTGTCGCCGTGTGCTGGTTTCTCTATCTTGTTCGAACCGCTGATAATGCGCTCTATACGGGCATCACAACCGATGTGCCGCGCCGCTTCCTGCAACATCAGACGGGAAAAGGGGCGAAGGCGTTGAGGGGTAAAGGAGAGCTGACGCTGGCGTTTTCCGCGGTCGCAGGCGATCGCTCGCTGGCGCTCCGGCTGGAGTACCGCATTAAACAGCTCACGAAGCGCCAGAAAGAGCGCCTCGTCAGCGGAGACGGGACGTTTGAGGCGCTACGCGAGAGCCTGCAAAGGCCGCCGGTTAAAAGCTATTGAAGCGATCGTGGTATTCCACCAGGCCGCTCACGCCGTTAAGCGCATCGTCGGCCAGACGGTGGACCTGGAAAGCCGACTCGGTGCCCGGCCAGCGGCAACGCAGATCGTAATGTGCCGCTTTCTCGAAGCCTAAACGGCTGTAGAAATCCGGATCGCCCAGCGTCACGACCGCGGCGTAGCCAAACTCATTGAGTGAATCCAGCCCTTCGTAGACCAGCTGGCGCGCCAGGCCCTGTCCGCGATAGTTTTCATCCACCGCCAGCGGCGCCATGGCAACCCACTGCAGCTCTTCGCCCTGCACGATGACCGGGCTAAAGGCCACGTAGCCAACGACCTGACCTTCATCATCGGTGGCGACCAGACCCAGCGTAATCAGGCCGTCTTCACGAAGATCGCGAACCAGTTGCGCTTCACCTTCCCCTTCAAACGACCGGCGTAATAAGGCGTCAATACCCGGGGCATCGATGCCAATTTCTACTCGAATCAACATGGCTCACCTACAGAAGTGTGTTTACTTTCCGGCGGAGTTTTCAGACCCGCCTCGACAAAATCGGCCAGTTGCAACAGGGCCACGCGCAGCGGCTTCGGCATCTGTTCCAGTTCAATCGCATCCATCAGGTTTTTGACATACAGACCTAACTCGGTATCGCCTTCAATCACCAGACGACGCTGGAAGAAGAGCGTGTCGGGATCCTGCTTGCGTGCCGCGATCATCAGCAGATCGCTGGCGTCAGCGCTAAAGCTGACGTCCGCCTCGGCGGATTCGCGCACCACCAGCTGTTCATTTTCAACGGAGGTGTACCAGCGCAGACCAATATCCCGCACCTCGATACGTAACCAGCGCCCTTCAAGAAATTCCAGCTCGCCATCCGCCAGCGCCTGGCGGAATTGCCAGCTGAGCACCTGCTCCAGTACCTGGCGCTTCAGGGCAAAGGGCGCGAGCTTAACCGGCACGCTCAGCAGCGACGGGCCAAATTGTACGAGACGTGAACGCAGTTTATCCAGCACGAGCAATACTCCTGATATCTATGGTCCTGATATTTTGCCATATCCAGTCGTCGGTATAGCGGGGTAAATCAACAAACTGACATCCGGCGTAACCCATTATTGGTGTCATCAATACGCCATTAGCTGCCTTAAATCAAAAATTGTCGCCGGATGGTTAATTAAAATCCCTGTTCGATAACAATTTTGCATCCCTCTGGGGCTGCGAACGTCAGGATAAATTATGGAGCTGCTCTGCCCTGCCGGGAACTTACCGGCGCTAAAGGCGGCCATCGAAAACGGCGCCGATGCGGTTTATATCGGGCTGAAGGACGATACCAATGCCCGTCACTTCGCTGGTCTCAATTTTACCGAGAAAAAACTGCAGGAAGCGGTGAGCTTCGTACATCTTCATCGCCGTAAACTGCATATCGCTATCAATACCTTTGCCCACCCCGACGGCTATCAACGCTGGCAGCGCGCGGTGGATATGGCGGCACAGCTGGGTGCCGACGCCCTGATTCTGGCCGATCTCGCCATGCTGGAGTATGCCGCAGAACGCTATCCCCACATTGAGCGCCATGTCTCCGTACAGGCGTCTGCTACCAACGAAGAGGCCATACGCTTTTATCATCGACATTTTGAGGTGTCGCGCGTGGTGCTGCCGCGCGTGCTCTCTATTCATCAGGTTAAGCAACTGGCGCGGGTCACGCCAGTTCCGCTGGAAGTTTTTGCCTTTGGCAGCCTGTGCATCATGGCTGAAGGGCGTTGCTACCTCTCTTCTTATCTCACCGGGGAATCGCCCAACACCGTGGGCGCCTGCTCCCCTGCCCGCTACGTGCGCTGGCAGCAAACCCCGCAGGGGCTGGAGTCGCGTCTGAACGAGGTGCTGATCGACCGCTATCAGGATGATGAAAACGCCGGCTATCCGACGCTGTGCAAAGGTCGCTATCTGGTGGATGGCGAGCGCTACCATGCACTGGAGGAGCCCACCAGCCTGAACACCCTTGAACTGCTGCCGGAACTGCTGGCCGCCAATATCGCCTCGGTGAAAATCGAAGGACGCCAGCGCAGCCCGGCCTATGTCAGCCAGGTGGCAAAAGTGTGGCGCCAGGCGATCGATCGCTGCATGGCAAATCCGCAGAGCTATACGCCAGAACCGGCGTGGATGGAGACGCTCGGCTCGATGTCCGAAGGCACGCAGACCACGCTGGGTGCGTATCACCGTAAATGGCAGTGAGATAAAGCATGAAATATTCATTAGGACCGGTGCTCTATTACTGGTCGAAAGAGACGCTGGAAGACTTTTATCAGCAGGCGGCAACCAGCCAGGCGGATGTGATCTACCTCGGCGAGGCGGTCTGTAGTAAGCGTCGCGCTACAAAGGTGGGTGACTGGCTGGAGATGGCGAAAACCCTGGCCGACAGTGGCAAGCAGGTCGTGCTCTCTACGCTGGCGCTGGTTCAGGCCTCGTCAGAACTGAATGAGCTCAAGCGCTACGTGGAGAACGGTGAATTTCTGCTGGAGGCCAGCGATCTCGGCGTAGTGAACCTGTGCGCCGAGCGCAAGCTGCCGTTTGTCGCCGGGCATGCGCTGAACTGCTACAACGCCGTGGCGCTGCGCCTGCTGCTCAGACAGGGGATGACGCGCTGGTGTATGCCGGTGGAACTCTCCCGAGACTGGCTGGTGAACATCCTGGCGCAGTGCGACGAGCTGGGGATCCGCAATCAGTTTGAAGTGGAAGTGCTCAGCTACGGGCATCTGCCTCTGGCTTACTCCGCCCGCTGCTTTACCGCGCGTTCAGAGAACCTGCCGAAAGATGAGTGCGAAACCTGCTGCATCAAATACCCCAACGGACGCAGTATGCTGTCGCAGGAGAAACAGCAGGTGTTTGTCCTTAACGGCATTCAGACCATGAGCGGCTACGTTTACAACCTCGGCAACGAACTGGCCTCAATGAAAGGGCTGGTGGATATGGTGCGTCTGTCGCCGCTGGGCACCGATACCTTCGCCATGATCGACGCCTTCCGCGCCAATGAAAATGGCGCTGCCCCACTGCCGCTGACGGCGAACAGCGAGTGCAACGGCTACTGGCGACGTCTCGCCGGGCTGGAGCTGCAGGACTAAAAAAGGCTCACTTTGTTAACAACGACTGTAAAATTTTAATGCACTATTAAAGATTCACCGTCGACAAAGTGAGCTGCTATGACTGATAAATCCATTCCGTTTTCGGTGCTGGACCTGGCGCCGATCCCTGAAGGCTCCTCGGCAAGGGAAGCCTTTACCCACTCACTGGATCTCGCCCGCCTGGCTGAACAGCGCGGCTATCATCGCTACTGGCTGGCGGAACACCACAATATGGTCGGGATCGCCAGCGCCGCCACCTCAGTGCTGCTCGGCTATCTGGCGGCGAATACCACGACGCTCCATTTAGGCTCGGGCGGCGTGATGCTGCCTAACCATTCGCCGCTGGTTATTGCCGAGCAGTTTGGCACCCTCAATACCCTCTATCCGGGCCGTATCGACCTGGGACTGGGTCGCGCACCGGGCAGCGATCAGCCTACCATGCGCGCCCTGCGTCGCCATATGAGCGGTGACATCGATAACTTCCCCCGCGACGTGCTTGAACTGGTGGAGTGGTTTGATGCCCGTGACCCAAATCCGCAGGTGCGTCCGGTGCCGGGCTACGGCGAGCAGATCCCGGTGTGGCTGTTAGGCTCCAGCCTCTACAGCGCGCAGCTGGCCGCGCAGCTGGGCCTGCCGTTTGCGTTTGCGTCGCACTTTGCGCCGGATATGCTGCACCAGGCACTGCATCTCTATCGCACTAACTTTAAGCCTTCGGCGCGGCTGGAAAAACCGTATGCGATGGTGTGCATCAACATCATTGCCGCTGACAGCAACCGCGATGCGGAATTCCTGTTTACCTCCATGCAGCAGGCCTTTATGAAGCTGCGCCGCGGCGAGACGGGGCAACTGCCACCGCCGGTGGAGAATATGCACCAGCTGTGGTCGGCCTCAGAACAATATGGCGTGCAGCAGGCGTTAAGCATGTCGCTGGTAGGGGATAAAGCGAAGGTGCGTCACGGGCTGGAAGCGGTGCTGCGTGAGACGCAGGCTGATGAGATCATGGTCAACGGGCAGATCTTCGATCACCAGGCGCGTCTGCATTCGTTCGATCTGGCGATGCAGGTGAAAGAGGAGCTGGTGGGGTAGTTTTTTGCCGGGCGGCGCTGCGCTTGCCCGGCCTACTCCATCCCTGTAGGCCCGGTAAGCGAAGCGCCACCGGGCATTATGTTCACTGATATACAGGCAGCAGATTAAAGCTCGACAGCACGTGGACCACTGCGTTGCCGATACCGAAGATCAGGATCAGCGCAATCATCGGCTTGCCGCCCCAGACGCGGAATTTTGGGCTACCGAAGCGCTTGCGTGATTTACGCGCCAGCAGCGCCGGAACAATCGCCGCCCAGATCGTTGCCGCCAGCCCCGCATAGCCAATGGCATACAGGAAACCATTCGGCCACAGCAGGCCACCAATGACCGGCGGCAGGAAGGTCAGCAGCGCGGTTTTCAGACGCCCCAGCGCAGAGTCATCAAAGCCACAGAGATCGGCCAGATAGTCAAACAGCCCCAGGGTCACGCCAAGGAACGAGCTCGCCACGGCGAAGTTGGAGAAGATCACCAGCAGCAGGTCCAGACTGCGGCTGTTGAGCACGCCACTCAGCGCCTGCACCAGCACATCAATATTCCCGCCCTTCTGCGCAATGCCGATGAACTCCGGACGCGGAATGTTACCCATCGTCCCCAGCAGCCAGATGACATACAGCCCCAGCGCCAGCAGCGTGCCGTAGACCAGGCAGCGAGTGATGGTGCGCGGATCTTTGCCGTAATATTTCATCAGGCTCGGCACATTACCGTGATAGCCAAACGACGCCAGACAGAACGGCAGGGTCATCAGCAGATAGGGTGAATACGACGTGTTGCTCTGCGCCACGTTAAACAGCGTGGCGGGCGTAACATGCCCCAGCAGGCTGCCGAAGGTCAGGAAAAAGGTGATGACTTTGGCGCCCAGCACAATGGCCGTCATCCGGCTCACCGCTTTGGTACTCATCCAGACGATAAACGCCACACCCAGGGCGAAGCAGAGCCCCGCCAGCCGCGCCGGTACGTTCAGCGACATCTCTGCGAAGGTGTGATGCAGAATTGAACCGCTCGCCGAGATATAGGCGTAGGTCAGGATATAGAGCACAAAGGCAATGGAGATACCGTTGACGATATTCCAGCGCTTGCCCAGCAGGTCGCGGGTGATGGTGTCAAAGCTCGACCCAATGCGGTAGTTGAGATTAGCTTCGAGGATCATCAGCCCCGAGTGCAGCATACAGAACCAGGTAAAGACCAGCGCCGCCAGCGACCAGAAGAACCACGCCCCGGACATGACCACCGGCAGGGAGAACATCCCCGCACCTATGATGGTGCCGCCGATGATCACCACACCGCCGAGCAGTGAAGGTGACGTTTGGGTGGTGGTTAGTGTCGCCATACAGCCTTTTCTCCAGTCAATAATTTGGGACCTGCATCTTAATGTGCTGCACTGTACCAGTACAATAGTACAAAAGGAATAAAAAAAGCCCCGATAAAAATATCGGGGCTGTATATTTTACTTTACGCTACAGGGCGTGAAGCTTACGCGTCACGACGACGAACCGGGCCATCTTCGCGACGTGGGCCACGGCTTTCACGACGCTCACCGCTGAAACGGCCTGCACCTGGTGCAGCCCCTTCACGACGAGGACCACGACCGCCTTCACGACGCTCGCCACCGAAGCTGCGGCCACCGCCACGACGTTCGCCGCCACGGTCCGGACGCGGCTGAGCATCGCCCAGCAGCTGCATGTTCATCGGCTTGTTCAGGATGCGGGTACGGGTAAAGTGCTGCAGAACCTCGCCCGGCATACCTTTTGGCAGTTCGATGGTGGAGTGGGTACCGAACAGCTTGATGTTACCGATGTAACGGCTGCTGATGTCGCCTTCGTTAGCGATCGCGCCAACGATATGACGAACTTCAACACCATCATCACGACCCACTTCAATGCGGTACAGTTCCATTTCGCCAGCATCACGACGTTCGCGACGTGGACGGTCTTCACCACCACGCTCTGGACGGTCGCCACGCGGGCCACGATCGTTGCGGTCGCCACGACGTTCGAAACGATCGTCACGGTCACGGAACTCACGCTTAGGACGCATCGGTGCATCTGGCGGCACGATCAGAGAACGTTCGCCCTGCGCCATCTTCAGCAGTGCAGCGGCCAGCGTTTCGATATCCAGCTCTTCGCCTTCGGCGGTCGGCTGGATCTGCGTCAGCAGCGCACGGTACTGATCCAGATCGCTGCTCTCCAGCTGCTGCTGGACTTTCGCGGCGAATTTTTCCAGACGGCGTTTGCCCAGCAGCTCTGCGTTTGGCAGGTCTGCTTCTGGAATGGTCAGCTTCATGGTGCGTTCGATGTTACGCAGCAGACGACGCTCGCGGTTCTCAACGAACAGCAGCGCACGGCCCGCACGACCTGCACGACCGGTACGGCCGATACGGTGAACGTAAGACTCGGAGTCCATCGGGATGTCGTAGTTAACAACCAGGCTGATACGTTCAACGTCCAGACCACGTGCTGCCACGTCGGTTGCAATCAGGATATCCAGACGACCGTCTTTCAGACGCTCCAGCGTCTGCTCACGCAGCGCCTGGTTCATGTCGCCATTCAGCGCTGCGCTGTTGTAGCCGCTACGCTCCAGGGCTTCTGCCACTTCCAGGGTCGCATTTTTGGTACGAACGAAGATGATCGCCGCATCAAAATCTTCTGCTTCCAGGAAACGCACCAGCGCTTCGTTTTTACGCATACCGTACACAGACCAGTAGCTCTGGCTGATGTCCGGGCGAGTGGTCACGCTGGACTGGATGCGCACTTCCTGCGGCTCTTTCATGAAGCGGCGGGTAATGCGACGGATCGCTTCCGGCATGGTGGCAGAGAACAGGGCGGTCTGATGACCTTCCGGGATCTGCGCCATGATGGTTTCTACGTCTTCGATGAAGCCCATGCGGAGCATTTCGTCAGCTTCATCCAGTACCAGACCGCTCAGTTTAGAGAGATCCAGCGTACCGCGTTTCAGGTGATCCAGCAGACGACCCGGCGTACCGACGACGATCTGTGGACCCTGACGCAGGGCGCGTAACTGCACGTCATAACGCTGGCCGCCGTAAAGGGCAACCACGTTTACGCCGCGCATGTGTTTAGAGAATTCAGTCATAGCTTCCGCCACCTGAACAGCCAGTTCACGGGTCGGAGCCAGTACGAGGATCTGCGGTGCACGCAGGTCCGGGTCAATGTTATTCAGCAGCGGCAGCGAGAACGCTGCGGTTTTACCGCTACCAGTCTGGGCCATGCCCAGCACGTCACGACCAGAGAGCAGATGTGGGATACATTCTGCCTGGATCGGAGATGGTTTTTCGTAACCCAGATCGTTAAGGGCTTCAAGGATAGGAGCCTTCAGGCCCAGATCTGCAAAAGTGGTTTCGAATTCAGCCATGTAGTACGAGTGCCTCAATGTCAATGGCGGCCAGTCTACATAACTTATCGTGAAAATTTTCAGTAATTTTCATTGAAAGTGTGAACCGGCTCAAAGTAGGTGTATTGACGAACAACAACGCCCTCACCAGTAAAGGTGATGGCAATCAAAAGATTACGGGCTGATGTTTATGTCGTCAGCTATTGCTGGTCCGATTCTGCCAGGTCGTCATGCTCCTGGCCCAAGAGCGATAATTCCAACAATGCATAACGGTGCTCAACGTAGTTGTGTACGTTGTTAGCAACCGCTAACTTGAACAGTGCCGTAGCGCTGTCCGTATCCCCCAGACTTAGGTAGTACTTACCTAAATAGAAGTTGGTTTCACTGAGATGCTCAGCGAGCGAGGTGTTATCCGTTGCGTCCGCCTTCAAGCGTTCCATTAGCGTTGCTTCGCTAATGTCGCCCAGGTAGAACTCGACAATATTCCATCCCCACTGCTCCTTGTCCGATTTGTCGAAGCGTTGCTTTAACGCGTCTTTAGCCTGCTTTTCGTCGAGCTTCTGCTCAACAATGAAAAGCCACAGGCTACGGAAAGGATCGTTAGGATCGTCTTGATAAAACGCCAGCAGATCATCTTGCGCTAACTTGTCACGACCGCCGTAATACAATGCGATACCGCGATTCAAGTGCGCGTAGTTGTAAGTTGGATCAAGCTCAAGTACAGAATCAAACGCTTCATAGGCAGCATCAAAATTGCCTGCCTGCGTTAAATAAATGCCTAAGTAATTGAATACTTCAGGCATATCCGGTCGGATCGCCAACGCTTGTGAAAAATCATTTCGCGCCAGTGCCCTCAGACCGAGACTATCATACAACACTCCGCGCTCATATAAAAGCTGTGCGCGTTCGTCATCGGTTAAAGCCCGACTGGCAAGAATTTGTTCCATGCGTGCCAGAATCACTTCCTGCTGCAAAGTCGGTTGCAGTGGCACTGCGAGGACTTCACTTTTACGCCAGGCAGAGTTGCTGCATCCTGCCAGCGTCAAAGCTGTCGCAACGAAACACCAGCGCAGAAAAGGCTTCATTTCCCACTCCCGAAGACAACTATTGGATGAACGTCCTGTCCCCCGGCGGCTTAACAAGGCGTCCTGCCTGATAACAAGCCCCCCGCTTGCACGGGGGGCAAACGGCAACCTTACTCGCCCTGTTCGCCAGCCGGAGCTTCCGGCGCAGCGGCAGGCTGAGACTGCTCGGTCGCTTCTTTGATGCTCAGACGAATACGGCCCTGACGGTCAACTTCGAGAACTTTAACCGGCACTTCCTGACCCATCTGCAGGTAATCGGTCACTTTCTCAACGCGCTTGTCAGCGATCTGAGAGATGTGAACCAGACCTTCTTTACCGCCACCGATGGCAACGAATGCGCCAAAGTCAACGATACGGGTCACTTTACCATTGTAGACACGGCCCACTTCGATCTCGGCAGTGATCTCTTCGATACGACGGATAGCGTATTTCGCTTTCTCGCCGTCGGTCGCTGCGATCTTCACAGTACCGTCATCTTCGATTTCGATGGTGGTGCCAGTCTCTTCGGTCAGAGCACGGATAACAGAACCGCCTTTACCGATAACGTCTTTGATCTTGTCCGGGCTGATCTTAATGGTGTGGATACGTGGAGCGAACTGAGAAATATCGCCACGCGGCGCGTTGATCGCCTGTTCCATCACGCCCAGGATGTGCAGACGTGCACCTTTAGCCTGGTTCAGCGCAACCTGCATGATCTCTTTGGTGATGCCTTCAATTTTGATATCCATCTGCAGAGCAGAGATACCTTCGCGGGAACCCGCGACTTTGAAGTCCATGTCACCCAGGTGATCTTCGTCGCCCAGGATGTCAGACAGAACAACGAAGTTGTCGCCTTCTTTCACCAGACCCATTGCGATACCCGCAACGGCCGCTTTCACCGGTACGCCCGCATCCATCAGTGCCAGAGAAGCACCGCACACGGAAGCCATAGAAGAGGAACCGTTAGATTCGGTGATTTCAGAAACCACACGAACGGTGTACGGGAATTTATCAGCATCTGGCATCACAGCCAGCACGCCGCGCTTCGCAAGACGACCGTGACCAATTTCACGACGCTTCGGCGAGCCAACCATACCGGTTTCACCTACGGAGTACGGAGGGAAGTTGTAGTGGAACAGGAAGCTGTCAGTGCGCTCGCCCATCAGTTCGTCGATGTTCTGTGCGTCACGGGCAGTACCCAGGGTCGCGGTAACCAGCGCCTGCGTTTCACCACGGGTGAACAGCGCGGAACCGTGAGTACGTGGCAGCACGCCAGTACGCACATCCAGACCACGGATCATATCTTTTTCACGGCCATCGATACGCGGCTCGCCTGCCAGAACGCGGCTACGAACAACGTTTTTCTCGATAGCGTGCAGGATTTCGCCGAGCTCGTTAGCGTCCAGGGACTCATCTTCTGCCACCAGCGTAGCGATGGTTTCAGATTTGATCGCGTCAACCTGGGTATAACGCTCTTGCTTGTCGGTGATGCGGTAAGCATCGCTCAGACGCGCTTCGGCCAGGGCTGCAACGCGCGCATTCAGCGCGTCGTTTGCCGCTTCTGGCTGCCAGTCCCAACGTGGTTTACCGGCTTCTTTCACCAGGTCGTTAATGTTCTGGATAACGATCTGCTGTTGGTCGTGGCCAAAGACCACCGCGCCCAGCATCTGGTCTTCGCTCAGCAGTTCTGCTTCGGATTCAACCATCAGTACCGCCGCTTCTGTACCGGCAACAACCAGGTCCAGCTTGCTTGACTTCAGCTCGTCCTGAGTTGGGTTCAGAACGTACTGGTCATTGATGTAACCCACGCGCGCAGCACCGATAGGACCGTTGAATGGAATACCAGACAGGGAGAGGGCTGCGGATGCGCCGATCATCGCAACGATGTCCGGGTTAACCTGTGGGTTAACGGAAACAACGGTCGCGATAACCTGAACTTCGTTAACGAAGCCTTCCGGGAAGAGCGGACGAACCGGGCGGTCAATCAGACGCGCGATCAGGGTTTCGCCTTCGCTTGGACGGCCTTCACGACGGAAGAAACCACCCGGGATTTTACCGGCAGCGTAAGTACGCTCCTGGTAGTTTACGGTCAGTGGGAAGAAGTCCTGACCTGGTTTAGCTTTTTTCTGGCCAACAACGGTCACGAATACCGCGGTGTCATCCATGCTTACCATAACAGCAGCAGTAGCCTGACGTGCCATCATGCCGGTTTCCAGCGTAACGGTATGTTGACCGTACTGGAATTTACGAACGATCGGATTCAGCAAGATTCTGTCCTTTCTTAAATGAATGACAGCACACCAAAGGCGTGCTGACTTTTACCGGACCTTCTTCGCATCCTCGCGACTAATGACAACCGACACCCCCATGGGTGAAGCCTCTCATTAGCCGCGCGAACCTCTGCAATGAAGATCATTTATAGCAACAATACATTAGTTTCCAGTGAATTGCTGCGGTCTGGTTGAAAAAAGGGGCCATAAGGCCCCCTTTTCTGAAACTCGCAAGACTTAGCGACGCAGGCCCAGACGCTCGATCAGCGCGGTGTAGCGTGCAACATCTTTACGTTTCAGGTAGTCGAGCAGTTTACGACGCTGAGAAACCATGCGCAGCAGACCACGACGGCTGTGGTGATCTTTTTTGTGCTCTGCAAAGTGACCCTGCAGGTGGTTAATCTGTGCAGTCAGCAGTGCAACCTGAACTTCGGTAGAACCGCTGTCGTTAGCATCACGACCAAACTCAGAAACGATTTTAGCTTTAGCTTCAACGCTTAGAGACATTTTAAAACTCCAAAATTTAAAGAATGAAAGGAGGCCGATCTCTAATTCAGCTTTCCCATGTATAACGTATGCCAATTGTTAAACAATTTACCAGACGTTAAGCCGCAATATTCTACCCGCCTCCCCTGCTTATCGCAAGGCAAGGCGTCAGCTTATGCCGGATATTCAACCACCAGACGGCGTGGGGCAACACGACCTTCGTCGTCGATTTCACCCATCCCGATAAAGGTGTTGTCATCCCCTTCCGTAACGCGCACCAGCCCTTGCGCCGGGACATTCGTCGTGCGCACCGGGTTGCCGTTTTTAAAGTAAACGGAGGAGGTCAGCGGCAGATTGACAACCGGATAGTCCGAAGCAGGACTGTCCATTGGCATCAGTAATGGGTCAAGCAGGTCCGCAGCCTCTGTGCCCTGCTCCTGCGCCTGGTCCACCAGCGCCTGCAGCTGCTCCAGCGTCACCATACGTTCAGCCGGGTACTTGCTGACTGCCAGACGACGCAGATAAATAACGTGCGCGCCACAGCCCAGCTTCTCACCCAGATCGTCGATGATGGTGCGGATATAGGTGCCTTTTGAGCAATGCACTTCCAGCTCCAGCTCATCGCCTTCGTGACGAATGAATAGCAGCTCATAGACCGTAATCGGACGGGCCTCGCGTGGCACCTCAATCCCCTGACGCGCATACTCATAGAGCTTTTTGCCCTGATACTTCAGCGCCGAGTACATGGACGGCACCTGTTGGGTGTCGCCACGGAAGCTCTCGAGCGCGGCATCAAGCTGTTCGCTGCTGAACGTCACCGGACGCTCTTCGACAACCTGACCATCGGCATCGGAGGTGTCCGTGCGCTGGCCAAGCTTTGCAATCACGCGGTAGCGTTTGTCCGAATCCAGCAGATACTGGGAAAACTTGGTCGCTTCACCCAGACAAATCGGCAGCATACCGGTCGCCAGCGGATCCAGCGCCCCGGTGTGCCCCGCGCGGTTGGCGTTATATATACGCTTAACTTTTTGCAGCACGTCGTTGCTGGATGCACCCTGCGGTTTATCCAGCAGCAGCACGCCGTGCACGTCGCGACCGCGACGACGAGGACGACTCATCAGTCCTCCTTTTTATCGTCCGGGTTCACACGACGCTCATCATCCTGCTTCACCACGCTGGTGACCAGGTTGGACATGCGCATCCCTTCGACCAGTGAGTTGTCGTAGAAGAAGGTCAGCTCTGGCACGATACGCAGGCGCATCGCTTTGCCAAGCAGAGAGCGGATGAAACCAGAGGCTTCCTGCAGCGCTTTAATACCGTTCTTAACCGCGTCTTCATCCTGGTCATTCAGGAAGGTCACGAACACTTTGGCATACGCCAGGTCGCGGGACATCTCCACGCCAGACACGGTGGTCATCATCCCCAGGCGCGGGTCTTTGATTTCGCGCTGAAGGATGATTGCGATCTCTTTTTGCATCTCCTGAGCCACGCGCTGCGGGCGACCAAATTCTTTCGCCATAATAAATTCTCCAGACAAAAAAGGGGCCAAAGCCCCTTTTGAAATTTAATGCCGGGTGGCGCGAGGCGATCCCGGCCTACAATCGGCAATCTTAGCGAAGATTACGCGATAGTGCGTTGGATCTCGATGATCTCGAACACTTCGATCATATCGCCAACGCGAACGTCGTTGTAGTTCTTAACGCCGATACCACATTCCATGCCGTTACGGACTTCGTTAACGTCATCTTTGAAGCGGCGCAGGGATTCCAGCTCACCTTCGTAGATAACCACATTGTCACGCAGTACGCGGATTGGGTTGTGACGTTTGATGTTACCCTCGGTAACCATACAGCCCGCGATCGCACCGAATTTCGGTGATTTGAACACGTCACGCACTTCAGCCAGACCGATGATCTGCTGTTTCAGTTCCGGAGACAGCATACCGCTCATCGCCGCTTTCACTTCGTCGATCAGGTTATAGATGACGGAGTAGTAACGCAGATCCAGGCTTTCCGCTTCGATCACGCGACGCGCAGAGGCATCAGCACGCACGTTGAAGCCAACCAGAATCGCGTTGGACGCTGCAGCCAGGGTTGCGTCGGTTTCGGTGATACCACCTACGCCGGAACCGATGATCTTCACTTTCACTTCGTCGGTAGAGAGTTTCAGTAAAGAGTCGGAGATCGCTTCCACAGAACCCTGAACGTCAGCCTTCAGAACCACGTTCACTTCGTGAACTTCGCCTTC
Organism: Leclercia sp. M-A074-M; assembly: GCF_965195605.1. Lineage (NCBI taxonomy): Bacteria > Pseudomonadati > Pseudomonadota > Gammaproteobacteria > Enterobacterales > Enterobacteriaceae > Leclercia > Leclercia sp. M-A074-M. The sequence continues at coordinate 115,561 of NZ_CBDAHM010000005.1, read as the reverse complement.
GGTCATGTTGGCGAACATGTTCTCGAGTTTAGATTTCTGCTGACGAGCCAGTTTAACTTCACGGAATTTGCCCTGACGGTACAGCGCAACTTCACGCGCTTTCTTCTCGTCACGAACAACGGTCACTTCATCACCGGCCGCCGGAACACCGGAGAGACCCAGGATTTCCACAGGAATGGATGGACCCGCTTCCAGCACTTCGCGACCCAGTTCGTCACGCATTGCACGAACACGGCCATATTCGAAGCCACACAGCACGATGTCGCCTTTGTTCAGGGTACCTTCACGTACCAGAACGGTCGCAACCGGGCCACGGCCTTTATCCAGGAAGGATTCGATTACCGCACCGCTCGCCATACCATTGCGAACCGCTTTCAGCTCCAGAACTTCAGCCTGCAGCAGGATAGCGTTCAGCAGGTCATCGATACCGGTACCCACTTTTGCAGAAACCGGGATGAACTGAGACTCACCGCCCCACTCTTCCGGCATAACACCGTACTGGGACAGTTCGTTTTTAACGCGATCCATGTCCGCTTCTGGCTTATCGATTTTGTTCACTGCAACAACCAGAGGCACCTGCGCCGCTTTCGCGTGCTGGATAGCTTCGATGGTCTGTGGCATGACGCCATCGTCTGCTGCGACAACCAGAACAACGATATCCGTTGCCTGAGCACCACGTGCACGCATGGAGGTAAACGCGGCGTGCCCCGGGGTATCCAGGAAGGTGATCATCCCGTTATCGGTTTCTACATGGTATGCACCGATGTGCTGGGTAATGCCGCCTGCTTCGCCGGAGGCAACCTTCGTAGAACGAATGTAGTCCAGCAGAGAGGTTTTACCGTGGTCAACGTGACCCATGATGGTCACAACCGGTGCACGCGGCTCAGCTGCTGCGCCAGTGTCACGGTCGCTCATTACCGCTTCTTCCAGCTCGTTTTCACGACGCAGGATAACTTTGTGGCCCATCTCTTCGGCAACCAGCTGTGCGGTTTCCTGGTCGATAACCTGGTTGATGGTCGCCATTGCGCCCAGCTTCATCATCGCTTTGATGACCTGAGAGCCTTTAACCGCCATCTTGTTAGCCAGATCGCCAACGGTGATGGTTTCGCCGATCACAACGTCACGGTTAACGGCCTGCGCTGGCTTCTGGAAGCCCTGCTGCAGAGCGGAACCTTTACGCTTGCCGCCTTTACCACCGCGAACGGCAGCACGTGCTTCTTCACGGTCAGCTTTTGATTCGGCGTGCTTGTTGCCTTTTTTGGCTGGACGCGCGGCTTTTGCACTACGCGTGCGGCCACGACCACCTTCAACTTCACGGTCGTTGTCATCTTCTGCCTGACGCGCGTGCTGGGAGGTAGTGACGTGATAGTCGCTGGTGTCTTCGGACGGTTCAGCGGTATTCACCCCGTTTTTCTCGTTCTCTTCTGCCATACGGCGCGCTTCTTCAGCAACGCGACGGGCTTCTTCTTCGAGCTTGCGGCGGGCTTCTTCTTCCGCTTTACGCTTCAGCTCAGCTGCTTCATTTTCACGGCGGGCTTTTTCTGCCTGGGCGGTTTTGGTCATATCGTCAGTCTGTTGATTGCTCACTTTGTCTTTTTCCGCAGCGTCGCGCTTCGCTTTTTCAGCGGCGTCACGTTTCGCTTTTTCTGCGGCCTCACGTTCAGCTTTTAATACTGCCTCACGTTTGGCGTTTTCTTCCGCCTCACGCTGGGCTTGCTCTTCCGCTTCACGCTGTGCCTGCTCTTCCGCAGCGAGGCGCTCTGCCTCTTGCGGATCACGTTTTACAAAGGTGCGCGTCTTGCGGACTTCGATTTGTACCGATTTGCTTTTTCCACCGGTACCTGGAATGTTTAACGTGCTACGCGTTTTGCGCTGCAGCGTTAACTTGTCAGGCGTTGAACCATGTTCACGGTTCAGATGCGTTAACAAGGTTTGTTTTTCTTGCGCGGTCACCGAGTCATCAGCGGACTTCGGGATCCCTGCATCAGCAAATTGCTGTACCAGGCGATCCACGGAGGTCTGAATCTCAGCAGCCAGCGTTTTTACAGTTACATCAGTCATGCTGTTCCTTCCTGCTACAGTTTATTACGCTTCATCGCCGAACCAGCAGATATTACGTGCGGCCATGATGAGTTCGCCGGCTTTCTCGTCGGTTAAACCTTCGATATCGGCCAGGTCATCAACGCCTTGCTCAGCGAGATCTTCCAGCGTACAAACACCACGGGCAGCCAGCTTGAACGCGATCGCACGATCAAGACCTTCCAGATTCAGCAGGTCATCAGCCGGCTTGTTATCACCAAGGCTTTCTTCCTGAGCCAGTGCCAGGGTGGTCAGTGCGTTTTTAGCGCGTTCACGCAGGGCTTCAACGGTGGCTTCATCCAGACCGTCAATTTCCAGCAGTTCTTTCATTGGCACATAGGCCAGTTCTTCCAGCGTAGAGAAGCCTTCTTCAACCAGAACGGTGGCGAACTCTTCGTCAATGTCCAGATGCTTAGTGAAGGTATCAATCGCTGCATGGGCTTCAGCCTGGTGCTTCGCCTGCAGGTCGTCAACGGTCATCACGTTGAGTTCCCAGCCGCTCAGCTGCGACGCCAGACGGACGTTCTGACCGTTACGGCCAATCGCCTGTGCCAGGTTACCGGCTTCAACGGCGATATCCATGGTGTGCTTATCTTCGTCGACGACGATAGAGGCAACATCCGCCGGAGCCATCGCGTTAATCACGAACTGCGCCGGGTTGTCGTCCCACAGAACGATATCAATACGCTCGCCGCCGAGTTCAGTCGAAACGGCCTGAACGCGCGCGCCACGCATACCGACGCAAGCACCGACCGGATCGATACGTTTGTCGTTGGTTTTCACCGCGATTTTCGCACGGGAACCCGGATCGCGGGCAGCTGCTTTAATCTCGATAACTTCTTCGCCGATTTCCGGCACTTCGATGCGGAACAGTTCGATCAGCATCTCAGGCTTAGAACGGGTCACGAACAGCTGAGCACCGCGGGCTTCTGGACGCACGGAATAGAGTACGCCGCGAATACGGTCGCCCGGACGGAAGTTTTCGCGTGGCAGCATATCTTCACGCAGGATAACCGCTTCCGCGTTGTTACCCAGATCCAGGGAGATGTTGTCGCGGTTAACTTTTTTCACCACGCCGGTGATGATCTCACCTTCGTGCTCGCGGAACTGGTCAACAACCATCGCACGCTCAGCTTCACGAACTTTCTGTACGATAACCTGTTTCGCGGTCTGCGTGGTGATACGGTCGAAGGTCACAGATTCGATCTGATCTTCAACGTAATCATCAATGTTCAGGCTTTCATCTTCGAAACGCGCCGCTTCGAGGGTGATTTCCTTCGTGGGTTGGGTCACTTCTTCAACGATAAGCCAACGACGGAAAGTATCGAAGTCACCGCTTTTGCGATCGATTTCAACGCGGACATCGATCTCTTGTTCATATTTTTTCTTGGTTGCCGTAGCCAGTGCACTTTCCAGCGCTTCGAAAATTTTCTCACGCGGCAGGGCTTTCTCGTTGGAAACGGCTTCAACAACAGCCAAAATTTCTTTGTTCATCGCGGGCTTTTCACCTCAATCCAGACTGTTAAAAGTGGGGAACCAGGTTCGCCTTCTGGATATTACTCAGCGCGAACACTTCATCTTTGCCTTCGACTGTAACCGTGATCATCTCACCATCAACGGCTTTAATAACGCCTTGCCATTTACGGCGGTTCTGTACGGCCATGCGCAGAACGAGAGCCACTTCTTCACCAGTAAAGCGCGTGTAGTGTTCAGCCGTGAACATTGGTCTGTCGAGACCAGGCGAGGAAACTTCCAGGTTGTAGGCAACAGTAATGGGATCTTCAACGTCAAGAACCGCACTCACCTGGTGGCTGACATCAGCACAATCATCAACATTGATGCCATCTTCACTATCAATATAGATGCGCAGCGTGGATGTACGACCCCGAACGAATTCGATGCCGACCAGTTCGTAGCCCAGTGCTTCGACCGGTGCTGTAATCATCTCTGTTAATTTTTGCTCTAATGTGGACAAGCCCACCCCCAAGACGTAAAAAAAGGGCATAAAGCCCAGTTATTCTGTAGTCAGATAACAAAAAACCCCGATAAATCGGGGCTTTAGATAACTGAACCCTATAGCCACAACTGTGGCCTGGAGCACTTTCAAAAAGAATTTTTTCAAATCCAGCTACGAAGGCGCTAAGTCTTCACAGTATATTTGAAAAAGGACTTTATAGGAAAGTGGTTGCGGGGGCCGGATTTGAACCGACGACCTTCGGGTTATGAGCCCGACGAGCTACCAGGCTGCTCCACCCCGCGCCTGAAACGTGGCAAATTCTACTCGCTGTGGGTAAAAAATGCAAATAATGCTGGGATTTGGTACCGAGGACGGGACGTAAAATCGGCATACAGTATATTGATAGCGTACCCCCGCTGTCAACCCTGTGAACAGCAGCGATTCAGGCGGGAAATTTTTACAAAAAATACATGAATCTCTTTCGGTACTTGCCAAAAGATGATTAAATGAAAACTCACTTATTCTGCATAAACATGCATTTTAGAGTGAAGCGATCACTCATCAGTCAATCAAGCAGGGTTTTATTTTATGACGACGATTCTCAAGCATCTTCCGCAAGGACAACGTATTGGCATCGCTTTTTCCGGCGGTCTGGACACCAGCGCTGCACTGCTGTGGATGCGCCAGAAGGGAGCGGTTCCGTATGCATATACTGCGAACCTGGGTCAGCCGGATGAGGACGATTACGAAGCCATCCCGCGTCGCGCCATGGAGTACGGTGCAGAGAACGCACGCCTGATTGACTGCCGTAAGCAGCTGGTTGCCGAAGGTATCGCTGCTATTCAGTGCGGCGCTTTCCACAACACTACCGGCGGGCTGACCTATTTCAACACCACGCCGCTGGGCCGTGCTGTTACCGGTACGATGCTGGTTGCTGCCATGAAAGAAGATGGCGTCAACATCTGGGGCGACGGCAGTACCTATAAAGGCAACGATATCGAGCGCTTCTATCGTTACGGCCTGCTGACTAACGCCGAGCTGCAGATCTACAAGCCGTGGCTCGATACCGATTTCATCGATGAGCTGGGCGGCCGTCATGAAATGTCTGAATTTATGATCGCCTGCGGTTTCGATTACAAAATGTCGGTCGAGAAAGCCTATTCAACCGACTCCAACATGCTGGGTGCTACCCACGAAGCAAAAGACCTGGAATACCTGAACTCCAGCGTGAAGATCGTCAACCCGATCATGGGCGTGAAGTTCTGGGACGAAAACGTCAAAATCCAGGCAGAAGAAGTGACCGTGCGTTTTGAACGCGGCCACCCGGTTGCCCTGAACGGTCAGACCTTCTCTGACGACGTGGAACTGATGCTGGAAGCTAACCGCATTGGTGGCCGTCACGGTCTGGGTATGAGCGATCAGATTGAAAACCGTATCATCGAAGCGAAGAGCCGTGGCATCTATGAAGCCCCGGGGATGGCGCTGCTGCACATCGCTTACGAGCGTCTGCTGACCGGCATTCATAACGAAGATACCATCGAGCAGTATCACTCCCACGGTCGCCAGTTAGGTAAACTGCTGTACCAGGGCCGCTGGTTCGATCCGCAGGCGCTGATGCTGCGTGATGCCCTGCAGCGTTGGGTGGCGAGCGCCATCACCGGTGAAGTGACCTTAGAACTGCGTCGCGGCAATGACTACTCGATTCTGAATACGGTCTCTGACAACCTGACCTACCAGCCAGAGCGTCTGACCATGGAAAAAGGTGATTCTGTCTTCTCGCCGGACGACCGTATTGGTCAGCTGACGATGCGTAATCTGGATATCACCGATACCCGCGCCAAGCTGTTCACCTATACCGAGAACGGTCTGCTCTCCGTCTCCACCGGTAACGGCCTGCCGCAGGTTGAGAATCTGGAAAACAGCGATAAGCAGTAATCGCGAATTAAGATGCAAAAGGCGCCTGAGGGCGCCTTTTTTATTGCCGAATTTCGTGACATGTAGGGCGGGCAAGCGCGGCGGTGCAACGCTTGCCGGGCCTACGAAAAGACAACGCACAGACGAAAAAAAAGACGTCTTTCGACGTCTTTCTTTCGGAATATTGGTACTGAGGATGGGACTCGAACCCACAAGCCCGTTAGGGCACTACCACCTCAAGGTAGCGTGTCTACCAATTCCACCACCTCAGCACAGATACTACTCTTACTGCGGGATATCGCTGGTCGGCTTAGCCGGTGCAGCTGGCTGAGTCTGCTCAGATTTCGCTGGCGCGCTCAGGTTATCCCACTCGCTTCCTTTGTTGATCTTGTTGCTATTGATATTGCCAAGCGCCAGACTGATGATGAAAAACAGCGTTGCCAGAATCGCCGTTGCGCGGGTCATGAAGTTACCAGAACCACTTGAACCGAACAGCGTACCAGAAGCGCCTGCTCCAAAAGAGGCCCCCATATCAGCGCCTTTACCTTGCTGCAGCATGATCAGCGCTACCAGAGCGATGGCTACAATAAGGAAAACAACCAAAAGAGCTTCGTACATAATCAACCTGTTCCTTGCGGATTTGCCGCATACCAATGCTTCAACCAATAAGCAGGAATTTTGCTTTCCCACTGAAGCGGGTGTGAATACTAACCAAAGCGAATGACCTTCGCAAGGGCAATTTCAGCTCATTGTATCAAGTGCGGAAAAAAACAGCAAAACCGCCACAGCTGTACAAAACAAAGGCGGCATAAGCCGCCTTTTTAAACACTTACCAGAGGTTATGCAGCTTTTACCGCATCAGCGATGCGATGGGCAAACTCGGTGACCTGTGCTTCGTCTTCCCCTTCCACCATCACACGGATCAGCGGTTCGGTACCCGACTTACGCAGCAGAACGCGGCCACGGGAGCCCAGCGCCGCTTCCACTTCAGCCATCACCGCTTTCACGTTCTCGTTTTCCAGTGGATCGCCCTTACCTGCCGTAAAGCGAACATTGACCAGGATCTGCGGGAACATTTTCATCCCACTGCACAAATCGTGCAGGGACATATGGTTACGCACCATCGCTGCCACAACCTGCAGGCTCGCCACGATCCCGTCACCGGTAGTGGTTTTATCGAGCAGGATCACGTGACCGGAGTTCTCCGCACCGATGCGCCAGCCTTTCTCCTGCAGTTTTTCCAGTACGTAACGGTCGCCAACCTTCGCGCGCGCAAACGGGATACCCAACTGCTTGAGCGCCAGCTCCAGGCCCATGTTGCTCATCAGCGTTCCAACGGCGCCACCGCGCAGCTGTCCCTGACGCAGCCCTTCGCGGGCGATGATATAGAGGATCTGGTCGCCATCGACTTTATTGCCTTCATGGTCAACCATGATGACGCGGTCACCATCGCCATCGTAAGCAATCCCGAGATCGGCCTTCTCCGCCAGTACGTGCGCCTGCAGAGCGCGAACATCCGTTGCACCTACCTCGGCATTGATATTCAGACCGTTTGGCTCGCAACCGATGGCAACAACCTGCGCGCCCAGTTCGCGGAATACGTTAGGGGCGATGTGGTAGGTTGCACCGTTAGCGCAGTCCACCACGATTTTCAGATGACCCAGGCTGAGTTCGTTCGGGAAGGTGCCTTTGCAAAATTCAATGTAGCGACCCGCAGCATCGACGATACGGCTGGCTTTACCCAGCTCAGCGGAGTCAACGCAGGTCAGCTCTTTTTCCATTTCCGCTTCAATCGCTTCTTCAACGTCATCCGGCAGTTTGGTGCCGTCAATGGAGAAGAATTTGATGCCGTTATCGTAGAACGGGTTATGCGAGGCAGAGATCACGATGCCCGCTTCGGCACGGAACGCGCGGGTCAGATAGGCCACTGCGGGGGTCGGCATAGGGCCCGTGAAAGAGGCGGAGAGCCCAGCGGCAGACAGACCCGCTTCCAGTGCGGATTCGAGCATGTAACCGGAAATACGCGTATCTTTACCGATAATGATTTTGCGCGACCCGTGGCTTGCCAGCACCTTGCCAGCCGCCCAGCCTAACTTCAGTACAAACTCAGGAGTGATTGGCGCATCGCCCACGCGTCCACGAATGCCGTCGGTACCAAAAAATTTACGATTACTCATAGCGGGAGTTTTCCTTAGCTGCCAGTGTGGCTTCCACCACTCGCATGGCTTCTGCTGTTTCTTTTACGTCATGGACGCGAATTATATGTGCTCCCTGCATCGCTGCAATCACCGCACAGGCCAGGCTGCCACTTAGACGTTCTGATGGCCCAACGTTAAGCAGTTGGCCTATCATGGATTTTCTCGACATTCCGACCAGCAGCGGCAGGCCAAAATGGTGAAACTCCGATAAGCGCGCAAGAAGTTCGTAGTTGTGAGAGAGATTTTTACCGAAACCGAAGCCCGGGTCGAGCAGCAATTTCGCTTTTGCGATACCGGCACGTTCACAGCGCGCAATATGCTCTTCAAAGTAGCGGTTCACGTCCGCAAACACGTCGCTGTATTTCGGCGCATCCTGCATGGTTTTCGGCTGGCCCTGCATATGCATCAGGCATACCGGTAAACCGGTCTCAGCAGCCGCCTCAAGCGCACCGGGCTCGGTGAGGGAGCGAACGTCATTGATAATGTGAGCGCCCACTCTTGCCGATTCGCGAATCACCTCAGGTTTGGAGGTATCGACAGAGATCCAGACTTCGAAACGCTGGGCTATCGCCTCAACGACCGGGATAACGCGCGATAACTCTTCATCAACACTGACATCCGCAGCCCCAGGTCGCGTTGACTCTCCACCTACGTCGATGATCGTCGCGCCAGCGTTGATCATCAGATTCGCATGCCTGACCGCATCAATAAGCGAGTTATGCGTGCCGCCATCGGAAAAAGAGTCTGGCGTGACGTTCAGGATCCCCATCACATGGGGATGAGAAAGATCGAGATAAGAATCCTGGGCGAAGAGTTTCATAGCAAATCCCTGATTTTTGGTTAAGCAGACAAGAAAAACCCCGGGGCAAGCCCCAGGGTTTCAGGTTAAGAGAAGATCATTGACAGCGGTGGCTTATTTATCGCCCAACTGTTCTGACATGGTGTTACCCGGGTTTGGCGTACGCGGTTCATCGACCGGACGCGGCGCACGTGGCGTACCGTTGTTGTCAGAGTTGTTAGAGGCACCTGGATCTTCCCAGCCCGCAGGCGGACGAACATCACGGCGAGCCATCAGGTCATCAATCTGCGGCGCATCGATGGTCTCATATTTCATGAGCGCATCTTTCATGGCGTGCAGGATATCCATATTGTCATTCAGGATCTGACGGGCGCGACCGTAGTTACGTTCAATCAGCGCTTTCACTTCCTGGTCGATGATACGAGCTGTCTCATCGGACATATGTTTCGCTTTCGCCACGCTGCGGCCAAGGAACACTTCGCCTTCTTCTTCCGCATAGAGCAGCGGACCAAGTTTGTCGGAGAAGCCCCACTGGGTCACCATGTTACGCGCCAGGTTGGTCGCGACTTTAATGTCGTTAGACGCACCGGTCGAAACATGTTCCACACCGTAGATAATCTCTTCTGCCAGACGACCACCATAGAGGGTTGAAATCTGGCTTTCCAGTTTCTGGCGGCTGGCACTGATAGCATCGCCTTCCGGCAGGAAGAACGTTACGCCAAGCGCACGGCCACGTGGAATAATCGTCACTTTATGCACCGGATCGTGTTCCGGCACCAGGCGACCGATAATCGCGTGACCCGCTTCGTGGTAAGCCGTGGACTCTTTCTGCGCTTCCGTCATCACCATGGAGCGACGTTCCGCACCCATCATGATTTTGTCTTTCGCTTTCTCGAACTCCACCATGGAGACCACACGCTTGTTGCCACGGGCAGCAAACAGTGCAGCTTCGTTCACCAGGTTAGCCAGATCGGCACCGGAGAAGCCCGGCGTACCACGTGCAATAATTGCCGCATCGATGTCCGGAGAGAGCGGTACGCGACGCATATGCACTTTCAGGATCTGCTCACGGCCACGAACGTCTGGCAGACCAACCACAACCTGACGGTCAAAACGACCTGGACGCAGCAGCGCAGGGTCAAGAACGTCCGGACGGTTAGTTGCGGCGATAACGATAATGCCTTCGTTACCTTCAAAGCCATCCATCTCAACCAGCATCTGGTTCAGCGTCTGCTCACGTTCATCGTGACCACCGCCCAGGCCCGCGCCACGCTGGCGGCCTACGGCGTCGATTTCATCGATGAAGATGATGCACGGTGCGGCTTTCTTGGCCTGTTCGAACATGTCACGCACACGAGATGCACCCACACCCACGAACATTTCAACGAAGTCAGAACCGGAAATGGTAAAGAACGGCACCTTCGCTTCACCTGCGATGGCTTTCGCCAGCAGGGTTTTACCGGTACCAGGAGGACCTACCATCAGAACGCCTTTCGGGATCTTACCGCCCAGTTTCTGGAAACGGCTCGGCTCACGCAGGTATTCAACCAGTTCACCCACCTCTTCTTTCGCTTCGTCGCAACCTGCAACGTCAGCAAAAGTGGTTTTGATCTGGTCTTCCGTCAGCATACGCGCCTTGCTCTTGCCGAACGACATGGCGCCTTTGCCACCGCCGCCCTGCATCTGACGCATAAAGAAGATCCAGACGCCGATAAGCAGCAGCATCGGGAACCAGGAAATGAAGATAGAAGCCAGCAGGCTTGGCTCTTCCGGCGGCTCGCCGACAACCTTAACGTTTTTAGTCAGCAGGTTATCAAGCAGCTTAGGATCGTTCACCGGAATGTAAGTCGTGTAACGGTTACTATCTTTCTTGGTAACGTTGATCTCACGTCCGTTGATACGCGCTTCGCGAACCTGATCCTGGTTGACCTCTTGCAGGAAGGTAGAGTAGTCCACCTTACGGCCATTAGACTCGCTGGGCCCAAAGCTCTGGAATACTGACATCAGCACAACGGCAATGACCAGCCAGAGTATTAGGTTTTTCGCCATGTCACTCAAGGGATTAACCTCTTATTACAACTGTGTTAAAAACAGCGTCAGGATACTCTGTATCCGATTTATTTCAAACTTTCGCCTGAAATTCACCGGTTATCATTTTCGCCCGGTCGCTACAATATACACTTCACGTGAACGCGCACGCGAAGAGTCCGGTTTACGAACTTTGACCTTCGTAAACAGGGAGCGAATTTCCTTCAGATACTCCTCGAAACCTTCGCCCTGGAACACCTTTACTAAAAAACTACCACCCGGCGCTAATACATCACGACACATTTCTAACGCCAGTTCTACCAGATACATGGAGCGGGGGATATCCACCGCCGGTGTTCCGCACATATTTGGCGCCATATCGGACATGACAACCTGAACTTTACTGTCACCTACCCGTTCAAGTAACGCTTTCAGTACTAATTCATCACGAAAATCGCCCTGAAGGAAGTCCACACCAACGATAGGATCCATAGGTAAAAGATCGCAGGCGATAATTCGGCCCGTTCCGCCGATTTGCGTTACCGCATATTGCGACCATCCACCGGGCGCTGCACCGAGGTCAACAACTGTCATCCCCGGTTTAAAGAGTTTGTCACTTTGCTGTATTTCATCAAGTTTAAACCAGGCACGGGAACGTAACCCCTTTTTCTGTGCCTGTTGAACATATTTATCGCTAAAGTGTTCCTGGAGCCAGCGGCTCGAGCTAGCAGAACGCTTTTTACCTGTCATTTAACTTTCCGTCCTGGTTCATCGTAGCCTGTGGTGTAAATTTCCACTCAGCAATTTGGCGATATTAGGGAGATGGCGGTAGAATGAACCGTTTTCAATCCCAACGTAAGCAAAAATATACGATGAATCTGAGTACTAAACAAAAACAGCACCTTAAAGGTCTGGCACATCCGCTCAAGCCTGTAGTTATGCTTGGCAACAATGGTTTGACCGAAGGGGTACTGGCCGAGATTGAACAAGCGCTGGAGCACCACGAATTAATCAAGGTGAAAATCGCCTCTGAAGACAGAGACACCAAGACCTTGATCGTGGAAGCAATCGTGCGCGAGACCGGCGCCTGTAATGTACAGGTCATCGGTAAAACGCTGGTGCTCTACCGCCCATCTAAAGAGCGTAAAATCTCGCTGCCACGCTAAGATTATCCTGAATTGAACACATTTACTGTGTAAAACGAGGGGTTTTTCTTTAGCAGGTGAGCAAAATGCCATGCTCCTTGAGTTGATAAAAGGCCGCTATGCGGCCTTTTTCCTATCTTTACAATCTATCAACATCTGTCCGGGGATGCGAATTACAGGTAATCAACCTTGGTAATTTCGAATTCCACTTCGCCGCCTGGCGTACGGATGGTGACGACATCGTCCTGCTCTTTCCCCACCAGACCGCGTGCGATTGGCGAGTTTACTGAGATCAGATTCTGCTTAAAATCAGCCTCGTCATCACCCACGATGCGGTAGGAGACCTCTTCGTCCGTATCCAGATTGATCACGGTGACGGTAGAGCCAAAAATCACGCGTCCGTTATTTGGCATTTTTGTGATATCAATCACCTGCGCATTTGACAGCTTGGCTTCGATATCTTTGATACGCCCTTCGCAGAACCCCTGCTGCTCACGCGCGGCGTGATACTCAGCATTCTCTTTCAGATCGCCATGCTCACGTGCTTCCGCAATGGCGGCGATGATTTCAGGGCGGCGAACAGATTTCAAAAAATCCAGCTCTTCACGCAGTTTTTCAGCACCACGTAAGGTCATCGGAATAGCTTGCATTTGTTATACCTCTTTGACATTCCTGTTAGGTACGGTTAACCGACCCGACTACTGGCCCCGCAGGCATCACAGCCTGGCACAGGTCAGAAGCAAAAGAAAACTGACCCGGAAACAATGTTCCAGGTCAGCAGCAATTTTTCAGTTTGATACGTATTTTAACGCGAAGTTCAGTATGGGTCATCGTTTACTTTACAGGGCGTTGGGCCGTAGTATGACGGTTTGTTTCCGGGTTGTTAGCGCGAGATTATGCGATTTTCCAGATTTATCATCGGATTGACCACCACTATTGCGTTCACTGTCCAGGCAGCGAACGTTGATGAGTATATTAATCAGCTGCCCGATGGCGCCAATCTTGCCCTGGTCGTGCAAAAGGTAGGAGCTCAGGCGCCTGAGATTGATTATCACAGCCAGCAGATGGCGCTGCCTGCCAGTACCCAAAAGGTGATCACGGCGCTGGCTGCCCTGCTGCAGCTTGGGCCCGACTTTCGTTTTACGACCACGCTTGAAAGCAAAGGCAACATTGAGAACGGTGTGCTGAAAGGCGATCTTATTGCCCGTTTTGGCGGCGATCCGACATTTAAGCGTCAGGATATCCGCAACATGGTCGCCGTGCTAAAGAAGTCTGGCGTACAGCGCATTGAAGGCAATGTGCTTATCGATACGTCCATTTTTGCCAGCCACGATAAAGCCCCCGGCTGGCCGTGGAATGATATGACTCAGTGCTTTAGCGCCCCGCCCGCGGCCGCGATCGTCGATCGCAACTGCTTCTCCATTTCTTTATACAGCGCGCCCAAACCGAACGATTTAGCCTTCATTCGGGTGGCCTCTTACTATCCGGTCAACATGTTCAGCCAGGTGCGTACCCTGGCGAAAGGTTCCCCGGAAGCGCAGTACTGCGAACTGGATGTCGTCCCGGGCGATTTGAACCGCTTTACCCTGACCGGCTGTCTGACGCAGCGGGCCGATCCACTGCCGCTGGCCTTCGCCATTCAGGATGGCGCAAGCTATGCCGGGGCGATCCTTAAGAATGAACTGAAGCAGGCCAACATCACTTACAGCGGTACCCTGCTGCGTCAGACGCAGAGCAACGAGCCCGGCACCGTGATTGCCAGTAAGCAGTCGGCGCCGCTGCACGATCTGCTGAAGATCATGCTGAAAAAATCGGACAACATGATCGCCGATACCGTATTTCGCATGATTGGGCATGCCCGCTTTGGCGTACCTGGCACCTGGCGTGCCGGTTCAGATGCGGTTCGTCAGATCCTCCGCCAGCAGGCTGGCATCGATCTTGGCAACACCATCGCAGTCGATGGTTCGGGTCTGTCGCGCCATAACCTGATCTCTCCTGCCACCATGATGCAGGTCCTTCAGTACATTGCTCAGCACGACACTGAACTAAACTTTATCTCAATGCTGCCGCTCGCCGGTTATGACGGCTCCCTGCAGTACCGTGCGGGCCTGCACGCCGCGGGCGTCGATGGCAAAGTCTCCGCCAAAACGGGCTCCCTGCAGGGGGTGTATAACCTTGCCGGGTTTATCACCACCGCCAGCGGACAGCGGATGGCATTCGTGCAGTATCTTTCTGGCTACGCGGTGGAACCTGCCGACCAGCGTAACCGCCGTATCCCGCTGGTGCGCTTTGAAAGCCGGCTTTACAAGGACATTTATCAGAACAACTAGCGATGAAATTACTCATTGTTGAAGACGATCTGCTGTTACAGGAAGGACTGGCGCTGGCGCTCTCGGCTGAAGGTTACACGCTTGATTGCGCGGGTACCGCCGCCGAAGCTGATGGCCTTATCCAGAGCGGCGAATACAGCCTGGTGATCCTCGATCTTGGCCTGCCCGATAAAGATGGCGCCACCCTGCTAAGCCAGTGGCGCCGACGGGGTATCGATAATCCTGTGCTGATCCTGACCGCCCGCGACGCGCTGGAAGACCGGATTAACGGCCTGGACTCCGGTGCCGATGACTATCTGGTGAAGCCCTTTGCGCTGGCAGAACTTCAGGCGCGCGCCAGAGCGTTGATCCGGCGCTATCAGGGGCACAGCGATAACCTGCTCAGCGATGGCGATCTGACGTTAAATCTGCAAACCCAGCAGGTTTTACAGCAATCCCAGCCGGTCGAAGTGACCCCTAAAGAGTTTGCTCTGCTAACCCGGCTGATTATGCGCACCGGTCAGACCGTCCACCGGGAAACCTTACAGCAGGATATTTACTCCTGGCAGGACGATCCCGGCTCTAATACGCTGGAGGTGCATATTCATAATCTGCGACGCAAGCTGGGCAAAGACCGGATCAAAACGGTACGCGGCGTGGGATATCGCCTTGAGAGTCAAAAATGAACAGCATGCGCCGTCGTCTGATGGTGCTGTTGGCAGTCATTCTGCTTTTCTTTCAACTGATCAGCGTCATCTGGCTCTGGCATGAGAGCCGGGAGCAAATTAGCTTTCTGGTGAGCGAGACGCTGTCGGCAAAATCCCGCAACCAGCATGTCGAGAAAGAGATCCGGGAGGCGATCGCCTCGTTGCTGGTCCCTTCGCTGGTGATGGTCGGATTTACCCTGCTCTTCTCTTTCTGGGCCGTCAGCTGGATCACCCGTCCGCTGAATCAGCTACGCACCAGCCTTGCGAACCGTTCTGCCGATAATCTTACGCCGCTGCCGATGTACTCCGATATGGAGGAAATAGGCGCCGTCACCACCTCGCTGAATCAACTGCTCGCCCGGCTGGATCAAACCATTCAGCAGGAGCGCCTGTTCACCGCTGATGCCGCACATGAGCTGCGTACGCCGCTGGCGGGTATTCGCCTGCATCTGGAGCTGATGGCGCAGTCAGGCTCGCCTCAGGCGACGACGCTGATTACCCGAATCGATCAACTGATGCATACCGTAGAGCAGCTGCTAATGCTGGCCCGGGCGGGTCAAGCTATGGCCAGCGGCCACTACGACACGGTTAACTGGAGCGAAGCCATTATTGCGCCGCTGGCGCTGGAGAATGAGGTAAAAAGCCATACCCTCATCTGGCCGCAGGCGAGCCCACAGAACGTACAGGGCGATGCAATCCTGTTACGGCTAATGTTGCGCAATTTGCTGGAAAACGCAGTGCGTTACAGCCCGGCGGGAACCACTATTGAAGTCGCCATGCAGGAGGTCGACGGCGGTACGCAGGTGAGCGTCAGCGATCAGGGGCCTGGCATAGATGAAGCCCATCGCCAGTCGATTACCGAGCCGTTTCGCCGCATCGATCAACGCTATGGCGGAAGCGGGCTAGGGCTGAGCATCGTTCAGCGTATTGTACAGCTGCATCGCGGCAAGCTGACGCTGGAGAATCGCCCCGAAGGCGGCTTGATAGTCACCTGCTGGCTGCCAGAAACACTGAATTAAAAAGCCCCCTTGATAAGGGGGCTCTTGACGGTCTTAACGCTTATAGATGAATTCGACGCCTTCTTCGTCATCTTCATCCCAGTCGTCATCCCACTCTTCGTCGTCTTCTTCCACCTGCTCTTCAAGCTGCTGACGGTGGTAGTCATCCCACATGAATTCGACTTTCTCAGGCTGTTTCGCTTCTTCTGCCTGCGTTACCGGGTTCTCGATGATGAAGGTCATCACATCCCAGCACAGCTCTTTCACGCCCATCTGGCTTGCGGCGGAGATGAGATAGTACTTGTCTTCCCAGCCCATCGCTTCGGCAATGGCTTTCGCCTTCGCTTCGGCTTCCGCTTTATCCATCAGGTCGATCTTGTTGAAGACCAGCCAGCGCGGCTTGGCAGCCAGTTTGTCGCTGTATTTTTCCAGCTCGCCGATAATGATACGGGCGTTTTCCACCGGATCGGAACCGTCGATAGGATCGATATCGATGAGGTGCAGCAGAACGCGGCAACGCTCAAGGTGCTTCAGGAAGCGAATACCCAAGCCCGCCCCTTCGGCAGCGCCTTCGATCAGGCCCGGGATATCGGCCACGACGAAGCTCTTCTCGTTGTCCATACGCACCACGCCGAGGCTGGGTACCAGGGTGGTAAACGGATAGTCGGCCACTTTTGGTTTGGCCGCAGAGACAGCACGGATAAAGGTGGATTTACCTGCGTTTGGCATCCCCAGCATACCCACGTCCGCCAGCAGCATCAGTTCCAGCTGCAGATCGCGCTTATCACCCGGCGTACCCATCGTCTTCTGACGCGGGGTACGGTTAACGGAGGATTTGAAACGGGTGTTACCCAGACCATGCCAGCCGCCTTTAGCGACCATCAGGCGCTGACCATGCTTGGTCATATCACCCATGGTTTCGCCAGTACCCTGATCGATAACGCGCGTTCCGACAGGGACTTTAACCGTGACGTCTTTTCCGCGTTTACCGGTACAGTCACGGCTCTGGCCATTCTGACCGCGCTCAGCACGGAATGATTTTTCGAAACGGTAATCGATCAGGGTGTTGAGGTTTTCGTCCGCCTCTAACCACACGTCACCGCCGTCGCCGCCGTCGCCGCCGTCAGGGCCGCCACGGGGAATGTATTTTTCGCGGCGGAAGCTTACGCAACCATTACCGCCATCACCTGCCACGACCAGGATCGTTGCTTCATCAACAAACTTCATTTTACTCTCCGTAAATCATTCGCCTGAGCGGGGGCCGCTTCATTTTTGCGCCAACGTCCCCAAAGACGATGACCAATGGCGGAATACATCGCGCCCGCAACCACGACAAACGCACCGAGATAAGCCAACAGGTTTAACATCGGTTTGACGAAGAAATCGGGCCAGGCCATTGATAATAAATCTGAAAATAACAGTGTAAATAGTGGCGTTAGCGTAATCAGCGCACTTACCTGCGCTGCCTGCCAGCGCGCCATCGCTTCTGCCAGCGCGCCATAACCCACTAACGTGTTCAGACCACAAAAGATCAGACACGCCAGCTGCCAGTCGCTTAACTGGGAAATGACTCCCGGCTTCGCCAGTGGCAACAGGGCAATAGTACATAAAGTGTACAGCAAAAACAGAATCTGCTGTGACGCCAGACGGCGTAATAACACCTTTTGCGCGACGCCATAACTTACCCATACCGCCGCCGCGCCCACCCCAAAAATCACACCCCAGGTGTAATCCGTCAGGCGGGTAAAAATCTCTATCAGACTGGTATTGAAGAACAACACCAGACCGCAAAGCAGCATCAGTGCCCCGATAATCTGCGTGCCGCGCATCTTCTCCTTCAGGATAAAGACGCTGGCAACCATCATGCCTACCGGCGAGAGCTGGCCAATTACCTGCGAGGCCGTGGGACTGAGGTATTGCAGGGAAGAACTGAACAGAATGAAGTTCCCGAACAGGCCGCCTGTCGCAATCGCCAGCAGCACCAGCCAGCGCGGTTTGCGAAAGATGCGCAGCGGAGGGAGCTTACCCTTTAGCGCAAGGATAATGCCCAATCCAATACCGGCCATCAGGAAGCGGTAGAAGACCACCGTTGGCGGCTCCATCACTTCCAGTACCTGCTTCATTGCAATTGGCAGCGCACCCCAGCACATTGCGGTAGTGAGCGCCAAAAGAATACCAATGCCGGCCTGCTGCTTCATGCCCGTTTTCCCTACCGAAAAAATTACCGGGTTTCCAATGTAAAAAGCCCCGCAACACGTTGCGGGGCTTTAATCCGTTACCGGACCGAGAAAACCTTACTCAGCAACAATGCTGATGTATTTACGGTTGTTCGGGCCTTTAACTTCAAATTTCACTTTACCGTCTGCTTTAGCAAACAGAGTGTGGTCACGACCGCAACCTACGTTGTTACCCGCGTGGAACTTAGTGCCACGCTGACGAACGATGATGCTACCCGCCAGAACGGTTTCGCCACCGAAACGCTTAACGCCGAGGCGTTTAGCTTCTGAATCGCGACCGTTACGTGTGGAGCCGCCAGCCTTTTTATGTGCCATTTAAATCTCTCCTCAGGTCTTAGGCGCTGATGCCAGTAATTTTCACATCAGTGAACCACTGACGGTGGCCCTGCTGCTTACGGTAGTGTTTACGACGACGAAACTTAACGATTTTAACTTTCTCGCCACGACCATGAGCAACAACTTCAGCTTTGATAACGCCGCCATCAACGAAAGGAACGCCGATTTTGACTTCTTCACCGTTTGCGATCATCAGAACTTCAGCGAATTCAATAGATTCGCCAGTTGCGATGTCCAGCTTTTCCAGGCGAACGGTCTGACCTTCGCTTACTCGGTGTTGTTTACCACCACTTTGGAAAACCGCGTACATATAAACTCCGCTTCCGCGCACATCCTCGTGTGATTCAGAGTGCGCTATAAATATTCACAATAGGGCGCGAATATTACGCAAAACGCGAGCCTTTGACAAGTGCTACAGTCAATACATGAAGAAAAAAAACACAACACGTACGGTAACGTTTATCTGCCGCGTTTTTTCAGTACAATCAGCGCTACTATTGATAAACCGAACCCTTCGTTAGCCCATTTGACATGTGGTAAACAGGACTTAAAGCCCGGCTTTTGCGATGAATTTAGAAAAAATCAATGAGTTAACCGCGCAAGATATGGCGGGTGTGAATGCAGCGATCCTGGAACAGCTCGATTCTGACGTTCAACTAATCAATCAGTTGGGTTATTACATCGTCAGCGGCGGGGGTAAACGCATCCGTCCGATGATCGCTGTGCTGGCCGCCCGCGCGGTCGGCTATCAGGAGAACGCGCACGTAACGATCGCAGCGCTGATCGAATTTATCCATACCGCCACGCTGCTGCATGATGACGTTGTCGATGAGTCCGATATGCGTCGTGGCAAAGCCACTGCCAACGCCGCGTTCGGCAATGCAGCCAGCGTACTGGTAGGCGATTTTATCTATACGCGCGCTTTCCAGATGATGACCAGCCTGGGATCGTTGAAGATCCTGGAAGTGATGTCCAAAGCGGTGAACGTCATCGCGGAAGGTGAAGTTCTGCAGCTGATGAACGTCAACGACCCGGACATCACCGAAGAGAGCTACATGCGGGTGATCTACAGCAAAACCGCCCGTCTGTTTGAGGCCGCTGCCCAGTGCTCCGGTATTCTGGCCGGCTGTACTGACGAGCAGGAGCGTGGGCTGCAGGATTACGGGCGCTACCTTGGCACCGCCTTCCAGCTGATTGACGATCTGCTCGACTATAGCGCCGACGGCGAAACGCTCGGCAAGAACGTCGGTGATGACCTGAACGAAGGTAAACCGACGCTGCCGCTGCTGCATGCTATGCGTAACGGCACCCCTGAGCAGGCTAAGCTTATCCGCGAAGCCATTGAGCAAGGAAACGGCCGACACCTTCTGGAACCAGTACTGGAAGCAATGGCAACCTGTGGTTCCCTGGAATGGACGCGCCAGCGTGCAGAGGAAGAGGCCGATAAAGCGATCGCCGCACTTCAGGTCATCCCTGACAGCCCATGGCGAGATGCCCTGATCGGGCTCGCGCATATTGCCGTTCAGCGCGATCGATAATCCTCAATGAACTCTCTTTTACGTGAAAAGAGAGTTCCAATAAGCTCCAGTTTTTATCCATCAAATTGTTAAATAATCCGCTTACAGGCCCTATGATTAAAGCCCTGGCAAAATCCGAATATTGCCTCCTGTAATGCGAACTTTTTAGAACCGATGTTCGAAGAAGGTATAGTAACACTGTCATTTAAGAGGAAATGACGTACATGTACCCGAACAGAGGGATAGCTGAATGGATAAGAAATTTACCGACTGGCACTCGGCCGATATCATCGCCGCGCTGCGTAAAAAGGGAACATCGCTTGCTGCAGAATCCCGCCGTAATGGCCTGAGTTCATCCACCCTGGCAAATGCGCTGACCCGCCCCTGGCCAAAGGGAGAACTGATCATTGCTACGGCACTCGGCACTGACCCCTGGATTATCTGGCCATCGCGCTACCACGACCCGATCACGCACGAATTTGTCGACAGAACGCGCATGATGCGCCAGAAAAAACAAGAAAAAGAGCGCCAGGAATGACGCTCATCTAAACGGGACTAGCAACCCCCCGGTCAATGTGGCAGGGGGCTGCCGGGACGATTACTCGCCTTTTACACGCTCAATATTTGCACCCAGGGCGCGCAGTTTATCTTCAATGCGTTCATAGCCGCGATCGATGTGATAAATACGATCCACGAGCGTCGTACCTTCCGCAATACAACCTGCCAGCACCAGGCTCGCAGAAGCACGCAGATCGGTTGCCATCACCTGAGCACCAGACAGTTTCTCTACGCCATGACAGATCACGGTATTACTTTCGATCTCAGCGTGGGCGCCCATACGGATCAGTTCCGGTACGTGCATAAAACGGTTTTCAAAGATCGTTTCAGTGATCACACCCGTCCCTTCCGCCACCAGGTTCAGCAGAGTGAACTGGGCCTGCATATCGGTCGGGAATGCCGGATGCGGAGAGGTACGCACGTTAACGGCTTTCGGACGCTTACCGTGCATATCCAGGCTGATCCAGTCTTCGCCAGTTTCAACATCGGCACCCGCTTCGCGCAGTTTTGCCAGTACCGCGTCCAGCGTATCAGGCTGGGCGTTGCGGCAGACGATCTTACCGCCGGAGATGGCTGCAGCGACCAGGAAGGTCCCGGTTTCGATACGGTCAGGCAGGACGCGATATACACCACCACCCAGACGTGCAACGCCTTCAATGGTAATACGATCGGTGCCCTGACCGGTGATCTTCGCGCCCAGCGTATTCAGGAAGTTCGCGGTATCCACGATCTCCGGCTCGCGCGCGGCGTTCTCGATGATGGTGGTCCCTTCGGCCAGCGTCGCTGCGGACATGATGGTGACGGTAGCGCCAACGCTTACCTTGTCCATCACGATGTGGGCGCCTTTCAGACGGCCATTCACGGAGGCCTTCACGTAGCCCTCTTCCAGCTTAATTTCTGCGCCCAGCTTCTCAAGGCCAAAAATGTGCAGATCCACCGGACGCGCGCCAATGGCGCACCCGCCCGGCAGAGAGACCTGGCCCTGCCCAAAACGGGCTACCAGCGGACCCAGCGCCCAGATGGATGCGCGCATGGTCTTCACCAGATCGTAAGGGGCTGAGAAGTTATTCACGTTGCTGGCATCGATCCATACGGATCCGTTACGCTCAACCTTGGTACCCAACTGGCCGAGCAGTTTCATGGTGGTATCAATGTCTTTCAGCTTCGGTACGTTCTGGATCTCTACCGGCTCTTCCGCAAGCAGTGCGGCGAAGAGGATCGGCAGCGCGGCATTTTTAGCGCCGGAAATTGTGACTTCGCCCTGGAGACGCGTCGGCCCCTGAACACGAAATTTGTCCATGTAATTACTCTCTGTATGAATTCAACCGTGCTGCGGGCAAATCACCCTCAGCTCAAAAACCGTTTAGTTTGCGATCGCGTGCCCACTCTGTAGGGGTAAACGCCTTGATCGACAGGGCATGGATACGATTATCCGCGATATATTCCATCAGCGGCGCATAGACAGCCTGCTGCTTCTTCACGCGGCTCATGCCGTCAAAAATCTCACCCACAGCAATAACCTGAAAGTGGCTGCCGTCGCCGGAGACGTGGACTTCCTGAAGGGCGAGTGCGTTCATCAGCACTGTCTGGATTTCATGATTTTCCATGGGTTCTATATCATCTGGTAGTGAAAACAAGCCCAACATCTTAGAGCAAAGTGGCGCGGTCTTAAATAAGCAAAAAGCCCCGACGATGAAACTGTCAGGGCTTTTGATAGTAACGTACTGAAAAAATTAGCGGGGCAATACGTCTTCCGGCAGATTATAGAGCTGGGCCAGGGTGACGACATTGTCGCTGACGCCCGAAAGCGTCACCGGGATGCCCTGCTGCTTGCCCGTTGAGACCAGATGAACCAGCAACGCTACACCCGCCGTATCCACGCGAGAGATACCGCTCAGGTCGATACGGGAAACCCCCTTCATGGCATCGTCCCGCGCATCCCACAGAGGATTCAGATAATCCTGATCCAGCTCGCCTGAGAGTAATAACGTCTCACCCTCACGGGTCCAGCTCAACTGCGACATAATTACTTGTTTCCTTCCAGGGTAATTTTCTGACGTGCAATGCTGTTCAGCTGCGCGGTCAGACCATCAATGCCCTTGGTACGCAGCAGATCGCTCCATTCGTTCTGCTTGGTGGTGATCATGCTGACGCCTTCCGCAATCATGTCGTAAGCCTGCCAGTTACCGCTCTGGGTGTTCTTACGCCACTGGAAATCCAGACGCACTGGCGGACGACCGTTCGGATCGACGATGGTCACGCGAATAGGCACGATGGTCGCAGAACCCAGCGGCTGTTCCGGTGCGATCTGATACGTCTGACCGTGGTACATGGCGAGAGCCTGACCGTAGGCCTGCTTCAGATATTCACGGAACGCAGCGAAATAGGCTTCGCGCTGCGCAGGCGTTGCGTCTTTGTAGTAACGGCCCAGCACCAGCGCGCCGGCATATTTCACCTGGACATAGGGCAGCAGTTCCTGGTCAACCACATCACGCAGGTAATCAGGATTGGAGCGGATCTTCGGCTGCTCATTTTTAAGGCGGTCGAAGGTTTTCTTTGCTGCCTCATTCATCTGTTGATAAGGATTGCTCTGATCGGCTGCGTTAGCTGCAGTCAGAGGGGCAATCATCAGCATGGCAACCATTAACAGTCGTTTAATCATGAATTACTTCTCCTGAGATGAATTCGTCGTGCCAACAGGCGGCGTAATGTCACTCTGCGCAGGGGTCTGCGCAGCTTGATTCTCGTCACCCCCTTTACTGTTGCTGTTGTAAAGGAACTGACCAATCATATCTTCCAGCACCATGGCTGATTTCGTATCCTGAATCACGCCACCGTCTTTCAGGATAGTCGTTCCCAGCTCGGGATCCTCAAAACCGACGTTCAGCGCCAGATATTGTTCTCCTAACAGACCGGATGTACGGATAGAGAGGGAGCTGGTGTCCGGGATATGGTTGTAGCGCTCTTCGATATCCAGCGCCACGCGTGGCAGATAGGTTTTCTCATCGAGGGTGATATCGGCAACACGCCCTACTACCACCCCGCCAATACGCACCGGAGAACGGCTCTTCAGGCCACCGATGTTATCGAAGGTGGCATAAATACGGTATGTCGGCTCGGTGCGGATGGTCGTTACGTCCGCCACTTTAAAGCTTAAAAAGAGTGCTGCCAGCAGCGCCAGCAGGACAAATACGCCAACCCAAATTTCTACTTTTTTCGTTTGCATGAACTCATTTCCCAAACATCAGTGCGGTGAGCACAAAATCCAGAGCCAGTATGGCCAGCGACGAATGAACAACGGTACGGGTGGTTGCCCGGCTGATACCGGCAGAGGTCGGGATCGCATCGTAGCCATTGAACAGCGCAATCCAGGTGATCGTCACGGCAAATACCGCGCTTTTAATCAGGCAGTTAACCAGATCCAGACGCCAGTCAACGGCGCTTTGCATCGCTGACCAGAAGAAGCCGGCATCGATCCCTTTCCACTGCACGCCAACCATCGAACCGCCCCAGATGCCGACCGCGACAAAGAGGATCGTTAACAGCGGCAGCGAAATCATACCGGCCCAGAAGCGCGGCGAGATGACCCGACGCAGCGGATCCACGGCCATCATTTCCATACTGGAGAGCTGCTCCGTGGCGCGCATCAGGCCGATTTCAGCGGTCAGCGCTGAACCGGCACGCCCTGCGAATAACAGCGCGGCGACCACCGGCCCCAGCTCACGAAGCAGGGAGAGCGCCACCAGCATTCCGAGGCTGGTTTCTGCGCTGTAGGTGGTAAGAACCAGATACCCCTGCAGCCCCAGCACCATCCCGATAAAGACCCCGGAAACGATGATAATGAGCATCGACAGCACGCCGACATTATACAGCTGGCGTACCAGCAGAGGGGTATGTTTGCGGAATTCCGGTTTCCCGACCAGCGCATTGAATAACATCAACCCGGCACGCCCGAACGTCCTGATGGTTTTTATGCCACGGTGTCCGAGAGCGGCCAACGCATTTAACAGCATGAGTGGCTTAACTCCCTATTCCCAATAGATCTTTATGATAATCACCCGCAGGATAACGGAACGGCACGGGGCCATCTGCAATGCCGTCGAGGAACTGACGGACTCGCGCATCGCTGTTGGTCTGCAATGATTGGGCACTGCCATGCGCCACAATTTTTTTATCCGCTACGATATAGGCGTAGTCGGCAATGCTCAGCACTTCCGGTACGTCGTGAGATACCACAATACAGGTTACACCCAGCGCGCTGTTCAGCTCAGAGATCAGTTTGACCAGCACGCCCATGGTGATAGGGTCCTGCCCGACAAACGGCTCATCGAACATGATCAAATCGGGTTCCAGCGCAATCGCGCGCGCCAGCGCCGCCCGGCGGGCCATACCACCAGAGAGTTCAGAAGGCATCAGCTTCGCCGCCCCACGCAGTCCCACAGCCTCGAGCTTCATCATCACGGTGCTTTTCAGCAGCGCCGGCGGCAGGCGCGTATGCTCGCGCAGCGGGTAGGCGACATTATCGAAGACATTCATGTCAGTAAATAGCGCCCCGGACTGGAACAGCATGCTCATGCGTTTACGCACGGTATAGAGGCGCGAACGTGACATCGCCGGAATATTTTCGCCATCAAAAAGGATCTCGCCCTCGCCTGGCGGAATTTGCCCCCCAATCAGGCGTAACAGCGTTGTTTTACCAATGCCGGAGGGGCCCATGATGGCGGTAATTTTACCGCGGGGCACGGTGAGAGAGATGTTGTCAAAAATGACCCGGCTGCTGCGCGTGAAGCTGACGCCACGGACATCGACTATATTCGCCTCATTCAGGCTCATGTACATTTCCTTTCTGTTGCCGGTTCAGGATCAGCTTGATGCCTGATTTCGCCGCAAACCCAACATTTTTACAGAATATTACCTCTGCAGGTAAGCGAAAGCTGGCATTTGTTTTACTTTTACAGCGCATAAAGTCAAAATTAGGATTCGTTACATCTACAGACAGTATGCAGCGGCAGAGATTTTTTCTCAGTGGACCGGCGAGTATACCTGAAGAAAGGACTTTTGATGCTTCTTGCAACGGCACTGTTAATAATTGGTTTACTTTTGGTGGTCTACAGTGCCGACCGTCTGGTGTTCTCCGCTTCTATCCTCTGCCGTTTGTTGGGTGTTCCCCCCCTGATTATTGGGATGACGGTGGTCAGCGTAGGCACTTCCCTGCCGGAGATCATCGTCTCTGCGGCCGCCTCGATGCACGATCAGGTTGATCTTGCGGTGGGAACGGCTATTGGCTCCAATATCGTCAATATCTTGCTCATCCTGGGCCTGGCTGCGCTACTGCATCCTTTTCGCGTGCATTCTGATGTTCTGCGGCGTGAATTACCGCTAATGTTAATTGTCAGCCTGCTGGCGGGTTATGTGTTATATGACGGGCAGTTAACCCTCAGCGATGGCATTTTTCTGCTGGCGCTGGCGGTCATCTGGCTGTTTTATATCGTGAAGCTTGCCCGGGCGGCAGAAAAGCAAGGCAGTGACACGTTAACCCGCGAACAGGTGGCAGAGCTGCCGCGTGAGGGGAACTTACCCGTCGCGCTGCTCTGGCTGGGCGTGGCGTTAATCATCATGCCCATGGCGACGCAGATGATTGTAGATAACGCTACGGTTCTGGCCAACTATTTCGCCATGAGCGAGTTAACCATCGGCCTGACGGTGATTGCCATTGGTACCAGTTTGCCTGAGCTCGCAACGGCTATCGCCGGGGCGCGTAAGGGTGAAGACGACATGGCGATTGGCAATATCATCGGCTCGAATATTTTTAATATTGCTATCGTGCTTGGCCTGCCTGCCCTGATTGCCCCTGGCGCGTTTAATCCGCTCGCGTTCAGCCGCGATTATGGGGTGATGGTCTTAGTCAGCGTAATTTTCGCCCTGCTCTGCTGGCGGCGAAAAAGGCAGATTGGTCAGGGCGCTGGTGCGCTGCTGACGGTGGGATTTGTCGTATGGATGGCGATGCTGTACTGGCTCTCGCCGCTTTTCTCTGGGTAAACGGAAACGCATTATGTCGCAAATAGAATTGCAGCCGGGTTTTGACTTTCAGAAAGCAGGAAAAGAGGTTCTGGAGATTGAACGTGAAGGTCTGGCGCAGTTAGATCAATACATTAATCAGGACTTTAGCCTGGCGTGCGAAAAACTTTTCCACTGTCCTGGCAAAGTCGTGGTGATGGGGATGGGTAAATCTGGCCATATTGGCCGTAAAATGGCAGCGACCTTCGCCAGTACCGGCACGAAAGCGTTTTTCGTCCATCCCGGCGAAGCGGCGCATGGCGATCTGGGTATGGTTTCGTCACAGGATATCGTCATTGCGTTATCCAACTCGGGCGAATCGAATGAGATCCTGGCGCTGATCCCGGTCCTGAAACGCCTGCACGTTCCCCTGATCTGTATTACCAGCCGTCCGGAGAGCAGCATGGCGCGCGCCGCAGATATCCACCTGTGCGTTAAAGTGCCAAAAGAAGCCTGTCCCCTGGGGCTGGCGCCGACCTCCAGCACCACTGCCGCGCTGGTTATGGGTGATGCGCTGGCCGTCGCCCTGCTGGAAGCGCGCGGCTTTACCGCCGAAGATTTCGCCCTCTCCCATCCGGGCGGTGCGCTGGGACGTAAACTGCTGCTGCGCGTGAATGATATTATGCATACGGGGGATGAAATTCCGCACGTCAGTAAAGAGGCCTCCCTGCGCGATGCGCTGCTGGAAATTACCCGTAAAAACCTGGGGATGACCGTCATCTGCAACGATCAGATGAAGATTGAGGGTATCTTTACCGACGGGGATCTCCGTCGCGTGTTCGATATGGGTGTGGATGTCCGTAAGCTGGGTATCGCCGATGTGATGACCTCAGGCGGCATTCGGGTGCGTCCCGGCACGCTGGCCGTTGAGGTACTGAACCTGATGCAGTCCCGCCATATCACCTCCGTTATGGTTGCCGATGGCGACCAGTTACTGGGTGTGGTACATATGCATGATCTTTTGCGCGCAGGCGTAGTGTAATGAAGGATAAGACAATGATTAATACGGGTGCATCCCTTGCAACCTGTTATGGCCCGGTAAGCGCGCAGATGATGTCGCAGGCCGAGAAAATTCGCCTGCTGATCCTGGATGTGGATGGCGTGCTGTCAGACGGCCTGATTTACATGGGCAATAATGGTGAAGAGCTGAAAGCGTTCAACGTGCGTGATGGCTATGGGATTCGCTGTGCCCTGACGTCTGGCATAGAAGTTGCCATCATCACCGGACGTAAGGCTAAACTGGTAGAAGATCGGTGCGAAACGCTGGGCATTACCCATCTCTATCAGGGGCAATCCGATAAGATGGTCGCTTTCAGGGACTTACTTGGTAAACTTGCGATTGCCCCGGAAAACGTTGCCTATGTCGGAGACGATCTTATTGACTGGCCAGTGATGGCAGAAGTTGGGCTTAGCATCGCCGTGGCCGATGCCCATCCGCTTTTGATCCCACGCGCTGACTATGTCACCCGGAT
Organism: Leclercia sp. M-A074-M; assembly: GCF_965195605.1. Classification (NCBI taxonomy): domain Bacteria; kingdom Pseudomonadati; phylum Pseudomonadota; class Gammaproteobacteria; order Enterobacterales; family Enterobacteriaceae; genus Leclercia; species Leclercia sp. M-A074-M. The sequence goes on along the minus strand of NZ_CBDAHM010000005.1, from coordinate 87,250 downwards.
TAACGGTGGCCGTGGCGCAGTACGAGAAGTCTGCGACCTGTTACTGCTGGCGCAAGGTAAGCTTGATGAGGCCAAAGGGCAATCGATATGAGTAAAACCAGACGTTGGGTTATTATTCTGCTAACGCTTGTCGCACTGGTACTGATTGGTGTGAATCTCGCTGACCGGGACGACGAACAAGCGCCGACGGTCAACACCAACGATCCAACGTATAAAAGCGATCACAGCGATACCGTCGTTTACAGCCCGGAAGGGGCGCTGAATTATCGCCTTATCGCTCAGCACGTTGAGTATTTTTCCGAACAGGGCGTCTCATGGTTTACTCAACCCGTGATGACCACGTTTGATACCGATAAAATTCCGACATGGTCGATTAAAGCAGATCGGGCAAAACTGACGAATGACCGTATGCTTTATCTGTATGGCCATGTTGAAGTGAATGCGCTGACCGCAGATGCGCAGTTGCGCAAAATCACGACCGATAACGCACAGATAAATCTTGTGACGCAGGATGTAACATCGCAGGATCTGGTCACGTTATACGGCACAACATTTAATTCCAGCGGTCTGAGAATGCGCGGGAACTTACGCAGCAAGAACGCAGAGCTGATTGAAAAGGTTAGAACCTCTTATGAAATTCAAAACAAACAAACTCAGCCTTAATTGTGTTATAGCCAGCGCCATGCTGGCCCTTAGCCTGCCTGCGCTTGCTGTGACGGGTGATACCGAGCAGCCGATTCATATCGAATCCGATACGCAATCACTCGATATGCAAGGCAACGTGGTGACCTTTACCGGCAACGTGGTTGTGACTCAGGGCACCATCAAAATTAATGCCGACAAAGTGGTGGTGACGCGTCCTGGCGGTGAGGACGGGAAAGAGATTATCGATGGCTACGGCAACCCGGCCACCTTCTATCAGATGCAGGATAACGGCAAGCCGGTGAAAGGCCACGCCTCCCAGATGCACTACGAGCTGGCGAAAGATTTCGTTGTCCTTACCGGTAATGCGTACCTGGAGCAGCTCGACAGCAACATCAAGGGCGACAAGATCACCTACCTGGTCAAAGAGCAGAAAATGCAGGCCTTCAGCGAGAAAGGCAAACGCGTGACCACCGTACTGGTTCCATCGCAGCTGCAGGACAAAAATAGCAATCAGGCCCCGGCACAGAAAAAGAGTAACTAATTCGTTATGGCAACATTAACTGCAAAGAATCTCGCCAAAGCCTATAAGGGCCGCCGCGTCGTGGAAGATGTCAGTTTGACCGTCAACTCCGGCGAGATTGTCGGCCTGTTGGGTCCTAACGGTGCAGGTAAAACCACCACCTTTTATATGGTGGTGGGCATTGTTCCGCGCGACGCGGGTAACATCATTATTGATGAAGAAGATATCAGCCTGCTGCCCCTGCACGCCCGTGCGCGCCGCGGGATCGGTTATCTGCCGCAGGAAGCCTCAATTTTCCGTCGTCTGAGCGTTTTCGATAACCTGATGGCGGTGCTGCAGATCCGCGATGATCTGACTGCCGAACAGCGTCAGGATCGCGCCAACGAGCTGATGGAAGAGTTCCATATCGAACACCTGCGCGACAGCATGGGCCAGGCGCTCTCCGGCGGTGAACGCCGCCGTGTGGAAATTGCCCGTGCGCTGGCGGCTAATCCGAAATTTATTCTGCTCGATGAACCGTTTGCCGGGGTTGACCCCATTTCGGTTATCGATATCAAACGTATTATTGAGCATCTGCGCGACAGTGGCCTCGGGGTTCTCATCACCGACCACAACGTACGTGAGACGCTGGCGGTGTGTGAGCGTGCCTATATCGTCAGCCAGGGCCACCTCATCGCCCACGGTACCCCGCAGCAGATCCTCGAAGACGATCATGTTAAGCGCGTGTATCTTGGGGAAGACTTCAGACTCTGATAGGGTAGAAGTTAAGACTCGCGTAAACGGAGAAAAATGCTCTGAACATGAAGCAAGGTTTGCAATTAAGGCTCAGCCAACAGCTGGCAATGACGCCGCAGTTACAACAGGCTATTCGTCTGTTGCAACTGTCGACGCTGGAACTGCAGCAGGAGCTCCAGCAAGCGCTGGAAAGTAACCCTCTGCTCGAGCAAACCGATCTTCACGATGAGGTAGAAACGCAACAAAGCCAGGATAACGAGACCCTCGACACGGTGGATGCTCTTGAGCAAAAAGAGATGCCTGACGAGCTCCCTCTCGATGCCAGCTGGGATGAGATCTACACCGCCGGCACGCCATCCGGTACGCGCGCAGACTACCAGGATGACGAGCTGCCGGTCTATCAGGGCGAGACCACCCAGTCACTGCAGGATTACCTGATGTGGCAGGTGGAGCTGACGCCGTTCTCCGATACCGATCGCGCCATCGCCACCTCCATTGTGGATGCCGTGGATGAGACCGGCTATCTGACCGTGTCGCTGGACGATATTCTGGAGAGCATAGGCGATGACGAGATTGAGCTTGAAGAGGTCGAAGCGGTCCTGAAACGCGTTCAGCGCTTTGACCCGATTGGCGTTGCCGCGAGAGATCTCCGTGACTGCCTGCTCATTCAGCTTTCGCAGTTTGTTAAAGAGACCCCGTGGCTGGAAGAGGCCCGGCTTATCATCAGCGAACATCTGGATCTGCTTGCCAACCACGATTTCCGCTCACTGATGCGCGTCACGCGGCTGAAAGAGGAGATCCTGAAAGAGGCGGTCAACCTGATCCAGTCGCTGGATCCGCGCCCGGGGCAATCTATCCAGACCAGCGAGCCGGAGTATGTTATTCCCGATGTGCTGGTGCGCAAACATAACGGTCTGTGGACCGTAGAGCTGAATTCCGACAGCATTCCCCGCCTGCAAATCAATCAGCAATACGCCTCAATGTGCACCAGCTCGCGCAACGACTCGGATAACCAGTTTATCCGCAGTAATCTGCAGGAAGCCCGCTGGCTGATCAAAAGCCTTGAGAGCCGCAATGATACACTACTGCGCGTCAGCCGCTGCATCGTGGAGCAGCAACAGGCGTTTTTTGAGCAGGGTGAAGAGTTTATGAAACCGATGGTGCTGGCGGATATCGCCCAGGCCGTCGAGATGCATGAGTCGACCATTTCTCGCGTGACGACGCAGAAGTATCTGCACAGTCCGCGTGGCATTTTTGAGCTTAAGTATTTTTTCTCCAGCCATGTCAACACCGAAGGCGGCGGCGAAGCCTCGTCGACGGCCATTCGGGCGCTGGTGAAAAAATTGATCGCCGCGGAAAACCCCGCGAAACCGCTGAGTGACAGTAAGTTGACCACCATGCTGTCCGAACAAGGTATCATGGTGGCACGCCGCACTGTTGCGAAGTATCGAGAGTCTTTATCCATTCCGCCGTCAAACCAGCGTAAACAACTGGTCTGACACAACCGATAAGGAAGACACTATGCAGCTCAACATCACAGGACACAATGTCGAAATCACTGAATCCCTGCGTGAATTTGTGAATACCAAATTCGCTAAGCTCGAGCAGTATTTCGAGAGGATCAACCAGGTCTATGTTGTGTTAAAAGTGGAAAAAGTGACTCATATCTCGGATGCTACCTTGCACGTCAACGGGGGCGAAATCCATGCCAGTGCGGAAGGGCAGGACATGTACGCGGCTATCGACGGCTTGATTGACAAGCTGGCACGACAGCTAAACAAACATAAAGACAAACTGAAACAACACTAATTGTCCGGGCAGTTAACGGGTGCAGGACGGCCTGTTGTGAAACACAACGGGCCCTTTGTACAGTTAGCGCTTAGGTGAAATTATGATGAATAACGATTCCACTCTACAACTGAGCAGTGTCCTTAATCAGGAATGTACCCGCAGTGCCGTTCACTGCCAGAGCAAAAAACGTGCGCTGGAGATCATCAGTGAACTGGCCGCAAAACAGCTGAGTCTGGCGCCACAAGTGGTATTTGAAGCGATCCTCACCCGCGAAAAAATGGGCAGTACCGGCATCGGTAACGGCATCGCCATTCCACATGGCAAACTGGAAGAGGATACTCTGCGCGCTGTAGGGGTGTTTGTTCAACTGGAAACACCTATCGCCTTCGATGCCATTGATAACCAGCCGGTCGATCTGCTGTTTGCCCTGCTGGTGCCAGCCGATCAGACCAAAACGCATCTGCACACGCTCTCGCTGGTGGCTAAACGTCTGGCGGATAAAACCATCTGTCGTCGTTTACGCGCGGCGCAGAGCGACGAAGAGCTTTATCAAATTATTACAGAAACGGAAGGCAATCAGGATGAGGCGTAATCGGGTGATGGCTTTAACATCTGTGGTCCTGAGGAGAAACGGTACATGGTGCTGATGATCGTCAGCGGGCGTTCGGGCTCCGGGAAATCGGTCGCCCTGCGCGCGCTGGAAGATATGGGCTTTTACTGCGTGGATAACCTGCCGGTGGTGCTTCTGCCCGAGCTGGCCCGTTCGCTGGCGGATCGGCAGATCTCTGCGGCAGTCAGCATCGACGTGCGTAACATGCCTGAATCGCCGGAGATCTTTGAGCAGGCGATGAGCAACCTGCCGGAGGCCTTTTCACCTCAGCTGCTGTTCCTTGATGCCGATCGCAACACGCTGATTCGCCGCTACAGTGACACCCGCCGGCTGCATCCGCTCTCCAGTAAAAACCTGTCGCTGGAAAGTGCCATTGACCAGGAGAGCGATCTGCTGGAGCCGCTGCGCTCGCGCGCCGATCTGATCGTCGATACCTCAGAGATGTCGGTCCATGAGCTGGCGGAGATGCTGCGTACTCGATTACTGGGTAAACGCGAACGCGAGCTGACGATGGTCTTTGAATCGTTCGGCTTTAAGCACGGTATCCCTATCGATGCAGACTACGTGTTTGATGTGCGCTTCTTACCGAACCCGCACTGGGATCCGAAGCTGCGCCCGATGACCGGCCTGGATAAGCCGGTTGCTGCCTTCCTTGACAGACATACGGAAGTGCATAACTTTATCTATCAGACGCGCAGCTATCTTGAACTCTGGTTGCCGATGCTGGAGACAAACAATCGCAGCTACCTGACGGTGGCGATTGGCTGTACCGGGGGCAAACACCGTTCGGTCTATATTGCTGAGCAACTGGCTGACTATTTCCGCTCGCGCGGTAAAAACGTGCAGTCCCGTCATCGTACGCTGGAAAAACGTAAAACATGACCGTAAAGCAGACCGTTGAAATCACCAACAAGCTGGGCATGCATGCGCGCCCGGCGATGAAGTTATTTGAACTGATGCAGGGATTTGACGCGGAAGTTCTGCTGCGTAACGACGAAGGCACCGAAGCCGAAGCCAACAGCGTAATCGCTCTGCTGATGCTGGATTCGGCAAAGGGCCGTCAGATCGAAATTGAGGCCACCGGCCCGCAGGAAGTGGAGGCGCTGGCAGCGGTTATTGCGCTGTTCAACGCCGGGTTTGATGAGGATTAATGCAGCTTATTGGCCTGCATAAATCCTTCCCCACCGAGCTGGCGCATCTGGCGCAGGATCCATGCCTGACGGCTACGTACATAGCCTGATGGCGCACTGGCCTTAAAGCGAATCGGGTTCGGTAACACAGCCGCCAGCAGCGCGGCCTCCGACGCCGTCAGACGGCTGGCAGGTTTGTTGAAATAGCGCTGCGCCGCAGCTTCGACACCAAATATCCCTTCGCCAAATTCCGCGATATTGAGATATACGGTCAGGATCCGTTTCTTACTCCACACCGTTTCGATACCCAGCGTAAGCCCGGCTTCAAAGCCCTTTCTCACCCAGCTGCGACCGTCCCATAAAAACAGGTTTTTCGCCGTCTGCTGAGAAAGCGTCGATGCTCCGCGGATACGGCTCTCGTTACGATCGTTATGCGCTAGCGCCTTCTCGATCGCCCCGACGTCAAACCCCCAGTGCTGAGGGAATTTTTGATCTTCGGCGGCAATCACGGCCAGCCCCATCCAGGGGGAGATCTCATCCATACTCACCCAGTCAGAGTGCGCAACGTAGCTGAAATTACCGCTCAGCCAGTTGCTCACCTGACGTTCAACCATTACCGCTGAAAACGGCACCGGCAGGAAGCTGAACAGGGCGATGCCCCCACCCCAGAAGACCGCCATAACCAACAGAATGCGAATGACGATCCGTCTTAACCAACCCGCTTTCGGACGTCTTAACTTCATGCAGCGAGCACCAGTACGCGCGTAACCAGCTTCTCAATGCCCGTCGCCGCTTCCGCAATAGTTTGTGCCAGCATGTAAGCGGGTGTGGTGACGATCCTGTTCTCTTCGTCGACCACGATATCATCCACCGGACAGGGGATATGCTCACCGCCCATATCCTCGATAGCCTCAGCAGTATCAATATCCGTTCCGATGGTCAGGCGCAGCGGCATATCAAAAATGGCCGGCAACATCGCAGGGGCGATACAGATAAAGCCCAACGGTTTGCCGGCTTCATGCATCTGCAGCGCCAGCGCTTTTAAATCACCGTCTACCCGGCAACCACTCCCCTGGGCGGCAAAATCACTCAGGTTTTTTGCCGCGCCAAAACCGCCTGGCACAATCAGTGCGTCCAGCTCGGTAGCCCGCGCCTCGCTGAGCGGACGAACCTGTCCACGGGCGATCCGCGCAGCCTCAATCAGGACATTACGGCTCTCGGCCATCGTTTCGCCGGTCAGGTGGTTGATCACGTCTACCTGGGTTTTATCCGGTGCGAAGCAGACCGCTTCGGCGCCGTTACGCGCCAGAGCCAGTAGCGTCAAAACAGCTTCATGAATTTCAGAACCATCGTAAACACCACACCCGCTGAGTACCACGCCAACCTTTTTCATCCTGCGATCCCTCTCGAAAAATGTTAAATGCACATTAAAGATTCTGATTAAAACGGTATGCTTCACACATTTAACTGATTCATGTAACAACGTATTTAAGATTTGCTATCTTAACTGCGTGCGGCCTAAAGTTTCCGGCTACGTCATTTACGAAAAAACTATTCCTATTCAGGCGCAGCCAAGATTTCCCTGGTGTTGGCGCAGTATTCGCGCACCCCGGTCTACCGGGGTCATTTTTTTCTGCTTTCCACCCAGGCTTTTAGCACGGCGACATCGTTCTGCCACTCCTGCTTCATCTCCTCAACCCATTCACCCACGTTATCTTCCCAAGCGGGTAAATCCGGAGACTGAATCTGCTGTCCAAGCTGCTGCAGATGGCGCAAACCCACCGATCCGGCCGCACCTTTGATCTTGTGTCCCTCTTCAACGATGCCTTTCTTGTCCCGCGCCGTCAGGTTTGACTCGAGCAAGTTTAAATAGCCCGGCATCATCTTCTCGAAGATGGCCAGGCCATCGGTGATCAACTTCGGACCAACCAGATCGATGTACTGCTCGAGCATGTCGATATCCAGCAAAGACTGTGCTTTCTCTGTATCTACCTTCGTCATGGTGCTCTCCTCTTCGTCACAGGTGTCCCAGAACTTCTTGATCATGGCGGTTAAGGCGGGTACCGCCAGCGGTTTGCTCAGTACATCGTCCATACCGGCATCCAGGTACTCTTTTTTGTCTTTCAGCACGTTGGCGGTCAGCGCCACCAGCGGCGGCAGTTCGTCGCTGGCGTAACGGCTCGTCAGTTCGCGCGAGATATCCAGCCCGGTCATGTCCGGCAACTGAATATCCAGCAGCACCAGGTCATATTCGCCCGGCGTGAACATCTCCAGCGCGGCTTTACCGGTCATAGCAACATCCACGCTGCTGCCCAGTTTCTCCAGCACCGATCGCGCGACAATCACGTTCAGCTCGATATCTTCCACCAGCAGCACATGCAGGGCAGGCAGCGGCATATCATCATGGGCAAAGGTGTCCTCGACCTCTTCCGCCACTGCCGGGGCCCGAACGCTGAGTTTAAATACAGAGCCGTGCCCAGGGTTGCTGGTCACCGTGATATCACCGCCCATGCTCTTCGCCAGGCGGCGCGATACCGCCAGACCGATGCCGGTCCCGGTAGCGGGTTTGCCCCCATGGCTGTCTTTAACCTGGTAATACATGGCAAAGATTTTGTCCTGCTCCTCCTGTGGAATACCAATCCCGGAATCTTCCACCTCGAAGTGCAGCATCTCCCCCTCGCCGTAGCGCACGCGAACTGCCACCTGGCCACTCTGGGTAAATTTGACCGCGTTGCTGATCAGGTTCCACAGGATCTGGCGCAGGCGCGTACCGTCGGTCACCACCTTATGCGGCAGCGGCAAGGTCGGCTCCAGCACAAAGCGTAGCCCTTTCTGCTGCGCCTGCAGACCGGAGAGGTTTTCCAGATCGGCCAGGAAGCTGGTGAAATCCACCGGCTGGTTATCCAGCTGGACTTTGCGCCGCTCCATCTTATCCATATCAATAATATCGTTGAAGATATTGCCGAGCGTAACCGCCGAGACATGGATGGTTTTAAGATATTTCTCCTGCTCGGCCGTCAGTTCGGTGTCGAGCAGAATGCGGCTTAACCCGACGATACCGTTAAGCGGAGTACGCAGTTCATGGCTGATAGTGGAGATAAAGGTCGTTTTATCCCGGCTGGCGCGCTCCAGCGCATCCTGGTAACGCTTACGCTCGGTAATATCACGCCCGAAGCCCATCAGCCCGTGGCGTTTCCCGACGCGGTCGTAATAGGGCACTTTACGGATTTCGAAGCAGGCTTTGCGCCCGTCCGGGTAGTCGAGCCACTGCTCGTAGGTCAGGGAGACGTTGTGACGGAACACCTTCTCATCGGTTTCGATAACTTTGGCTGCCGCCTCCGGAGAGTAGACATCCTGCGGACGCAGATTGATAAGCTGTTTTTCGCTCTTTCCGGTCAGTAACTCCATCGCCCGGTTACAGCCGGAAAACTCTTTATCTTCATTGCGGTAGAAAACCAGGTCCGGGGAGGCATCAAGGAAAGAGCGCAGGAACGAAGACTGCTGCTCAAGCTGGATCTGCGTCTGCTCACGCTCTTTCATCTCGATTTTCAGCTGTTCCAGCGTAGTCTGGCGCTCAGCCTCCGCTTTTTCTCGATCTGAGATCTCCTGGTTCAGCTGAGCGATGTTGTCTTTTAGCTGCACGTTGAGCTTCAGATCGCGCTCGCGCATCTCTTCCAGCTTTTCCACCAGCCGGGTCAGCCGCTGGCGGGACTCCTCCAGTTGCTCAACTACTACCGAGAGGAAATAGACCGCCCAGGGCGTAATCAACAGGCCAAAGAAAATGGAACGTATAAGATCGATACTCTCAACCTGGCCATGGAGCACCATGGTAATGGCCATCTGCACCACAATCGCCAGCACTACCAGCGCCAGCGCCAGCAACAGGGAGAAGCGCACCAGGCCAAGCTTCATCATCAGATCGACATAGTATTGCGCCAGTAACCGAATTTGCTTCATAAGGGATCTCTTCACGACGTCATCGCACAATAATACTCAAATTCCAGGCAAGACGTTGAAGGTTGTGCAAAAAAGTGAGGGGTAAAACAGGGGATGCGCCTCACTTCCCGGGCAGGGAAGCGAGGCGGGAGGGGGTCAGGAGCGCTTCAGCAGCAGCCAGAGGCTGATCACGAAGAAGGAGGCACTCGGCAACAGCGCGCCAATCACTGGCGGTATACCGTACACCAGCGTCAGCGGGCCGAAGATTTGGTCCAGAACGTAGAAGACAAAGCCGAAGCTGATACCTGTCACGACACGCACCCCCATCGGGACGCTACGCAGCGGGCCAAAGATAAACGACAGCGCCATCAGCATCATCACCGCCACCGAGAGCGGCTGGAAGACCTTGCTCCACATGTTGAGCTGATAACGCCCGGAATCCTGGCCACTCGATTTCAGGTACTTCACGTAGTTGTACAGGCCGCTGATGGAGAGTGCATCCGGATCCAGCGCAACCACACCGAGCTTATCCGGCGTCAGGTTGGTTTTCCAGGTGCCAGAGACCGTTTGCGACCCGGTGATCTGTTTTGGATCCTGCAGGTTTGATTCATCTACCTGCGACAGACGCCAGACCTTGTTATCAGTATCAAACGTGGCCGACGCGGCGTAACGCACCGCCTGCAGACGACGCTGGTCGTTAAAGCTGTAAATGCTCACACCGCCGAGGGAGTTATCGCCCGTGACGCGTTCGATGTAGACAAAGTTATTGCCATCTTTCGCCCACAGTCCCTGCTGGGTAGAGAGCAACGAGCCGCCATACATCATTTGCGCGCGGTAGTTACGCGCCATCTGTTCGCCCTGTGGCGCAACCCACTCGCCCATCGCCATGGTCAGCAATACCAGCGGGATGGCCGTTTTCATGACGGAGAGCGCCACCTGCATACGGGTAAAGCCGGAGGCCTGCATGACCACCAGCTCACTGCGCTGCGCCAGCATCCCCAGCCCCAGCAGCGCCCCTAACAGCGCCGCCATCGGGAAGAAGATTTGCACATCTTTTGGAATGCTGAGCAGGGTATACATGCCCGCCCCCATGGCATCGTAGCTCCCCTGCCCGGCCTTTTTCAGCTGGTCCACAAACTTGATGATGCCGGAGAGCGACACCAGCATGAATAAGGTCATCATGATGGTGGTGAAAATGGTTTTACCGATATAGCGGTCAAGAACGCCAAACGCCTGCATTACACCGCTCCTTTACGCATAAACCGGGCCCGCACGCGGCGCATCGGCACGGTGTCCCACAGGTTGAGGGCAACGGCCAACAGCAGATAGAGTCCGTTAATCACCCATGTCCAGATAACCGGGTCAATTTTTCCTTTGCCACCGTTCGATTTGATCGATGTCTGCAGCAGGAAGAAGACCAGATAAAGCAGCATGGCGGGCAACATGGAGAGCACCCGTCCCTGACGTGGGTTTACCACGCTAAGCGGCACCACCATCAACGCCATCATAAAGACGGTAAACACCAGCGTGATTCGCCAGTGCAGCTCCGCGCGGGCGCGATTGGTATCGGTGTTGATCAGCGTGCGCATATCCATCTGCTCGGTATCGCTGGGATCCAGCGCAACCGCCTGATGACCAATAATTGCCTGATAGTTCTGGAAGTCAGTGATACGGAAATCACGCAGCAGCGCCGTACCTTCAAAGCGGGTGCCTTTGTTCAGCGTCACAATCTGCGAACCGTCTTTCCCCTGCGCCAGCTGACCGGAATCGGCCACCACGACAGAGGGACGGGCATTGCCCTTGGGACGGATTTGCGCAAGGAATACATCGTTAAAGCGGTTGCCATCCACGCTTTCGATAAACAGCACGGAGTTACCATCCGTTGCCTGCTGGAACTGCCCCTGGGCCAGCGCGGCCATACCAGGGTTGGCTTTCGCCTCAGCCAGCACTTCATCCTGATGACGAGAAGAGACAGGACCGGCCCACATAACGTTCACGGCGGCCACGATGCCGGTGAATAACGCCAGGAGCATAGCGGCTTTAACCAGAACCGCTTTGCTCAGACCGCACGCATGCATGACGGTGATTTCACTTTCGGTATAGAGTTTACCGAGCGTCATCAGCAGTCCGAGGAAAAGGCTAAGTGGCAGGATAAGCTGCGCCATTTCCGGCACGCCCAGCCCAAGCAGGGAAAGCACCAGATTTGTGGGAATTTCGCCATCAACAGCCGCGCCGAGGATCCTTACCAGTTTCTGACAGAAAAAGATCAGAAGCAGGATGAAGAGTATCGCCAGCTGGCTTTTGAGCGTCTCCCGCACCAGATATCTTATGATTATCACATTAAATACGCCCGTAAAAACCCGTCTCTTTGCAGGAAAATCGCTTGTTTCATGGCTTAAACGTCATTTATTCTCTTGAGTCGTCGAAATCATCGCTAAGATTAGAACACCCGACGGATTCGCGCTTCAGGAGTTATTATGACGTGCCGAAACCGTAATAACGTAAGATTAACACGAAGTCACCGCAACAGCGGGTACGAGTTACGAAAGGTTTCAATTCTATCCGTAGCTGTCGCTGTTGTCTTTAAGATTCAGGAGCGTAGTTCATGGAGTTCAGTGTAAAAAGCGGTAGCCCGGAGAAACAGCGGAGTGCCTGCATCGTTGTCGGCGTGTTTGAACCCCGCAGACTCTCTCCAATCGCCGAACAACTCGATAAAATCAGTGACGGCTACATCAGCGCCCTGCTGCGCCGCGGCGAGCTGGAAGGCAAACCGGGCCAAACATTGCTGCTGCATCATGTGCCAAACGTCCTCTCCGAGCGTATCCTGCTGATTGGCTGCGGCAAGGAGCGTGAGCTGGACGAGCGCCAGTACAAACAGGTCATTCAGAAAACGATCAATACGTTGAATGATACTGGCTCAATGGAGGCCGTCTGCTTCCTGACCGAACTGCACGTTAAAGGCCGCAACACCTACTGGAAAGTACGCCAGGCGGTTGAAACGGCCAAAGAGACCCTTTATAGCTTCGATCAGCTGAAAACCACCAAAAGCGAACCGCGTCGTCCGCTGCGTAAGATGGTCTTTAACGTCCCGACCCGTCGCGAGCTGACCAGCGGTGAACGCGCCATTCAGCATGGCCTGGCTATCGCAGCCGGTATCAAGGCCGCGAAAGATCTGGGCAATATGCCGCCAAACATCTGTAACGCGGGCTACCTTGCGTCGCAGGCGCGTCAGCTGGCTGACTCCTACAGCAAAAATGTCGTCACCCGCGTAATTGGCGAACAACAGATGAAAGAGCTGGGGATGCACTCCTACCTCGCCGTCGGCAACGGTTCACAAAATGAATCCCTGATGTCGGTCATTGAGTACAAAGGCAACCCGGCGGAAGATGCACGCCCGATTGTGCTGGTGGGTAAAGGCCTGACCTTCGACTCCGGCGGTATCTCCATCAAGCCTGCCGAAGGCATGGACGAGATGAAGTACGACATGTGCGGCGCGGCGGCGGTTTACGGCGTAATGCGCATGGTGGCCGAGCTGCAGCTGCCAATTAACGTCACTGGCGTGCTGGCGGGCTGCGAAAACATGCCGGGCGGGCGCGCCTATCGTCCAGGCGACGTCCTCACCACCATGTCCGGGCAGACCGTTGAAGTCCTGAACACTGACGCCGAAGGCCGTCTGGTGCTGTGCGACGTGCTGACCTACGTTGAGCGCTTCGATCCGGAAGCGGTTATCGATGTTGCCACCCTGACTGGCGCCTGCGTGATTGCCCTGGGTCACCACATTACCGGCCTGATGTCGAACCACAACCCGCTGGCGCATGAGCTGATTGGTGCCTCTGAGCAGGCGGGCGATCGCGCATGGCGTCTGCCGCTGGGTGACGAGTATCAGGAGCAGCTTGAGTCTAACTTTGCGGATATGGCAAATATCGGCGGTCGTCCTGGCGGTGCAATTACCGCGGGCTGCTTCCTGTCGCGCTTTACCCGCAAGTATAACTGGGCACACCTGGATATCGCGGGCACCGCATGGCGCTCCGGTAAAGCCAAAGGCGCAACCGGCCGTCCAGTGGCTCTGCTGTCGCAGTTCCTGCTCAATCGCGCCGGTTTTAACGGCGACGAGTAAAGGTAAATGCCGGGTGGCGGCTTCGCCTTACCCGGCCTACAAACGGCAGTAAACCGTAGGCCCGGTAAGCGTAGCGCCACCGGGCTTAAGCATTTAAAGTCACCACAAGAAACCCCATATATGAAAAACGCAACGTTCTATCTTCTGGACAATGACACCCAACAGGATGGCTTAAGCGCCGTTGAACAACTGGTGTGTGACATTGCCGCAGAACGTTGGCGCGCGGGTCTTCGCGTGCTGATTGCCTGCGAAGATGAGCAGCAGGCCATCCGTCTGGATGAAGCGCTGTGGGCACGACCGCCGGAAAGTTTTGTTCCGCATAATCTGGCGGGAGAAGGACCGCGCGGCGGTGCGCCGGTGGAGATCGCCTGGCCGCAAAAGCGTAACAGCAGTCCACGCGATATTCTGATTAGCCTGCGCAGCGGCTTTGCAGATTTTGCCACCGCTTTCACAGAAGTGATAGACTTTGTCCCTCACGAAGATTCCCTGAAACAACTGGCGCGCGAACGCTATAAAGCGTACCGCCTGGCTGGTTTTAACCTGAATACGGCAACCTGGAAATAATGGAAAAGACATATAACCCACGCGATATCGAACAGCCGCTTTACGAGCACTGGGAACAGCAGGGCTATTTCAAGCCTAACGGCGATGAAAGCAAAGAGTCCTTCTGCATCATGATCCCGCCGCCGAACGTCACCGGCAGTTTGCATATGGGGCATGCCTTCCAGCAGACCATCATGGATACCATGATCCGTTACCAGCGCATGCAGGGCAAAAACACCCTGTGGCAGGCCGGTACTGACCACGCGGGTATCGCTACCCAGATGGTGGTTGAGCGTAAGATTGCCGCTGAAGAAGGTAAAACCCGTCACGACTATGGCCGCGACGCCTTTATCGACAAAATCTGGCAGTGGAAAGCTGAATCTGGCGGCACCATTACCCGTCAGATGCGCCGTCTCGGCAACTCCGTGGACTGGGAGCGCGAGCGCTTCACCATGGACGAAGGTCTTTCCAACGCCGTTAAAGAAGTGTTCGTCCGTCTTTATAAAGAAGACCTGATTTACCGTGGCAAGCGCCTAGTAAACTGGGACCCGAAACTGCGCACCGCCATCTCTGACCTGGAAGTGGAAAACCGCGAGTCGAAAGGCTCCATGTGGCATATCCGCTATCCGCTGGCCGATGGCGCAAAAACGGCAGACGGTAAAGATTACCTGATTGTCGCGACCACCCGACCGGAAACGCTGTTGGGCGATACCGGCGTGGCCGTTAACCCGGAAGATCCGCGTTACAAAGATCTGATTGGTAAATTTGTGGTGCTGCCGCTGGTGAACCGCCGTATTCCGATTGTGGGCGACGAACACGCCGACATGGAAAAAGGTACCGGCTGCGTGAAGATCACCCCGGCACACGACTTTAACGACTACGAAGTGGGTCGTCGTCACGCCCTGCCAATGATCAACATCCTGACCTTTGACGGCGATATCCGTGAAAGCGCAGAGGTGTATGACACCAAAGGTAACGAATCCGACGTTTACTCAAGCGACATTCCGGCTGAGTTCCAGAAGCTGGAGCGCTTCGCCGCGCGTAAAGCGATCGTTGCCGCTGTCGACGCCCTGGGCCTGCTGGACGAAATCAAGCCACACGACCTGACCGTCCCTTATGGCGACCGTGGCGGCGTGGTGATCGAGCCGATGCTGACCGACCAGTGGTACGTCCGTGCTGACGTACTGGCGAAACCGGCGGTTGAAGCGGTCGAAAACGGCGACATCCAGTTCGTGCCAAAACAGTACGAAAACATGTACTTCTCCTGGATGCGCGATATTCAGGACTGGTGTATCTCCCGTCAGTTGTGGTGGGGTCACCGTATCCCGGCATGGTATGACAACGAAGGCAATGTCTACGTTGGCCGTACTGAAGACGAAGTGCGTCAGGAAAACAACCTGAGCGCTGACGTTGCCCTGCGTCAGGACGAAGACGTACTGGACACCTGGTTCTCCTCCGCGCTGTGGACCTTCTCCACCCTCGGCTGGCCAGAAAACACCGATGCGCTGCGTCAGTTCCACCCAACCAGCGTGATGGTCTCCGGCTTCGATATCATCTTCTTCTGGATCGCCCGCATGATCATGATGACCATGCATTTCATCAAAGATGAAAACGGCAAGCCGCAGGTTCCGTTCCATACCGTCTATATGACCGGTCTGATTCGTGACGACGAAGGCCAGAAGATGTCCAAGTCGAAGGGTAACGTTATTGACCCTCTGGATATGGTTGACGGTATCTCTCTGGAAGAGCTGCTGGAGAAACGTACCGGCAACATGATGCAGCCGCAGCTGGCTGAGAAGATCCGCAAGCGCACCGAGAAACAGTTCCCGAACGGCATTGAGCCGCACGGTACTGACGCCCTGCGTTTCACTCTGGCGGCGCTGGCCTCTACCGGCCGTGATATCAACTGGGACATGAAGCGCCTGGAAGGTTACCGTAACTTCTGTAACAAGCTGTGGAACGCCAGCCGCTTTGTGCTGATGAACACCGAGGATCAGGATTGCGGCTTTAACGGCGGCGAAATGACCCTGTCCCTGGCAGACCGCTGGATCCTGGCTGAATTCAACCAGACCATCAAAGCGTTCCGCGAAGCGCTGGATAACTATCGCTTCGATATCGCGGCAGGCATTCTGTACGAATTCACCTGGAACCAGTTCTGCGACTGGTACCTGGAGCTGACCAAGCCGGTCATGAACGGCGGCACTGAAGCGGAACTGCGCGGCACGCGCCATACGCTGATTACCGTTCTGGAAGGTCTGCTGCGCCTGGCGCACCCGATCATCCCGTTCATCACCGAAACCATCTGGCAGCGTGTGAAGGTCATTGCGGGCATCAATGCTGATACCATCATGCTGCAGCCGTTCCCGTCCTTCGATGCCACGCAGATTGATGAAGCCGCCGCATCCGATACCGAATGGCTGAAGCAGGCAATCATTGCGGTGCGTAATATCCGTGCCGAAATGAACATCGCCCCGGGCAAACCACTGGCGCTGTTGCTGCGCGGTTGCAGCGAAGCGGCACAGCGTCGCGTGACCGAGAACAGTACCTTCCTGCAGACCATGGCACGTCTGGAGAGCATCACCGTGCTGCCAGCCGATGATAAAGGTCCGGTCTCCGTGACCAAAATCATCGACGGCGCCGAGCTGCTGATCCCGATGGCAGGCCTGATTGACAAAGATGCTGAGCTGGCACGTCTGGCGAAAGAAGTGGCTAAAGTCGACGATGAAATTGGCCGTATCGAAAGCAAACTGTCCAATGAAGGCTTCGTTGCCCGTGCCCCGGAAGCGGTGATCGCCAAAGAGCGTGAAAAGCTGAACGGTTATGCACAAGCAAAAGCGAAGCTGATTGAACAGCAGGCGATCATTAGTGCGTTGTAATGAGTGAAGCAATGCGTGTAAATGCTCCAGTAACGGCGCACCTGCGCCGTATCACCGCCACGGATAACCCGGCCATTGCCGGCGTTATCCGCCGGGTATCTGCCGAATACGGCCTGACGGCCGATAAAGGTTATACCGTTGCGGACCCCAATCTCGACGAACTGTACGCCCTGTACAGCCAGCCGGGACATGCCTATTGGGTTGTCGAGCAGAACGGGCAGGTTGTGGGCGGCGGTGGTATTGCACCGCTCGCCTGCAGCGAACCCGATATCTGCGAGCTGCAAAAAATGTATTTCCTGCCCGTCGTCCGTGGACAAGGCCTGGCGAAAAAACTGGCGTTACAGGCGCTCGATCATGCCCGCGCGCAAGGGTTTAAGCGCTGCTACCTTGAAACCACCGCCTTTCTGACCGAAGCCATCAGGCTGTACGAGCATCTCGGCTTTGAGCATATTGACCAGCCGCTGGGCTGTACCGGCCATGTTGATTGCGAAGTGCGGATGCTGAAAACGCTGTAACCTCTCTCCTGCCCCCTTCTGTTAAGCGGTTGTAAACTGAATGCTCTACACTCTCAGTTCAACACCACGAAGGGGAAAACTGATGTCAAAGATAAAAAGCTACGCCGCACCGCAGGCGGGTGCAGAGCTTGAGCTGTACGAATACGATGCAGGCGAGCTGAAAGCAGAAGACGTCGAAGTGCAGGTGGATTACTGCGGCATTTGCCATTCCGACCTGTCGATGATCGATAACGAGTGGGGCTTCTCACAATACCCGCTGATTGCCGGTCATGAAGTGATCGGTCGCGTTGTTGCCCTGGGCGATGCCGCACAGGATAAGGGGCTGAAAATTGGTCAGCGCGTGGGCATTGGCTGGACCGCCCGTAGCTGTGGTCATTGTGATGCCTGTATCAGCGGCAACCAGATCAACTGTCTGCAAGGGGCCACACCCACCATCCTGAACAACGGCGGCTTCGCCGACAAACTGCGTGCCGACTGGCAGTGGGTCATTCCTCTCCCTGAGCAGATGGATATTGAATCTGCCGGTCCGCTGCTGTGCGGCGGGATCACGGTCTTTAAACCGCTGCTGATGCACCACGTCACCGCCACCAGCCGCGTGGGGGTGATTGGCATCGGTGGTCTGGGCCACATTGCCATTAAGCTGCTGCATGCGATGGGCTGTGAAGTGACCGCCTTCAGCTCAAACCCGGCCAAAGAGCAGGAAGTGCTGGCGATGGGGGCTGACAAAGTGGTCAACAGCCGCGATCCCGAGGCGCTGACCGCTCTGGCGGGGCAGTTCGATCTGATCATCAACACCGTAAATGTCGATCTCGACTGGCAGCCCTACTTTGAAGCGCTGGCCTATGGCGGAAACTTCCATACCGTCGGTGCCGTGCTGAAGCCGCTCCCGGTTCCCGCCTTTACGCTGATCGGTGGCGACCGCAGCATCTCCGGTTCCGCAACGGGCACGCCGTACGAGCTGCGTAAACTGATGAAGTTTGCCGGCCGCACCGGTGTCGCGCCGACCATCGAGATGTACCCGATGTCGAAAATCAACGAAGCGATCCAGCATGTTCGTGACGGCAAAGCCCGTTACCGTGTGGTATTGAAAGCGGATTTTTGACGTGAATGTGCCGGGTGGCGGCTACGCCTTACCCGGCCTACATGTGCTTTGTAGGCCCGGTAAGCGTAGCGCCACCGGGCGTTTCTCTACAACCGCACCAGAGCCGTAAACACCTCGGCCACCGCAACCGCGCCAGGATCGGCAACGCCCTGCAGATTCTCTTTGTTCACATAGGATGAGCGCCCCGCTCCGGCTTTGCCCATGCTCGTCGTGGCATCTGCCCCCTCTTTTGCCGCCCTGACGGCAGCCTGAAGCCCCTCTTTCTGCCACGCTTCCAGCGCGGGCTGCAGCGCATCGATCAAGGTGCGATCGCCCAGATCGGCGCCGCCATAGTGCTTCATTTGCGCAAGCCCGGTCAGCAAAGCATCCGGCAGAGGCTTGCCGCTACGCAGCGCCTGCCCGGCGGCGGTAAAGAAGATCGACATCAACACCCCGCTCGACCCGCCCATCACCGTTGCCAGCCGCTCCCCCACCACCAGCAGCAGCTGCGGCAGATCGTTCAGCGGCAGGCGATCCTCCTCCAGCCATTGCGCAATGTCCCGCGCACCTTGCGCAAAGGTTGAACCGGTATCGCCATCCCCCACTTTCGCGTCCAGGGCGTTAAGGCGGTTTTCCAGGGCAATTAACCGCTCCGCCACCGCAGCGACGTGCTGCGCCACCTGCGCATTTGCCGACGGGGTAAATTCTACGCTGTCGTGCAGCGGGGTATGGGTCAGCGTACGCAGCGGCGCAAAGGCGACGGGCTTTTGCCAGCCCAGCGTCTCCACCGGGGCGTTCAGCGCCTGCTCAAATGCCGCGTTCAGCTTCAGCAACGATAACGAAAAGCCTTTCATGTCCAGCGAGCTCACCAGCGGCGCCGGGCCAATCAAATACGCAATCTGATCCTTCAGGGCGGAATGGGCCAGCTCTTTGGTCAACAGCGCCATCTCCAGGGCCGACACGCCGCCGAGGTTGTTGATCAGGATCGCCAGTCGCCCCTGCCCCGCCTGCGCCAGCAGGGGTTGCACCAGCGTATCGATAATGGCTTTGCTGTTTTGTGTCTCTACCACCGAGGCCCCGGGCTCGCCGTGGATCCCCAGCCCCAGCTCGACATGGCCTTTTTTGATGCGCCCTTCTTCGTCATCGCTGCCCGGCAGGTTGCAGGTCTGCATAGCCACACCCAGGCTCCAGAGATTATCGCAGGCCTGGCGGGCCATATCGCGCACCTCGTTTAGCGACTTGCCCTGTTCGGCAGCATACCCGGCTACCTTATGCACCAGCGCGGTTCCGGCGATGCCGCGCGGCTGCTTGTTATCCGGCAGGGCAATGTCATCGGCCACGATCACCATCTCCACTTTGAGCCCGTAGCGTTTGGCCTTTTCTGCCGCGAGGCCAAAGTTGAGACGATCCCCGGTGTAGTTTTTGACGATCAGCAGACAGCCCCGATCGCCCGTGACGGCCACAATGGCGCTGAGCACCGCCTCGACGCTGGGGGACGCAAACAGATCGCCGCAGACGGCCGCGGTCAGCATCCCTTTACCAACAAAGCCCGCGTGCGCCGGTTCATGGCCGGAGCCCCCGCCGGATATCACCGCCACGCGACTTTTATCCCAGTCGGCACGCACCACCACGCGGATAGCCGGATCGATATCCAGCCTGGCGAGATTGCCGTGCGGGGCGGAGATCAGCATCCCTTCAATGGCATCATTCACCAGCTGTTTGCGGTCGTTAAAGAAGAATCTGGACATAGCTTTCCAATATGTTGTTAACCGTATGCAAAAGCATAGTCCGCGCTGCGTAATGCGCTGCAAACTAAGAAATTGACACATTCATTTTGCCGTCAGGTTGCCTATACTCCACCCAGGATTCCACGAGGATGCGCATCATGAGTACACCCCTGCTGATTGCCCGGACGCCGGACACTGAGCTGTTTTTGCTGCCCGCGATGGCAAACCGTCATGGTCTGATCACCGGCGCAACGGGCACGGGGAAAACGGTAACGTTGCAAAAGCTGGCCGAGTCATTTTCCACTATTGGCGTGCCGGTGTTTATGGCTGACGTGAAAGGCGATCTCAGCGGCGTTGCCCGGGAGGGGGCCGCATCGGATAAGTTACTCGAACGGCTGAAGAGTATTGGCGTGACCGACTGGCAGCCGCAGGGCAACCCGGTGGTGACGTGGGATATTTTCGGCGAGCATGGGCACCCGGTACGGGCGACCGTTTCCGATCTCGGCCCGCTGCTGCTGGCACGTCTGCTCGATCTGAACGAGGTGCAGACCGGCGTGCTGAACATTATCTTCCGCATTGCCGATGACCAGGGGCTGTTGCTGCTCGATTTCAAAGATCTGCGGGCCATTACGCACTATATCGGGGATAACGCCAAAGCCTTCCAGACGCAGTACGGCAATATCAGTCCCGCCTCCATCGGCGCCATCCAGCGTGGCTTACTCTCCCTGGAGCAGCAGGGAGCTGAACACTTCTTTGGCGAGCCGATGCTCGATATCAGGGACTGGATGCGAACCGACAGCAACGGCAAAGGTATTATCAACATCCTGAGCGCGGAAAAGCTCTACCAGATGCCGAAGCTCTACGCGGCCAGCCTGCTCTGGATGCTCTCAGAGCTCTATGAACAGCTACCGGAAGCGGGCGATCTGAACAAACCGAAGCTGGTCTTCTTCTTCGACGAAGCCCATCTGCTGTTCAGCGATGCGCCGCAGGTGCTGCTGGATAAGATCGAACAGGTGATCCGCCTGATCCGCTCTAAAGGCGTGGGCGTCTGGTTCGTTTCGCAAAACCCGGCCGATATTCCTGATAACGTCCTGGGCCAGCTGGGTAACCGCGTCCAGCATGCCCTGCGCGCCTTTACGCCGAAAGATCAGAAAGCGGTCAAAGCCGCGGCGCAGACCATGCGCGCCAATCCGGCCTTTGATACCGAGTCCGCTATTCAGGCGCTCGGCACCGGCGAAGCGCTGATCTCTTTCCTGGATGCCAAAGGCAGCCCATCTATGGTGGAGCGCGCGATGGTCATTGTGCCCTACTCCAGAATGGGGCCGATTAGCGACGACGAGCGTAACGGGCTGATCAACCATTCCCCGCTCTACGGAAAATATGAAGATCAGGTGGACCGGGAGTCCGCGTTTGAGATGCTGCAAAAAGGGGTGCAGGCCACCACAGAGCAGCAGCAGGCGCCAGCCGCTAAAGGCCAGTCCGTGGCGGTCGATGAGGGCATTCTCGGCGGGTTAAAAGAGATTCTGTTTGGCAGCACCGGGCCGCGCGGCGGTAAACGCGACGGGGTGGTGCAAACCATGGCGAAAAGCGCGGCACGTCAGGTGACGAATCAGATTGTCCGCGGTGTGCTGGGCAGTTTACTGGGCGGACGCCGGAGATAGCGTGGGTACCCAGGGTGTGCCCAGCGCCGACCCCTGCACGCCCTGCTCGTTCAGATAGCGGTCCAGCTCTACCATCCCCGTCCAGCGATTCTCACACCACAGCGGTGCCAGTAGCGTTGGGCGACGGGCGCTGGCGGAGATGCGGTGATAGACCACTTCCGGTGGTGTGTGGCGAATCATCTCCCCGGCGGTGAGAACATACTCGTCCAGCTCAATCCCGTTCAGCCGCCCGGCTTCCCACGCTTTCGCCATAATGCTGCCACTGACGATATGCAGCGGGTGCAGCTTGATGCCATCCACGCCGGTCTCTACCACACTGTGCAGGGTTTCCAGTGCGTGATGTCGCCCTTCTCCCGGCAGGCCAACAATAAGGTGGGTACAGACCTTCAGCCCGCGCTCGCGCGCCAGCCGGGTGGTGCGCTGATAGCAGGCAAAATCGTGACCACGGTTGATGCGGTGCAAAGTTTTATCGTGGGCGGTCTGCAATCCCAGCTCCAGCCAGATCTCGTACCCCTGCGCTTTATATTCGCTGAGCAGATCCAGTACCGCTTCCGGTACGCAGTCGGGGCGGGTGCCGACGCAGAGCCCGACGATATTCGCCTGGCTCACCGCCTGTTGATACATCGACCGCAGCACCTGTACTTCAGCCCAGGTACTGGTATAAGCCTGGAAATAGGCCAGATACTGCTTCGCCCGGTTAACCCGCGTGGACTGATGGGCGAGCTGGGCAGCGATAGACTGGTACTGCTGCGCTTCGTCAGCAAAAGAGGCCACATTACAGAAGGTACAGCCGCCGCGTCCGATAGTGCCGTCGCGGTTCGGGCAGCTAAATCCCCCGTGGAGCGACAGCTTATGAACCTTTTGCCCGTACCGGCGCGAAAGATCCCCACCAAACATATTGACTAATTTCTGTAACTGCATAATCTGTTAGACCGCCCCGTTGAAAGGGGACAAGCCTGCCATTTTTAACCGCCGTCGGCGATGACCTGGATCAATCGCCCTGGTGCGCTTTTATCTTTTGAATAATTAACCAGGATAATTGCAATTTCATTCACCGCCTGCTTAATTACTTTTCCTTATGTTCTGATGGTTTTTTTCATTTATATCGTCTTTGCTGAAAAACAGTGACATCATGCGGGCTTTAGTAGCATGACAGCATTTAATCCTGCTTAAATCGCACTATTTAGCATGCTACAGCGATAATACCGCTTTCATATAGTGAGTCAGATCACACTCCCCAAAAGCCCACAGCAAGGTTACAGTGATGTGAAAGCAGCTAAATATATAATTAAATCAATGATATAACCTGTTAGTAGCACATATCTGGATAAATAAGATTGCCATTTGACCTGTGTACAGATTCCCGATAAGTTGGAAATCCGCTGGAAGCTTTCTGGATGAGCAGCCTGCTCATCATATTTATGCAGTAATTGAGATTCCCTCTGAAGCAAGTCCTCAAACTTGTTTACCTGCGCGAAAAGGATATTAAGAGGGCGAATGCGAGGTACGCGTATGAAGCGCAAACCCCGTCGCCATGCTCTTTCTGTGCCTGTGCGCCACGGTTCAGTGGGAAGCCCGACGAGCCTGGGGAGGTTCACTGATATGTTGTACGATAAATCCCTTGAGAAGGATAACTGTGGTTTCGGCCTGATCGCCCACATAGAAGGCGAACCTAGCCACAAGGTAGTGCGTACCGCTATACACGCACTGGCCCGTATGCAGCACCGTGGCGCTATCCTTGCGGATGGTAAAACCGGCGACGGTTGCGGTCTGCTGCTGCAAAAACCGGATCGTTTCTTCCGTATCGTGGCGGAAGAGCGCGGCTGGCGTTTAGCCAAAAACTACGCTGTCGGCATGCTGTTCCTGAATCAGGACGCTGAAAAAGCCGCCGTATCACGCCGCATCGTCGAAGAAGAACTTCAACGTGAAACCCTCTCTATTGTCGGCTGGCGCGATGTGCCAACCAACGAAGGGGTGCTCGGTGAAATCGCCCTCTCCTCGCTGCCTCGTATCGAGCAAATCTTTGTCAACGCGCCTGCGGGCTGGCGTCCGCGTGATATGGAACGCCGCCTGTTTATCGCCCGCCGCCGCATTGAAAAACGTCTCCAGGACGATAAAGAGTTCTACGTTTGTAGCCTCTCGAACCTGGTGAACATCTATAAAGGTCTCTGTATGCCGGCTGACCTGCCGCGCTTCTACCTGGACCTGGCGGACCTGCGTCTGGAATCGGCCATTTGCCTGTTCCACCAGCGCTTCTCCACCAACACCGTACCTCGCTGGCCGCTGGCTCAGCCGTTCCGCTATCTGGCGCACAACGGCGAGATCAACACCATCACCGGTAACCGCCAGTGGGCCCGCGCCCGTACCTATAAATTCCAGACCCCGCTGATCCCGGATCTGCACGATGCCGCGCCGTTCGTTAACGAAACCGGCTCGGACTCCAGCTCCATGGATAACATGCTGGAGCTGCTGCTCGCCGGCGGGATGGATATCGTCCGCGCCATGCGCCTGCTCGTTCCACCGGCATGGCAGAACAACCCGGATATGGATCCGGAGCTGCGTGCCTTCTTCGACTTTAACTCCATGCACATGGAGCCGTGGGATGGCCCGGCGGGTATCGTCATGTCCGACGGTCGCTTTGCCGCCTGTAACCTCGACCGTAACGGTCTGCGTCCGGCGCGCTATGTCATCACCAAAGACAAGCTGATCACCTGTGCCTCCGAAGTAGGCATCTGGGATTACCAGCCTGACGAAGTGGTAGAAAAAGGCCGCGTTGGCCCTGGCGAGCTGATGGTCATCGACACCCGTGGCGGTCGCATCCTGCACTCCGCGGAAACCGACAACGATCTGAAGAGCCGTCACCCGTATAAAGAGTGGATGGAGAAAAACGTCCGCCGTCTGGTGCCGTTCGAAGATCTGCCGGATAACGACGTGGGCAGCCGCGAGCTGGATGACGATACCCTCGCCAGCTACCAGAAACAGTTTAATTACAGTGCGGAAGAGCTGGACTCTGTTATCCGCGTACTGGGTGAAAACGGCCAGGAAGCGGTCGGCTCTATGGGTGACGATACCCCGTTTGCCGTGCTCTCCAGCCAGCCGCGCATTATTTATGACTATTTCCGTCAGCAGTTCGCGCAGGTCACCAACCCGCCGATCGACCCGCTGCGTGAAGCCCACGTAATGTCGCTGGCGACCAGCATTGGTCGCGAGATGAACGTCTTCTGCGAAGCCGAAGGCCAGGCCCACCGTCTGACCTTTAAATCGCCGATCCTGCTCTACTCCGATTTTACCCAGCTGACCACCATGCAAGAGGAGCACTACCGCGCCGACACGCTCGATATCACCTTCGACGTGACCGAAGCGAACCTCGAAGAGACGGTGAAAGCGCTGTGCGATAAGGCCGAACAGATGGTGCGTAACGGTACCGTTCTGCTGGTGCTGTCCGACCGTAATATCGCGAAGAACCGTCTGCCGGTTCCGGCGCCTATGGCGGTGGGTGCAATCCAGACCCGCCTGGTGGAGAAGAGCCTGCGCTGCGACGCCAACATCATTGTTGAGACCGCAAGTGCGCGCGACCCGCACCACTTTGCCGTGCTGCTGGGCTTTGGTGCGACGGCGATCTACCCGTACCTGGCCTACGAAACGCTGGCAAAACTGGTCGACACCAACGCCATCGAAAAAGATTACCGTACCGTGATGCTGAACTACCGTAACGGCATCAACAAAGGTCTGTACAAGATCATGTCCAAAATGGGCATCTCGACCATCGCCTCTTACCGCTGCTCGAAGCTGTTCGAAGCCGTTGGTCTGCATGATGATGTCGCCGATCTCTGCTTCCAGGGCGTGATCAGCCGTATCGGCGGAGCGGGCTTCAGCGACTTCCAGCAGGATCTGCTGAATCTCTCCAAACGCGCCTGGCTGGCACGTAAGCCGCTGGATCAGGGCGGACAGCTGAAGTACGTGCACGGCGGCGAATACCACGCCTATAACCCGGACGTGGTTCGCACCCTGCAACAGGCTGTCCAGAGCGGCGAGTACAGCGATTATCAGCAGTATGCTGAGCTGGTTAACAACCGCCCGGCGGCCACACTGCGTGACCTGCTGGCGCTGAACCCGGGTGACGAGGCTGTGAGCATTGACGACGTAGAGCCTGCGTCTGAACTGTTCAAACGCTTCGATACCGCTGCGATGTCCATCGGTGCGCTGAGCCCTGAAGCCCACGAGGCGCTGGCCGAAGCGATGAACAGCATCGGCGGCAACTCTAACTCCGGCGAAGGCGGTGAAGATCCGGCGCGCTACGGCACCAATAAAGTGTCGCGTATCAAGCAGGTAGCATCCGGTCGCTTCGGTGTGACCCCAGCGTACCTGGTCAACGCCGACGTGATTCAGATTAAAGTCGCTCAGGGTGCAAAACCGGGCGAAGGCGGCCAGTTACCGGGTGACAAAGTGACCCCATACATCGCCAAACTGCGCTACTCGGTACCGGGCGTGACGCTCATCTCCCCGCCGCCGCACCACGATATCTACTCTATCGAGGACTTAGCGCAGCTAATTTTCGACCTGAAACAGGTCAACCCGAAAGCGATGATCTCCGTGAAGCTGGTTTCCGAACCGGGTGTCGGCACCATCGCCACCGGCGTGGCAAAAGCCTATGCGGATCTCATCACCATCGCCGGTTACGACGGCGGCACCGGCGCAAGCCCGCTCTCCTCCGTGAAATACGCGGGCTGTCCGTGGGAGCTGGGTCTGGTGGAAACCCAGCAGGCGCTGGTGGCTAACGGCCTGCGTCACAAGATCCGTCTGCAGGTGGATGGCGGCCTGAAAACCGGTCTCGACATCATTAAAGCGGCGATTCTGGGTGCAGAGAGCTTTGGTTTCGGTACCGGCCCGATGGTGGCGCTGGGCTGTAAATACCTGCGTATTTGTCACCTGAACAACTGCGCAACCGGTGTTGCTACCCAGGACGAGAAGTTGCGTAAGAACCACTATCACGGTCTGCCGTTCAAAGTGACCAACTACTTTGACTTCATCGCCCGCGAAACCCGCGAGCTGATGGCGCAGCTGGGCGTAACGCGTCTGGTGGATCTGATTGGCCGTACCGACCTGCTGAAAGAGCTGGACGGGTTCACGGCTAAACAGCAGAACCTGAAGCTTTCCCGCCTGCTGGAAACGGCTGAGCCTAAGGCGGGCAAAGCGGTCTACTGCACCGAGAACAACCCGCCGTTCGACAATGGCGTGTTGAATGCGCAGCTGTTGCAGCAGGCGAAGCCGTTTGTGGATGAGAAGCAGAGCAAAACCTTCTGGTTTGATATTCGCAACACCGACCGTTCCGTAGGCGCGTCGCTCTCTGGCTACATCGCGCAGACGCACGGCGACCAGGGCCTGGCTGCCGATCCGATTATCGCGCACTTCAGCGGTACCGCGGGCCAGAGCTTCGGCGTCTGGAACGCCGGCGGCGTTGAGCTGTACCTGACTGGCGATGCCAACGACTACGTCGGTAAAGGCATGGCGGGCGGTCTGCTGGCGGTACGTCCTCCGGTGGGTTCTGCCTTCCGCAGCTGTGATGCGAGCATCATCGGCAACACCTGTCTGTACGGTGCCACCGGTGGTCGTCTGTTCGCCGCAGGCCGTGCAGGTGAGCGTTTTGCGGTGCGTAACTCCGGTGCTATCACCGTGGTGGAAGGTATCGGCGATAACGGCTGTGAATACATGACCGGCGGGATTGTCTGCGTACTGGGCAAAACGGGCGTTAACTTCGGTGCAGGTATGACCGGTGGTTTCGCCTACGTACTGGATGAAGACGGTGAGTTCCGCAAACGCGTGAACCCGGAACTGGTGGAAGTGCTGGAGGTTGATAGCCTGGCGATCCACGAGGAGCACCTGCGTGGTCTGATTACCGAGCACGTGCATCATACCGGTTCCGTGCGCGGCGAAGAGATCCTGGCCAACTGGCCGGCGTTCTCTGCGAAATTCGCGCTGGTTAAACCGAAGTCCAGCGATGTTAAAGCCCTGTTGGGTCACCGTAGTCGTAGCGCAGCAGAGCTGCGTGTGCAGGCGCAGTAAGGAATTCAGATGAGCCAGAATGTTTACCAGTTTATCGACCTGCAGCGTGTGGATCCGCCGAAGAAGCCGCTGAAGATCCGTAAAATTGAATTTGTTGAAATTTATGAGCCGTTTTCCGAAGGCCAGGCCAAAGCACAGGCAGACCGTTGCCTCTCCTGCGGCAACCCGTACTGCGAGTGGAAATGTCCGGTACATAACTACATCCCGAACTGGCTGAAGCTGGCTAACGAAGGACGTATTTTTGAGGCCGCCGAGCTCTCTCACCAGACCAACACCCTGCCGGAAGTGTGCGGCCGCGTGTGTCCGCAGGACCGTCTGTGTGAAGGCTCCTGCACCCTGAACGACGAGTTCGGCGCGGTGACCATCGGCAATATTGAACGCTATATCAACGATAAAGCGTTTGAGATGGGCTGGCGCCCGGACATGACCGGCGTGCGTCAGACTGACAAACGCGTGGCGATCATTGGTGCCGGTCCGGCAGGCCTGGCCTGTGCCGACGTGCTGACCCGCAACGGCGTGAAGGCGGTGGTGTTTGACCGTCATCCGGAGATCGGCGGTCTGCTGACCTTCGGCATCCCGGCCTTCAAGCTGGAAAAAGAGGTGATGACCCGCCGCCGTGAAATCTTCACCGGCATGGGCATTGAGTTCAAACTCAACACCGAAGTGGGCCGCGACGTGATGCTCGACGATCTGCTGAAAGATTACGACGCCGTATTCCTGGGCGTGGGTACCTATCAGTCGATGCGTGGCGGGCTGGAGAACGAAGAGGCGCCGGGCGTATACGACGCGCTGCCGTTCCTGATTGCCAACACCAAGCAGCTGATGGGCTATGGCGAAACCGCCGACGAGCCGTTTGTGAGTATGGAAGGCAAACGCGTAGTGGTGCTGGGCGGGGGCGATACCGCGATGGACTGCGTGCGGACCTCCATTCGTCAGAATGCGGCACACGTAATCTGCGCATACCGTCGTGACGAAGAGAACATGCCGGGCTCAAAACGCGAAGTGAAAAACGCGCGTGAAGAGGGCGTGGAATTCCAGTTCAACATCCAGCCTCTGGGTATTGAAGTGAATGCCAACGGCAGAGTGAGCGGCGTGAAGATGGCGCGTACCGAGATGGGAGCCCCGGATGCCAAAGGCCGTCGCCGCGCCGAGATTGTGGCTGGTTCGGAGTTTGTGATCCCGGCTGACGCGGTCGTCATGGCGTTCGGTTTCCGCCCTCACAGCATGGAGTGGCTGGCGAAGCACAGCGTCGAGCTGGATTCACAGGGCCGCATCATCGCCCCGGAAGGCAGCGACAACGCGTTCCAGACCAGCAACCCGAAAATCTTCGCCGGTGGCGATATCGTTCGCGGTTCAGACCTGGTGGTGACCGCCATTGCCGAAGGCCGTAAAGCAGCTGACGGCATCATGAACTACCTCGAAGTGTGATCCTGACGGATCGGCGGGCCTGCTCGCCGATCCGATTACAAGTAAACAAGGCTGATAACGGCTTCACCATCCAGCTTAATCGTCTGGCTACTTCCTAACGCGTTCGCCACCGTGGCGCTAACCTGCAACGGTATCGTGGCTGTGCTGATGGGTTGCGGAGCCAGCGTGCCTTTTTGCACCAGGGTATAAAAATAATCCTGCTTTGTTGGCAACGGCAGCAGGTCACTTTTTTCCCAGGTTCCTTTCGGATTTACCGCACCGGCAACCTCCACCGCCACGCTGCGATCGCCATCTGATGCGATGACATTCATGGCATCAATCTGCACGGCATAACTGCCGATGGGCTTGTTTTCCGCCGTCATGCCCAGGCCAAACAGCCGTGATGGATCACTGACATACTGACCGCCGTTAATCTGAAAACGTGGCCCTTCCTGGCCTTGATTATCCCTGCCCCAGACGACCGAAGTGGCCCGCGTATCCCGCGCGGTGATGGCTACCGCCGTGGACGATTCACAGGTGATGCTCAAAACCAGATCCCGCGTTCCCAGCTGTGTAAAAGCGTTGCGGGTTAAGCTCCCGGCGCTGCGCGAATTGAAGTCCACAACGCCATTATTGCTCAGGACGGGCGTGCAGGCAGCGGCATCGGCGGTAAGCTCAAAATCAATACTGACGGTGTCACTCGCCATGACAGGCACCGCCATGAAGGCCGCAATTAGCAGGCAAAAACCACGCATCATTGCCCCTCCAGGTTTATATTCAGGTTTCCGCGCCAGGTGGTCTGTTCCGTTACCGGACCGGGTTTAACGCGCGTCGCCACCAGCAGGGAGATGGAGGCATTTTTGCCAAACACCTCATCGCCGTTGCTGAATGCCAGCCCCTCGTTCAGCGACACCTGTAACGTTTCACTGCTCCCGGAGCGGAGCACGGTATCCGCTCTGTTTACCGACGCAAGACGCACCGGACGATCGTCAACGTACGCATGTGCTGCCGTAATGAGCATCTCCCCTTCGCTACCGAATGAGAAGGTGCCGTTATGCGGCAGGTCGCTGCCGAAAAACAGCCGTATTCGCTGCGGTTCGCTACAGCTCACCTGCACTTTAATCTGTTTTTCCGGAAGCGTTATCCACGGCCCGGTAGCCTGCTGTCGCTCGGCCGGGCTTAGCCGGGTGTAGGCGATCTTTTGCTGGCTGGCGATAAGCTGGCACTCCGCCAGGCTCTGGCATGGTATTAACCCTATCGCCGCCAGCAGCAGATAATATTTCATTGGCATACTCCTTTTGCCGTTTCATAAAATACGTTCGTCTGCGCCTGTTCTGGCAGGGTCAGCTGAATGCGGCAACTCCCGGATTCATCCAGCGCCACCAGCCCCTGTCGCGCGCTGGCGTTGTTCAGAAATACCACGCCATCATCAACCGAGGTGGTAAGGTAGTTGCCTTGCGTATCCATAATGGCTCTGTTTTTCGGCAACTTTTTACCATCCTGCATGGTCACTTCAAGCAAGACGCGGCGCTGGGTTATAGCCGCAAAATGAACCTTACTTACCGATCCCCTGCCCAGACTCAGGAAACGAGTCCCGTTGCCAACATCCATATTCTTTGGCAACGTTTCGGTATGTAACTCCACACGCGAGTTTTGCCACGCGTTCAGCGAAGGCAGCACCGCGTAGCCGCGGGCATCCGTCCATACCGGCCCCTGCGGCGTGTCGATTTTAATACCGGCAATCGGCTGATCCAGCGAGACAATTCCAAAGGTGTCACGCACCGGCAACGGCGAAAAGGTGACGCCTTCTCCGTGCGCCACGATGCCGCCCTGCAGAGAGCCCGAATAGCTGCGTTGGCTATCGTTGGCCATGCTGGCGTTAAGCATCAGCTGGGAGTAGTGCAGGTTACTGCTTAGCCCCGCGCTGATGCTTTGGTCCTTCTCTTTCTGGTCAAACTCTGCCCCCAATGAATAACCATTTTCATTCGAGATATTTCCCATCACCGTGGAGCCATAGCGGGTGGAGCTGCCCTCCCGGCGGACGTAAGTGTTTACGTTGCTTTTGCCGAGCGGGAAGCTGACATTGAAGTAGAACAGATCGTCTTTTTTACCGTTGGTATCGCTCAGCTGATGCTGCCAGTTGGCCGAAACATAGGCTGAAAACAGATTGCTTCCCCATCCCGCGTTGATATACCGCGTTTTGCCGGACTGGTTGCGGTTCTTCGTTTCGTAAAGGCTGGCGCTGAACGTCCCTGCCTTGCTGGTTTGCCACTGCAATCCAACGGCATAGTCATGCTTTTTGATCGCCGTAAAACCGCGGTCAATAAACTCCGAGAACTCCCGATAGCCCGGCGAGTAATAGCCCGCCGACGCGGTCACGCTGATGCCTATCGCTGACGTCAGGCTGGCTTCGAGACGATAGCTTTGTCCCTGGCGCGCGTTTTCATGGTCATAGGACTGATTGACCTTCAGGCTCAGCAGGGTCGAAGAAGAAGGCGCCGTATTCAGGCCGACGCCAGCGGCCTGGAAATCCCGGGCCAGTATTGCCCCCAGGTTGATATTACTCCCGGGCAGCAGCCGCCAGCCGCCCGACGCGCTCAGCACCAGCGGTTTTTTGTTGTAATCATCGCTTACCTGGCCAAACGCCAGAAACAGACCAGCCGGATTACCCAGCCTCTGCAGAAAGAGTGAGGCAGGGATCGTATAGCTGTGCCGGGTGCCGTCGGTCTCGACAACCGTTACGCTGAGATCGCTGGTGTAGTTGCGCAGAGCAACATCAGTAAGCGTAAAGGGCCCCACCGGAACGAGGGTCGAATAGACGAGCGTACCCTGCTGGCGAATCTCTACGCGCGCCTGCGAGGTATTAGCGATCCCGCTCACCCTGACCATGCTCTGCTGCGCATCCAGACCGCTTTCCGGCGACAGGGAGACGCCGTACAGACTGGTCCCCTGCAGCAGTCCGTTATTCATGCTGACTTCACCCATTTGTGCGGTTGTGCGCAAATTAACAAAGGTGCGCTGCAAATAGGTCTGGCTGTTTTCGCTGTTAAACTGGCCTTCCGACTGGCTTAATAACTGGTTGGTGCGCAGTAGCCACCCGGCGACGTTCACCCCGCCTTCAAGCTGAGCCTGAGACCAGGTAGAGCTGCCGCCGCTATATTCGTTGCGCGAAGACATGGCGGAATAGTTAAGAACGGCGGCGGTTCCCTCCATGGCAAAATCCGTAACAGTTTTACCCGGTTGGGCGATCTCTTCAGGGGGGATCACCAGCTCGATCATCTCCTGGCCGGGATCGGCCTTTACCACGGTCTGAGGATGGAGTTTCAGATAATCGTAACACCCTTCCTGATAGTCGCTGGGGATACGAATATGGGCATGCTCCATTAATGACTTGTCGAAGCAAAGCTCGCCCTGCCGCTGGAAATGCGCCAGCGTGCGACCTTTATTCTGCCCGTTAACTTTCAGCGTAACCGTCGTCTGCCCGGGCATAAAACGTGCTTCCTCAGCAAAATATGACGAAACCGCGGGATCGATGCCCAGCGACCTTAAGGTTTCACTATCAAATTCGAGAGAGCCTGCGTCGATTTCAACGGCTTTCCCCTGGCGTGCGCAGAACATACTGACTGCACACATAAGCAGCGTTCTTTTAAACATCCTTGTTTTCCCTGAACGACTTACTGTAATGGTGCTATATATTTTTCACCTTTGTATCCATAACGGCTGGCGGGATAAAAATGCACTTCCGTATCCGCTTTATTGGGTAAGGCTACGGTCGTGCTGGTGTGCGGCAGTAAATAGGTATTTTTCAGCGCACCCTGTTGACCGGATGGTAATGTTGTAAACCCGGCCGCCATACGAACCACATAATTTGAGGGATTGGTGACGACCAGAGAATTGCCCTGCTTATGCCATTTAAGATGCTTCCAGGGAATGAGATCCTGGGCGAGCCCCGCCGGATGAATAATTACCGGTAAATCCTGGCGAATGGTGACTGCAACCCGCTCTTTGCCCTTTTCCCTGGGTGGTATACCTTCGAAGGTTACTCTTTTGAGCTCTTCCTGCATCAGCGGCTTTTGTAACTGCAGCATAAAACGCATTCGCTGTACGGCCCCCGCCTCAACCCTTACAACGGGTTGAGAAACAATAACGCGAACACCTTTATCGCTTTCTGGCAAATCCACAATATTAGTATAAAGCAACGCAGGTCTGGAATCCGTATTCCTCACGTTCATACTGGCTTCCCCTTTGTCGGCATCAATTAATAATACCGATGTTTCGGGTACCATACCGGAGGCGTAACTCTGCACAGAAATAAATAAAAGAGAGTAAATAATGCTACGCTTCATAACATGCCCTTCAGCTGCGATAATGGAAAAGATTATTAACTCCCAGAAAGGGTATTATGAATCCTGAAATGTAATTGTTTGACAGTAACAGGTGTCAAATATTCAAATGGAGTGCGGCGTGTTTTTATTATTAAATCGCCGCACTCATTATTTTTATGGCTTACAGATAAACAAGGCTCAGAGTGGCATTACCGTTCAGAACAATTTCATCAGCACCCAGTACAGAACTGGGCTGCACGGCTGCGGCAATTTTCATCGGTACAGTCATTTCTTTGAACATCTTCGGTTCTGTGGAACCTACCTGACCTACAGTAACAATACGCGAGTTATCATTACTCTGGTTCCCGTAAGACGCGGCACGCCAGGTTGCCCCGTTATTATCAGAAACAAGCAGGTCTGCCGCTACGCTATCTGCAGTCATCTTTGCGCCATCTACGGCGACAGTATAGGCACCGATTTTCGCATCATTGGTCGCCACACCCAGACCAAAGCCGAAATAGCTTTGTGTGATGCTCGGGCCACCTGCGAATACAGAATTAACATATGCACTGGAAGAGAGGGTGACAGCGGAGCTGGCGCGGTTATCGGCCATGGTGAAGCCAATAGCTGTTGCGGCATCACAGGTTACGGTTAAGGTAATATCTTTAGAACCCAGCTGCACCAGGGCATTGCCAGCGGGAGCTTTTCGAATTGACGAGGCAGCAATGGAACCAAAAGCGACTTCACCGCTATTGCTTAATGCCGGGGTGCACGCAGCGGGAAGAATGGTGCCAGAGACTTTCATGGTGACATCGTCAGCAGCATTCACCTGAGCAGAGACCAGCAGTGCAGCGCCCACAGCCAGAGTGGCTACGTTCTTTTTAAACAGAGTCATTTTATTCTTTCCTTAATGTTATTAACCAGCAACTTTCCCGGTTGGCCATGTTTTAACAACCAGATACGCTTTACTATGAAATATATCATTCATAGACTATTTGTAAGAAATAGTGTCGACAAGACTACAGGATAAAATGACGGCCATCATTTAAGTTCGCTACATCAACCTTTCATAACTTCTAAAGATATTTATTTTCATAAAGTTAGCGCGTCGAACACGAGAAGGAATTTTATATTGAAGCTTCTACCAACGGCTAATTCTTTTCATAAAAATAAACCCACCCAATAACCAAAAGCAATTCATCATAGTTACGAATGCTTTAAGGAAATAAAAAAATATGCTTTAGGATATATAGTGTGATAAACATCATTGCCAAAAATAATAAAATAACAATATATTGATGATTCTAAATATCAGACAAAAAAAGGGCCCATGGGGCCCTTTTTTTATTTCACTACACGTAACGCCGGACGCCCACCGCGTGGCGGCGGGGTGTCGTCTGGATCATCGTCGTGATCGGGCTTATCGCCATCGATAATCGACATGACCGGTTCGCTTTCACTCTCGGTCGCGCCATGCTCATCATTGAGGCTGGAAACGTCTTCATCGTAAGCCGCTTCCGGCTCAAACATGGTGCCCGCGCCGTTTTCCCGTGCGTAAATAGCCAGTACAGCAGCCAGCGGCACAGAAACCTGACGCGGAACGCCGCCAAAGCGGGCGTTAAAGCGAACTTCGTCGTTCGCCAGCTCAAGACCACCCACCGCGCGCGGCGCAATGTTCAACACAATTTGCCCGTCACGTGCATATTCCATAGGAACCTGCACGCCCGGTAACGTCACATCCACTACCAGGTGCGGCGTGAGCTGGTTATCCAGCAGCCATTCATAGAAGGCACGCAGCAGATACGGACGGCGCGGAGAAAGCTGTGACATTTCCACAATGATTAACCCCGGCCGAGACGCATTTCACGTTCAGCTTCAGTCAGAGAAGCAAGGAAGGAGTCGCGTTCAAATACGCGCGTCATATAACCTTTGAGCTCTTTCGCACCAGGACCGCTGAATTCAACACCCAGGGTTGGCAAACGCCACAGCAGCGGAGCCAGGTAGCAATCCACCAGGCTGAACTCATCGCTCAGGAAGAACGGACGCTGACCGAACACCGGTGCGATCGCCAGCAGCTCTTCACGCAGCTGTTTACGCGCTGCATCGGCTTCCGAAGAGGAACCGTTCGCAATGACGTTCATCAGCGTATACCAGTCTTTCTCGATACGCTGCATGTACAGACGGCTTTCCCCACGCGCAACCGGATAGACCGGCATCAGCGGCGGATGCGGGAAACGCTCATCCAGATATTCCATAATGATACGGGATTCCCACAGGGTCAGCTCACGATCCACCAGCGTTGGTACGCTCTGGCTTGGGTTGAGATCAATAAGATCCTGAGGCGGGTTATCCTTTTCCACATGCTCGATCTCAAAACTGACACCCTTCTCGGCCAGCACGATACGAACCTGATGGCTATAAATGTCAGTAGGACCAGAAAACAGCGTCATTACCGAACGTTTGTTGGCAGCGACAGCCATGAAAACCTCCAGGTATATTCAGAATTTTTACTGCTACCGGCCATACAGGCCAGCCAGATGTTTTGTTGCCCATCCCAGGGAATTCCTACTCTTGTTCAAAAAGAGAACAAAAATCGAGCATTCACCATTATTTGGGCAGAAAAGTGGATGATAGTTTACCAGATTTTGCGACCTTTGTGGTGAGGGTATTCTGGAAATGCGGAAAAAGAGGTCAGAAAGGGCGTCTGGATGTGGATGCGTTGAACATGAACCATAAAAAAACCCGCCGAAGCGGGTTTTTCGCAAATTGTTGTCTGCCGAAGCAGAAAGCAATTAACGCTTGGAGAACTGTGGACGACGACGTGCTTTACGCAGACCCACTTTCTTACGTTCAACCTGACGAGCGTCACGAGTAACGAAGCCAGCTTTACGCAGTTCAGAACGCAGGGATTCGTCGTACTCCATCAGAGCGCGGGTGATACCGTGACGGATCGCACCTGCCTGACCGGAGATACCACCACCTTTAACGGTGATGTACAGATCCAGTTTTTCTACCATATCAACCAGTTCCAGCGGCTGGCGAACTACCATGCGGGCAGTTTCACGACCGAAGTATTGTTCCAGAGAACGCTGGTTGATTACGATTTTACCACTGCCCGGTTTGATGAACACGCGAGCGGCGGAGCTTTTGCGGCGACCAGTGCCGTAGTATTGATTTTCAGCCATTGCCTATAATCCCGATTAGATGTCAAGAACTTGCGGTTGCTGTGCCGCGTGGTTGTGCTCGTTACCTGCGTAAACTTTCAGTTTACGGTACATAGCACGACCCAGCGGGCCTTTTGGCAGCATGCCTTTAACCGCGATTTCAATCACACGCTCAGGACGGCGGGCAATCATCTCTTCAAAGGTCGCTTGTTTGATACCGCCGATGTGGCCGGTGTGGTGATAGTACACTTTGTCAGTACGCTTGTTGCCGGTTACAGCAACTTTGTCAGCGTTCAGAACGATGATGTAATCACCGGTATCGACGTGCGGAGTGTATTCCGCTTTGTGCTTACCGCGCAGGCGACGAGCCAGTTCGGTAGCCAGACGGCCCAGAGTTTTACCGGTCGCGTCAACAACATACCAGTCGCGTTTTACGGTTTCTGGTTTAGCTGTAAAAGTTTTCATTAAAAGCTTACCCAAATAAATAAGTTACACGTTGGTGAACACCCAAACGTTTAGTAGTTGAGGTTCACACGACATTGTCCAGCAAACCTACCCCTTCGAATAGCCTATGCCGGCGCAGAGAAAGTTTTGGGAAAAAAACCTTCTTGTAACGTGGGGTCGCAAGATTATAGAGAAGTCAGGGGTAAAGATCGACCCTTAATTGTGATTTGAAGCGGGTTTTTACGGGGAGCCGAAAAGCCGGGCGGCGGTGGTGCCTTATCCGGCCTTGCGCGCTTAACGGAGGAGATTTACGGCATATGCTGGCGCTTCAGATATTCTTCGCTTTGCATCTCCTGCAGGCGTGACAGGCAGCGCTGGAACTCAAACTTCAGTCGCTCCCCCTGATAGATCTCATATAAAGGCACGGCTGCGCTCACCACCAGCTTAACGTGGCGTTCGTAGAACTCATCCACCAGCGCGATAAAACGTCGGGCTTCGCTCTCCATCAACGTAGTCATCACCGGCACCTCAAACAGCATCACGGTATGGAACAGGCGCGAGAGCGCAATATAGTCATGCTGGCTGCGGGCATCGACACAGAGGGTGGCAAACGACACGGCGAGGGTCTGGTTGACGACGCCCAGCGTTTGCAGGGGACGATGGTTTACCTCCAGCACCGGGGCGTTACCCCGCTCCGCGCCGGCAAGCGCCAGCCACAGCTTGTCCATCTGCTGTTGCGTGTCGTCATTCAACGGCGAAATCCACAGATGGGCCTGGGTCAGCGTACGCAGACGGTAGTCGATGCCGGCATCCACATTCATGATGTGACAATGCTCTTTAATCGCCGCGATAGCCGGCAGGAAGCGGGCACGTTGCAGGCCGTTACGGTAGAGCTCATCTGGCGGAATGTTTGATGTCGCCACCAGGGTGATACCCCGGTCAAAGAGCGCTTTCATTAATCCGCCCAGCAGCATGGCGTCGGTAATATCCGAGACAAAAAACTCATCGAAGCAGAGCACATCGGTTTCAGCTTTAAAACGCTCAGCGATGATATCCAGCGGATCGCTCTGCCCCTGCAGGGCCGTCAGCTCTTCATGCACCCGCAGCATAAAGCGGTGAAAGTGCAGACGCTGCTTACGCGTCCCCGGCAGGCTCTGGTAAAAAAGATCCATCAGCCAGGTTTTGCCGCGCCCGACGCCCCCCCACATATATAAGCCGCGCACTGGCGTGACGCTCTGCGGCGCTTTCTTGCCCAACAACCGTCCAAATGCGGCTTTTAACCCACCGGAAGGCGCAGCTTCGGCTGGCCGGGCCGTCAGCTCATGCCAGATGCCGTCCAGACGGCTTACCGCTTCACGCTGTACCTCATCTGGCTGGTGGGAGCCCTCGCTCAGGGCCTGTTGATAACGCGATGTAGGGGAGAGACTTTGCATAATGTTATTGTTATTCCTTCAATTAATACCCGTCATACTGCTCAGTTGACGAAAAAAAGGCCGTTCTACAGTACGCGATGATGCGGCGGGATTCCACTTCTAAGGAAATAGCGGTTATAGTGGCATAATCAGGCCCTGGCATGGAGCCGAGCCAACACCCTACGGAACCACAAGACAACGGGAGAAGTTCATGACCTGGGAATATGCGCTAATTGGTTTAGTCGTCGGCATCGCTATCGGCGCCGTGGCCATGCGTTTTGGTAATCGCAAATTGCGTCAGCAACAGGCGTTGCAGTACGAACTGGAAAAGAACAAAGCTGAACTGGACGAGTATCGTGAAGAGCTGGTCAGCCACTTTGCTCAGAGCGCCGAGCTGCTGGACAACATGGCGCATGACTACCGTCAGCTTTATCAGCACATGGCGAAAAGCTCCAGCAGCCTGCTGCCGGAGATGAGCGCGGAAAACAATCCGTTCCGTAACCGTCTGGCCGAGTCCGAAGCCAGTAACGATCAAGCGCCTGTACAGATGCCACGTGACTACTCCGAAGGGGCTTCCGGCCTGCTGCGCGGTGGCGCAAAGCGCGACTAATCGCAGATCGAAAATAAATTTTACGGGCGCAGCCTTTGCGCCCGTCCTTTCTTCCTGACCCCAGCTATTATTTAGTCAAACACCTCATTGTTCAGCGTTTTAAAATTCAATAACATCAGTCTGTTTCAGGGCCGTTATCCCTTCATTCCAGGTTGCGAGAGCCAGCAAAAATGAACAAAAAAAATCAGCTGTTGAGCGCGTTAGCATTGAGTATCGGTTTATCCCTGTCGGCCTCGTATCCGCTGGCTGCCGCACTCCCTTCGCAGGTTCCCGGCGAGGCCGCCCTGCCGAGCCTGGCGCCAATGCTGGAGAAAGTCCTGCCCGCCGTCGTAAGCGTGCAGGTCGAAGGCACCGCGGTGCAAAGCCAGCGTATTCCGGAAGAGTTGAAGAAGTATTTTGGCGATGAAGCTCCTGACCAGCAGGGACAGCCCTTTGAAGGTCTGGGCTCCGGGGTCATCATCGACGCCGCGAAGGGCTATGTCCTGACCAATAACCACGTCATCAGCCATGCCGATAAAATCAGCGTGCAGATGAATGATGGCCGGGAGTTTGATGCCAAACTGATTGGCGGTGACGATCAGAGCGATATCGCCCTGCTGCAGTTGCAAAACCCAACCGGCCTGACGCAAATCGCCATTGCTGACTCCGATAAACTACGCGTCGGCGATTTCGCGGTGGCGGTGGGTAACCCCTTCGGCCTCGGCCAGACCGCCACCTCCGGCATTATCTCCGCGCTGGGCCGCAGTGGGCTGAATCTTGAAGGGCTGGAAAACTTTATCCAGACCGACGCCTCCATTAACCGGGGTAACTCCGGCGGCGCGCTGCTGAACCTGAACGGCGAGCTGATTGGCATTAACACCGCCATTCTTGCCCCTGGCGGCGGCAGCGTCGGGATTGGCTTTGCCATTCCCAGCAACATGGCACGCACGCTGGCCCAGCAGCTGATTGAATTTGGCGAAGTGAAACGTGGCCTGCTGGGTATTAAAGGCACCGAGATGAGTGCGGATATCGCCAAAGCGTTCAACCTGAACGTGCAGCGCGGCGCCTTCGTCAGCGAAGTGTTGCCGAATTCCGGTTCCGCAAAAGCGGGCGTGAAATCCGGGGACGTGATTGTCAGCCTGAATGATAAACCGTTAAGCAGCTTTGCCGAACTGCGTTCGCGCATCGCCACTACGGAGCCGGGTGCGACGGTTAAGCTTGGCATTTTGCGTGACGGGAAGCCGCTGGATCTGCAGGTCACGCTCGATAAAAGCACCTCTTCTTCGGCCAGCGCAGAGATGATTGCTCCCGCGCTACAGGGGGCGACCTTAAGCGACGGACAGTTAAAAGACGGCACCAAAGGCATCACCCTCGAAAGCGTCGAGAAGAGCAGTCCTGCCGCGCAGGCTGGGCTTCATCAGGACGATGTGATTATCGGGGTGAACCGCGTTCGCGTGCAGTCTATCGCCGAAATGCGCAAGGTGCTGGAGAGCAAACCTACCGTTATCGCCCTGCAGATCGTGCGTGGTAACGATACGCTCTATATTCTGCTGCGCTAAGCCTGTACCTGTCCGGACATCACCCCGTGTGATGTCCGGATAAGTCATGTTATGCTGCTTGCGTTCTCCCTTTAACGACGCCCGTATCATGGTTTTTAAGCTCATTCGTTCGGTCGCCATCGGCCTGGTAGTAGGTGGCCTGTTACTGGCCGCGATGCCCTCTTTACGTCAGTTCAATCAGCTGGCTGCGCCGCAGTTCGACAGCGCAGATGAAACGCCTGCCAGTTATAACCAGGCAGTACGCCGCGCCGCCCCTGCGGTGGTTAACGTCTATAACCGTGGGCTAAACAGCACCAGCCATAATCAGCTGGAGATCCGCACCCTTGGCTCCGGGGTGATTATGGATGAACGCGGCTACATTATTACCAACAAACATGTGATCAACGATGCCGATCAGATCATCGTGGCGCTGCAGGATGGCCGCGTCTTTGAGGCACTGCTCGTGGGCTCCGACAGTCTGACGGATCTGGCAGTCCTCAAAATCAACGCCACGGGCGGCCTGCCCGTTATCCCCATCAA
Source organism: Leclercia sp. M-A074-M (assembly GCF_965195605.1). Taxonomy (NCBI): domain Bacteria; kingdom Pseudomonadati; phylum Pseudomonadota; class Gammaproteobacteria; order Enterobacterales; family Enterobacteriaceae; genus Leclercia; species Leclercia sp. M-A074-M. The sequence continues at coordinate 45,881 of NZ_CBDAHM010000005.1, read as the reverse complement.
CCGTAAGCGGACGCCCCATATCGGCGACGTGGTGCTGGCCATTGGCAACCCCTATAACCTCGGACAGACCATTACCCAGGGGATCATCAGCGCAACCGGGCGTATCGGCCTGAACCCATCCGGACGGCAGAATTTCCTGCAGACGGACGCGTCCATCAACCATGGCAACTCCGGCGGCGCGCTGGTGAACTCGCTGGGCGAACTGATGGGCATCAACACCCTCTCGTTTGATAAAAGCAACGACGGGGAAACGCCCGAAGGGATCGGCTTCGCCATCCCGTTCCAGCTCGCTAACAAGATTATGGATAAGCTGATTCGCGACGGACGCGTGATCCGCGGCTACATTGGTATTGGCGGGCGTGAGATTGCTCCGCTGCATTCTCAGGGTGGCGGAATCGATCAGATCCAGGGGATTGTAGTGAACGAAGTGACCCCTGGCGGCCCAGCGGCAGAAGCGGGTATCAGGGTTAACGACGTGATTGTCTCGGTGAACGGTAAACCGGCCGTGTCGGCGCTGGAAACCATGGATCAGGTGGCGGAGATCAGGCCAGGCTCTATCATCCCGGTGGAAGTGATGCGTGATGATAAGAAACTGACCCTGCAGGTGACCATTCAGGAATACCCGGCCACCAACTGAGTTGGCAGGCATAAAAAAACCGGAGTTCATACTCCGGTTTTTTATTGCCCTGACGGGAAGCGCGTCGCTTATTTATTAACGAACTCTTCGCCCAGAACGATATCGTTCTTCAGGGTTTCCAGCATGCCAGCCATCGCCTGCTGTTCAAACGCGCTCAGGGTGCCGATAGACTTACGCTCTTCGATACCGTTTTTACCCAGCAGCAGCGGCTGAGAGAAGAAGCGCGCGTGCTCGCCGTCACCTTCAACGTAAGCGCATTCCACCACGCCTTGCTCACCTTGCAGGGCGCGGACCAGAGAGAGGCCGAAACGTGCCGCAGCCTGGCCCATAGAGAGGGTTGCAGAGCCGCCACCCGCCTTCGCTTCCACCACTTCGGTGCCGGCGTTCTGGATACGTTTGGTCAGGTCAGCCACTTCCTGCTCGGTGAAGCTCACACCTGGGATCTGGGACAGCAGTGGCAGAATGGTCACACCAGAGTGGCCGCCGATAACCGGGACTTCGAGCTCGGTTGGCTGTTTGCCTTTCAGTTCCGCAACAAAGGTGTTGGAGCGGATGATGTCCAGCGTGGTTACGCCGAACAGTTTGTTCTTGTCATACACGCCCGCTTTTTTCAGCACTTCTGCCGCGATAGCCACAGTGGTGTTAACCGGGTTAGTGATGATACCGATGCAGGCTTTCGGGCAGGTAGTAGCAACCTGCTGAATCAGGTTCTTAACGATACCCGCGTTCACGTTGAACAGGTCGGAACGATCCATACCTGGCTTACGCGCCACGCCTGCGGAGATCAGCACCACGTCTGCGCCTTCGAGCGCCGGGCGAGCATCTTCACCGGAGAAGCCTTTGATTTTAACAGCCGTCGGGATGTGGCTGAGGTCTACCGCCACACCAGGTGTTACCGGGGCGATATCATAGAGAGAGAGTTCTGAGCCTGCAGGCAGCTGAGTTTTCAGTAGTAGGGCAAGCGCCTGGCCGATACCGCCAGCAGCGCCGAGGACTGCGACTTTCATCCTAAACTCCTTATTATGGTGAGCTAACTTTCTGTTACTCCGTCGCGGCGACCTTAATTCAGCAGATCAATAAATACAATCGTGATGTATCAGGAATTAGCGGTCACGCGCTTTTCGCTTCTGCCGGAAAGCTATCGGGCGTTATGCGATAACTAAGCAACGAATCAAGAGGTGGTTACAATACACCCTCGCCAGCCACCAAAACAACATCAATTTGATAACATTTAATTTACTTTTAAGCTTATTTGCGAGGCGTGACGCAGGCATGTTCCTTGATAACGAATTTTGATAAAATCACTCCCTTTCATAACATTATTTCAGCCTAACATTGGGCAGATAGTTTGCATAAAAATTCATCCATGTGCATAATAATGTTGTTTCTACCGCTATATTTCGGGTGATTTATGCGAATCTCTTCTAAACAAGAAGAATTGGTTAAAGCGTTTAAAGCGCTGCTTAAAGAAGAAAAATTTAGTTCCCAGGGGGAGATTGTCCAGGCTCTACAGGATGAGGGTTTTGAAAACATCAACCAGTCGAAAGTCTCCCGCATGTTAACCAAGTTCGGCGCGGTGCGTACCCGCAACGCCAAAATGGAGATGGTCTACTGTCTGCCAGCCGAACTGGGCGTCCCGACCACCTCGAGCCCGCTGAAGAATCTGGTACTGGATATCGACTATAACGAAGCTGTGGTGGTGATCCACACCAGCCCGGGTGCGGCACAACTGATTGCGCGCCTGCTCGACTCGCTGGGTAAAGCGGAAGGTATCCTCGGCACTATTGCCGGTGACGACACCATCTTCACGACCCCGGCCAATGGTTTCTCCGTGAAAGATCTCTACGAAGCCATTCTGGTACTGTTCGAACAGGAACTCTGATCCCCTTCCCTGCCGCCGCTCGCGGCGGGGAACCTTCTGCTCCCGCCCCGTTTCACCCTACAATCTGTTATCTGTAATTTAACAAATAGTGCGTTTTTCTGCCTCATTGCTTTTACACAGCGAATGATAAACCACAAGATCGCACAAATAATCAAAGTTACATATCTTATTAATTTTAATAGAAATAACTGCTCAAGCCCCGCTTATCTCCCTGCTTTTTATTTCTTTTCGTTATATAAAATCCCTTGTTTAATTCTTGACCACCCAAGAAACAATTAGCATGGTATTAATTTATGCCGTTATTAGTGTATACTTGTTTTTGTGATGAGGGTCACGAAACGACGACCCCAGTAAAAGAATATGACGAGGAAAAGAATCATGAAAATCAAAACTACCGTAGCCACACTAAGCATTCTCTCTGTCCTGTCTTTCGGCGCCTTTGCTGCTGATGCGATCAACGCCGAGCAGGCTCAGTCTCGTGAATCTATCGGTACCGTTTCTATCGGTGCGATCGGAACCTCTCCGATGGACATGAACCAGATGCTGAACAAAAAAGCGCAGGAACAGGGTGCCTCTTCCTATCGCGTTATCGAAGCGCGTACAGGTGACCACTGGCATGCAACTGCTGAGCTGTACAAATAAGTCGTACCGAGTATTACCCGTACTACCCGATATCTCTGTTCAACGGCACCAGGCATAAAAATAGCAGCACAACCCTTCTTGCCGTTGAGCCTGCACTCCAGGAGTAAAGACTATGAACACTAAATTAATTATCGCCGCTGGTTTCGCTTCCGTTCTCTCATTTGGTGCCAGCGCTGCTGTACATCAGGTAAACGCCGACCAGGCGCAAGGCCTGCAATCTATGGGGAGCATCTCCGTAAGTGAAGTGGCCGGCTCGCCGATGGATGTCCGTCAGGCTCTGGCCGCAAAAGCTGAAAAAGCGGGCGCCAGCAGCTATCGCGTTACTGAGCTGAATACCGGTGATCACTGGCATGCCACGGCCGAGCTGTACAAATAAACCCTCGTCGTATTGATATACGACTTGCCCCTGCTTCGCAGGGGCTTTTTTATATCCTGCACTAATGTACGTTAAAGCGAATCTGCCCCTCCAGCTCCTCTTCCGCCTCATCAAACAGCAGGATCAGCGCCCCAAAGCGTCTGCGCAGCTTTTCCGGTAAATGGATGAATTCGATTTCAAGCGGTAGCGGCAACTGGCTGCTGGTCACTATTTCCCACAGGGAGTCCAGATCCGTCACCCTCTCTTGCCCTATACCGAAGGTCCGTGAAAACTCACGGTAGAACGCCTCCTGACTGTCAATTTCATCAAAATCAAACGTATAGATATTCATGCCAGCCACCCCGTCCAGGTGAGCGGCTTCTGCCGCTCTGCCAATTATAATCCCCCGATATGCAGGGTTTTGACTTCCAGGAACTCCTCCAGCCCCAGCACTGACCCTTCGCGGCCCAGCCCCGACTCTTTCACCCCGCCAAAAGGCCCAAGCTCCGTGGATACCGCGCACTCGTTTATGCCGATCATCCCGCTCTCAAGGGCCTGTGAAACGCGGAACACCCGCTGCAAATTCTGAGTATAGAAATAGGCAGCCAGGCCAAACGGTGTATTGTTGGCGCGCTGGATCACCTCCTCTTCAGAGGTGAAACGGAAGCAGGCCGCCACGGGTCCGAAGGTCTCTTCGCTGGCAAGCGCCATCCCTTCATGGCAGTCTGCCAGCACCGTCGGTTGCCAGAAGTTGCCGCCGAGAGCATGGGCTTTGCCGCCCGCCAGCACCGTCGCCCCTTTGGCGACGGCATCCTCCACATGCTCACGCACTTTTTTCACTGCGGCAGGTTCAATCAACGGCCCGACGACGGTCCCCTCTTCCAGACCGTCACCCACTTTTAAGTCGTTTACGGCAGCGACGAGTTTGCTGACAAACGCCTCATACACCGACTCCTGAATATAGAAGCGGTTAACGCTGACGCAGACCTGCCCCGCGTTACGGAATTTATTGGCTATTGCCCCTTTCACCGCCGCATCGATATCGGCATCGTCAAAGACGATATAAGGCGCATTCCCGCCCAGCTCCATCGACACTTTTTTCATGGTCTCGGCGGCATTGCGCATCAGGGTTTTGCCCACCGCCGTCGAGCCGGTAAAGGAGATTTTGCGCACCTCAGGGCTATACATGATCGCGTCGCTTATCTCAGCGGTATTTCCCGCCACCGCGTTGAGTACGCCATCCGGGACCCCCGCTTTTTTAGCCAGAGTGAGCAGCGCAAAGGCGCTCAGCGGCGTGTTATTAGCCGGTTTAATCACGCCGGTACAGCCTGCCGCCAGCGCCGGGCCCAGCTTGCGGGTCAGCATCGCCATCGGGAAGTTCCACGGCGTGATAGCCGCCACCACGCCAATGGGTTCGCGGGTGGCAAGAATGCGGGAGCCGGGTTTAACAGGAGGGATGATTTCGCCGTTGGCGCGTTTGGCCTGCTCGGCAAACCACTGGATGAAACTGGCCGCGTACTCCACTTCCCCTTCCGCCTCTTTCAGCGGTTTGCCCTGCTCGGTGGTCATCAGCTGGCCAAGCCACTGCTTGTTTTCAATGATTAATTCATACCAGCGATAGAGGATGGCCGAACGCTCTTTAGCGGTTTTTGCACGCCAGGCCGGGAAAGCCCGGCTCGCGGCGGCGATGGCCTCTTCGGTCTCTTTCTTGCCTGCTTTTGCCACCTGGGCTACCACAGCCCCGGTCGACGGGTTAAGTACATCGAATGTGGTATCGAGCGTTTTCCATACGCCATCGACTAAATATCCGGTCTGAAATAGCGCACTATCCTGAAGAGACTGGGTAGTCATGTATCCTCCCATTTTGAGTTTATGTCCTCGCCAGGATAAGTATAGTCACAAAAAAACCGACGCTTATGGCGTCGGTTTTAGGAAGGATTAGCTGTCGGTCAGGGCATTCTGGTATCGATGCAGCATGCCCACCAGCCGCTGCACCGGTTCGGTCACCTGTCGCGGCGCCTCCCAGATACGCAGTTTTTCCTGATAGATTTCCAGCTCCGCCAGCAGCTGCGTGAAATAGCGTCGGCGCTTATCGTCGCTGGAGGCTGAAATCACATGATCGGCAGTACGGCGCAGCTGGCGGTGGAACGCAGAGAGATCGTCATTCACCGGAATCGGCGCGTTGCGCAGACGCTGGTGGGCGATGATCAGCGTCAGGGCCAGGCGGAATTTCGCCAGATCGCCCGGGAACTTGTTCAGCAGTAAAAAGAGCTGCTGATAGAGCGCAGGCAGATGGTTCTCTTTACGTCGGGCGGTATTGGTGGTCATCGCCGAGACGGCGGCAGAAACGAACTGGTTCAGCAGCACGCGTCCGGTTCGGGCCTGAGAGTTATCGCGCACCAGCAGGATCACCATCATCGCCAGGAAGCAGCCGACAATCTGTCCCAGCGCGCTGTCGAGAAACTGGCTGAAGTGGAACGTCATCGGGTTATCCAGGACCAGAATATTGATGGTACTGGCCAGGGCCCCCAGCGATCCCAGGCGTCGCTTCTGTACCTCGATACCAATAAAGAAGGCCATAACCGCGAGACTCAGACAGAGCAACAGCATGCTTTGCTGGGTTGACGGGAGGACCACCAGGAAATAGAAAGCGCCAATCGGCAACGCCGCCAGGGTGCCGTACAGAAAATCGAGCGCCACCATCCGGGGATTAGGCAGTCGCATCGCCAGCGAGGTGACCACCGCGATCATCACCATCGCGCCGCTTCCGGAGGTCCAGCCGGTCCAGAGCCAGAAAAGCGTCCCCAGCATACAGGCCAGCGTGGTACGCCAGAAGTTAACCATCGCATGGTGGCGCTCCGCCGACTCGGCTTTTACCACCACTTCCCCCTGCAGTACCTCCTCTTCGGTGGCGCTGATTTTAGTGTTGCCGATAACGCCGCGTTTGAGCAGCAGGTAGCGCGTCGCCGCGCCGACCCAGGTATAGATGGTGACCGGGGTATCGCGTTCGCCGGTCCAGGCGATGACCCGGCGCATGCGTTTGAGCTGCTTATGCACGTCCTGAGCAGTGGCAACGGGGGTGGCAAACAGCTCGCGGAAGGTCCCGGTGATCGCCTCGGGGCGCGTGTTCTGGAGCAGATAGGTTTCACAGGCCTGGGTGATGAGGGTTAAGGAGACGGTATTAAGTGCCTTCAGGCGGCGGTTTGCCCGCGACCAGCGCGACGACTCCATATTGAGGTTGCTGCGCATCCCCTCCAGCGCGGTGGTACGACGCACCAGCGCGCTCCAGGCGTTATCGACCTCTTCACTGTCGCCGTGCTCGATGCACAGCTGCATGAGTTGATACTGGGCAACGATCAGCGCATCCAGCTCGCGATCCACCTCCTGTTTGATCGAGCGGGGAGAGAAGAGCAGATCCGCCACGATCGCGCAGACGATCCCCATCACGATCTCACTGCAGCGCTCTACGGCAAACTGTGGGGCCAGCAGGGGATTGGCCTGAATGGTGATGATAATAATCAGCGCCGTATAGCCGGAAAGGCCCCAGGCGTAGGAGTTCTCCACCCGCACCAGGGAGGAGATCCAGGTACAAAAACCGGCCCAGATACAGCACACCATCAGCATCAATAGCGGGGTGCGGATCATCAGGATCACGATGGTGAGCGCCGCCATACAGCCGATAAAGGTGCCGACGATACGCAGCATCCCGCGATAGCGGATGGCGCCGGAGTAAGGCTCACCGCCTGCGGCAAACGCCGGGCCGGCGGCGACAATCGCGGCCGTCAGCACCGCCCAGCGGGGCGTTTCCAGCTGAAAATGAAACCCGACAAACAGCGCCAGCACGATGGCGAAGGCCAGCTTAATCGCGAAGCGCAGGTGCTGGTTGGCGATGGAAAAGATACCCATGGCGATTAACCAAACTCGCGCAGACGGTGGGCAATTTTGCGGAACAGCGAGTCGTGGCGTGCATCCCGATCTTTCTCACCGGTGATCACCACCGTCGCCGTCGTTCCTGCTGGCCACAGGTCGCCCTGCTGTGCATCCAGACGAATACGCACCGGCACGCGCTGCGCCAGACGCACCCACTCCAGATTGGAATCTACCGTCGCCATCCCTTTGCCGTCGCGGGTGGCGCTGGCGTTAGTCACCCCTGCCGCTATGCTGTCGACAGTACCTTTCAGCACCTGGTTGCTGCCAAGGGGAGTGATCTCCGCCCGGTAACCCGGACGGACATTTTCCAGTTTGGTCTCTTCCATATAGGCGAGTACATAGAAGGAGTGCTGTTTCACCAGTGCCACGGCGGTGGAGCCGCGGGTAATAAATTCACCGGTATAGACGTTGAGGTTGGTTACCCAGCCATCGGACGGGGCGCGGATGACGGTGCGCTCGAGATCGAGCTTCGCCAGATCGCGTGTGGCCTCGGACTTCGCCAGCTGATGCAGTACGGTTTGCAGCACGTTGTTGGACTGGTCAATCTCCTCGCGGGACATCGCCTGCACCCCCAGCTTATTACGGCGCCCAGCCTCACGACGTTTTTCCGCCGCCAACGCCTCGTAGTAAGAGACATCCGCTTCGGCTTGTTCCAGCGCTTTCCGGTAACGAGGCTGGTCGATGGTAAACAGCACCTGATCCTTTTTGACCAGCTGGTTGTCATGCACATTGACGGCGGTGATCAGCCCCGCCACATCGGGGGCGATGGCGACGATGTCAGCGCTAAAACGCGCATCACGCGTCCACGGTGACTCAGTGTAATAGACCCACGCGCGAAAAATAGCGATGAACGCGAGGATGACCAGTGCCACGGTAATGGCGGTACGGGAGATTTTTCTTGTTAGTGTTTTCACATCAACCTCAAACAAACAGGCGCGATACCAGATAGAACAGGCAGCAATAGAGCGCGGAATTAAACAATGCAGGGTGCCAGACGAAATCATAGATCCCGGTTGGAGCCAGCACCTTTCGCACCAGCCAAAAAATCGCCAGTGATAAAAGCAGTTCGAAGAATATCGGTGGGAACGACAAACCGAACACCACGATAACGGGAAACAGACTCATGTTGACCTTGATTAGAGCGAGCAGGCGAAAGAATTATTCAGCGTACACCACCGCAGAAGTGGCCAGAAAAGCCGGGCGAGAGTGGCGTAGCTATAATGTATTAATAATATATTAGCGTAACTGTTATGCTGTTATCTATCATATGTGATCTAAATCACTTTTAAGCCAGAGTGAATAATGGAACGTCTAAAACGGATGTCAGTTTTTGCCAAAGTCGTTGAGCTGGGCTCCTTTACCGCCGCGGCCAGGCAACTACAGATGAGCGTCTCTTCTATCAGCCAGACCGTTGCCAAACTGGAAGATGACCTCCAGGTGAAGCTTCTCAACCGCAGCACGCGCAGCCTCGGCCTGACGGAGGCAGGGAAAATCTATTATCAGGGCTGCCGGCGAATGTTGTATGAAGCCCAGTCGGTACATGAGCAACTCTACGCCTTCAATAACACCCCCATCGGCACGCTGCGCATCGGCTGCTCTTCAACTATGGCACAAAATGTCCTGGCTGAAATGACCGCTGAGATGTTGCAGGAGTATCCGGGGCTGACGGTTAATCTGGTCACCGGTATTCCCGCTCCGGATCTGATCGCCGATGGCCTGGATGTGGTGATCCGCGTCGGGGCTTTGCAGGATTCGAGCCTCTTTTCGCGTCGTCTGGGGAGCATGCCGATGGTGGTGTGCGCGGCGAAAAAATACCTCGCCAGAGCGGGTATCCCGGAAAAACCGGCGGACCTCAGCAATCACGCCTGGCTGGAGTACAGCGTGCGGCCGGATAATGAATTTGAGCTGACTGCGCCAGAGGGTCTGTCAACAAAGCTGCTGCCGCAGGGGCGTTTTGTCACTAACGATCCGATGACCATCTCCCGCTGGCTGGTGGCTGGAGCCGGGATCGCCTATGTGCCGCTGATGTGGGTGATCAACGAGATCAACAGCGGCGAGCTGGAGATCCTCTTCCCGCGCTATCAGTCGGATCCACGCCCGGTTTACGCGGTCTATACCGAAAAGGATAAGCTGCCGCTGAAGGTGCAGGTGTGCATTAACTATCTGACGGACTATTTTGTGCAGGTGGCGACGCTGTTTCAGGAGATGCGGGGAAGGAAGGAGTAACCCTCTCCCGCGGGAGAGGGTCAGGATGAAAAGATTACGCAGTACCACCGACGGTCAGGTTATCCACTTTCAGGGTTGGCTGACCGACGCCTACCGGCAGGCTCTGCCCCTCTTTACCGCAGACACCGACGCCGTTATCCAGCTTCAGATCGTTACCCACCATTGAGATCTGCTGCATCGCTTCGATGCCGGAGCCAATCAGGGTGGCGCCTTTCACCGCTTTGGTCACTTTGCCCTTCTCAATCAGATAGGCTTCTGAGGTTGAGAAGACAAATTTACCGGAGGTGATATCCACCTGGCCACCGCCGAAGTTCGGCGCGTAGATCCCGTAATCAACGGATTCGATAATTTCCTGCGGCGTGGATTTACCCGCCAGCATATAGGTGTTGGTCATACGCGGCATCGGCAGGTGCGCGTAGGATTCGCGACGGCCATTGCCGGTTGGCGCAACGCCCATCAGGCGCGCATTCAGCTTGTCCTGCATATAGCCTTTCAGGATGCCGTTTTCGATCAGCACGTTGTACTGGCCCGGCGTGCCTTCATCGTCGATGGAGATCGAGCCACGACGATCGGTCATGGTGCCATCATCCACTACGGTACAGAGTTCCGAGGCTACCAGCTCCCCTACCTGACCGCTGAACACAGAGGTGCCGCGGCGGTTGAAGTCGCCTTCCAGACCGTGGCCTACCGCTTCGTGCAGCAGTACACCAGGCCAGCCTGCACCCAGCACTACCGGCAGCGTACCCGCAGGCGCCGCCACGGCAGAGAGGTTAACCAGCGCCATGCGCACCGCCTCTTTCGCCCAGGCGTCGGCACGCACTTCGCCATCCACCGGATTGAGGAACCATTCATAACCGAAACGACCGCCGCCGCCGCTGGAGCCGCGCTCGCGTTTGCCATCCTCTTCCACCAGCACGCTGACGGAGAGACGCACCAGCGGACGCACGTCGGCGGCCAGGGTGCCGTCGGTTGCCGCCACCAGAATCAGCTCATATACGCCGCTCAGGCTGGCCGAGACTTCCTGTACGCGCTTGTCTTCCGCGCGGGCGACTTTGTCCACCCGGCGCAGGATATCCAGCTTCTCTTCACGACTCATGCTTTGCAGCGGATCGACGCTGGTATAGAGCGCAGAGTGCTGCACTTCACCCAGGGTTTTCACCCGGCCATCGCCACTTTCGCGCACGATGGTGCGGGCCGCCTGCGCGCTCTGTTCCAGCGCGGTCAGGCTAACCTGGTCCGCATAGGCAAAACCGGTTTTCTCACCGCTAACGGCACGTACGCCGACGCCCTGGTCGATGTTATACGAGCCATCTTTAATGATGCTGTCTTCTAAAACCCAGGATTCGTGATAGCTCGACTGAAAGTAGAGATCGCCGTAGTCGAGACGGCGTTCGGTCAGTTGACCAAGAATGGAAAAGAGGTCCTGATGGCTCAGGCCGTTCGCTGCCAGCAGATGTTCACTTACCAGGTTCAGACTCATCGTTTTGCTACTCGTTCGTTGCCGTCCACAGGACGTATCTAAGATCTTATCTATTGAGAGTGAGGCAATTAATTGCCCGCGTCAAATCATTGCTGTGCATCTTTGCGAGGCTGACGCAGCACTTCATTAATCTGCGGTTTATCCACCGGGCCGGTAATGTGATAGCGCAGAATGGAGACTTTGCTCCACAGCGGCCCCAGCACTTTACTGGCGGCAAACACCGCCGCGCCCACAATCGGGTTAACGGCAAAGGCCGCCGCCACGCCGACGGTGGCGGAAATTTCCGGCGCCACCACCGCTTCCATATCCAGCTCACGACGCACCAGATTGACGGAGCCTTTCATGGCGATATCTGCTTCCAGCCCGTCCACCAGCGTATCGTCGGTGTGCAATACGCCATCTTTGATCCACGCGGTGCTGCGGATCGAGTCGAAGTAGAAGCCTTCATTAAAGGTATCGTTGAAGTCAAAGCGCAGCTTGCGCAGCAGGGCGTCGAAACTGAGTAACCGCAACAGTTGCCCTGCATGGCCGGTGCTGAGATCGGCGATTTCACCTCTCCCCAGCCGCGTTTTCAGAATGCCGTTAAGCGAGGCTTCGTCAGGCTTCCAGGGCATGTCGCGCCAGTGCAGATCGTAATCGACATCAAACGATGAACCGCGAATCGGGGTCGTGACGCCAAAATAGTTAGCGGCGGCATCCAGCTTGTTGCCCTTAATTTGCCCCTTCAGAGAGGTGCGCTTCTCGCGGACGCCGTTCACCCATTCGCCGTTGGCGGTCAGGCGCCCGAAGCCGGTATCAATCAACCCTCCCGCCAGGGTCAGGGTATCGCCCTTGATGGTGAAATCGCCATTAACTCGGCCATACTTCTGTCCCCAGAGCCAGCACTCGGCGCAGCGCAGCTGTAGGTCAGGCCAGCCGCTAAAATCGATTCGTGAGGTACTGGATAACGGCGAGACGTTATTGCTTGTCCCGGCGGTGACGGAGGCCGGATTGTAATAGAGATAGCGGATCTGCGCCTGCCACGGCGCGGTGTCACGCATCAGCAGGCTGGCGTTGATCTCCCGTCCCTGGGCATCGATTTTCGAACCGTTGAGGGTGGGCTGCGAGACAATGCTCAGGTTATTCCACTGCTGCCCGCCCAGCGTCAGCGCTGGCGTGCGCACCGTGATGTGTTGCGGGAACTGCGCCGCTTCATCCACATTTTGCCCCACCCCGCGCTGGAAAAGCGCCAGCCATTCTGCCCCGTCCATCGGCGGCAGGTTGAGCTCTATACCCGCCTGCTCCGGCAGCGGCGGCAGGGTGCGGCTGTCGGTGGTCCAGATGGCGCGATCCAGCGTCAGCTTACGGTTCAGCAGCCAGCGGCTGTTAAAGTGATTTGTCCCGCTGGCGTTGCCGGTCAGGGTAAAGCTGTTGAGATCCCCGTCGACATTTAGCTTCACCGGCAGCGGCTCGCCTGCGCGCTTGTTCAGGGGAGAAGGCAGATCGCTGCTGACGCTTTTCAGGTCGCCGCTGATGTCCACTTTGTAATGCGGGGTGCCACGATAAGGCAGATCGATCGCCACCTTGCCGTTCCACGGTACACGGCCTTCAAGGGACTGGCTGACCACTTTGGGCAGCACATCCATCCGCGAAGGTTGCCAGCTGGCATCCATATTGACCGCCACCTGGTAGGCTTTCTCGCCCTCGGTGGTGGAGAAATCGATCTTCACCGGCTGGCTGAACCAGTTTGCGGTCAGCGGCCCGCTTTTCAGATCGCCATTCACGAAGCTGAACTGGCCGGTCAGGTTTTTCAACGTGCTGTTCAGCGGCTTGATGAACAGGCTGTTATTTTTCAACCTGACGTCGCCTTCTGCGGTGGTCATGGTGCCGTCCAGCGGGATATCCAGATGTAAGCGAGCATTCACATCGCCATCCAGCTGGAGCTGCTGGAGCGTGGCGCCCAGCGAATCGTCTAACGGCGTCTCGTCAAAATAGGGTCCAACGGCTTTTCCAGGCCCGTTGATATCGGCGTCGATCAGCAGTTTTTCTTTTGAATAATCGGGGATCACCGCCGTCAGGTTGCTGGCCTTCACGCCGCCCAGCGCCACGCCATCGGTTTTCATCCACAAGCCGTCATTGATAAAGTTGAGCTCAATATCGAGGTTTTTCAGCGCCGGCCAGTCAGGCTGGAAGGCATAGGTGGCGTTGCGTAACGGCACCAGCACCTGGAACTGCCCTTCGTTGTGCTTGTAGGGGAAGAGATGCGGATTGCCGCCATACGCCAGGGTGGCGTTGTCCGCCTGCCCGCCCTGAATGGCGCCGCTCAAATAGTCCACCAGCGCTTTACCCATCAGGTTTTCAGGAAAATAGCGCCAGGCCTGTGAGCCGTCGTCGGTGCTGATGCCCGCCAGGATCCCCAGCCAGGGCTCATCGCCCGCCGGTTGCAGATAGCGGAAATCACCCCGGGCATGCACCGCTTTGGCTTTCACGTCGATGTCGCGCCCGTCGAGCTGGAAACCTTTCTCGTTCTTCAGCCAGTGGAGGGTGGCGGTCCCTTTTTCAATTTCCAGCGGCGCGCGGAAGACCGTTTCATACGGCATTTTCGCGTCACGCATATGGGCCACCAGACGGCCATCTTCCATGCTGCCTTCCAGCGTGCCGCTAAAATGCTCGGCGCCCGGCAACATCTCCCACTGCTTCCAGGCGAGATCGGTCCAGGCAATGTTGAAGCGGGTTTTTTCTGTTGCCTGCAGCGGAATATCCAGTGCCAGGGCGTTGATCGCCCCCACCGGCTGGGTGGCCTGCCAGACTTCGCCCAGCGCCGGAGAGAGTTTCGCCGCAAGGGTCCGTAGCCCCTCAAGGCCAGACAGCTCCAGATTGCTGGCGCGAATGCGCAGTTCATCGCTGCGTTTACTGTCAACGCCGCCCACATCCTGCGCCGGAATCCAGGCCAGCGACAAGGCCCCGCGTGGCCAGGCTTTGTCATCCAGGGTGATACGGGTATCCGGAATGGCGAACTGCCAGCCCTCATTGGCACGGGTCACATGGGCGGTGAGATTATCCACAGAGAGCTGATGCTGACGCGTTTCCCCCGGCCAGGTGGCGCCGCCCTGCTTTAGCCAGAGATCGCCGCTGGCGAACTGGCCGTTGGTGAGGGTCATCCAGCCTTCAATGCTAAAGCGCGCGGTTTCGAGCTGCATGTCCTGCTGCAGCCACTCTCCCAGCCAGGGTTTGACGTCCACGTCGTCGGCCTGCATCCACACTTTACCGTTATTCAGCAGGCCATTGTCGTCACGCAGATCCATACGCACCTGCATCACGCCGTGCTGTCCGTTCAGGCTGGAGAGGCTGACCTGGCCTTCGGCGCGATGGCGCTCTTTGCCGTTGAGCCAGGTTAACTGGGGGATCGCCAGCTCGGCACGCTGCCCGGAAAGGGTGATAAAGCTTATCTCGCTGTCGCGCAGATCGAAATGATCGAACTGGCGCAGAAAGAGATCGCTGATGCGGTTGGCTTCGAAGCCTTCGCCCTGATCGTCGCTGCGCAGCGGGGTGTTGGTCAGAAATTGCAGCTGATAGAAGGTGAGATCGCGAAACTGCCAGCGCAGGTGCAGCAGGCTTTGCCAGACATCCAGCGCCAGGGTCACACGCTTAATCTTAACGTGGCCGCCATCCTTCAGCTGCGCGTTGATGTCGCGCACTTCCAGGGTCGGGCCAAAGTTTTGCCAGCTCGCGTTGAGCTGGCTGGCCGCGACGGGCACACCGGTCGCGGATTCGATCTTCGCCAGCAGCTGCGGGCGCCAGTTGTCCAGATGCGGCAATACGAGACGCAGCCCGCTTACCAGCAGCGCGACAATCACTATCAGCGTTGCCCCTGTAAGCAGTAAAATCCCCGGCAATCGCCTCACGCGTCTCTCCTTGTCAGCCGTTTTCTCGCAGCACGCTGCGTTTTACATCATCACCACGTCAAACTGCTCCGGGTTATAGAGCGGCTCGATTTGTACTTTTACCTGTTTGCCGACAAAGATTTCCACTTCCGCCAGAGCGTGTGACTCTTCCCCTTTCAAGGCTTCCGCCACCGAAGGAGAAGCATAGACCAGGAAACGGTCGGAGTCGTAGGCGTGATGCACGCGAACGATCTCACGCATGATCTCGTAGCAAACCGTCTCTACCGTCTTCACCGTGCCGCGACCATGGCAGGTTGGACACTCGTTACACAGCACATGCTCCACGCTTTCACGGGTGCGCTTGCGGGTCATTTCTACCAGCCCAAGCTGGGAAAAGCCGTTAATGCTGGTTTTCACGCGATCTTTACTCAGCGCCTGCTCCAGCGAATGCAGCACGCGACGGCGGTGGTCTTCGTTACTCATATCGATAAAGTCGATGATGATGATGCCACCCAGATTGCGCAGACGAAGCTGACGCGCAATGGCCTGCGTCGCTTCAATATTGGTGTTGAAAATGGTGTCGTCCAGATTGCGATGCCCGACAAACGCCCCGGTGTTGATATCCACGGTGGTCATCGCTTCGGTCTGGTCGATAATCAGATAGCCGCCGGACTTCAGCTCGACCTTACGCTCCAGCGCGCGCTGAATTTCGTTCTCAACGTCGTAGAGATCGAAGATGGGCTGTTTGCCGGTGTAGTGCTCCAGCAGGCCCGGCATTTCAGGAATGTATTCCGCAGTGAATTCGAGCAGCGCATCATAGGTCAGACGGGAGTCGACGCGGATGCGATCGAGCTGGGCATCGGCGAAGTCACGCAGGACGCGCTGGGCCAGCGCCAGTTCACCGTACAGCTGACAGCGGGTCTGGTTGCGTTTTTTACGCTCCATCACTTTGGTCCAGACGCGTTTCAGGTAGGCGGCATCCGAGGCCAGATCCTCTTCGCTAATCCCCTCTGCGGCGGTGCGAATGATAAAGCCGCCCTGCTCATCGCAGTAAGCACTGACGACTTTTTTCAGCCGTTCGCGCTCGCTTTCACTTTCGATACGCTGGGAGACGCCAACGTGTGACGCGCCAGGCATAAAGACCAGATAACGGGAGGGTAAGGTAATGTCGGTGGTCAGGCGCGCCCCTTTGGTGCCCAGCGGATCTTTCACCACCTGCACCATCAGATCCTGGCCCTGACGCACCAGCTCGGAGATATCACGGACGGTAAACTGCTTCTGCTCTTCTCCCGCCACGCATTCGGTGTGCGGCATGATATCCGAGGCGTGTAAAAATGCCGCTTTATCGAGTCCAATATCTACAAATGCCGCCTGCATACCCGGTAGTACACGACTGACACGACCTTTGTAGATATTGCCTACTATTCCGCGTCGCGCTTCGCGCTCAATATGGATTTCCTGAAGAATGCCGCCATCAATATAGGCCACACGGGTTTCCGATGGCGTTACGTTTACCAACAATTCAGCCGTCATAATTATCCCTTCCCTCACGCAGTGAGTTAAAATTGCTCAGCAACTCATACGTTTCCACCAGCGGTAAGCCGACTACGGCGTGATAGCTGCCATTGATCTTCCTGACAAAACAGCCACCCAACCCTTGAATACCGTATGCACCTGCTTTATCCATAGGTTCACCGCTGGTGATATAACCGGCGATATCCTCATCTGTGAGTACTCTGAACGTGACATCGGTGACAACCAGACAGTCGAGCACGTGCTGACGGTCAGCCAGCGCGACGGCGGTCATCACCTGATGCGTTTGTCCGGACAATTTGCGCAGCATCCTGAAGGCATGCTCGCCGTCGTGAGGTTTCTCGAGGACTTCACCGTTAAGGATCACGATGGTATCTGCGCCCAGCACCGGTAAATCGCGCGGCACCTGCGCCACGCCAGCCTGCGCTTTCTCCCGCGCCAGGCGAGAGACATACTGCTGAGCGCTTTCGCCCTCAGCCCGTTTTTCCTCAATGCCGGTAACGATACGTTCAAAAGAGAGACCCAACTGCGTGAGCAACTCCTGACGGCGCGGGGAGCCGGAAGCGAGATATAAAGACGTCATAGAAACCTTTTATTGCACGGCAAATTGCTGGCGGACCTTACGCATCAACAGGAACAGCCATGGCCAGAGCACACCGTTTACTACACTACTCCAGAACACTTCCGGACGGAAAGAGACGTTGATCACTAAAAACTCTGCCCAGAAAACAATGATATCCGCGGCCATGGATAACAACATCACCACCAGCGCCTGTTGCCAGAGCGCCAGATTACGAAAGAGCTGATATTTCAGTGCGACCAGGTATGCGATGATACTCATGGACAGCGCGCGTACGCCAAGCGTCGAGCCACTGATCAGATCCAGTATGGCACCCATCACAAAACCTGTGCCCACATTTACGCGGTGCGGCAGAGCGAGGATCCAGTAGAGCAAAATCAGCAGCACCCAGTTTGGCCGGAAAACGAGAATGTCGTCCGGCCAGGGCATGACTTGCAGCAACAGCGCGATCAAAAACGAGAGCCAGATAACCCAGCGTCCCTGGCTACGGTAGCTTGCCACTATTGCCCTCCCGGAGAGAGTTGCGGTGGCGGCGGCGCATCAGGCGGTGGCTGGGTCAGCCCTGTCGCTGGCGCAGGAACTGGCGCAGGCGGCCCCATGGAGTTTGGCGCAGGCAGAACCTGCGGCATCATCTGCATCAGACGTTCATTCGCCACGCGGTGCACCTCTTCCGGCGTCATGGGATTGCTACCGTTACGATCGGCGCCCCACAACAGCAGCAGATAGCGCAGACGCTGTAAGCCCGCGGTAGGACGTGCCTGAATCACCGTATACGCGCGCTGAGTATCCAGCTTCACGGAGGAGACCACCCCAACCGGGTACCCTTCCGGGAAACGCCCGCCGAGACCGGAGGTCACCAGTACGTCACCCACGCGAATATCGGTATTCGCCGGCAGATGTTCCAGCTGTAGATCGTCCGTACAACCGTTACCGGCGGCGATCACGCGGATGTCGTTACGCAGAACCTGGATCGGCAGCGCATGGGTCGCATCGCAAATCAGCAATACGCGGCTGGTGAGCTTAGCAACGGCTACCACCTGACCGACGACGCCTTTATCGCTGATAACAGGCTGACCTTCGTAGACGCCATTAACGCTGCCTTTGTCGATGACCACCTGATCGCTGTACGGATCGTTAACGGTGGAGATCACCTGGGTCACCATCTTCTGCTCATCCTGACGCAGCGGGGAGCCCAGCAGCTCGCGCAGACGGGCATTCTCCTGCTTGTACTGGCCCAGCATCAGCAGTTCGCTGTTTTTCAGCAGCAGTTCCTGACGTAACGCGCGGTTTTCAAGTTCGAGTTGATCGCGTGAGGACAGAGTTTGCGAAACGCTGTCGAGTAATTCACGGGGACCATTTGATACAAAATAGAAAGGACTGACGGCGGTATCCATGTACGTTCTGATCTGGCTGAACGTACCGAGGCGGCTATCGGCAATAATGACACCAAGCGCTACCAACACCCCAAGGATGAGGCGAAACTGTAGCGACGGGCCACGGCTAAAAATTGGCTTCATAGGCTATGCGTACTCTCGCGTCAGAGAGAAAGGGTAGCCATCCGCTACCCTTTCACACCTGACTACTCTTCGCTGAACAAGTCGCCGCCGTGCATGTCGATCATCTCCAGCGCCTTGCCGCCGCCACGGGCTACGCAAGTCAGTGGATCTTCTGCAACTACGACAGGAATTCCTGTCTCTTCCATCAACAGGCGGTCGAGGTTACGCAGCAGCGCACCACCACCGGTCAGAACCATACCGCGCTCGGAGATATCGGAAGCCAGTTCCGGCGGGCACTGCTCGAGGGCAACCATGACGGCGCTGACGATACCGGTTAACGGCTCCTGCAGCGCTTCGAGGATCTCATTGGAATTCAGGGTAAAGCCACGCGGAACCCCTTCTGCCAGGTTACGGCCGCGAACTTCGATCTCGCGAACTTCATCACCCGGATAAGCAGAACCGATTTCGTGCTTGATACGCTCTGCGGTGGCTTCACCGATCAGAGAGCCGTAGTTACGGCGAACGTAGTTAATGATGGCTTCGTCAAAGCGGTCGCCACCGATACGTACCGAGGAGGAGTAAACCACACCATTCAGGGAGATAACGGCCACTTCAGTGGTACCGCCACCGATATCCACCACCATGGAACCGGTTGCTTCGGAAACCGGCAGACCCGCGCCGATTGCCGCCGCCATTGGCTCTTCAATCAGGAAAACTTCACGCGCACCAGCGCCCTGAGCGGATTCACGAATAGCACGACGTTCAACCTGGGTAGCGCCAACCGGCACGCACACCAGAACACGTGGGCTCGGACGCATAAAGCTGTTGCTGTGCACTTGCTTGATAAAGTGCTGAAGCATTTTCTCGGTCACGAAGAAGTCAGCGATAACGCCGTCTTTCATCGGACGAATGGCAGCGATATTACCCGGCGTACGGCCAAGCATCTGCTTAGCGTCATGGCCTACAGCCGCTACGCTTTTCGGTGAACCAGCACGATCCTGACGAATGGCCACAACTGAAGGCTCATTCAGTACGATGCCTTGTCCTTTTACATAAATGAGGGTATTCGCGGTACCCAGGTCAATGGACAGGTCATTGGAAAACATGCCACGAAATTTTTTCAACATACTAAGGGATAATCCTGAAAGCTGGGGCGGAAAACAAAATCCGCTTACTTTACCAACCACACGCAGCAGCGACAAGGCGCAAAAATCGCCTGCTACGGTGAAAATTAGTGCAGCACGTTTCCTTTGTTACAAATCGTCGCCTGACTCCCTCAGGGCTGAGAAAACAGCAGCGTTCCTCACGTACATTTGTAACCCGTTAAAGGTCGTTCACTGTCATTTTGCTCGTCATACATCACGCTACAGGCGCGATATTCTACGTGAAAACTCACCAAACGGCAGGTTAAACAGAGTATCTTTGCGAATATTTTTTCACATTGCTGTCAAGAGGCTGAGAGGCCGCAAAAAAATCGCCCTGACCCCCTGTCACGCCGCGCTCTGTCAATGTCTGCCATTCCGTTCGCGACCGCACACCCGTAGCAAATACACGCGTTTGCGTTCCTTTGCACGCTTCCACCAGGCTCTGTACCAGCAGCTGGTTTTCCGTGCGCTTTTCAATATTTCTTACCAGCCCCGGATGCAGCTTCAGGAGCTCAACCTCCAGCGCCTTGATCCAGCTGGTGCTGACCAGCGTTAAACCCGCCTGCGTCACCGCGACGCGCGCGCCCAACGCGTTAATCAGCCGAACAACCGGCTGTAACCGACTGATGTGTTGACAAACATCCGCCTCTGCAAGTTCAAAAATAATCCGTTTCCGCTGCGATTTTTCACATTGCATCAGCAGATCCCGCAGCCAGCGCTGGAAACGCGGGCGGATCAACGACTCCACCGTCACCTGCAGCGCCAGGTTCTCTTCGGGCCAGTAGGATAAAAATGGCATCAAGCGCGATATCTGCTGGCGGTCGTACTCTTCAGACAGGCCAAACTGCAGGATCATCGGCAGATACTCGGCCGATACCACCTCTTCGTTGCCGTCGAAGATTCGACAGAGCAGTTCCCGATGATGGACCTTGCCGCTGGTCAGCACCGCCGGTTTTTGGTAAATCCGCGGTCCGCCTCGGGTCAGCATCTGCTCGATTAAGGTTCGCCAGCGCACGTTGCCGCGTCCTTTTTCGGGCAGGGAGTCATCATAAACCGCCCAGCCGTTCGCCCCTTGCAACACCGCATTACGGGTGGCAGCCTCGGCATGTTCCATCACCTGCTCGGTAGACTGGCCGCCGCGCCAGGCGCAGATGCCGATATGCACCATGTCATCACGATCGAGCATTTTGCTGGGTGGGAGCGCATCCACCGATTTCAACAGCAGCCCGGCAATGCTTTCAGACTCCTTCAGCGTGCGGTGCGGCAACAATACGGCGTAATCACTGCGGTGATAGCGTGCCAGCAGTGCGCCGGGGTAACGCATGATAAAGGTGGAGAGCATATTAATGAGCGTAAACTGCTGCTCCTCCGCCACTGCCCGCCCCCAGTTATCTTTCAGCAGATCGAAGTCCGGCAGACGGATAATCATCACCACCCCATGTGTGCCCACGTTCTCCTGATCTTCCAGCAAAGTGCCCAGCTGATTATCAAAGAACAGGCGGTTATTGAGGCCGGTTTTATTGTCCTGGGCGGCATAGGATCGGATCAGGGTATCTATCCGGCTGCGCTGGTCGCTGGCGAACTGAATTTCGGACAGCAAAACGTCCAACGCGCTGCTGGTGCGTGAGGGCCACTCATAGACCGAGCCGCGCACCTGCGCGCCGCGTTCACCGTTAAGGATCCGCGTAGAACGCGACTCCAGTAGCTCCTGTCCGGCGAGCTGACGCCGCAGCCAGCGCACCGCCAGGAAGATCAGCACCACGATGAAAATCACCGCCACCGTGAGCGGTGCGGTGGTCATCAATGAACGAAAATAACTGGTCATTGGGTCCAGATAGACCAGGCTTATCGTCATACCGGGGTTTTTCAGGGAGGGGACGGTGAGCTGGAGCATCTGCGGAGGTGAACCCACCTGCCGGTAATGCGTATGCCCGGTGTGGCTTAAAAGGAGGTTGCCGCCCTGCTTAATCTCCACCCGCATGATATCCACCGGGGCCATCAGCTCATCCAGTTGACGGGAAAGTTCTGGAAAGGGTGTGCTGACAAGGCGGGAATCAATCACTGACGCCACGGAGTGGACGCGGTTCGCCAGTTTTCCCTGGATCGCATTATAAAAACTGAGCGAGCAGCCGATAAAGGTGACGAATATGGTCAACCCGGTAAGCAAGGAGATAAAAGCGGAGAACTTCGTCGATAATCGCATCCTTGAGATTACTCCGTGAGTTGGTGAGGATAGCAAGTAAGTACTAACTCGCAATACGGCACTGGCATACTACCAAATCAGGTGTATCTGGCAATTTATTGCGTTAAATCGGCATTGCATGTCATTGAGCGAGTATAGTCTCCAAAAATTTTTTTCCAATCATCATGCTGAGTAAGGAATCGTATGCAGGCTTTGATCTTAGAACAGCAGGAAGGCAAAACTCTTGCGTCAGTACAATCTATCGAAGAGAGCCGCCTGCCTGAAGGCGCCGTGACTGTAGATATCGACTGGTCCAGCCTTAACTATAAAGACGCCCTGGCCATTACGGGCACCGGAAAAATTATCCGCAATTTCCCAATGGTTCCAGGTATCGATTTTGCGGGACGCGTACATGCCAGCGAAGACCCACGTTTTCATGCCGGCCAGCAGGTGCTGCTGACCGGCTGGGGCGTGGGGGAAAACCACTGGGGCGGGCTGGCGGCGCAGGCGCGCGTCAACGGCGACTGGCTGGTACCCATGCCAAAAGGGCTGGATGGCCGGAAAGCGATGATCATCGGTACCGCCGGCTTTACCGCCATGCTCTGCGTAATGGCGCTGGAAGAGGCCGGAGTACGTCCTGAATCGGGTGAAGTGGTGGTGACGGGCGCCAGCGGTGGCGTCGGTAGCACGGCGGTTGCCCTGCTGCATAAGCTGGGCTATCAGGTCGCGGCGGTCTCTGGCCGTGAAAGCACCCATAACTATCTGCGTTCCCTGGGCGCGAGCCGCATTCTGGGCCGCGACGAGTTCGCTGAGACCCGCCCGCTGGAGAAACAGATCTGGGCCGGTGCCATTGATACCGTGGGCGACAAAGTGCTGGCGAAAGTGCTGGCGCAGATGAACTACGGCGGCTGCGTCGCGGCGTGCGGCCTGGCGGGCGGTTTTGCCCTGCCAACTACGGTGATGCCGTTTATTCTACGCAACGTCCGTCTGCAGGGTGTCGATTCGGTGATGACCCCGCCAGAGCGCCGTGCCCAGGCCTGGGAGCGACTGGTTCGCGATCTGCCGGCCGCCTTCTACGACCAAAGCGCCACTCAGATTAGCCTTGAGCAGGCACCGGAGTATGCCGCGAAGATCATCAATAACCAGATCCAGGGCCGTACGCTGGTGAAGCTGGCGTAATCTTCAAATTTTCGTGACATATTCGCTTTAAACCCGCTCCTCCGTCATGCTTAGAAAAATGCATGACGGAGGATGCCATGAAAGTGAAACCCCTGACGGAAGCCGATATCACCGCGGAATCCGTTTTTATGCTCAAGCGCCGCCAGATCCTGAAGATGCTGGGGATCGGCGCTGGTGCGCTGACCCTTTCGCCTCTCGCCCAGGCCGACCTGCTGGACTGGTTCAAGGGCAACGATCGCCCAAAAGCGCCACCCGGAAAACCGCTCACCTTTACCCAACCTGCCCAGTGGCAAAGCCAGCTTGCGAAGACGCCTGAAGAGAAAGTGACGGGCTATAACAACTTCTATGAGTTTGGCCTCGATAAAGCCGATCCTGCCGCCAACGCCGGCAGCCTGAAGACCAATCCCTGGACGCTGAAAATCGACGGCGAAGTGGCAAAACCGCTGACCCTTGATTACGACGACCTGACTAACCGTTTTCCGCTGGAAGAGCGAATTTACCGTATGCGCTGCGTTGAAGCCTGGTCGATGGTGGTGCCGTGGATAGGTTTTCCGCTGCATAAACTGCTGGCGCTGGTAGAGCCCACCAGCAATGCGAAGTATGTCGCCTTCCAGACCCTTTACGCCCCGGATATCATGCCTGGCCAGAAAGATCGGTTTATTGGCGGCGGACTTGATTACCCTTACGTGGAAGGGCTGCGCATTGACGAGGCCATGCACCCACTTACGCTGCTCACCGTAGGTGTGTATGGCAAAGCCCTGCCACCGCAAAACGGCGCACCCATCCGCCTGACCGTACCGTGGAAGTATGGCTTCAAGGGGATCAAATCGATTGTCAGCATCAAGCTGACCCGCGAGCGCCCGCCTACCACCTGGAACCTTGCCGCTCCAGACGAGTACGGTTTTTACGCCAACGTGAACCCGCACGTCGATCACCCGCGCTGGTCGCAGGCTACCGAACGCTTTATAGGCTCAGGCGGCGCGCTGGATGTGAAGCGCCAGCCCACGCTGCTGTTTAACGGCTATGCCGACCAGGTGGCCTCGCTCTACCGCGGCCTCGATTTGAAGGAGTTTTTCTAAGTGCGTCTGACGGCAAAACAGATTACCTGGCTGAAGGTCGCCCTGCATCTTGCAGGGTTACTTCCTTTTATATGGCTCTTCTGGGCCGCCAGTCATGGCGGCTTTAGCGCCGACCCGGCTAAAGATATCCAGCACTTTACTGGCCGGACGGCGCTGAAATTTTTACTGGCGACTCTGCTGGTTTCACCGCTGGCGCGCTATGCAAAACAGCCGCTGCTTATCCGCACCCGTCGCCTTCTGGGGCTATGGTGCTTCGCCTGGGCGACGTTACACCTCACCAGCTATGCGTTACTGGAGCTGGGCATCAACAATCTGGCCCTGCTGGGAAGCGAACTGGTGACCCGTCCATACCTGACGCTCGGGATCGTCAGCTGGATAATTTTGCTGGCTTTAACCCTCACCTCTACCCAATATGCCCAGCGAAAACTGGGGAGGCGCTGGCAACTTCTGCATAATTTCGTTTATCTTGTCGCGATCCTGGCCCCCATCCACTACCTTTGGTCAGTGAAAATTCTCTCGCCACAGCCGATCATCTACGGGTTACTGGCTTTAGGGCTTCTGGCATGGCGTTATAAGAAGTTTCGCCAGTGGTGGCGATAGTGAACGAAAACGTGCGTATCCCCGCAGATCGTTTAACCTTCCTGGGCATTTATCCGAATGCTGTTGATAATCTTCCCTGATAAGACCAGTATTTAGCTGCCAAATGCTACGAAATCGTTATAATGTGCCACTTTGGTCTCCCCGACGGGTTTTTCGTAGCCTGAGAGGGTGACAATCGTGCATCGAAGGTATATTTTGTTTTTTACCGGAGAATCGCAGGAGATAGCGGCACAATGGCTGACAAGTTTCACATCTTAGTTTTAAACGGACCGAACCTGAATATGCTCGGCACCCGTGAACCCGAGAAGTACGGCACGCTGACGCTCACCGATATTGTTACACGTCTGGGTAGCGAAGCAGCGGCGCTGAATGTGGAACTTGACCATTTTCAGTCGAACGCGGAGTACGCACTCATCGACCGAATTCATCAGGCTAAAGAGACCACAGACTATATCCTGATCAATCCGGCCGCGTTTACGCACACCAGTGTTGCTATTCGCGACGCGCTGCTGGCAGTGAGCATCCCGTTTATCGAGATCCACCTCAGCAACGTGCATGCGCGGGAGCCGTTCCGCCACCACTCCTACCTGTCGGATATCGCCACTGGCGTCATCTGTGGACTGGGGGCTGACGGTTATTCATTCGCTTTACAGACAGCGGTAAAACGCCTGTCACAATCACACTAAACAAAGAGTACGGAACCCACTCATGGATATTCGTAAGATTAAAAAACTGATCGAGCTGGTTGAAGAATCAGGCATCTCCGAACTGGAAATTTCTGAAGGCGAAGAGTCTGTACGCATCAGTCGTGCAGCGCCAAACGCAGGCTTCCCGGTTATGCAACAAGCTTATGCTGCACCAATGATGCAGCAGCCAGCGCTGTCTAACGCTGTCGCGCCAACAGCGGCTCCAGCAATGGAAGCGCCAGCAGCAGCGGAAATCAGTGGCCACATCGTACGTTCCCCAATGGTTGGTACTTTCTACCGCACCCCGAGCCCGGACGCGAAAGCGTTCATCGAAGTGGGCCAGAAAGTTAACGTGGGCGATACCCTGTGCATCGTTGAAGCCATGAAAATGATGAACCAGATCGAAGCAGACAAATCAGGTACTGTGAAAGCGATTCTGGTCGAAAGTGGTCAGCCGGTTGAATTTGACGAGCCGCTGGTCGTCATCGAGTAACGAGGCGAACATGCTGGATAAAATTGTTATCGCTAACCGTGGCGAGATTGCCCTGCGAATCCTTCGTGCCTGTAAAGAGCTGGGCATCAAGACCGTCGCTGTGCACTCAAGCGCGGACCGCGATCTGAAACACGTATTACTGGCGGATGAGACGGTCTGTATTGGCCCGGCTCCGTCCGTCAAAAGCTATCTCAACATCCCGGCCATCATCAGCGCCGCTGAAATCACCGGCGCGGTGGCTATTCACCCGGGTTACGGCTTCCTCTCTGAGAACGCCAACTTTGCTGAGCAGGTTGAACGCTCTGGCTTTATCTTCATCGGCCCGAAAGCTGACACCATTCGTCTGATGGGCGACAAAGTGTCTGCGATCACCGCAATGAAGAAAGCGGGCGTACCGACCGTACCAGGTTCCGACGGCCCACTGGGCGACGATATGGATGCTAACCGCGCCCATGCGAAACGCATTGGCTACCCGGTTATCATCAAAGCGTCCGGCGGCGGCGGCGGTCGCGGTATGCGCGTTGTGCGCAGCGATGCCGAACTGGCCCAGTCTATCTCCATGACCAAAGCGGAAGCGAAAGCCGCGTTTAACAACGACATGGTCTACATGGAGAAGTACCTGGAAAACCCACGCCACATCGAAATTCAGGTGCTGGCTGACGGTCAGGGTAACGCTATCTATCTGGCAGAACGCGACTGCTCCATGCAGCGTCGTCACCAGAAAGTGGTCGAAGAGGCACCAGCACCAGGCATCACGCCGGAGCTGCGTCGCTACATCGGCGAGCGTTGCGCCAAAGCCTGTGTGGATATCGGCTATCGCGGGGCGGGTACTTTCGAGTTCCTGTTCGAAAACGGCGAGTTCTACTTCATCGAGATGAACACCCGTATTCAGGTTGAACACCCGGTTACCGAAATGATCACCGGCGTTGACCTGATCAAAGAGCAGCTGCGTATCGCTGCGGGCCAGCCGCTCTCCATCAAGCAGGAAGAAGTGATTGTCAAAGGCCATGCGGTGGAATGCCGTATTAACGCCGAAGACCCAAACACCTTCCTGCCAAGCCCGGGTAAAATCACGCGTTTCCACGCGCCGGGTGGTTTTGGTGTGCGTTGGGAGTCTCATATCTACGCCGGTTACACCGTACCGCCGTACTATGACTCAATGATCGGCAAGCTGATCTGCTACGGCGAATCCCGTGATGTGGCGATTGCCCGCATGAAGAACGCCCTGCAGGAGCTGATCATCGACGGCATCAAAACTAACGTTGATCTGCAGATGCGTATCATGAGCGACGAGAACTTCCAGCATGGTGGAACCAACATCCACTATCTGGAGAAAAAACTCGGTCTTAATGAAAAATAAGCCTGCATAAGCGTAAAAAGGTCGGTTAATCCGGCCTTTTTTTATTTCTGGGGATCGCCAGGCCCCATAAGGTACAATCCCCGCTTTCTTTTTCCACAAGGGACAAAAAATGGACAAACGTTTTGTTCAGGCCCATAAAGAAGCGCGCTGGGCGCTGTGGTTAACCCTTCTCTATCTCGCGGCATGGTTAGTGGCCGCTTACTTACCTGGCTCTGCAATCGGGATCACCGGTCTGCCTCACTGGTTTGAGATGGCCTGCCTGCTCATCCCGCTGGTGTTTATTCTGCTCTGCTGGGCGATGGTGAAATTCATCTATCGCGATATTCCGCTGGAGGATGACGATAATGCAGCTTGAAGTGATCCTGCCCCTCGTCGCGTATCTTTTTATTGTTTTTGGCCTCTCTGTTTACGCCATGCGCAAACGGACAACGGGCACGTTCCTGAACGAGTATTTTCTTGGCAGCCGCTCGATGGGTGGTATTGTGCTGGCGATGACCCTGACCGCCACCTATATCAGCGCCAGCTCTTTCATTGGCGGCCCGGGCGCGGCCTATAAATATGGGCTGGGCTGGGTATTGCTGGCGATGATCCAACTGCCCGCCATCTGGCTCTCGCTGGGCATTCTGGGGAAAAAATTCGCTATCCTGGCGCGTCGCTATAACGCCGTCACTCTCAATGACATGCTCTTTGCCCGCTACCAGAGCCGCCTGCTGGTCTGGCTGGCCAGCCTGAGCCTGCTGGTGGCCTTCGTGGGTGCCATGACCGTGCAGTTTATCGGCGGCGCGCGTCTCCTTGAAACCGCAGCCGGTATTCCCTATGAAACGGGCCTGCTGATTTTTGGGGTCAGTATTGCGCTCTATACCGCCTTTGGCGGCTTCCGCGCCAGCGTGCTCAATGACACGCTGCAGGGCATGGTGATGCTGGTCGGCACCCTTGTGCTGCTGGTGGGCGTGGTGCATGCCGCGGGCGGGTTAAGCCACGCGGTGGAGACACTGCAAGCCATCGATCCGAAACTGGTTTCGCCGCAGGGTGCGGACGACATTCTGTCGCCAACCTTTATGACCTCCTTCTGGGTGCTGGTCTGCTTCGGGGTGATTGGTTTACCCCATACCGCCGTGCGCTGCATCTCTTATAAAGACAGCAAGGCGGTACACCGTGGGATTGTCATCGGCACTGTCGTGGTGGCGATCCTGATGTTCGGTATGCACCTTGCAGGTGCGCTGGGCCGGGCGGTAATACCTGACTTAACCGTGCCGGATCTGGTGATCCCTACCCTGATGGTGAAAGTGCTGCCGCCGTTTGCTGCCGGGATCTTCCTTGCTGCGCCAATGGCGGCGATCATGTCGACAATTAATGCTCAACTGCTGCAAAGTTCCGCTACGATCATTAAAGATCTCTATCTGAATATTCATCCTGAGCAGATGAACAACGAGCGCCGCCTGAAGCGGATGTCAGCCGCGATCACCCTGGTTCTGGGCGCGTTGCTGCTGTTGGCCGCGTGGCGACCGCCGGAGATGATTATCTGGCTCAACCTGCTGGCGTTCGGCGGGCTGGAAGCGGTGTTCCTCTGGCCGCTGGTGCTTGGCCTCTACTGGGAGCGCGCCAATGCAGCCGGTGCGCTGAGCGCAATGATTGTCGGCGGCGTGCTCTATGCCGTGCTCGCCACCTTTAAAATTCAGTATCTGGGCTTCCATCCGATTGTGCCTTCGTTACTGCTAAGTTTGCTGGCGTTTGTGGTGGGGAACCGTTTCGGTCAACCCGCTCCGCAGACCGCCGTCATTTCTACTGATAAATAAAGAGTTTTGCCATGCCGTGGATCCAACTGAAACTGAATACGACCGGCGCCAATGCCGAAGAGATGAGCGATGCGTTGATGGAGGCCGGAGCGGTCTCCATCACCTTCCAGGACACGCATGACACGCCGGTGTTTGAACCGCTGCCGGGTGAAACGCGTCTGTGGGGCGATACCGATGTCATCGGTCTGTTTGATGCCGAAACCGACATGGCCGAGGTTGTGGCCATTCTGGAAAATCATCCGCTGCTGGGTGCAGGCTTCGCGCATAAGATCGAGCAGCTGGAGGATAAAGACTGGGAGCGCGAATGGATGGATAACTTCCACCCGATGCAGTTCGGCAAGCGTCTGTGGATCTGCCCGAGCTGGCGCGACGTGCCGGATGAAAATGCGGTAAATGTGATGCTCGATCCGGGCCTGGCATTTGGTACCGGTACCCACCCGACCACCTCTTTGTGCCTGCAGTGGCTGGATGGTCTGGATCTGGACGGCAAGACGGTGATCGACTTTGGTTGCGGCTCCGGGATCCTCGCCATCGCGGCCCTGAAGCTGGGTGCGGCAAAAGCGATTGGGATCGATATCGATCCGCAGGCGATTCAGGCCAGTCGCGACAACGCTGAACGCAACGGTGTCTCCGATCGCCTTGAGCTCTATCTGCCGGATGACCAGCCGCAAGCCATGAAAGCCGATGTCGTGGTCGCTAACATTCTGGCTGGCCCGTTACGGGAACTGGCGCCGCTAATCAGTGTGCTGCCCGTTGAGGGGGGTCTGCTGGGCCTTTCCGGTATCCTTGCCAGCCAGGCTGAAAGCGTATGCGATGCCTACGCCGAGCTGTTCACTCTTGATCCGGTCGTGGAGAAAGAGGAGTGGTGTCGCATAACAGGTTGTAAGAAGTAATCACTCCAGCGTGGTCATCCCTGGCCACGCTATTTTTTTACCCGCAATAACACTCTTTCCCGAATTAATTCTCCTGTAAAATAGTAATAACTAATTGTTTTTATTTATTATTTTACTCATTACCATTTATAAGGAGAATATAATGAAAGCTTACGTTAGTAAGGCGGCGGTACTTGTCCTCAGCTTAATGTCAGTCTCAGCATGGGCGTCCCATTGGAGTTATGAAGGCGAAGGAGCCCCCGAGCATTGGGGAGAGATAGACAGTAACTTCAAAACCTGCCAGACCGGTATGTACCAGTCGCCGATCAACGTCGAAAAAACCCTCAAAGCACATATTCTTCCCCTTGCAACCCACTATTCCGACGGTCCGGTAACGTTAACGAATAATGGGCACACTATTCAGGCTGGCGAGAAAGACGGTACAAACGACACTATTACCCTGGATAATCAGGCCTGGACACTGCAACAATTCCACTTCCATGCCCCCGCTGAAAACATGATCCACGGTAAAAAGTTCGCGCTGGAGATGCATCTGGTTCATAAAAACGCAGCAGGTGAGATAGCGGTTGTGGCCGTCATGTTCAACACAGGCAAGGCGAACGCCGAACTGGACAAATTGTGGAGCGTCATGCCGCAGAAGGCGGAGCAAAGTACCCCACTTACTACGCATCTGGACCTGAATAAACTCTTGCCACACGAGAAAACGTACTGGCGTTATAGCGGTTCCTTAACCACGCCACCCTGCTCAGAGGGGGTGATCTGGATTGTCATGCAACACCCGCTCACATTGTCTGTAGCCCAGCTGGAAAAATTTACACGAACTATGCACCACGATAATAATCGCCCGGTACAACCATTACATGGCCGTACTGTCGTGGAATAACGCTCGCTTTTCATCCTGATATCATGTTCTAAAATGCGACCTGGATCGCAAAGAAGCGGGATAATCTGCTGTTAAAAACAGCAGATTATCCCGAATAACCAATTCATTTATCAGAAACGATAAGAAGTTACGGGAAAATGTTACACCCAACGAAACAACACGCCCGCGCTAACCCAATGATTTAAATGATGAATAAATTCAATGGGAGTAATAGAGCGGCGATTCATTGATCTACCGCAGTGGATTGTTCAAAGTTTGGCCTTTCATCTCGTGCAAAAAATGCGTAAGATACGCCGCCTTGCAGTCACAGTATGGTCATTTCTTAACTCATGCGTATCGGAAACCACCAGCTCAGAAATCGCCTGATCGCAGCACCTATGGCAGGTATTACCGACCGACCATTCAGGACGCTGTGTTATGAGATGGGAGCAGGATTAACCGTTTCAGAGATGATGTCGTCTAACCCGCAGGTTTGGGAAAGCGATAAATCCCGTCTTCGGATGGTGCACATTGACGAACCAGGTATCCGCACCGTGCAAATCGCCGGGAGCGTGCCTGAAGAGATGGCAGATGCCGCGCGTATCAACGTGGAAAGTGGCGCCCAGATTATTGATATCAATATGGGATGCCCGGCCAAAAAGGTGAATCGCAAGCTTGCAGGTTCAGCCCTTCTGCAATACCCCGATCAGGTGAAGTCGATCCTGACCGCGGTTGTCAGCGCAGTGGACGTTCCTGTTACGTTAAAGATTCGCACGGGTTGGTCGCCGGATCACCGTAACTGTGTAGAGATTGCCCAACTGGCCGAAGACTGTGGCATTCAGGCCCTGACCATACATGGACGCACCCGCGCCTTTTTGTTCAACGGTGAAGCTGAATACGACAGCATTCGGGCAGTTAAGCAGAAAGTTTCCATTCCGGTTATCGCGAATGGCGACATTACTGACCCGCTTAAAGCCAGAGCTGTGCTCGACTATACAGGGGCTGATGCTCTGATGATAGGACGTGCGGCTCAGGGAAGACCCTGGATCTTTCGGGAAATCCAGCATTATCTGGACACTGGGGAGCTGCTTGCCCCGCTGCCGCTGGCAGAGGTTAAGCACTTGCTATGCGCGCATATTCGGGAACTGCATGACTTTTATGGTCAGGCTAAAGGGTACCGAATCGCGCGTAAACACGTATCCTGGTATCTCCAGGAACACGCTCCGGATGACCAGTTTCGGCGCACATTCAACGCCATAGAGGATGCCAGCGAACAGCTGGAGGCGTTGGAGGCATACTTCGAAAATCTTGCGTAATGAAATAAAGAGCTGACAGAACTATGTTCGAACAACGCGTAAATTCTGACGTACTGACCGTTTCCACCGTTAACTCTCAGGACCAGGTAACTCAAAAGCCCCTGCGTGACTCGGTTAAACAGGCACTGAAGAACTATTTTGCTCAACTGAATGGTCAGGACGTTAACGACCTGTATGAGCTGGTACTGGCTGAAGTTGAACAGCCCCTGTTGGACATGGTGATGCAATACACCCGCGGTAACCAGACCCGTGCTGCTCTGATGATGGGCATCAACCGTGGTACGCTGCGTAAGAAACTGAAAAAATACGGCATGAACTAATTTCGATTAGCTAAATGCTTGTTTAAAAAGGCGCGAACCGGCATGGGGAAGCGCCTTTTTTTATGCCTGTTGTTCCCCTGTTTTTTGTTCTCCACCCCCTCGTTATCTCCCGAAACGTAAACATCTCTCAGCCCACTTCTCAGCCGCTATTTTTCGTGTATATTTCCTGCACTCTTGTCAATTGTCCCCGGAAATTCCGAATGATCCGTAAGTATTGGTGGTTAGTCGTCTTCGCGATTAGCGTTTTCCTTTTCGATGCGCTGTTAATGCAGTGGATTGAGTTGATGTCTACGGAAACGGACCAATGCCGCAACATGAATTCGGTTAATCCGCTTAAGCTGGTTAATTGCTCGGATCTAGATTAAGCCCCTGCTTTTCCTCGAAAAATGTGCGGTTTTAAAAACCTTTGAGGCATCTTTATTGGATGATAATGTCTCAGCCCGTCTCACCCGGTATCACGTAATACCCCACTGCGTATGAGTTGATGAGATCATGCTGGTTAGCCAATACGACCAACTTCTTGTGGTTATCTCCTTTGTTGTCGCCATTCTTGCATCCTATACCGCGCTGAATATGGCAGGACGGGTTGCCGGCAGTACCGGCGTCGCGGCACATATCTGGCTGACGGGCGGGGGGATCGCCATGGGTATCGGGATATGGGCTATGCATTTTATCGGCATGCTGGCGATGGATATCTCCATGCGGATGAACTACGACCTGCCAAAAACCGCCCTTTCCATGCTGATCGCTATTGGCGCCTCACTGTTTGCCCTCTGGCTGGTGAGCCGCGACCACTTACGCAGACGTCGCTTGTTTACCGGCGCGGTGATTCTGGGAGCGGGCATCGTGACGATGCACTACACCGGCATGAAGGCCCTGCAGGTAGCGCCCGCTATCGTCTGGGATATGCGCTGGGTTGCACTGTCGGTGGTTATCGCTCTCCTCGCCTCGCTGGCCGCCCTGTGGCTGACGTTCCGTTTACGGCGGGATGCCGCCCAGGTCGCGCTGATGCGTGCGGGCGCTGCGGTGCTGATGGGCATCGCGATTGCCGGCATGCACTATACCGGCATGAAAGCGGCCCAGTTTCCGCTTCAGGTGCACATGCATCATCAGGGGGTGAACGGCAGCTGGCTGGCGGTGCTGGTGAGCGTTGTGGCGCTCTCTATCTTGGGTATAACGCTGCTGGTTTCTATGTTTGATGCCCGGCTGCAGGCCCGCACCTCCCTTCTCGCTTCATCGCTGGCGGAAGCCAACCGCGAACTGGCCCAGCTGGCGCTGCACGATACGCTGACCCGCTTGCCGAACCGCGTGCTGCTGGAAGATCGCCTCGAGCAGGCAATTAACAAAGCCGATCGCGAAGGCAAACTGTTTGCCCTGCTGTTTATGGATCTGGATGGCTTCAAAGCTGTTAACGATGCCTACGGCCATGATACGGGCGATAAGCTATTGGTTGCCGTGACGGAGCGTCTGGAACAGCCCCTGAAGGGCCAGTACACTCTCGCCCGTATTGGTGGCGACGAGTTTGTGCTGCTGGCCGAGATCGACTCCCCGAACGACGCCGCATCGCTCGCCAGCGCGCTGGTGCATGTCGTCGACCAACCCTTCAGCCTTGAGCTGTATGATGTGGTAGTGACCCTCAGCGTGGGCATCGCTATTTATCCCCATGATGGCAAAAACCAGCGCGAACTGATGTTCAACGCCGATGCGGCGATGTATCACACCAAGCACATGGGGCGTAACGGCTACCACTTCTTCCAGCCGTCGATGAATACCCTGGCGCAAAATCAGCTACAGCTAATGAACGATCTGTGGCTGGCGCTGGAGCGCAAGGAGCTGCATCTGGTTTATCAGCCTAAGTTCCAGGCGCCGGTGGGCCCCATTGTCGGCTTTGAAGCCCTGCTGCGCTGGCAACATCCTGTCCAGGGCTTGTTATCCCCCGACCAGTTTCTGCCGCTGGCGGAGAAAAGCGGGCTGATTATTCCTATCGGCAACTGGGTAATTGATGAAGCGTGCCGCCAGCTACGCGAATGGCATCTTAACGGCCATACTGAATGGTCGATGGCGGTAAACCTCTCTACGCTGCAGTTTGAACAGCCCCAGCTGGTGGAGACGGTGATGGGCAGCCTGGCACGACACCGTATTCCGCCGCATACCCTGATTCTGGAAGTGACCGAAACCACGGCCATGAATAACCCCGATGAGAGCGTCCGGGTGCTGACTGAGTTAACTCAGGCCGGAGTAAAAGCCTCGATCGATGATTTTGGCACCGGCTATTCCAGCCTGCTCTACCTGAAAAAGTTGCCCGCCTGTGAGCTAAAAATTGATCGGGCGTTTGTGAAAGATCTCAACAGCACGGGTGATGATGCGACCATCGTATCCGCCATTGTTGCGCTGGCAAAAACGCTCAACCTGAAGGTGGTTGCCGAAGGGGTCGAAACCGAGGAGCAGCAGACCTTTTTGACCAGTCTGGGATGTAATACGCTACAGGGCTATCTGCTGGGTAAACCCGTCACGGCGCAAGCTGTCAACGCGCTGAGCCACGATCCGCAGGCCATGCTGACCCAGCAAATCTGACGCGATGCCGCTATGAGGCGGTGTCGTATTCTCTGTGGGCTAGCGGCAACGTTGAGAGGATATTATCGACCAGTTCCGGGGCCTGCCGGTAGAGATCCAGGTGTTCCGGGCTCATTAACCAGTTTTTAATCAGCCCGCAAAAAAAGCCATGGAAAACAATTAACGTCGTGTCGATATTGATCTGCGCGGAGATGCTGCCAAGCATAATGCCTCTCTGCAATATTTCACGGACGTTTTCATAATTGAACCCGATCCTTTTACGAATTTGATTTTCTGAGATCATATCCTCATCAAATTCACATTTGTGATACAGGATCTGCAATAAGGTCCGCTGGCGGCTGTCCCGGGCAATATATTGCAAAGCAGTAACAAACTGCTCACGCAAAATTAATAATGGATCGCTCTCTTCCGCCTGCGACAGTTGACCGCGAATAATCTCGCGCAGCGGGCGTTGCTCCTGCCAGATAGCGTTAAATATCTCGGCTTTACTGGCGAAATGCCAGTAAACGGCCCCCCGTGTCAGGCAGGCGGCATCGGCGATATCCGTCAGCGTCGTGTTGGCGACACCCCGCATGGCAAACTGCTCTATTGCCGCCTCAATCAATAACTGGCGTGTCTTCTGCGCCTCAGCTTTGGTTTTGCGCGCCATAGAAAATCACTCATTTAACGGATTGGTTACTTTTATAAAACAATGACGACAATCGTCGGAGCAGGAATTATCCATCAGTCAGAAAAATAAATATGAACAAAAAAAGTTAACCTGCCTAACTTATAAACCGCGATGATACTTGCCATGCATTTAATTCACAAAAAACATGAATGCATCTAAAGCAAAACGGCCAGCAATACATAGCCGGACGTGCTATATCATTCTTTACGCTCACTTGCTGCTCTTTTTTTTATCCTCAGTTCATTCTCCGCACTTATAAATCAAAAACCCGCACGGTCATTCTTTATTATTGCGCCCGCCGTTTTCCGTTTTACCTCTCCTTAACGCATAACCCTTGTCGGTGAATGCGGATTGATGATCTTGAAGGAATAGTCATGACGCCTAATTTCAGGTTTTTACCCTTATCCGGTTTTATCATCGGTGCCGCATTGCTTGTGGGTTGTGATGATCATGCAGGCCAGGCGAAGCAGCCGCCGACTCCACAGGTCGTGGTGCATGTCGTGAAAAGTGCGCCGCTGGAGGTGACCACCGAACTGCCTGGCCGGACCGATGCTTACCGCGTCGCCGAGGTTCGCCCGCAGGTCAGCGGCATTGTGCTGAAGCGCAACTTTACTGAAGGCAGCGACGTAAAAGCTGGCGAGTCGCTGTATCAGATCGATCCCGCCTCCTATCAGGCCGCATTTGATAGTGCGTCGGGCGAGCTGGCCAAAGCCCAGGCAGCCGCCAGCATTGCTCACCTGACGGTAAAACGCTATTTACCTCTGGTCGGCACACAGTACGTCAGCAAACAGGAGTACGATCAGTCAGTGGCGAACGCCCGTCAGGCTGATGCCTCGGTGATTGCGGCCAAAGCCGCTGTCGAAACCGCGCGCATCAATCTTGCGTACACCAAAGTGACGTCACCTATCAGCGGGCGGATCGGTAAATCCAGCGTCACCGAAGGGGCCCTGGTTGCGAACGGACAGGCCACGGCACTGGCAACGGTTCAGCAGCTTGATCCGATTTATGTCGATGTCACCCAGTCCAGCAATGATTTTATGCGTCTCAAGCAGTCCAGCCTGCAGACCGGCGAAGGCACCCGCAGCGTACAGCTGCTGATGGAGAATGGTCAGCCCTATCCACTAAAAGGATCGCTGCAATTCTCGGATGTCACCGTGGATGAGAGCACCGGCTCCATCACCCTGCGGGCTATCTTCCCCAACCCGCAACATATCCTGCTGCCCGGCATGTTTGTCCGCGCGCGTATTAACGAAGGCACCCAGCCGCACGCCATTCTGGTTCCGCAACAGGGCGTTACGCGAACCCCGCGCGGTGATGCCAGCGTGATGGTGGTCAACAGTAAAAACCAGGTTGAAGCCCGTAACGTTGTCGCCCCTCAGGCGATTGGCGATCAATGGCTGATTACAGACGGCTTACAGGAAGGCGACCGGGTGATTATCAGCGGGCTGCAGAAAGTACGTCCTGGCGTCGCGGTGGTGGCGACGCCGGATACCGCTGCGCAGAAAGTGGGATAAGGAACAGAGCATGGCTAACTTCTTTATTCAGCGCCCAATCTTCGCGTGGGTGCTGGCCATTATCCTGATGCTGGCGGGCGGGCTTGCGATCCTCAAGCTGCCGGTGGCGCAGTATCCCACCATTGCGCCACCTGCCGTGGCTATCTCGGCGACCTATCCCGGCGCGGATGCCCAGACGGTGCAGGATACGGTGACCCAGGTTATCGAGCAGAACATGAATGGTATCGATAACCTTATGTACATGTCCTCCACCAGCGATTCAGCGGGCAGCGTCACCCTTACCCTGACCTTCCAGTCGGGCACCGACCCGGATATTGCTCAGGTACAGGTGCAGAACAAGCTGCAGCTGGCCATGCCGTTACTGCCGCAGGAAGTGCAGCAGCAAGGGATAAGCGTGGAGAAGTCGAGCAGCAGCTTCCTGCTGGTGGCCGGTTTTGTCTCGGACAATAAGAACCTGAGCCAGGACGATATCTCGGACTATGTCGCCTCTAACGTCAAGGATGCTATCAGCCGCACCTCCGGGGTGGGCGATGTGCAACTGTTTGGCGCCCAGTATGCGATGCGTATCTGGCTGGATGCGAATAAGCTGAACGCCTATCAGTTGACGCCGCTGGACGTGATTAACCAGTTAAAAACGCAGAATAACCAGATTGCCGCCGGTCAGCTCGGCGGAACGCCGTCGGTGCCGGGCCAGCAGCTCAACGCCTCCATTATCGCCCAGACGCGCCTGAAAACCGCAGAGGAGTTCGGCAACATCACCCTGAAGGTCAATCAGGACGGGTCGATGGTGCATCTGAAAGATGTCGCCCGCATTGCGCCAGGCGGTGAAAACTACAACATGGTGACCAAAATCAATGGTCAGGCGGCGACCGGGCTCGGTATTAAGCTCGCTACCGGTGCCAACGCGCTGGATACCGCCGCGGCGATCAAAAGCAAACTGGCGCAGCTGCAAGCCTTCTTCCCGCAGGGGCTGAAGGTGGTCTACCCCTATGACACCACGCCGTTCGTTAAGATCTCCATTCATGAAGTGGTCAAGACGCTGTTCGAAGCCATCATTCTCGTCTTCCTCGTGATGTACCTGTTCCTGCAAAACCTGCGGGCCACGCTCATCCCGACCATTGCCGTACCGGTGGTTCTGCTGGGCACTTTCGCGGTGCTGGCGGCGTTTGGCTTCTCGATAAACACCCTGACCATGTTTGGTATGGTGCTGGCAATAGGCTTGCTGGTGGATGATGCCATCGTAGTGGTGGAGAACGTCGAGCGCGTGATGGTGGAGGAGAAGCTTCCGCCAAAAGAGGCGACACAAAAATCGATGTCGCAAATTCAGGGGGCGCTGGTCGGCATCGCCATGGTGCTCTCAGCGGTATTTATCCCGATGGCCTTTTTCGGCGGCTCCACCGGGGCGATTTATCGCCAGTTCTCTCTGACCATTGTTTCGGCGATGGCGCTCTCGGTGCTGGTGGCGCTGATCCTGACCCCTGCTCTGTGTGCCACCCTGCTAAAGGCCCCCAGCGAGCATCATGCGAACAAAGGCGGCTTCTTCGGCTGGTTTAATGCCCTGTTCGACAGAAGCGTGGCCCATTACAGCAACAGCGTCAGCCATATCCTGCGTAAGACGGGCCGCTACCTGGTGGTCTACATCCTTATAGTGGGCGGTATGGCGGTACTGTTCCTGCGTCTGCCCACCTCCTTCCTGCCGGAAGAGGATCAGGGCGTGTTTATGACGATGGTGCAGCTCCCGGCGGGCGCGACGCAAAGCCGCACCCAGAAGGTGCTGGATCAGGTTGAGCACTACTACCTCAACAATGAGAAGGCCAACGTAGAATCGGTGTTTACCGTTAACGGCTTCAGCTTCAGCGGCCAGGGGCAAAACGCCGGGGTGGCGTTTATCAGCCTGAAGCCCTGGGAGGAGCGCCCGGGTGCGGCAAACAGCGTTGGGGCCATCGTCAGCCGGGCAACACGGGCCTTTAGTCAGATCAAAGACGGGCTGGTCTTCCCGTTCAACCTGCCCGCCATTATCGAACTCGGCACCGCAACGGGCTTCGATTTTGAACTGATTGACCAGGCCAACCTGGGACATAACCAGCTGACGCAGGCGCGAAACCAGCTGCTGGGCATGATCAAAGAGCACAGCGATATGCTGGTGCGTGTGCGTCCCAATGGGCTGGAAGATACCCCGCAGTTCAAGCTGGATATCGATCAGGAAAAAGCGCAGGCGCTGGGCGTGAGCGTATCGGATATCAACCAGACCATCTCCACCGCGCTGGGGGGAACCTATGTCAATGACTACATCGACCGTGGCCGGGTGAAGAAAGTCTATGTCCAGGCGGATGCCCACTTCAGGATGCTGCCGGAGGATATTAACCGTCTCTATGTCCGCAGCGCCAACGGTGAAATGGTGCCGCTCTCCGCGTTCAGCCAGTCGCACTGGATCTACGGCTCACCGCGCCTGGAGCGCTATAACGGCAGCCCTTCCATGGAGATCCTCGGGGAAGCCGCTCCCGGCAAGAGTACCGGTGAAGCCATGGTGCTAATGGAAAAACTGGCGGCGAAACTGCCAACCGGC
Organism: Leclercia sp. M-A074-M; assembly: GCF_965195605.1. Lineage (NCBI taxonomy): Bacteria > Pseudomonadati > Pseudomonadota > Gammaproteobacteria > Enterobacterales > Enterobacteriaceae > Leclercia > Leclercia sp. M-A074-M. The sequence continues at coordinate 6,022 of NZ_CBDAHM010000005.1, read as the reverse complement.
ATCGGTTACGACTGGACAGGCATGTCTTATCAGGAACGGCTCTCCGGCAACCAGGCGCCTGCCCTGTATGCCATCTCGCTGGTGGTGGTGTTCCTCTGCCTGGCGGCGCTGTATGAGAGCTGGTCGATTCCTTTCTCGGTGATGCTGGTGGTGCCATTAGGGGTGGTTGGCGCCCTGCTGGCCGCTTCCCTGCGTGGGCAGAATAATGATGTTTACTTCCAGGTGGGGCTGCTTACCACCATTGGCCTGTCGGCCAAGAACGCCATCCTGATTGTCGAATTTGCTAAGGATCTGATGGAGAAAGAGGGGAAAGGGATTATTGAAGCCACGCTGGAGGCATCACGCATGCGTCTTCGTCCTATCCTTATGACCTCACTGGCATTTATCCTTGGCGTGTTGCCGCTGGTCATCAGTCACGGAGCGGGCAGCGGCGCGCAAAACGCCGTGGGTACCGGCGTGATGGGCGGTATGCTTTCAGCTACCCTGCTGGCAATCTTCTTTGTGCCGGTCTTCTTTGTGGTAGTACGGCGACGCTTTACGCGTCATCGTGAACAGTAATGGGTAAAGGCGCTTCGGCGCCTTTTCTTATGATAATAAACAGAGAGTTAGCCTTACTATTTATTTACCTTATTGATTAGCGGTCCAATAAATTGTTTGCTCACGATTTCAGCACCTGACTGTTTACTCTGTCGCTCTCCTCAATCTCTCCATTATTGCCCGGCAAGAATGACCGTTTCTCCATATTTTTTACAATCCAAATAATTTGAGATTATTGACGTTTCATGGCGAATTTGAAGCGGTGGTAAAATAGCCTCCAGCTTTGCAGAAGTCGTTACTGGTTATATCGCAAAGTTAGATTTCATTTTGAGGTAACACCATGAAAAGATTCATTTCGGTTGCACTCCTTGCCACGTTGCTTGCGGGCTGTGCACATGACTCACCGTGCGTACCGGTATACGACGATCAGGGCAGACTGGTTCACACCAATACCTGTATGAAAGGCACCACGCAGGATAACTGGGAAACCGCGGGGGCAATCGCAGGTGGCGCAGCGGCTTTAGCTGGCCTGACACTGGGTATCATTGCCGTGTCCAGGTAATCCAGAAAGTGCGGATCCGTCCGCGCTTTTGCTTTTTCATTGCAGATGAACAAATAAGCCTGAATGGGCCCACATCTTATTTTGTTTCTATTTTCCCGCTATTAACCCTCCGTTTTATTTCTCCCTTTACCCATCCATATTTTGCTCTGATTTGTGGCGCAGATTGTAATTTCGCACCATTTCAGGGCGCTCGATTTAATTATCACTGCCTGCATCCTGCTTCACGCGTTGTGTAATCCCTTATGACGTTAAAAGTAAAAGCTGGCATTACGTTTGCTTTATTAACGTCGGCCACAGCCACAGACAGGTTAAAGCGTTTATAAACGCCTCACTATAACGATAATTTTTCGCTACACAGGATGCATTATGAAAAAGATGATGATGGCCAGCCTCGCCGCTGCAGGTGTGCTCATTGCAATGACCGGCCAGGCTCAGGCGGGTGCCACTCTGGATGCAGTTAAACAAAAAGGGTTTGTGCAATGCGGGATCAGTGACGGTCTGCCGGGTTTCTCTTACGCAGACGCCAACGGTAAGTTCTCCGGTATTGATGTTGACGTGTGCCGTGGCGTTGCCGCTGCGGTATTCGGCGACGACACCAAAGTGAAATATACCCCGCTGACGGCGAAAGAGCGCTTTACTGCCCTGCAATCCGGCGAAGTGGATATGCTTTCGCGTAATACCACCTGGACCTCATCCCGTGATGCCGGGATGGGAATGACCTTTACCGGTGTCACCTATTACGACGGCATTGGTTTCCTGACGCACAATAAAGCGGGTCTCAAAAGTGCGAAGGAGCTGGATGGTGCCACCGTCTGTATTCAGGCGGGTACGGATACTGAACTGAATGTCGCCGACTATTTCAAAGCCAACAACATGAAATATACGCCAGTGACCTTTGACCGCTCTGACGAATCCGCCAAAGCGCTGGAGTCCGGCCGCTGCGATACCCTGGCCTCGGATCAGTCTCAGCTCTATGCGCTGCGGATCAAGCTGAGCAATCCGGCGGAATGGATCGTCCTGCCAGAAGTGATCTCCAAAGAGCCGCTGGGGCCGGTCGTCCGTCGCGGGGATGATGAATGGAACGCTGTTGTTCGCTGGACGCTGTTCGCCATGCTCAACGCGGAAGAGATGGGGGTCAACTCAAAGAACGTCGATGAGAAGGCGGCTAATCCGGCCACGCCTGATATGGCCCATCTGCTGGGCAAGGAAGGAGATTACGGCAAGGATCTGAAGCTGGATAATAAATGGGCGTACAACATCATTAAAAAGGTGGGTAACTACGCGGAGATCTTCGAGCGTAACGTTGGATCTGAGAGCGCGCTGAAGATCAGCCGTGGGCAGAACAACCTCTGGAACAATGGCGGCATTCAGTACGCGCCGCCAGTACGCTAAGCATCTTGCTGTAACGGGCACTGCCAGTGCAGTGCCCAGTCCAGAGTCATGGTTACCCGAGGTTTTATATGTTCCATCGCCGCTTAGCCCTGAAAGGAGCTTTCTCCTTTTCTAATCCTGCGGTTCGCGCCTGGCTGTTTCAGATCCTCGCTGTTCTCGCTGTCCTGGCCGTCGCGATCTACCTGTTCCACAACACTGTTACCAACCTCAGCACACGCGGCATTACGTCGGGCTTTGCCTTCCTTGACCGTAGTGCAGGGTTTGGCATTGTTCAGCACTTAATTGATTACGGTGAAGGCGATACCTATGGCCGCGTATTCCTTGTCGGCCTGATGAATACCCTGCTGGTTTCAGCGTTATGCATTCTGTTTGCTTCTCTGCTGGGCTTTTTCCTCGGACTCGCGCGTCTCTCGGATAACTGGCTGCTGCGTAAGCTCTCCACGTTTTATATCGAGACCTTCCGTAACATTCCCCCGCTGCTGCAGATCTTCTTCTGGTATTTCGCCGTCCTGCGCAATCTGCCTGGCCCCCGTCAGGCGGTGGATGCGTTCGATCTGGCCTTTTTAAGCAACCGCGGTCTCTATATCCCCGCGCCGCAGATTGCCGAAGGGATGCTGGCATTGCTGGCCGCGCTGGCGTGCGCCATCTTGGTTTCCATTGCGCTGTTTCGCTACAATCGCACGCATCAGATTAAAACCGGGCAGCTACGGCGCACCTGGCCCGTCACCCTGGCTTTAGCAGTGATCCTGCCGTGGCTGGCGCATACAATAGCTGGCCCGGCAATGCACTGGGATGTTCCGCAGCTAAAGGGGTTTAACTTCCGGGGTGGCATGGTATTGATCCCGGAGCTGGCCGCCCTGACGCTGGCGCTCTCCATCTATACCTCGGCCTTTATCGCAGAAATTATTCGCGCCGGTATTCAGGCCGTTCCCCATGGTCAGCATGAAGCTGCTCGCTCCCTTGGGCTCCCGAATCCCGTCACCCTGCGCCAGGTCATCATCCCCCAGGCCCTACGGGTGATCATCCCTCCGCTGACCAGCCAGTATCTCAACATCGTGAAAAACTCCTCTCTCGCGGCGGCGATCGGCTATCCCGATATGGTCTCGTTGTTTGCCGGCACCGTTCTTAACCAGACCGGCCAGGCAATAGAAACCATTGCCATTACGATGTCGGTCTACCTGATTATCAGCCTGACCATTTCACTGTTGATGAACATCTACAACCGTCGTATCGCGCTGGTTGAACGCTAAGGAACCATGATGACAAAAGCGGTCTTGTCTCACCCTGCGCGTCCGGCCACAACCGGCAACGGACGCATCATTAACTGGGCTCGTAAAAACCTGTTCTCCAGCTGGAGCAACAGTTTGCTCACCCTGTTCTGCTTCTGGCTGATGTGGGAACTTATCCCGCCGCTCATTAACTGGGCATTTTTGCAGGCTAACTGGATCGGTACCACCCGCGCCGATTGCACAAAAGAGGGAGCCTGCTGGGTCTTTATTCATCAGCGCTTCGGCCAGTTTATGTATGGGCTCTATCCCCACGATCAGCGCTGGCGCATCAACCTTGCGCTGGTTATTGGGCTGCTCTCTGTCGTTCCCATGTTCTGGAAGAAGTTACCCCAACGGGGACGATACATCGCCTGTTGGGCGGTGATCTATCCCCTGCTCGTCTGGGGGCTGTTGTATGGCGGCGTGCTGGGGCTGGATCGCGTTGAAACCCGCCAGTGGGGCGGTCTGACGCTGACGCTCATTATCGCCTCGGTAGGGATTGCCGGCGCATTGCCATTAGGGATTTTACTGGCGCTGGGTCGCCGCTCAACCATGCCGGTCGTGCGCGTCCTCTCGGTAATTTTTATTGAGTTCTGGCGCGGCGTTCCGCTTATCACCGTGCTCTTTATGTCTTCCGTTATGCTGCCGCTGTTTATGGCGGAAGGCACTACCATCGACAAGCTGATCCGCGCCCTGGTCGGCGTCATTCTGTTCCAGTCTGCTTATGTCGCTGAGGTCGTGCGCGGCGGATTGCAGGCGCTCCCCAAGGGCCAGTATGAAGCAGCCGAATCGCTGGCGCTGGGTTACTGGAAAACGCAGGGACTGGTGATCCTTCCCCAGGCGCTGAAGCTGGTGATCCCGGGTCTGGTGAACACCATCATTGCGCTGTTTAAGGACACCAGTCTGGTGATCATTATTGGATTATTCGATCTGTTCAGTAGCGTGCAGCAGGCTACCGTCGACCCGGCGTGGCTGGGCATGTCGACAGAAGGCTACGTTTTTGCAGCCCTTATCTACTGGATTTTCTGTTTTAGCATGTCGCGCTACAGCCAGCATCTGGAAAAGCGCTTTAACACCGGGCGTACACCGCACTGAGGAACCTATGAGCCAGATAACTATGACCCCCGCTGACGCGATGATTACCCTGGATAATGTGAATAAGTGGTACGGGCAATTTCACGTTTTGAAAGACATTAACCTGAAGGTAAAGCAAGGCGAGCGCATCGTCCTTTGCGGGCCTTCAGGCTCGGGTAAATCAACAACGATCCGCTGTATCAACCATCTGGAAGAGCATCAGCAAGGCCGGATTGTGGTGGATGGTATCGAGCTGAATGACGACATCCGCAACGTTGAGCGTGTCCGCCAGGAGGTAGGCATGGTCTTCCAGCATTTCAATCTGTTCCCTCATCTGACCGTTCTGCAAAACTGCACCCTGGCGCCTGTCTGGGTCCGTAAGATGCCGAAAAAAGAAGCTGAGGCACTTGCCATGCACTATCTGGAGCGGGTACGCATTGCTGAACACGCCCATAAGTTTCCCGGGCAGATCTCGGGCGGGCAGCAGCAGCGCGTGGCCATTGCCCGCTCTCTGTGCATGAAACCTAAAATTATGCTGTTTGATGAGCCGACTTCAGCACTCGATCCCGAGATGGTGAAAGAGGTTCTGGATACGATGATAGGCTTGGCGGAATCGGGAATGACCATGCTCTGCGTCACGCACGAGATGGGCTTCGCCAGAACCGTTGCGGACCGGGTGATCTTTATGGATCGCGGAGAAATTGTTGAGCAGGCGCCGCCGGAAGAGTTCTTCTCTCACCCGAAATCAGAACGTACGCGCGCGTTTTTGTCGCAGGTTATCCACTAATGTTGATTGGCCCGGCGGCGCTGTACGCGCCGGGCCCTGTTTTTTTATGGTGCAGAAATGCAAAAAGGCCATCCTTTCGGATGGCCTTTTCACTTAATTGATGTCTGGCAGTTCCCTACTCTCGCATGGGGAGACCCCACACTACCATCGGCGCTACGGCGTTTCACTTCTGAGTTCGGCATGGGGTCAGGTGGGACCACCGCGCTACAGCCGCCAGACAAATTCTTTTACTTCTTGCCGAACTTTAACCTAAGTATAAAGTGGTGCTGATACCCAGAGTCGAACTGGGGACCTCACCCTTACCAAGGGTGCGCTCTACCAACTGAGCCATATCAGCACGCTAAATTTGATGCCTGGCAGTTCCCTACTCTCGCATGGGGAGACCCCACACTACCATCGGCG